>JAQSXJ010000032.1 GCA_029256725.1 Anaerocolumna sp. | reverse complement strand
TTTCTATCAAAGGAGACTGACTATGGATAAGAAACGTGCATCAGAAATTGCCCATTCACCGGAGATGGTTCATGTAACTTGTAACGGAGAAGCTGTTTATATAGAAAATGTAAATCCGAATAAAGATATGTGCAGCATCCATTCCTTAGATAACCCAGGAAACAGCAAAGAAGTTCATTGTACCCAGTTAGTTGAATCAGAAAGTTCCAGATAATAATAAGGACTTGTACCGGTAGCCAATGAATATACGTGCTGGTGCAAGTCCTTTTTTTAGTATCTGAATTTACTCTAATGAATTCCAGTGAGCGATATCTGATACTTTATAACCATTATTTTGCAGATGATTATTAATTTCCTGGGCAGAGGTCTGTTCATCGTAATTAATCTTTCGGACACCAACAATGCCTTCCAGCTGATTTTTGACTCTATCCTGTGTTTCATTAAATTGAAGTCCTTCAATGGTAAGCCTTACATTCTCCATCTGATGTTTCCTTTCCTGCTCGCATACATTTGTTGAAAAGTTACTATTAGCATCTTATCATTGTTGTATCGGTTTTGCAGTAGTAGTATCTGCGCCAGACAGTCTTTTATTCTCCTATGATTTTTGTATAAATAACCGTTAAAGGGATTAGTTCAGTGTTTTTATCATATTGATGTGTTCACAGTGTTCATCCATATAAATTTCTCCATATGCTTCAAAACCGCTCTTTTCATAAAAACCCTGGACTCTTTTTTGCGCTGAGAGAATGATACTTCTTCCGCCGTCCTTTTTGACATTTTCCTCAAGAATTTCCATAATATGCTGCCCCAGATTCCTTCCGCGAAACTCCTGTCTTACTGCAATTCTACCGGCTATATATTCACCTTCTGCTTTTCCTCTATAATATCTGCAGGTTGCTGCCGGTTTGCCATCCACATAAAACACCAGGTGTTTTGCAACCTCATCAATATCATCGAATTCATCAAGAAAACCCTGTTCCTTTACAAATACTTCTTCTCTGATTATCTTTGCTTCTTCACAGAGTTTATCTGTTTTTTTATACATTATAACTCCCATCTGTGTGGTTTAGCACACGTATAAATCAGTATTCGTTAAAAGTAAATTTTCATTATTAACGAAACTACTTCATAAGTAAAATTAGATTCCTATATAAAGGGTTAAATACCATTTGAAGTTCATGTATTTTATTATAATACGCTTTTTTACTAAATGAAAGATAATACATTTTCATCCCTCAACAACAGTGCTATGATAACCAATATATTACCAAACGGAAGGATGAAATTACTTATGTCAGAGGGAGCAGAGTGTCCTAATTCAGACAATACCAAGAAACCAAGTTCTTTTATACGTTTTCTGCATTACGTTAAGCCTTACACCTGGCTGATTGTCATCGGTGCCGCCGGCGGTATTATTAAATTTACGGTTCCGCTTATTTTTCCCCGAATTATGCAGCATTTTATTGATGATGTATTCAGTTCTGCCAGTGTGCTGACCTCAGCAGAGAAAATGCACGAATTAAACTACTGGACCTTAATCATTATCGGAATCTATACTTTTATCTGGATTCCAGGAACTTATGTCAGACATTTCTTTACTTCTAAAGCAGGCAATCAGGTTACCTTTGCCTTACGATGCGATCTGTATAAACATATGCAGAGAATGTCCGCTTCTTATTACAGCAAACATCATTCCGGCGGAATCGTATCCGTATTAATGAATGATATTGCATTGGTATCAAATCTTGTGGGAAATGCCCTGACCAATATCTGGATGGATGGTATTCTGGTTATCGCCTTATTGTTCATCATGCTTCGCATGGACTGGGTTCTTACTCTGGCCTCACTCTCTATCTTTCCCTTTTATCTCTTTATCAGTAAGAAAATCGGCCGCAGAGTAAAGCGCAACAGTCATATGGTACAGGATGAAACCGAAGAGATGTCAGCTCATGTACAGGAGAAGGTAGGCGGTTATTCCGTAGTGCAGGCCTTTACCCAGGAAGCATACGAAAGAAAACGATTCCGAAAAGAAGCCACCAAATTGCTGAACTTCCAGTTACAGAGCGGAATGTTAGCTTCTTTAAATACCACCATTACCGGTTATCTGACAGCACTGGCTCCTATTGTAGTAATATGGGTAGGCTGCCAGAGAGTTAACAGTGGCGTTCTGTCTATTGGTGAGTTGATTACTTTTTACGCATATCTGGGTAATTTCTACCTGCCCATTAACCGCTTTGCCGAATTAAATGTAGTATTTTCAACCTCTATGGCAGCTCTTGAACGTGTTCTCCATGTTATGGATCAGACTCCGGATATTCTAGACAGCCCAGATGCAATAGAATGCGCTAATATAAATGGTGAAATTGTTCTTAAGAACATTTGCTTTAGCTATGAAGAAAACGAGCAGATTATTAAGAATATGAACCTTACCATCCACGCCGGTGAACGTATTGCCTTAGTGGGTGCCAGCGGCTCCGGCAAATCAACTCTGGTTTCCTTAATTCCCAGATTTTACGATGTGCACTGCGGAAGTGTATGCTTGGATGGTAAAGATTTAAAAGAATACAAAACAAACTCCTTAAGACAGCAGGTTGGAATCGTGCCCCAGGAAACCATATTGTTCAGCGGCTCTATCAGGGAAAATATCCTCTATGGTAATCCCAAGGCTACTGATGCAGATATTATTGCTGCTGCCAAAGCTGCCAATGCCTATGATTTTATTCAGGCAATGCCGGAAGGCTTCAACACTGTTCTCGGAGAGAGAGGTGCCAAGCTGTCCGGCGGGCAGAAACAGCGTATTGCAATTGCCAGAGTATTTATTAAGAATCCTAAGATTCTCATACTGGATGAAGCCACCTCTGCCCTGGATTCCCAGTCAGAGAAATTAATACAGGAGGCTCTTGATCGCCTTATGATCGGCCGTACCACCATCCTTATTGCCCACCGCCTCTCCACTGTTGTAAATGCAGATGAAATAGTTGTCATGAATAAGGGAAAGATTATTGAGAAAGGGAGCCATATCCAACTTCTTGCTCAAAACGGTGCTTATGCAAGACTCTACCACACCCAGTTCGATGAGGCTATCGGTGAATAGCATCACGGAGAAATAAACTACTGCGCAAGCTTTCTGGAACGGGATACACCAATGGCTGCTGCAAATATAACAACAGCAATAACAGCCTGTATTCCGAAATTTCTAAATACCTGGTTGTACTGTTCTCCAGAACTGTTAAAAGAATCAATGGTCTGATTCGTCATTACATACCAGTAAGTAGGCAGAAGCTTTGAGAATCTTAAAACACTCTTACTCATGTATTCTAGAGGAACAAAGATTCCGCCAAGGAAACTGAGTCCCAAACCGATAATATTGGAGGCCATATTAAGCGCATTGGAGGATTTAACAAAGAAGCTGACAAGGTAAGTCAGGCTCATTGCCACGAATAAAAATACCAGGCTGTTTGCTATATATAATGCCCCCCTTATTCCAGTAAGATCCTCTCTATAGATAAGCAGGGATAAGAGTACAAAAGCAGCCCAGCAGGCAAAGCCAAAGAGCAAACCAGCAGATATTAAAGCAGTATTTCTGCTTCTCTCTGACAAGGCAGAGCACTTAATCCTCCAGTCCAAATCCTTCTTTCGAAATTTAATAAGGATTCCGCCAAGCCCATTTATCAGCATACAGATAAGTACATAGGGAATATAGGTGTAAAAGTAATATGCCTTGCTCTTTTCTATTTCTTTCCCTTCCACCTTAAGGAGGGTTACATCTGCTGAAATAGCCACTGTATCCAGTGCTTTTGCAGCCGCCTCTTCCATACCAAAGCCACCGGCAGTATAAGTACTTAGTACGGACAGATATTGATTAATCTTGTCATCCAGTAATTTACCGCTTACACTGTCCGGAACTTTCACATTCTCAACGATACCTTCAAAACTGCCGGACTTTATTTTCTCCTCAAAACCATCTTTTATAATTAATACATATTCTATATTCCGGTAAAAAAGCTCATCGGTGATGGAGTCTTTATCGTTTTTTATGGTTCTTAGATCTTGAGTCTTATCAAGATATTCATATAGACTTTTGCTTAATACGGTATTATCTTCATCAAATACCGCCATCTTTACCTTTGAGTCATTATACACTACCTCCGTTTGCTTCTTCCCATTACCAGAGAGTAACAGGGATAAAGCCAGAAAGATTATAAAATAAATTATGATGCTTGGCATCTCTTCTCTTAAGTTTATAAAAAAGGCCTTAAATACTTGCATATCGGTTCCTCCTTAATTGCATATAACTTCCGAAGATAAACAACACAGCAATAACTCCCATTATGGCAATGTTTGTGTAAAATCTTTCAAAGTTATCATACATATTCAGGGAATACAGGCAGTCAGTAATCAATGCCGCAGGATTTATCCGGTTAACAAAAGGAACCGTATGTTCCACAATATCCTTCATATTATTTATCATAAGTCCGCTTAAGAAGGACAGCACAAGACTAATGACAGAAACCAAAGCATCCTTAATATTCATAGAAATCCCAACGATGGAACCAATGAAAGTGCCCATAGCCACACCAATTACAGAACCGGCAAAGGCAGTCAAAACAATTTGTGGTACTCTGTCTCCGAAGTCTATTTTTAATACCATTGTGAGATAACCAATCAGCAACACTACAGAACTGAAATCTACTAATACAGAACCACAGAAGTCAGCAACGATTACTGTAAGCTTATGAGCAGGAGAGACCTCTCTTCTGGCTCCAAGAGCCGACAGGTTTCCCTGGATATCCTCTACACACCTTCTGCCGATAACAGAACCATACATACAGGTCATAGCTATCAGTGCAAAGAAATACTGAGAGAGATTATCCATTTTGGTATTGGAATAAGATATTTCTTTGTTAAAGCTCGTATCCTCCGAGAGTATGTTTATGGCAGCTTCCATCTTATCCGGATGAGTGCTTCCGATCTCTTCAATTACACTTTTGTGTTTTAAGTAAGTTTCCAGAAAGGATTTTAAGATAGTCTGATTCAGACCTTTTCCGCTTACGATCACTGAAATATTCTGTGAAACGGACACAATAATCCCGTCAACCTCTCCCGCCTTTAACAGCTCTTTTCCGCTGACCATATCTGTTTTTGTTATTTGAAACAACTGATTTTCCGACTCTTCTCCCAATTCTTCCAATATTCCTTCAAAAGTCTCATCTGCTCCGCTCTCTGTCACATATACTATGGGTACAGGAGAAAAGTCATAATCGCCAGACTGCATGATCGTGCCAAAAGACAGGTAAAAGAAAGTACCCAGCACAAGCGGAAATGCAAAGATCCATCCCAGCAGATCCTTTTCACGAAACAGGGCTTTAAGTTTATATTTTAGCAAGTGAAAAAACATATATTTATTCCTTTCTGAGCATAGAACTCTCCCTATTACATCTTTCTAAAGCCTATAAATTCCTTCAGCTGATAATATTATTAATCTCTAAGCTCTTTACCGGTAATCTCAAGAAATACGTCATTTAAGGTGGGCAGTTCAGAATGTACCCTGCCAAAAGTGATACCCTTTTCCTGCAGGTAATTCATAATATGAATCAGATTATGCTTGCCTCCGTTGCATTTCACTGTCAGTTGTTCATTGGCATACTCAGCAGAATATACATGGTTTATCTGCCTGATATTTTCAAGATCTTCATGAGGTAACACCCGCATATCAATGTAAATGGTCTCGTTGTTTTGTATCATCAGCTTTAGCTCATTTGCTGTTCCGTTAGCAATGTTTTTTCCTTTATCCATTATGACGATTCTGGAACAGATAGCTTCTACCTCCTCCATATAATGAGAGGTATAGATAATGGTAGTTCCCTGACGGTTCAATTCAACAATTCCCTCAAGGATCTTATTACGGCTTTGGGGGTCTACCGCAACCGTAGGCTCATCCAGAATAATCAGTTTTGGTTTATGGGCTATCCCGCAGGCAATATTTAAGCGTCTAAGCAACCCGCCGGAGAGTTTCTTTGGGTAAAATTTCTGAAATTCCGTAAGCTCTACAAACTGAATAGCTTCTTCTACATATTTCTTTCTTGCGACTTTATCCTTCACATAAAGACCGCAAAAGAAATCAATGTTCTCATAAACCGTAAGAGTATCAAAAACAGCGACATTCTGTAGTATAACTCCGATATCACGTTTCAAGGAATAACTGTCGGGATTCATCTTCTGTCCGAACACTTCAATAGTTCCTTCTTCAAACTTAAGAAGTGAAAGAAGGCAGCTTATGGTTGTTGTCTTTCCCGAACCGTTAGGCCCTAAAAGACCAAGAATTTCACCTTCTTTTATTTCAAGGTTAAAATGATCCACCGCTGTCAGCTCCTTATACCTCTTAACCAGGTTATCAATTTTTACAACTGTCTGACTCATCCAATAATCCTCCTTAGGTTTATTCACAATGATATCTTACTAATATTAGGCAATATTTTATAGTGCAGATTGTAAAGAGTTTATATGACAATTGTCATAAATAACAGAGGGAATAGGCTGAGTCTTTCCTATAGAACAAGGAACCTGCCACTCAATTTCCTATCACTGGAATGCTATTTCCTATTATAGAAAAATAGCTGCCAAACCTATGCAGCTCGGCAGCTATTCTTCTATAAAGTTGCTTGTAAATCTTCAACTTGATGCTTGGTTATCTTTAAATATTGTTATGGAGTACTATTCTTTTTAATGAGCTCTAAGCAGGTCTCCAGTGCAGTTTTATCCTTCTGCCTGTAATAATCCGGCTCTGTGCCATATTCTTCACTGTTTCTTCCATCAGCGGTTATGCCATATATGGGACTATATTGAACCACCAGTCCGCTATTTGGCAGAATAATATAAGTAGGATCAACACCAATACCATCACCGCCTGTTTTCTCACCAACAAGAGTTGCAAAACCTGACTGCTTTGAAAACATGGCTGCATATTCAGAGGAGGAATAATTCCTGGGGCTTACCAAAAGCCATATCTTTCCGTCAAATTCAGATTGATGATTTGGTTTGATAAGATATGTCTCTTTCATAAAATAATCCATCTGTGACAGATCCTCTTTATTCACATCTCCAAGCTCCGGCAGCTGTGATACCGGAAGCCATAGCCCTTCTTCAAGCCCTTCCTTCAAATTCAAAAAATACTCATTGTTTTTTCCAGCCTTAGTCAGTAAGAACGTTGATACCGAATGTGTTTTGTTCGTCAGCGGTGCTACCACCAGCTGATTAAAATAGTCCATACCTCCGCCGGAATTCTCTGTAATATCAAGGATAAGATGGTCATAGTTCTGTATTTCTTTATAAAAAGCCAGGAGGGTCTTATTATCCTGCTCGTAGGTACTCATATCAAAGGCTTTCATATCCACATAAGCAATCTTATTCTTTTCCAGTATCTTTGTAGTTACATACTGTATATCTTCTGTTTCCTGCCAGTCAGTATCACTGTCCTCAGAAATACCCTTTTCCTGGTTTCGCTTATCTACCTCCGCATCAAGCTTTGTATAGAACTCCTGCATAAGCTCATAATTCTTCTGAGAAACGGGATTTTCAAGCTTCTTAATATATCTTGTCAGGGTTTCCTCATATTCTGGAAAAGCCTTCACTGTTTCTTCTAATTCTGCCAGTCTGCTGCTATAACTATAACCCCATAACTGAATATGTCCTGTATACTGCAGTTCACTCATAAAAGCTTTTAGCTTGGTAAAAAATTCGTCGTCGTTTTTGCAGTCTATCAACTGTTTACGGTATACTGCATATAAATCTGCAATATTTACATTATATTTGCGCCATGCAACTCCAAAATAAGGATAGTTGTTCTGAAGTTCTTCGTAAAGGAAATCAAAATCTTTCAGGTATTGCTTTGTCGTTAGTCCCATCCAGGATTTTTCCTTATTGGTCATTTCTTTTAATAATTCCTCTGAAGTAACAGGTTGTTGCTCCGTCTGCTCCTCCATAGCGGGTTCCTGTGTAACTGTTCCTTGAGTCGGTTGTTTATCCAATCCCTGCTCGGTATTAACCGGTGCTTTCTCTTTTACCTTATTTGCAGAATTAGGGGAGCAGCCTACTAGGGCAAGTATTAATACCGCTAATAATATTATTTGCTTTTTAATAAAATCACCTCCTAAGCTCACCAAATAAAATAGTATATATACAGAAACTAATCTCTAAAATACATCCCTTTCAAAGCATGCTTTATTCACTTCGTAAGGCTTCAATGGGATTTAACTTTGCCGCTTTATTTGCCGGCAGGTATCCGAATATAATTCCTATTCCGGCAGAGATACCAAAGGAAATCAGCACAACCGATAAAGAAGGTGTAGCATCTAAACCTATGAGCTTACCGATTTCTATACTTGCAAAAGCTCCTAAGAGTATACCTACTGTTCCACCAATTCCGCTGGTAGTCCCGGCTTCCATAACAAACTGCCGCATAATATCCCTTTTCTTAGCTCCAAGGGACTTCCTGATACCAATCTCTCTGGTTCTTTCGGTTACGGATACTAACATGATGTTCATTATACCGATTCCTGCTACCAGCAAGGATATCCCTGCAATACCTGCAAGAAGTGCCGTCATCATGCCAAGCTGAAGATTTATCTCTTTTAACATATTTATCAGATTGGTGGCAGAATAGAATTTCTTGTCATGATAGATATTATACAGATAATCATTAATATCTGAGGTTACTTTCTCCACCACATTAGTATCCTTTGCCACCAGGGAATAACTGCTGATGCTTCCTATTCCTGCCTGTCTTGCTCCGGTACTGTAAGGTATATAGATACAATTATCATCGGACCACTCTACGTTATCGGCAGTTTCTTTTAAGATTCCCTTTATGGTATAGGCTTCTCCGCCAATTTTTATAATATCTCCTACTTTTGCCTTCTGACCAAAAACCTTTAAGTCCACATAACTACCAATTACGCAAGTCTTTTCCATATTGGATATATCCATATAATTGATAAAACTTCCGGATTCTACTGTCTTATCATTCAGATTCGCATACTTTTCATCTACTCCGGTAATTTGAGCTCCTTCCATCTTGTCGGTAGCACCTTTTACCGTAGTTTGAAATGCGACATTTGGTACTACTGCCTTTACCGTGTCCTTATGCTCCTTGGCATATTCATACATATCTTCTTCGGTCAGTATTACATCTCCATTCCTTCCTATCAGAGAGACTGTAACGTTATTCACTCCCATTGAGCCAAAGGAGTCTTTCATTTCCCTTGTCATACCCTGCATTAGACTGACCATGATAATAACCGAGGCAACACCGATAATCATACCAAGCATGGTGAGGAAGGACCGCATTTTATTGCTTACGATGCTGCTCCATGATAACTTAAATACCTGTATCAGACCCATGCTCTTCCTCACTTTCCTTTAGAACACTTTTATAATTCTCAACCTTACCGTCAAAGGATACCTTACCGTCTATGATTCTGATGACCCTTTTAGCTTCTGCTGCTATGGAATTATCATGAGTTATCAAAACAATGGTATTTCCTTCACGGTTTAAGTCTTTTAGCAGATCAAGTACCTCTCTGCTGGTGCGTGAATCCAGGGCACCGGTGGGTTCATCTGCAAGTATAAGGGAGGGATTGCCTGCCAGAGCTCTGGCTATAGATACCCTCTGCTGCTGTCCGCCGGATAATTGATTGGGCAGGTTTCTCCACTTGTCACCGATTCCTACCTTCTCAAGTACCTCCAATGCCCTTTTCTTTCGCTTCCCTTCGCTTAAACCGGCATATAGAAGGGGAAGTGAAACATTCTCCATCAGATTCTGTTTCGGCAACAGATTGTACTGCTGAAATACAAAACCAATCATTTTATTCCGTATTTCTGCCAGATAGTCCCCTTTCATTTTACTTACATCCTGACCTTTAAGAATATACTTTCCACCGGTGGGTGTGTCCAGGGCACCAATGATATTCATCAAAGTGGATTTACCGCTTCCGGATTTTCCTACAATTGCAACGAACTCTCCCTGATATATCTTAAGACTGATGCCATCATTGGCCCTGACCTGGGTATCGCCCATATTATATACTTTCTGTATATCTATCATTTCAATTAAAGGCTCAGCACTCATGTCTCCTCCTATTCCGTCACGGTAACTTCTTCGTAATAACCCATATCACCGCCACCGTTTCCGCTGGTGTCCACAAAGGGAATATATACTTCATCGCCCTCTTTTAGTCCGGATTTTATTTCTACATAGGTACCATCGCTGATTCCAATCTCTACCTTTACTTCCTTAAAACCGGCAGGTATGCCTTCCGCATCCATAACCCCGCTGTCTTTATCCCCGGTATTCTCTGCTTTGGTATCCTTCTCTGCTGACTTTACATATACCACATTGTCACGCATCACTGCTCCCGTGGGTACCATTAGCACATTATCTGACTTGGCGGTTATAATTTTCCCGGTTACGTTCATTCCGGGAAGTAAATTTCCGGTATTATCAATACGGATGGTGACCGGGTAAGTAGTTACACCATTATTGGTGGTACTATTCAGCCCGATTTTCTCCACTCTGCCTTCTATTTCCTCTCCGGGTAAGGCATCTGCCGTAATCCTAACGACTTGGCCTACTGAAATATTTCTGATCTGCAACTCATCGATATTCATTCGAAAGGTCATGGCAGACAGATCATAGACAATTGCCAATGCGCCTTTGCTGCTGTCTGTCCCGGGATCAATGGTATCTCCCTTTTTCTTATTTTTTAGAATTACCTGACCAGATATAGGGGATTGAATACTGTAATTATCCAACTGATTCTTCTGGTTCTTAAGAGCCAGTTCTGCTTCTTTGAGAGACAGTTTACTGTCCTCAATTGCATTATTCATATCCTTTGAGGCTAGGGTATAGATTACACTTCCGCTTTCCATGTATCTGCCTTCTGTAAGATTTAAGGCACTTATCTTTCCGGAGCCTTCTGCTGTTATAGTCTGCTCAACGCTTGCTCTAAAGGTACCGTTTGCGGCACACTGCTCTGTTCCAATGCTTGCAAGAGCCAGTGCTCCCGCCGCAATTCCACCTGGGTTCTTAACTTTTATGGTGACTTTCTTGGTGGAAATATTACCGGATATGGTCTCTTCCATGTCACTGACTGCCGTAACTTTTCCTTTTAACTGTTCCAGTGTTGTATCCATTGTTACCACAGCTTGCTTACCAATCAGTCCTTCTTTTACCAAGGCTGAGAGAAAAGGTACATCAAGATACATATAATCACTATTATAGATATCCGCAATATTGGCTCCGGCCTGGATATTGTCACCGGCTTTCACATAGAGCTTCTTAACATAACCTGATATTTTGGAAACCTGCTCCAGATCATCTAATTTTATCTTAGAATCATCATAGTTCCTTTTCGCTTTCTCAACGGATAAGGTAGCAGTCTCTATACTGTTTTCCACATCTTTTGTACTAATCTGGTATAGAAGGTCTCCCTTTGTTACCGTATCTCCTTCTTCAAAAGGGGCCTCTAATACTTCTCCTTTTACAAGCGCGTTGACCTCGTATTTATCCAAGGGCTCAATGGTTCCCTTACCGCTTAACATGCTCTCTACATTACCTTTGGTAACTGCTGCAGTCTGCACCGACGTTTGTGCCTGATTGCCGGAGGGCTTTAATAACTCCATGGCCTTTCCTGCAATCACTGCAATTATAAGTAGGATAACCGCATATTTGATGACTTTTTTCCATTTTATATTCTGAAGATTTATTTTGCGTTTAGGCTTAACACTGCTTACTTCCTGTTGTGCCATTTAGTCTCCTATCTGCCTGTTCCGGCAATGTTATTTCTTTGTTGCAACAATAACCCTGATCACACCGTCTTCCTGGTTAATCTTATCTGTATAGGCTTCGACGTTGTATTTTTTCAGGTTTGAAATATCGGAAAGTTTGGCAGGATAATAAGTATTATCGCTGTAAACATATACAGCTGCCTTATCAGATATCGGATAAATAACTTCGCCTCCCCTTACCTGATTTCTTTCGATAGAAGTTACCCCAACCTTATAAAGAGTCTTAAGGAACTTAATGTCACCGTTGCTAATCAGAAATCCCTTCGGTCCTGCTGCTTCGTTAAAGCTTATCTCTTGCGCTTGTGTTGTATATTTATTTCCACCAAGATCATAGGTATAGGTACCTGTTAGCTGAGAGTTCCCATCTCCTGTGTTCATCTGATCCATAATTGTAAAGGAAAGCAGAATTCCATACTGAAAGAGATCTCCTGTGGCATTTAGCAGTATCATATCTGTAATCTCACCGGCTTTATTTACTCCGTAATATAACACATTCTGACTGGTTAACTCCGTACCACTGAGTTTGCCGGGGCCTACTTTCGTATAGCTTCCCTTTGCTACATCAAGAATATTGGCATTGGCCGTAATTATTCGGTCAGAAACACGGGTTCCATCACTGCTTACCTTACCTTCCAGTCTGCCGGATGCGGCCTTTGATACTACCGCCTCACCGTTTACGTAATTTATCTGCACAATATCTCCTACGACGAAATTCGCCAGTTTTGTATCGTATTCCTGCTCCGTCCCGCTGGTATCTACAATTCTGATATAATTGATTAAATCAGCGTTACCTGTACTGTCTTTCGACATATGTATACCGGTATTAATAACATATCCCGCTATTACAGACTGAATATCTTTTGCAGGGATAATTCCCGCAACAGTTCCGTCATCTCCCAGAAGCAGTACTACTCGCATCCCCTCTCTGATACTTCCCTGGGCGGATAACTCATAGCCTAAAGCCTGGCTGCCAATCTTATAGGTAACTCCGCCTACTACTACTTCAGCAGGCGCTACCTGATTAGGTTTTGCCTCCTCATAGGTTCCATAAACCTTATTGTTATAGGCCCAGATGGTTCTTAATTCTTCGGAATAATAGACTACATCGTATGCCTCAAGCTTACCCCTTTCGCTTAACTTACCGTTTTTATAAACTCTGGCATTTTGGAGACTTTGAGGCAGGTTAGACAGAGAACTGTCTTTTAGGATGTAAGGTCCCTTTTTGTACTGATTCAGTATGCTTAGATAATCTACTTCACCCTTTTCATCATAGGCCCAGATTATCTTTGCTTCTTTAGAATAATACAAGATATCGTAATTAGTTATATCTGATAAGGCTGCCTTTTTATCATTCTTATATATACTTGCAGAGCTTGCATTGAAGGGTATTTTCTCTTTCCAGCTGCTGCCATATATATAGGGTCCTTTTCTGGTATTATCAAGGAGGGCTTTATATCCGATATTACTGCCTGCGTCAAATGCCCAAACCGTCTTTAAGGTAATGGAATAATATATCAGGTTACCTGTCTTGATGTCTGATTTACCGCATTTATTATTATTCTTATAAAGTTTCTTTGCACTAACCTGAAAAGGAATAGATTTCTCCCAGTTTGAACTTACAAAGAAGGGTCCTTTCAAAGATTCATTCACTTTTTTATCGTAATCAATTTCTCCCCTGGCATCCAAGGAATAACCAAATAGTTCTCCATAAAGGCTGCCCTCTTTACTTTTTGTCTTTAACAGATTATAGAACAAGTTTTTACAGTCTTTCCGCTTCATGGAACTGCTGCGTTTAAGATTTATATTACTGTTTAAATCCTTATCCAGGTAAAGTCCGTATTTGGCATCAGAAATATTCCCTTCAAAGTCTTCATTCTTATAACCAAGCAGCATAATTGCTCCATTTATTGCTTCTTCCAAAGTCACCAGTTTCTCAGGTTTAAACTTACCACCCAGGTAGCCGCTCATCCAGCCCTTGCTGACGGCTAATTTGATATAACCGGAATATTGGTTCTTTGGTGATACATCCACAAAAATCCTTGCATTGGCATTGCTGCTTACCTTTCCGGCATAGCTTGAAAGGCTTACCAACATTTTCGCATATTCTCCACGGGTCACTCCTTTTGTCTCTCCCCAGCTTCCCGATGTATTTACATTTATCACTCCCAGCATTTCCATTACTTTAACAGAAATATCAGCATCCCCTGACTCGTATTGAAAACCTGTTGTATCCTCTTTCTTGCCTGCCTCTGCCGCATAGGCCTCCCCTATTGGCACAGTTGATACTGTCATAATCAATAAAATAATAGCCATGATGCCAGATAGTACTTTCTTCTTCACTTTAATATCTCCTTTCGATACAGGTAACCACCGTATCCGCAATGTCAAAAACATGAATATTTTACCATATAAAAGCCAGATAGTTCTGTCAATTACCTTACGTATTTATAATAAATATCTAAAGAATCTCAAAAGATTATAAAAATAGAGCTGTTGCTATGTTCACACTGCAACAGCTCACATAAGTTTCTCTTCTACAGCAAATAATTATTTGTCTCATCTGCTATTTCCATTGTTCTCAACTCATAGGTCTTACAACCTGAGGAAATAAAGGGATCTGACTGCGCTATACGATCAGCCTCATCTTTATCCTGTGCTGAAAAAACTACCATTCCTCCGGGATAATCCCCAAAGGGTCCACAGAGTATCAGCCTGTTTTCTTTTTTTAGTTTCTTAAGATGTTCCACATGCTGCTCTATAAGTTCTTTATTAAGCTGGTTCTGGTTTTTCATCAAGTACACAAAAGTCATACTACTTCCTCCTAAATTCTATTTTCAAGATATTTCATCCAGTAAAGCTGTGTTTTTAAATAACTAAGTTTATCTGTTACCTTTTCTTTTGAAACGAAAAGTAACTGATCAATTTTTTCGTTAATACACCTTTATTATTTTTTCTGAAAATAGATTACTAACTTAACTTTTAACATCATAATCCCTGTAAGTCAAGCAAAATTTCCCATATTTCTCCTGATACAATTTACTATTTCATTCTCTTCTGAGAACTATCTACTTCCTTATATCTTTATAGCAACCTTCCTGGTAAGCATTCGGATTAAACCTAATAAAACTACTATTATTCCTACCGTTCCGATAACTGACTGATAAATGGAGTTGTCCGCAAATATACCTTTGAAATCATCGTTAAATATAGAAAACCATCCGTTTATCCAGGTCATTCCGTGAAGAGTTAATGCCGCGAAAGCGGCTACTATAAACCCAATTCCAATCAATGCATGGTAGCGGTAAAATCCAATATTAATCAGCCAGCCCATTAAGGAGAATGCAAATATATTAATAGCATATATAAAGAATAACAACAGCCAATTGTTACTCATACCGGGTATGAGAATCTCTTCTTTAAAAGAATAACCATACTGCCCCAAGATCAGCTTTCCTACCTCTGAGCCTGTGCTGAAAATAAATGCAAGGGTGAAGGCAAGGGCTAAAGTAGCAAGCACGTTGCCAAAGAAGTAATCTCTTCTGGTCACCCCATGTGTTACGTAATAAGGCATTTGTATAAATCCTGTAACGATTCCGATAATTATCATAAAAATACCTGAAGCACTATAAGAAGTCATATACAAATTATATTTATCCACTCCGTCCCTTAACGCAATTGCTGCTGCCGAGTCACCTCTAAAGGATAGAATAGACATTCCCAAATGCATTATTATAATAGAAACAATAAACCATATAGTGTATTTTAAATATGATTCATAAATATCCTTGAACACACGCAATGTTTTTGATTTTGATTTCATAAAACACCTATACCTTTCAATTTTATTTTTTATACGTTCTCAGTTTCATCTTCAGTTAAGTAGATAAATAAGTCCTGCAGAGAAATTGGTCCGACCTCTAACCCCTTTTCACGGGCCTGTGCCTCTAACTGCTCCAGCTCCTCTTCATAAAGCCTTACTGCCTTGGTACCGCCCAGCTGCTCTGATCCTAATATTCTTCTTCCCTGAACGAATTCATCCACCTCTTTGGTTCCACCGGTAATGGTTACTCCCCTTGAGATTAATGTTTCATATTCTTCCTGAAGTAGCAAGGAACCATTCTTAAGTATCAATACTTCATCAAAGAGATAATCCATTTCCGATACCAGATGAGTGGATAAGATAATAATCCTTGGTTTTTTTGCCTGCTCCTCCAGTAATTCTTTATAAAAGGTTACTCTGGTAGGAGCATCCATCCCAAGATAGGCTTCGTCAAAGATGGTTATGGGTGCACGGCTTGCCAATCCGATGATTACATCCAGTATGGACTGCATTCCTTTGGATAACTTATTAGCGGCTCTGTTCTTTGGCAGTTTAAAACGCTTGATTAAAGTCTCTGCGTATTCACTGTCAAAGTTCGGGCTGAATTTTGCAGAAGCCTTAATTAACTGCTCAACCTTGCTGTATTCATCCTTATAATCTTTCTGATATATCAACCGAATCTGCTCCATATTCCCGGCATTCTCAAAAATAGGTTCTCCCGCAACAGTAATTACTCCCTCTGTGGCTTCTCTTAAAGCTGCAAGAATAGATAATAGGGAGGTCTTTCCTGCACCGTTTCTACCGATAAGTCCATATATTTTCTGATCCTCAAGTTTAAAGGATATATTCTTTAAGGCTTCGAATTTCTTATATTTTAGTGATATATTTTTCGCTTCTATCTGAAATGTCATTTAGCCATCCTCCCTATCCGATTAATCATCTCTGTTATTTCTCCCTCTGATATTCCAAGCTTTACAGCTTCCTGCACCAAAGGCACCACATAATCATCTACAAATACTTCTTTTCTCTTGTTCATGAGTTTTACTTTCGCTCCCGTTGCGACAAACATGCCAATCCCCCTTTTTTTATAAAGTATCCCTTCATCTACCAGTTGATTTACACCTTTTGCTACCGTTGCATGATTAATTTTATAAAAGCTCACTAACTGGTTGGTAGAGGGAGCTTGCTCTTCCTCCTTTAACTGATCATTTACAATCTGATCTTCAATTTTTTCACGAATTTGTATAAATATTGGTTTATTGTTATCAAAGGTTGTGTTCATGTGAAAACCTCCTTTCTCGTTATACAGTGATATGGTTATATACTTATGTGTATAACCATATCACCGTCGAGATATTTTGTCAATACTTAAAATAAAAAATCCGGCTACTCTTTTATTGAATAGCCGGATCTAATAGTATATTAAGGCTTAAAGTACAGAACCTCCTGCCCAGGAGATGTTTCTATTAACGCACTGTTTCATAATGAAGTTCGGTAAACTGATTAAAGGTTCTGGCACCTTTTAAACGAAGTCTTGTTTCAAAATCATGTTTCTTAAATAACGGTATACCATCTCCAAGAATAGTGGGTGTAACTGTGATAATCCACTCATCAACAAGTCCCTTCTCAATAAATTCATGGAGCATACTTCCGCCGCCTACAATCCAGATATCCTTGCCTACTTCCTGTTTTAATTTCTGCATAAATTCTGTGACATCACCGTTAACATATTCAACATTCTTATCTTTTCCCTGTCTGGAGTCCGACAGTACATAACATTGTTTTCCTTCATAGGGGAAGTTACCGCCTTCATGACTTAGAATCCAGTCATAGGTTCTTCTGCCCATAATAATTGCATCAATGGTATCATAGAATTCTGAGTAGCCATTATCCCCTTCACCTTCTGTATTAATCAGCCAATCAAGATCATCTTCTTTGGTTGCTATATATCCATCCAGGCTTTCGGCTATGAATAAAACTATTTTTCTTGGCATCTTAACTACCTCCGTTTATAGGTGTCAGTTCAATGGACAGCTGCCCCTATTATTCTATACTTCTGCTAATTTTTTTAATCTTGCAATTTCTCTTTTGGGTCTGTCAACAGATTCACCTTCAATGCAATTCCATTCTGTATTAAGGACCCTTATATATTCTTCCCAGGCTCTTACTGCCTCCGGGTAATTACCAAGAATTTCGTAGATATGAGCCATGCATTCCGCCGCATCCACATATTTAGGAGAAGGCTGCAGTTCAAAGGCCTTTTTATTATACTCAATAGCCTCTTCATAACGAGCAATGTCCGCATAACGGTCTGCCAGATAAGCATATACCAACCAGTTCCCAGCATCCTTTGCTTCCATGTCCCTCCAGATTGCAAAAGCCTCCTCCTGCTTTCCTTCTGCCCAAAGAAGTTCACCCTCATACATAGCAACTCTGGAATCATCCCTAACCTTCTGCATATCTTTTAAGACTGTTTTAGCTTCCTTAAGCCTTCCATCTGCTATCAGTTCATCCAGCAGATACATATACCCGCTGGGATAACCTGGATTTGTTTTAACAAACTGCTGGTAGTAGGTAATTCTATTATGATGATTGACATAGTTCCAATCTTTTGCCGTTCCTTGCTGGGCTTTCATTAATGAGATGTGATTATCCTTTAAGTCAGGATTTACTTCAAGTGCCGCCTTGGCATAATATTCTGCCTGGCTTCTGTATACATCTGCTTCATGGTTATACAATTCGGCCAGCAACTGAAGGCACTTAGCTTTATGCTTATTATCCTCCAGGGTCTCTTTTAAGTAACGTTCGGCATAATCATAATCCACCTTAGTAAGGATTCTTTCTGCCATTATCATATTCTCAATCCGTTCCAGGTGAGTTTCTGCTGCCACCTCAAAGAGTTCATCAATGGTGACTCCAAAAAAGGCAGACAAAGCAGGCAGTATCTGGATATCAGGAGTGGTTATGTCATTCTCCCATTTACTGATTGCCTGGGCGGAAATATGCAGATGCTCTGCCAGTTCCTCCTGGGTAACTGATTTACGTAGCCTTAGGTTCTTAATCTTCTTTCCTAAATTCACTTTCTTTCCTCCTTGACCGGTCAAATTCATTATAGCTCCCGATGAAAGAAGCTTCAATAACCAGTCAAGCGGGTTCTTTTCAACCACTGGTTAAGTTAATTCTTGATTCTCACCATTATCACGAAGGATTTTCTCCATCAGGTAAAACTTACCCTTTCTCCAATTAGCTTCTCCAACCACTGAATATCCCAGAGAATTATACATTCTTAAGGCATAGGGATTTAGGGTATAGGCATCCAGGCGGATGGACTGTATTCCTTGTGATTTCAAAGTTTCTTCAATATGCAGCAAAGTCTTCTTACCAAACCCGTGGTTCTGGAACTTAGGATGTACACACAAACGGTGTATAACCATAAATTCTTCCGTCTCAAGAACCCACTTACCATTTTGGTACTGGTCGTCAAAATCTTTATTCAGGACGTATACAACTCCTATGGTTCCTTCTGATTTACCGACATACAGTTCTTCGCACTCAAGGTCATTCTCAAGATCTTCAATGCCTGGATATACCTCATCCCACTGATAGATACCATTTGCAATCATTTCCTTGATGCCTTCAGAAAACACTTCAAATATTTCCTGAATATCTTCCTTCCATCCTTTTTGAAATACCAATGCTTCTTCCATCTGCTAACCTCCGATGTTTTCAATTCGCCTTAATTTTTATCCTGTAAGATGTTTATCTTTTCAATCTCCAAGCATCTGGTGCCATCAAACCTCATTCTTACTATCCAGGGCATCAGGCCTCTCATGCTATTAAAATCCTCATACCCATATGTGTTGTCATAATAATTTATGATAGTACTTAAGGCAGTTCCATGAGTTCCGATTACTATATTTTTTCCTTCGTATTCAAGCAAGATAGCTTCAAGTGCCCTAGTATTTCGCTCCTGCACTTCTCTCAGACTTTCCCCCTCGGTTAATTTATACTCAAAATCAACCCACTGCTTCTTTGAAAAGGCTGTAAAGTCTTCAATCCATCGGCTGTCCACCTTGCGTTCTCTAAAGTCATATATCGTTTTAACAGACAGACCAATTCTCACTGCAAAGTCTTTCACCGTATCAATAGCTCTTATAAAAGGACTAGATAACACTTCCTGAATATCTTTATCCTTTAAGTACTCTGTTACTAAAACAGTATCTGCTCTTCCCTTAACACTCAACGGTCTGCTTGCATCATCCTGTACGGTAAAATCAGGCTGAGCATGTCGTATAAAATAAATTGTTGTCACCTGAGACTCTCCCATCGCTTCTTCTTATCTACCATTATTGATTAATACTTACTGATTCCTATTATATTATTGATTATTATGTCTTTATTTTATAAAAAAGGCAACAGAAATTTAATATTGATTACAGATAATAAAAACTGGCAATGCCTTAAGCATTGCCAGAAATCATAAAATAATATTTTAGTTTAACTTAAAGTACATTTTAGAAGACTCATAATCACTTTCAAAATCATTTCTTATGACAAGATAATTTGTCTGTCCCTTTACAACGGGTAATATAATTTTTCCTTCTACAGAAAAGGAAACTGATTTACCAGGTGTCAGTTTATCATAGTTAACTTTTGCATCAATGACTCAATATTTATATTTTAAACAGATGAATACTACCTTCTTTATTCAGTTTGATAAGAATAGTGGCCATAATTGGCAAAACCAGAAGTCCTAACACTCCCATCAACTGAGCACCAACATACATAAGAACCAGGGTTACTATTGGATATAATCCAATCTGCTGACCTACAATCTTTGGCTCAAGTATTTGCCTTACTACTGTAATTACAATATATAATATCAACATTCCCATACCAACCTTAGTATTACCGATTATAAAGGCAATGACTGACCAGGGCAGGAGTACCGCACCAGTGCCAAGGATAGGCATGATATCTATGATTGCTATCAACAAACCGAAAAGGAATGGACTAGGTATACCAAGAATCCAAAAGCCTATTGACAACTCCGCAAAGGTAATGGAGATAATGGCTGTATAAGCTTTAATAAAATTACCCAGAGAGCCGATAACATTATCCTTTAAGTTCAGTATTACCTTCTGGTGTTCAGGCTTGAACTGACGAACAATAAAACGGGTTATCTTATAATAGTCAATTGTAAAAAAGAAAGATGATACTATGGTAAATATAAATTTTATTAATAGTGTGGGTAACATTCCGGCAAAACCCGTTGCCATCGATACAACCTTCGTGGATATCTGGGATAGATACGTAAATACCGACTGATCGATATTACTCATAAAATTATCCAGATAGGTTCTTGTACTTGGATACTTATCTATCATGTTGTTTGTTACCGTATTTAAAGCCGGAAGCAGAGTTTCTTTATAAAGCGCAGGCAGATTATAGAACAGAGAGCTTACAAAATTGACCATCTTTACACCGATGAGGCTGATAATAAATCCCAGCAGACTGTAAAAGGCCAGCAGTGTAATGATTGAAATAAATACCCTCTTTATATGAGTCCTCTTTTCAATCAGGTCGATAAGGTTTCGAAATGACATGGCTATTACAATACCAATGACAAAAGGCATTAACAGCGGAAAAACATATTTAATTCCAACATACAACAGTAGTGTTAAAATTAAGAAAAAAATAAAATGTATTATAAATGCTCTTTGCTTATTCAAGTTCATGAACTTTTATACCCTTCCTGATTCTGGCATTATATTATTTAATTATTATATTCATTTTCTGAGATTTGAAACAAATACACATTTGCCTCACCTATTAGCAGTAACCAATCATGCTTTTTATTGGTATAGTAACCATATCCTTCTATCTCCTTTGACTATTTATTATTTTATATGACTAATATTGCGCTGTCAAGTGTTGAACAGGTTAGAAAAAAGTATACACCTTTTACATTTTAATAAGAATAGATTATATTATGATTTAATAGTGACAGAATACATTAAAATTTGACAATATTCCTCCAATGTTTTATAATTATGGAAAATTAAGGTCAATACAAGCATTAATGGAACACTTATACCTGGAGCAAAGGAAACTATGCTATGGAAATTATTGTTCCACAGATGACAGCCTGATGTAAATAAAATCTAATTATAACAAATAGGAAGGATAAAAAAATGGATCATAATTTAACCCAATGGCTGGAGGAGGAGAAGACCGCCGCCATAATAAACATGTCAAAAGAAAGGAAACGTCTTGCCCTGCAGATGTTATTTGCCTTTCCATGCAGTGTAGTTGTTCTATTCCTTATAGGTTACCTGAGTTCAATGAATGATTTAAGTCTTGGTATCAGGAATATTAAATATGGTATTATTATCGGAGTTATCTGTGAAGTAATCTACCTTCCTTTCATCCTGCGGGATACCGCTAAGAAATATCTTAAAATAATCAGGAAAGAATTTCATTCTCAGCTTACAACACCGGGAGAAGAAGCTGCTTTCGCTTCTCAGGTAACTGATCCTTCCGCTATTAAAATTAAACATATCCGAGATAAGAGATACGAGGAATGGATCTATATTACCAAAGACTATCTTTTTAAAAACTATTCCTTTCAAAATACCTGTTTAATCAGATTGAAAGATGTTGACCATATTGAACTCACGAATGAGAATTATCAACTACAGTTTAGACCAAAGGGTGTTAAAACAGTATTTGACCTTTATCCAATACATTTTTACTATCGTGGCTCGGAAAAGAAAAGGCCTGACCAGACTCTGGTATTCTCCTCTCCTGAACACAGAGACGACGTCCTGAAAATCATATCACAGTCCTGATTTCATAAAAGAAGCGGAAACATCCAGCAATTATCGGATGTTTCCGCTTTTTTGCAACACTGCTGTGCTAAATTTATGAAAGCTTAAACAAAACGCAAAGTAGCTTTAAAGGAGATATTTTCTTCCTTTAACTGATATTTTTCCGCAAGTGCGGGACCGCAGGAATTGGAGCCGACACCACTCATCTTATAATCGAGGCAAAGTATGGTACTATCTGCTGTTTCAAGCTCGTAATTATGTGCTTTCGCAGCTAATTCTTCCTGTGTATAACGTCCTGTCTGGAAGGAAAAAGGTGTTTCTGCGGTTATATGAATACTTTGTCCATAAGAAGATACCACCGTTAGTTCTTCGCAGCCATAATGACTTCCGTTCTCCTGAGGCTTAATGTAATCTATATGCATATCAGCAATTTCCTGATCAAATCTACCAAACCAGGAGGAGCGACGTTTATCAATATAACTTTCACCAGGTCCATAACCTAAATAGTTTACTTTATCATATTCCTTTGGCAGGAAGAAACGCAGACCAAAACGTGGAAGGAAAGGAAGCTCCTTGTTCCTCTTACCGTCTATCTCTACGGTTACGGTGCCCTCCGCTCCAATGTACCAGGTTACCTCAAGATCCAGTATATGCTGAATCTGAATCGCTGTAATAGCCAGCTTACAGTAAATAGCAGTTACGCCGTTTTCCTGAGATACGCGGGTTTCATAAACACGTGGGAAGGCCTTATCAAAGCGGGCTTTCTCCCAGGAATTGCGAATATTTCGGTCATTATCAGCAGGTGCACGCCAAATATTATATTCCAGCGGTTTCTCTAATACTGTATGATTATTTACAACCATGGAATCAAAGCTTCCGTAAAGTTTATTAAAACGATAGCAATAGTCTTCTCCGGTTATAACTATTTTTGTACCATTCTCTTCTACCTGTACGGTATTTCCTTCCTTTGCAGTCTTACCTTCAACTCTTACAAGAGGAAGTATGCTTTCCTGTAAAAACAGCTGATCAAAACCTACCTTATGGCCTATTGCAGTCAGGGGAAGTTCTATTGTCTGAAGGTAGTTAAGCTTAACCGTGACACTTTCCTTCTTATCAAAAAGGGTCTTATCAACTGGAAGTTTAAGCGTAGCCTTACCATGAGGCGGCACATCTAATGCTCCAAGCTTGTATACCTCTTTTGTTGCTCCGTCTACCAGAAGTTCTACTTCTATCTGTAAATAATCCTTCAAATTGGTGAAATCCAGTTTATTTTCAAGTTCAATAATGCCTTCTTCTTTATTTACAAGTACAGCACGTACCGGGCGGATAACATTTTTGTATTCAGCCAGCGCCGGATGAGGGATACGATCAGGAGATACCATTCCATCTACACAGAAATTACCGTCATGAGGATATTCACCGGAATCCCCGCCATAATGGAATACCTTGCGTCCATCTTTTGTAATACCACGATAGATTGCATGGTCACACCATTCCCATACGAATCCGCCTACAAAGCGGTCATGAGCATAGATGCATTCAAAATAGTCTTCCATATCTCCAGGGCCATTACCCATTGCATGAACAAATTCACAAAGCATATATGGCTTGGGATTAGACTTAAGATATTCCTCTATGCTAGGTACAGAATCATACATGGTACTGTATACATCCAGCATGGAAGTATCATTAATATGTCCGCCGGTCTGATGAATACTTCCTTCGTAATGTACAAGTCTGGTAGGATCGTACTCTCTTATCCAACGACCAGTATCTTCAAAGGCCTTGCTGTAACCCGCTTCATTTCCCATGGACCACATTACTACACTGGCATTGTTCTTATCGCGGATAACATTTCTCTGATTACGGTCTAAAATTCCTTCTGCAAATATTTCACGCTGTACCAGGTCGCCATAGGTATCTGTCCAACTAGCTCCATAGTAGCAGGTTGCACCGTGGGCTTCCACATCACTTTCTCCCACTACATAGAAACCGTATACACTGCATAACTCATTAAACCAGGGTGCATTGGGATAATGGCTGGTACGGATAGCATTGATATTAGCTTCCTTCATTAATCTTAAATCTATGATAGCCTGTTCTTTACTAATGGTATAACCTGTTACAGGGTCGCTGTCATGACGGTTAACACCTTTAAACTTAACCTTTACACCGTTTATAAGAATAATGTCATCTGCCACTTCTACTGATCGAATTCCTACCTTCTGATAGATTACTTCCTCTGGTGTGCTGATGGTCAAGGTATAGAGGTAAGGGGATTCCGCACTCCAAAGAGATGGATCTGTTACTTCTATTACAAGCTTTGATTCTTTGACCGTTTCAGTAGCTATCACCTTGCCAGAAGCATCCGTTAAGGTACCTGTCACTGGTACAGCTTCACCGCTGAACTCAAAATCCACTGTAATCTCTGCTTTGGAGTAATTATCCGTTAACAGAGTCTTTACAAAATAATCACGAATGTGGTTAACCGGACGGCTAATAATGTATACGTCACGGAAAATTCCTGTCATACGGAATTTATCCTGATCTTCCAGGTAACTTCCGTCACACCATTTTAATACAACTATAGTTATATCATTCTCCCCAGCTTTTAAATATGCGGTTATATCGAATTCACTGGTAGAATGGGATACCTGACTGTAACCTGCCAGGCTGCCATTGATATAAACATAAAAACAGGAATCAACACCTTCAAAGTTCAGGTAATACTTATTCGCTCCTGGGGTCTGTTCTGTTACAAAACTGCGGTGGTATACACAAGTCGGATTCTCAAGGGGTACAAAGGGGGGATCATAGGGAAACGGAAAATTTATATTGGTATACTGGTGACGGTCATAACCATGCATTTGTATACAGCTTGGAACAGGAATGGAATCGTAGTTCTTATAAGCATAGCCTGCCTGTGTAAAATCCTCCAGTTCAAAAGGATTATTATAATAACGGAAATCCCAATCTCCGTTTAAGGACTGTATACGGGAGCTTTTAACGGCTTCACCGGGAGCAAAGGGAAGATAATAGCTGCGGTTGTCCTCACAGCCTACGTGAAGAACAGAAGGGTCTTCATAATACTTTGGTAATTTTAACTCTGACTTTAACATAAGTATTCCTTTCATCAGCATAAAATTTATTTTTATACCTTGAATATACCAAAATAATTGCTATTATTCCATACATAAAGTTGATATCTATATGCACAAAGTTTTCAAATTCAAAATTGACAGTTACTGATGATTATTATAAAATTATCATAACGCGAATATCTCATGGTGTATTAAATAATGGTTCATCGCACACCTTAGCTATAATAATTAAAGATTCATAGCTTATATAAATTTCATGTCTACTTTTCTTCGTCTATGAAGGATTAAACTTACAAGGAAAGAGGTTAAGATGCTTACAGTAGTAGGATATTATGATTGGCAGTCAGATGAAAAATCCGTATCCGAGGAGGATTTCTTTGTTCATTGCAGCGGAAGATACCGGCTTGTAAAGAAAGACCGATTCTATACAGAACGCCCTCTGGGAGCTGCTAATTATCAGCTTATCTACATCGCTGATGGGAAAGCCCGTTTCCGAATCAATGGTAAAGTGCAGACTCTGGAGAAAGGCAGCTGTGTTCTCTTTCATCCTGGCGAACCCCAATATTATTACTATTACCTGGAGGAACACCCGGATATTTATTGGGTACATTTCTCCTGTAAGGATAGTAATTCCTGTAAGGATAGTAATCCCTTCTTAAGCCAATTGGGATGGGGCGAAGCGACTATCTATCAGGTAGGCGTACACAATAGCTATGTCCATCTCTTTGATGGAATCATACAGGAGCTGCAGCTGAAACAGCCTTTTTTTGAAATACAGCTAAAGTTTCTGATGCAGCAGCTTTTGCTTAAGATGGGAAGAAACCGGATAAGAGAACGAAAAATATTCGAGAATTATAATAAGGAAGTAGAGGAAGTTCTTCGAATTTTTCATTTATCCCCTGAAAGTGATTTTACTATAAAACAATTTACAAAAGACCGGGGGTTAAATTATTATCGCTTTATCGATACGTTTACAAAACATGTAGGCATCTCACCAAGACAATACATTATAAACATTCGTATGACTACTGCAAAAGAGCTGCTGACCAACTCACTATTTCATATTTCAGAGGTGGCTCAGCTGGTTGGTTATGATAACCCTCTTTATTTCAGCCGATTGTTCAAAAAAATGTGGGGCATTTCCCCTACGGAATTCCGCAAGCAAAATGAAGGCGGGTAATTTTATTTAAAGGCCCAAACCTGATAATCTCCCTTATGCTTACTATATACGGAAGGAGAACAGCCGGTAAGTTTACGAAAGGTATAGGTAAAATGCTGACGGTTATTAAAGCCCACGCTGATTGCTATGTCGGTTACCGGAAGACTGCTGGTTTCAAGAAGAACCTTTGCTTTCTCTATACGAAGTTCATTTATTTTGTCTACGAGAGTCTTACCGGTCTGCTCCTTGAACAGTCTCTGGAGATAGGCTGCTGAGACTCCGATTTTAACAGCAATATCTTCTATCTTGATATCCTTTTCGTAATTGCTATTTAGATAAGAAAGAGTTCTGCTGACATATTTGCTGCCACCATCGCTGCGGTATTTCTTAGACCTTTGTCTGCCTAACTCCACCAGAAGCTGTGCCAGGCAAAGATTCTGCATTACCCTTTGTTCACCTGCATCCATTGAATTTTGCAGCTGTTTATGGATCTCCGTTATAATCGTATGCAAGGTGCCTTCTCCGTCAAAGCACTTGTAAATAGGGGCAGGTGACTTTAAAAAGTCCCTTAAGGATTTAGACTGCTCACGGAATTGATCTATTGTATTTACCCCAGCCTGAGGCAATAGGGCTATCTCCAGATTCAATATGCGACAACGCACTCCCTTTACAACTTCCAGCTGATGCCTGGTACCACCGTCAATAATTACGTACTCGCCCTCTTTCATCTTCCACACTTCCTCTGTGCCCTCAGCTGTCCAGCTATAGATACTGCAGCTGCCACTGGCGATATACATAATCTCAAATTCTCCATGGGTATGGGGTTCCATATCAAAGAAGTCAAAATTCATGGCATAATAACGTTTCACCAGGAACCAGCAGTTCCTGTTTTCTCTGGCGTAAAGGCTTACAGAATCTTTTTCCCGGTTCTTCTCCTCAGTCATGGTTGTTGTCCTCCATTTAAAAGCTATAGTATAATGTTCTTGTATTTATGTTCTTGCATTTATGTTCTTGCATTTATGTTTTTGTATTTATGTTTTTGTATTTATGTTCTTGTATTCATGTTCTTGTATTCATGTTTTTGTATTTATGTTCTTGTATTCATGTTCTTGAAATATATTCTTGTATTGCTATTATTGTATTATTTTTCGCAGTCATTTCATATTATGACTTTTAAACCTAAAATTATTGATGAAAGTATCAAAACCTTATTTCCGTATGAGTACAGGCGAAATGCATAAAACAGAAAAACTCATGCGCCTATGGAAAGGTATTAGAAGTCCTTTTCTCTGGGTATTTTATGCTATGTTATAAAACAGATTGTTTGAGCGCAGCGAGTTGTCTGTTTTATAACATGCCAAGCATAAAATATCCGGAGAATTAGGACTTCTTATACCTTGACATCGAAGCATGCGTTTTTCTGTTTTATGCATTTTGCCGTCCCTTTTAGAAAGACTACCTTTTGCCACCCAAATATTATTATATCATAATATCTTACATTCTGTATCAGAGTACAGAATTCTTTCCACCTTGCTTTTTATTATTGAATATAATAGTTGTATCAACATAACCCACTAAATTTCTCTCAATAATAAATATCAGGAGGTTTATTATTTATGTCATTTAAAATTGCGTTTATAGGTGCCGGAAGTGTAGGTTTTACCAGAACTTTGTTTTCTGATTTAATGACCGTTCCGGAATTCCACAACATTGAAGTTGCCTTTACCGATATCAACCAGCATAATCTAGATATGGTAACTTCATTATGCCAGAGAGATCTGGTGGAAAACGGTCTTTCCATTAAGATTCATGCAACTACAGACCGAAGAGAAGCCTTTAAAGATGCCCGTTACATCATCAACTGTGTAAGAATCGGTATGTTAGAAGGCTTTGAGACAGACGTGGAGATTCCTTTAAAATACGGAATTGACCAATGTGTTGGGGATACCTTATGTGCAGGCGGAATTATGTACGGACAGCGCGGTATCTCAGCTATACTGGATTTCTGTAAGGATATCAGAGATGTAGCTGCTCCCGGTGCCATCATGCTTAATTACTCCAACCCAAACGCTATGCTTACCTGGGCAGCAAATAAATACGGAAAGGTGAAGACCCTCGGTCTGTGCCACGGCGTTCAAGGGGGACATGATCAAATCGCTAAGGCTCTTGGACTTAAAAAAGAAGAAGTTGATATCATCTGTGCCGGTATTAACCATCAGACCTGGTATATTTCTGTTAAACACAAAGGTGAGGACATGCTCCCTAAAATCCTTCCTGCTTATCTTAATAATGAGGAACTATCCAAAACAGAAAAAGTGAGAATTGATGTCTTAAAGAATTTTGGCTATTACTCCACTGAATCAAACGGTCACCTATCCGAGTACGTGTCCTGGTACCGCAAGCGTCCTGAGGAGCTTGAAAAGTGGATTGATTTAGGCGTATGGATTAACGGTGAGACCGGTGGTTACCTTAGAGTATGCCGTGAAGGCCGTAACTGGTTTGAAGACGATTTCCCCAACTGGATGAAGGAACCTGCCAAAAAATATCTTCCTGAGAATCGCAGTCATGAGCATGGATCCTATATTATCGAGGGACTTGAAACCGGCAGAGTTTACAGGGGGCATTTCAATGTAATGAATGAAGGCTGTATTACCAATCTCCCGGATGAAAGTGTCGTAGAAGTTCCCGGATATATTGATGCCAATGGTATCAATATTCCTAAGGTAGGTAATCTGCCTCTTGGCTGTGCAGCGGTTTGCTCACAGAGCATCTGGGTACAACGTCTTGCAGTGGAAGCTGCTGTAGCAGGAGATATCACGCTGCTTCGCCAGGCTATGTTAATGGATCCTCTTACAGGTGCAGTCTGCACTCCTGCAGAAATCTATCAGATGGTTGATGAGATGCTGATAGCCGGCGAGACCTGGCTGCCTCAGTATAAAGAAGAAATTAAACTGGCAAAGATAAGACAGGCACAGGATAATCTGATTCCTGCGAGAGAATACAAGGGAATACGAGTACCTGAAAAATCTATAGAAGAAATGAGAAGAAACAAGGAAGAGGCCAGAAAGAATGCCGCAGAGACAGATAAGGCGAAAGACAGGCCTTCTGCCAAAGTTTCTCATTTTGGGCTTAATGATAATACACAAAAATCCATGAAACGCAGTCAAGGCAAGGGTTTCAGCCTTTACGGTGATTCATGGATTTTGCAAAATTTTAAGGTTCTAAAATACTTGAAACACAGAATTTGAAACGGTCTCGAAAACTTATGGTTCACACAGATAAATCCTAATAAAAGAAGCAGTAGAGTATACTATATTGATTTCGTATTCTCACCGCCCGATTACAGCCATCAATCATCAATTCCATAATGTTAGGACAAGAATTCTTCCTCCAAAATGGAGTACTCATAGGCATCATGCCAGATTGGCTTCCCTTCCGGAGTGCTTTTAAAAAATGCGATTTTTCTAAAATATCCTTCTCTTCTCATGGATAACCTCTCCATCAGCCTCCAGGAAGACGAATTCTCTGGATTGCATCTTGCCATAATCCTGTGAGCCCCTTCTTCCTCAAAGGCATATTTCATAATCACTCTGCAAGCCTCTGTTGCGTACCCTTTTCCATAATAGAAAGGGTTAAAAACATATCCAATTTCCCAGGTCATAAAAGCTTTCGGCTCCCGCCTGTTAAAATAAAGATTTCCGATTAATTTATTATCTTCTTTCAGACACACAGCCCAAAAGGCTTCGTTCTCTGAACGATTTACAGCTTCTTTCATGCATGCTTCTTCTGTGAATACTCCATAGGGTTCATACTTCACAACAGCTTCTAACGAAAGATACTCATAAAGATCCTTCCAATCCTCCTTGCAAAAACGTCTGATAATCAATCTTTCACTCTCAAAAATAAACATATTTATTTCCATGCCTTTCTTATTTCCTGCAAACTTGAACAACTTTATATACAACTGTATTAAAATAATATTCCACTGTCAAACTACAGTTTATTTTAACCCATTCTTTCCAAATTACATGTTCATTTTTCAGATGAAATTACAAACTGTCTGTGCTATAGTTAATATATTGGAGGTGATTTTGTGTATTTTGAATACGGTGAAAAGGAAATTGAGTATCTAAAATCCCGTGATAAACTGCTTGGTGCAGCCATTGATCGTATTGGCCCCATTACGCGGTCTACAGACAGTGA
>JAQSXJ010000031.1 GCA_029256725.1 Anaerocolumna sp. | reverse complement strand
TACATAAAGATGTTACGGAACGTTTAGGCCAACTAAATCCTACACTTGCTGACCGGGCAAGAATCGTGCTGGATTTAAACAAATCGGAAAGGCATATCAGAGGCGGTTTAGCCACGAAAGAAAAATATTTACATAAAACGAAATATAGTCAAGCATACTAATGAGTAGTGGTCTACTAATTAGAAAAAACAATAATTCCCCATAAGGAAAAGCTCTTCTTACAACAGAAGGGCTTTTTTAATAAGGTATCAAATAAGTGAAATTAAGTTTTTAAAACACTTTAGTATATAAAAGGGTGTTATTGAGAGCCTTGTTAAATTTTGAAGAGATTTAAGATAAAAAAATCTACTTATTTAATTGATTTTTCATATAAATATGATATAATTTAATGTGATTAAATCAAGTAAAATATAAAAAATGTTATCTATTGGAAGAAAAGCGGTTGCATTCTGATAATCTTTATTAAGAAATTAACAAACTGACAAATATAGTTGACGAATCAATTTTTATTTGATACAATGCATCTGTAAATTAGCAAAGGAGAACAAAATGGAGAAAAATATTGTTATCGTCGGTGCCGGATATTCAGGTATTCTGACAGCGAAAAAATTAGCCAAGAAATTCAAAAAAAATCCTGAAGTAACCATTACAATAATAGACAAAAACCCTTTTCATACAATGCTTACTGAACTCCATGAAGTAGCGGCAAGCCGCGTGGATGAAGATAGTATCAAGATAAGTCTTAAGAAGGTTTTTGCCGGAAGAAAAGTTAAGGTAGTTCATGATACCGTTACTTCAATCAACTTTGAAAGTAAGAAAGTTGTAGGAAATGCAGGCGATTATCAATATGATATCCTAGTTCTTGCAGCTGGTTCCAAACCTACCTTTTATGGAGTTCCCGGAGCAGAGGAACACTCCTTCAAACTTTGGTCTTATGATGATGCGGTAATATTAAAAGACCGTATTCATAACCTTTTTCGCCAGGCTGCTTGTGAAACAAATATCGAAGAAAGAAAGAAGCTTTTAAGCTTTTATGTAGTAGGTGCAGGTTTTACAGGTGTAGAAATGGTCGGAGAACTGGCAGAGTATGTTCCCATCCTTTGCGAGAAGTACGAAATTGACAGAAGTGAAGTAACACTTTTTGACGTAGATGGTTTAAGCCGTGTTATTCCCAATCTTACAGAGAAACTTTCCGCTAAGGTGGCAAGACGTCTTGAGAAAATGGGCGTAACTTTAATTATGAATGCCACTGTTTCTTCAGTAGGCAGCGATTTCATTGAATTAAAACAGAATGATAAGTTAAATCATTATACAGCTGGAACAGTAATCTGGGCAGCTGGTATTCAGAGTGCTGATATTACTCAGGAAGCTGGAAAAGATCTTGAGCTTACCAGAGGTGCCCGTATCCAGGTAGACAGTTACTTACGTTCTTCTAAGGATGAGAAAGTATTCATCGCCGGAGATAATATGTATTACGTTCCGGAAGGTGAAGAGCGTCCCGTTCCTCAGATGGTCGAGAACTGCGAGCAGTGTGCAGATGTAATTGCTCACAATGTTGCATGTTCCCTTAGAGGCCAGGGAGAGATGGAAGTTTATAAGCCGGCTTTCCACGGTGTTATGGTAAGTATAGGAGGAAGATATGGTGTTGCTCAGGTAGGAACACCGAATCATATGTTCAGTCTGGCTTCTTTCTTTGCCATGTTCACAAAACATTTTATTAATATCGTTTACTTTATCCAGGTACTTGGCTGGAATAAAGTGTTCAGTTACTTAAAACATGAATTCTTTACCGTAAGAAACTGCCGAAGCTTTGTAGGTGGACATTTCTCCAACAGAACCCCCAGCTTCCTGCTTGTACCTTTAAGAGTATGGCTTGGTGCAGTTTGGGTATTTGAAGGAGTTATGAAGATAGTTGAAGGCTGGTTTAAATCAGCTAAGCTTACCGGATTCTTTGGCGGTGCTAATTCCTGGTATGACAGCCTTTTAAACGGAGCTTCCGCAGCAGCTACCTCTGCGGCAACAGCAGTAACAACAGCAGCAGCTTCCGGCGCTGCAGATGCAACCTCATCAGCAACAGCAGCCGGCGGAACAGAAGGCGCAGCTGAAGCTATAGGTCATGTAATAATGAACTTTGACTTTTTAGGTCTTATTAGATTTATATTTGTAAGCGGTAAGAGTCTTGCAGAATCTACTATAAGTGATTATGCATTTAAATTAGATATCCCTGTAATGAACTGGTTTGTTAACCATTTAATCCTTCCCTATGATGGCATGCAGATGTTTATGCAGATATTCATCGTAGTAGCTGAAATCTTAGTTGGTCTTGCTTTAATGGGCGGACTGCTTACCGGACCTGCAGCTTTAGTATCTTTAGTACTTCAGTTCATGTTCGTGTGCACAACCGGTCTGTACTTAAGTAATTTCTGGATGCTTTTCGGCGGAGTTGCTTTACTAATCGGTGCAGGAAGAACATTAGGTTTAGATTATTATGCTATGCCTGGTCTTAAAAAAGTATGGAAGAAGTTACCTATCGTAAGAAAGTTGTACATTTATAATGACTAATAATAAAATAAACAGTAAGGATGAGACTGTTCTGTTAACTGCCGCTGAAGCATTTGAAGCGGCGGTTAAAGAAATGGAAACCGTTATAATCAAGGCTCCCAGGACAGTTAAGAAATATACTGCTCACCTTCTCTCCTCCAGAGGGAAATATATTCGCGCTGCATCGGTTATTACCTGCAGCGAGAATGAGGAAGGGCTGGTACACCCCGGTGCCGTTAAGATTGCAGCGGCAATTGAAGTGCTCCACCTGGCAACGCTTGTGCATGACGACATAATTGATGATGCGGATCTGCGCAGGGGAGAAGTGACTCTGCAGAAGAAATATGGAAAGAAAACCGCTGTAATCTGCGGTGATTATCTGCTCTGTGCTGCGCTGATCTTAGCGGCAAGTGTAGAAGACAAAGACAAATATCTTAAAATTGCATTGCCTGATTATGCCGGTAAAATATGTACCGGTGAGTTGGAACAGCATATTAACAACTACAATCTGAACCTGTCCGTGTATCAGTACCTTAAGATTATATCCGGCAAGACAGCAGCTTTATTTGAAGCTTCATTTTACGCAGGCGCTGTTTTTGGGGACTATGACAGGCAAGAATGCGGAAGTTACAGACAATTAGGATTCTATATAGGAATGATCTTTCAGCTGACAGATGATTGTATGGATTTTGAATCTACGAAGGAAGTAAGCCTCAAACCGGTACAATCCGATTATGAACAAGGTGTAATAACCCTTCCTTTGATTCATACCCTTAGGAACCTTGCAGACTTTAAACAGAAGGCGAGAGATAAGGATATTACCAGACAGGAAATCAACACAGCAGTGGAGAAATCCGGTGGACTTAAGATAACTAAGCTGATGGTTGAGAAATATCATAAGAAATCTATGAAAGTAATAGAGGAATTAACCATTACTTCAGCGAAAAAGGATAAGCTTATTGAACTTTTAAACAAAGCCTCCCGTATTAGCTAAAGGAGTGAAAAGACATGATAAAAAGGTTTTTGGACTATGTTGAAATCCGGACCAAGATAACCAGTCTTTTTGCATTTTTGATGTCTCTTGGTCTCCTGCTCTATAAGGAGCAGGAAATCAGCGTCATTAACACACTGGTATTTTTTTGCTCCATGTTTTTGCTGGATCTGGCAACAACGGCTATCAATAACTATATTGATACAAAGACAGGGGAGCAGAAACTGCCCTTTGACAGAAAGACGGCATTGCATATAATATATGTATTGCTATTTATTGGCGCTTTATTAGGAATATATCTGGCTTGGCAAAATGGTTTGGTAGTACTTGCAGTCGGAGCAGTATGTTTTCTGTGCGGTATCTTTTATACCTATGGGCCTGTTCCTATATCAAGACAGCCGCTGGGGGAATTGTTATCAGGCATATTTTACGGATTATTTATTCCGTTCCTGATGTTTTATATCAACACTCCGGAAGGCACATTTTTGACTTACAGTATAAGCCTTGAAGAGATAAATTTAAGTGTTAAAATAATGCCAATCCTTGCAGTTCTGCTGTTTGCAGTGATTCCATTCTGCTGTACGGCGAACATAATGCTGGCCAACAATATTTGTGATGTAGAAAAAGACATAAAAGTAAAACGGCATACATTGCCTTACTATATAGGCAGGAAATCGTTAGACCTGTTTGGATTTCTTTATTATGCCTGCTATCTTTCGGTTATTATAATGTCTATTGTTAAAATATTATCACCCTTATGTCTATTATCCTTATTGACGATATATCCTGTAGGGAAGAATATCAAGGCATTTAAAATAAAGCAAAGCAAGAGTGAAACATTTATATTATCAATCAAAAATTATATAATTATTATGGGAAGTTTAACGATACTGATATTTATCAGCATCCTGCTTCCTTAAGATACTCACTTACGATGTAAGTGTGTAGTATTTCGGTTTATTTTTATCAGCAATGCTGATATTAAAATAAAAAATAAATTTATGGAGGACAAAAAATATGAAAAAAAGTTTAGCACTTGTACTAAGCTTAGCACTTGTATTTACCACACTCACCGCATGTGGTAAGAGCGAATCTAAAGATGGTGGGGAAGCAATTAAGACTGGTCTTGGTATTGTTACATCAATCGCAGGATCAACAAACGCAGGAGATGAGGATGGATTAGCTCAGGCATATTCCTACATCGCTGCTGTAACAGTAGGTTCTGACAACAAGATCATTGATTGTAAACTTGATGCAGCTCAGACAAACATCAACTTCTCAAAAGAAGGTAAGCTTACAACAGATATTGCTGCTGGATTCCAGACAAAACAGGAATTAAAAGATGCTTATGGAATGAAAGCTGCTTCAAGCATTAGTAAAGAGTGGTATGAGCAGGCTAATTCCTTTGCTGAATTTGTTAAAGGCAAGACTTTAGATGAAGTAAAAGGTATCTCTATCAACGAAGAAGGAAAAGCTGGTGATGCTGATCTTGCTTCTTCTGTAACAGTACATATCGGTGATTTCGTAGCAGTTGTTTCTAAAGCTGTATCTAACGCTCAGGATTTAGGCGCTAAATCCGGAGATAAATTAGGTCTTGGAACTACAACAACAGCTGATAAGTCCAAAGATGCATCCGCTGAAGGAGATGGTTTAGCTGAAGCTTATGCTTTCTACTCTGCAGTAACTGTAGATTCATCTAACAAGATCACAAGCTGTGCAATTGACGCTTCTATCGCTGATGTAAACTTCAGTACTGAAGGTGTTATCACAAGTGATATCAATGCAGAAGTTCAGTCTAAACAGGAATTAAAAGATGCTTATGGTATGAAATCTGCTTCCGGTATTGGAAAAGAGTGGTTTGAGCAGGCTAACGCATTTGCTAAATATGTAGTTGGAAAAACTGCTGATGAAGTTAAGGGAATGTCCGTTAATGAAGAAGGAAAAACCGGCGATGCTGATCTTGCAAGCTCTGTAACAGTACATGTAGCTCCTTTCATGGGAATTGTTGAAAAAGCTGCAACTAACGCTAAATAATTAAAGTTAACAAACTATATTTTGGGGAGGTAGTTATACTACCTCCCTATTTTAAACGAATGAAAAGCGTGCGGAGAATAAAAATGTTTACGTTCAGGCTTTTTGGGAATGTGGAAATCTAAAAAAATGTAACATATATTGCAAAGAAATTTACAATAAAAAGTATTTAATATATAATATAGAAACCTTACGACAAACAGATATGTATAAGGGAAACTTATATAAATTTAGAATGGAGATCAACGTGGGAAAGCGACTTATAGCGATTGTATTAATATTGGTAAATGTAATTACCCTCACCTCCTGTGCTTCCGAGCAGAAAAGATATCAGGCAGAGTTTATGGTTTTATTTAATACGGTAACTAAAATTGTTGGCTATGCAGACAATAAAGAAGACTTCGACAAATATGCCCAGATGATCTATGATGAGCTTAAGGTATATCATGAGCTTTATGACATTTATAATGATTATGAAGGGATTAATAATATAAAGACCATTAATGATAACGCAGGAATAAAACCTGTCAAAGTGGATAAAAAAATAATAGATATGCTCACCTATGCTAAAGAGGCATACAAAGAAACAGAAGGTAAATTAAATATAGCATTAGGTGCAGTCCTCAAGGTATGGCATGAATACAGGGAGGAAGGTATAGACAATCCGGAAAAGGCAAAAGTTCCGCCTATGGAACTATTGGAAGAAAAGAATAAGCACACCAATATAGAAGATATGATCATTAATGAAGAAGAGTCAACCGTGTATTTAAATGATCCTGAAATGTCCCTTGATGTTGGAGGAGTAGGAAAGGGTTATGCTACAGAAAAGGTATGCCAGTATGCTGAAGAAAATGGTTTTCTCAACGGCATGGTAAGCGTTGGCGGAAATGTTAGAGTAATTGGAAGCAGGGACGGCAAAGGTGACCCCTGGCGAGTAGGTATCCAGAACCCGGATCTTACCAGTGAACAAGCCAATCTTTATATATTAAATCTTACCGAAGCTTCACTGGTATCCAGTGGCGATTATGAACGCTTCTACATGGTGGATGGTGTGAAATACCATCATATAATAGATCCGGCGACACTGATGCCTTCCACTTATTTTACGGCAGTCTCAATTGTCTGCAAAGATTCTGGGATGGCAGATGCCTATACCAAAGCAATCTTTAATATGTCCTATGAGGATGGAGTGAAATTTGTAGAGGCTCACCCTGATATTGAAGCCTTATGGGTATTTAAAAACGGTGACTTAAAATACAGTTCCGGTTTTGAAAAGTATATCAGAGAATAAAGTACGTGCGCCAAAGTGCACAGATGGGAGAAAACATGAAAAAGTCCGTAGCAGGTAAGGTGGCATACTACGGTATCTTCGTAGCCCTTGCGTTTGTATTTAGTTTTGTTGAGGTGCTTGTTCCCATATCCCTTGGTATACCAGGTATAAAGCTTGGACTTGCAAATATAGTTGTACTTACAGCACTCTATGCAATGGGTCCAAAGGATGCCTTCTTTATCTCCTGTGTCCGGGTGGTATTGGTAGGATTTACCTTCGGTAATATGGCAGCCCTTCTCTACAGTCTGGCAGGTGGTCTCCTTAGCTGGCTTGTAATGTGTCTGTTAAAGAGAATCAAGGGATTTAGTATGATAGGAGTCAGCTTAGCAGGCGGTATCGCACATAATATAGGGCAGATTTTTGTAGCAGGCCTTATGTTAAAGACCTCAAGCGTAATATATTATCTGCCGGTATTATTAATTGCAGGAACTGTTACCGGTGTTTTAATTGGAATCCTTGGCGGAATACTTTTAAAAGCCCAGCTGAGGCTTAAGAATACGATTGGATAAGACTGCTTTTGGATAGGGATGCTCATTTGTAAGGGTGTTTTTGGTTAGAATGCTGTTGAATAGCTCCTGGTTACAGGTAAGGTAAATCGATTTTACTTGAAAAATCATCACTTGTTATATAATATATAAATTGAATTGAAACTTTAATCTCGTCCTATAAACGAAACTTTTATGCCGGACCGGTTAAATAAATTATAAAAAAGTGGTGATAAGTTATGGCTACCATAAAAGATATTGCAAATAAATGCGGTGTATCAACATCAACTGTCAGCAAGGCTCTAAATGGTTATCGTGATATTAGTGACGATAAAAGAGATGAAATAAAAAAAGCGGCAGTGGAATTAGGATATCTGTCAGCTGACAGCGGCAAGGCGCCAAAATCAAAAAAAACATATAATATCGGAGTGTTATTTTCTACTCTGTTTAATTACGGAATGCGAAATGAATACTTCGCTCATATTCTTGCTGCCTTTAAGGAAAAGGCTGCCTTAAAGGGATATGATATAACCTTCATTGAGCATAATATAGGCAAGCGTAAGATGAGTTATCTGGAACATTGCAGATACCGTGATTTTGATGGTGTCTTTATTGTATGTGCGGATTTTAATGAGACTGAGGTGATTGAGCTGGTTAACAGTTCTTTTCCTGCGGTGACCATTGACCAGGTATTTAATGAAGTGATATCGGTGCTGTCAGATAACTATGACGGAATGAAGCAGCTTACACAATATATAATAAATTCAGGACACAGTAAGATTGCTTATATCCATGGCAGTAAGTCTTCGGTTACGCATAATCGTCTGGTAAGTTTTCATAATACAATGAGAGAGAATGGACTGATTATAAAAGAAGAGTATTTGGTGGAGGGAATCTATCGCAATGCAGAGAAATGTGAAGAGCTGGCGAAGAGCCTTATTTCACTGCCTGATCCTCCGACCTGTATCATAGCTCCTGATGACTATGCTGCTATGGGTGTAATGAACTGTGCGAAAAAAATGGGACTTAAGGTACCAGAGGATATATCCGTTGCAGGATACGACGGTGTTTCTGTATCTCAGGCTATAGAACCTAAGTTAACCACAGTGAAACAGGATACGGACAAGCTGGGTTCAGAGGCTGCCAGGCAGTTGATCAATCTGATTGAAAGTCCAATGACCACGTCCCTGGATTCTATCAGCCTTGGCGTAAGTCTGATAGAAGGCGGAACTGTAAAAAAAATTCATTGACTGGAAGAGATAAGTATGTTATAGTAGATTGGCGATGGAAGAGGTCTTTTTTTTATGCCTAAAATTTTAAATTTAAATTTCAAGCGGAGGTGGAAGCTGTGCGCGTAAAGATCACATTGGCATGTACGGAGTGCAAACAACGTAATTACAATACGACAAAAGAGAAGAAAGCACATCCAGACAGAATGGAAACAAAGAAATATTGCAAGTTCTGTAAATCACACACATCACACAAAGAAACAAAATAACGGAATCGAATAGTCTCATCAGTTGTTTACCGGTTTAATACGGTTATACTGATAGGAAAGGATAAGAGAATATGGGAGAAAACTTAACTACAACAGAAAAGGCTCCAAAGAAAAGCAAGTTCTCAGGACTGAAAGCTGAATTCTCAAAAATCGCCTGGCCTGACAAAGAAACCCTTGTAAAGCAGTCAACAGCTGTTTTAGTAGCATCTGTTGCTTTAGGTTTAATAATATCTCTACTTGATGTTATCATTAAGTTCGGATTCGGATTTATTATTAAATAGAAATAAAGGTGGTCATATGTCAAAGACGAATTGGTACGTTGTTCATACTTACTCAGGATATGAGAATAAGGTTAAAGCCAACATTGAGAAAACAATTGAAAACAGAAAGCTTCAAGATCAGATCTTAGAAGTATCCGTTCCCCTTCAGGATGTTATTGAGGTAAAGAACGGTGTTAAGAAAAAAGTTCAGAAGAAGTTGTTCCCTGGATATGTTTTACTTAACATGGAAATGAACGACGATACCTGGTACGTTGTGCGTAATACTCGCGGCGTTACCGGATTTGTCGGTCCTGGCTCCAAACCGGTTCCCTTAACGGACTTAGAAATGAAGGCCATGGGAATCAAAAAAGATGAAGTTGTTATTGATTTTGAAATCGGTGATATGGTGGAAGTTGTTTCCGGTGTGTGGGAAAATACAACAGGCATCATTAAGCAGATTAATACTCACAAACAGATCGTTACAATCAATGTCGATATGTTTGGACGTGAAACTCCTGTCGAGATCAGTTTCACGGATATCAGAAAAATGTAGTGACTATTACTGAAATAGTTACAAACTGTAAACAAACGCATCCGGTAGAAACTACTTCTATTGCAAAAAACCGGATGGTGGGAGGGCAATCCCGATAAAACCACAAATTCAGGAGGTATGCTATAATGGCAAAGAAAGTTACAGGATATATTAAATTACAGATTCCAGCTGCAAAGGCAACACCTGCACCGCCCGTAGGACCTGCTTTAGGTCAGCACGGTGTTAACATTGTGCAGTTTACGAAGGAATTTAACGCAAGAACTGCAGATCAGGAAGGAATGATCATCCCTGTAGTTATCACAGTATATGCGGATAGAAGCTTCAGCTTTATCACTAAGACTCCTCCCGCTGCTATATTGTTAAAGAAAGCTTGCAATTTAAAGTCCGGTTCAGCTGTTCCTAACAAGACTAAAGTTGCTACAATCACAAGAGCTGAAGTTCAGAAAATCGCAGAATTAAAGATGCCTGATTTGAATGCAGCTAACATTGACACAGCAACCAGCATGATTGCAGGTACTGCAAGAAGTATGGGAATCACTGTAGTTGACTAATTTATTTTAAGTGTGGGAGGGTAATGGAAGTTTTATATTCCATGATGGAACTGTTTGGCGAAATGAACAGATTCTTTAAGCTCCCGATAATACCACTAGGAGGTAATGTAATGAAAAGAGGAAAGAAATACGCAGAAGCTGCAAAGCTTATCGACAGGGCTGTTCTTTATGATGCAGATGCTGCTATCGGCTTAGTTAAGAAAACAGCGGTTGCTAAATTCGATGAAACAGTAGAAGCTCATATCAGACTTGGTGTTGACGGTCGTCACGCTGATCAGCAGGTACGTGGTGCAGTTGTACTTCCCCACGGAACTGGTAAAGAAGTTAAAGTTTTAGTATTTGCAAAGGGTGACAAGCTTGCAGAAGCTGAAGCAGCCGGAGCAGATCATGTAGGTGGCGAAGAATTAGTACCTAGAATCCAGAACGATGGCTGGGTTGACTTTGACGTAGTTGTTGCAACTCCTGATATGATGGGTGTAGTAGGACGTTTAGGACGTGTACTCGGACCTAAAGGCTTAATGCCTAACCCTAAAGCTGGAACTGTTACTATGGATGTAGCGAAGGACAAATATCATTCACGTGCCGTTGGGAAAAGCTTCATTTAGCGAAGATCAATTAGCGGACAACTTCCAGACGCTTATTGGTGCAATCAATAAAGCAAAACCTTCTGCTGCAAAGGGTCAGTATTTAAAAAGCGTTACACTGTCATCCACTATGGGACCTGGTGTAAAATTAAATACAGCTAAGCTTGCTCAGTAATATTTTTTGCAAAAGATTTTAATTTATGGTTGACACTATAATAGATTAATGTTACAATACGTTAGCAATAACTGCCGTAGACAGTAGGTGCCGTAAGGCATAAGGAGAAAACGCCTACCGAGGGAAGAAGTTTAGAGATCATAAGATCTTACGAACTTCAATTCATACGGAACTTAAGATGAATAGAATTAATTCTGTTAATCCCATGTTCTAGATACGAATTCTCAGATCCCTTACTGTCCGGCAGTAAGGGATTTTTTAAAATCTATAAGGAGGTATACCAGAATGGCTAAAGTAGAATTAAAACAACCTATTATTGATGAAATTAAAGGTTATGTTGATCAGGCGAAATCAATCGTTGCAGTTGACTACCGTGGTCTTACTGTAGAAGAAGATACAAAACTTCGTAAACAGTTAAGAGAATCCGGAGTTGTATATAAAGTATACAAGAATACTTTGTTAAAGCGTGCGTTTGAAGGAACTGTTTATGAGAGTCTTGCTAAACACTTAGAAGGACCTACAGCAGTAGCTTTCGGCATCGAAGATGCAACATCTCCTGCAAGAATCATCAATGATACAATCAAGACTGCTCCTAAGTTAGAGTTCAAAGCGGGTGTTGTTGAAGGAACCTACTATGATGAAAAAGGTATCCAGGTTATCGCAACAATTCCTTCCAGAGAAGTGCTTATTTCCAAATTACTTGGAAGCTTACAGTCACCTATTACCAACTTTGCACGTGTTCTTAAGCAGATCGCTGAGAAACAGTCTGAAGTGGCATAAGGAAGAAAAATTAGTTTCAGTACAATAAATTATTAAACGGAGGTATTTTCAAATGACAACTCAAGAGTTTATCGAAGCTATTAAGAGCTTAACAGTATTAGAATTAAATGATTTAGTAAAAGCATGTGAAGAAGAATTCGGTGTATCCGCAGCAGCTGGTGTTGTAGTTGCTGGTCCTGCAGCTGGTGCAGCAGAAGCTGAAGAGAAAACAGAATTTGACGTAGAGTTAACAGATTGCGGCCCTAACAAAGTTAAGGTTATCAAAGTAGTTCGTGAAATCACAGGCTTAGGCTTAAAAGAAGCTAAAGACCTTGTAGATGGCGCTCCTAAGACATTAAAAGAAGCTGCATCTAAAGACGAAGCTGCTGATATCAAGGCTAAACTTGAAGCAGAAGGCGCTAAAGTTACAGTTAAATAATTTATACTAAATGATAAAAGTCTGTTCTGACAAACGCCAGGACAGACTTTTTTAATTCGTAAAAGTACTATTTATTAATCTATCATATTACTTAATTTATTGTCTTATGAATATATTTATATATATTTATGAAGCTGATGTATATTATATCAATTGATTCTTTCAATATTAATTTAAAAAAACTACTTGAATATCCGGAGATTTTGCTTTTGAAATAAAGCTAAGAATTATATTGATATTAGAACTCTTAAACAGTGAAAATATGAAACAATGAATTTTAAGTATAAAATACTTAAATTCACGACATAAAAATACAGGGGTCCCTGGTATAGACTGATCAAATTGGGGAATAAACTTAAGATAGGGAACTTTTTTGCATGGGAAAAGAAAAAAAGGACAAAAACATATTGACATCTTGACAAACTTGTGATAGTATGAAAGATGCACTATTGTGCGAAGATATGCCTACAATATCTATTATAGCACATATAAGTGTAAAAGAAAAGTGGTTTAAACAAATTATTCTAGAATCTTTCTGGAAATAAAAATAAAACTCAAGGGGTGAAAACGTCAATGGATAAAAACAGGATACGTCCAATCAAAGTTGGTAACGGCGTAAGAATGAGCTATTCTAGGCAAAAAGAAGTTTTGGAAATGCCAAATCTTATTGAAGTTCAAAAGAATTCCTATCAGTGGTTTTTAGATGAAGGACTGAAGGAAGTTTTTGAAGATATTTCTCCAATAGAAGATTACAGTGGGCATTTAAGCTTAGAATTCGTTGATTTTGCGCTGTGCGAAGATGATGTCAAATATTCAATTGAAGAGTGCAAGGAAAGAGATGCTACCTATGCTGCACCTTTAAAAGTGAAAGTCAGACTTCACAACAAAGAGAACGATGAAATCAATGAACACGATATTTTTATGGGTGACTTGCCTTTAATGACGGAAACCGGAACCTTCGTAATAAACGGAGCAGAAAGAGTTATCGTTAGCCAGTTGGTACGTTCCCCCGGAATTTATTATTCAATCGGACATGACAAAATTGGTAAGCAACTTTTTTCCGCTACTGTTATACCTAACAGAGGAGCCTGGTTGGAATATGAAACAGATTCCAACGATGTATTTTACGTTCGTGTAGACCGTAACAGAAAGGTTCCTATTACCGTATTAATCCGTGCTCTCGGAATCGGCAGCAATATTGAGATTCAAGAGCTTTTCGGTGAAGAGCCCAAGATTCTTGCAAGTATTACAAAGGATCCTTCTGATAACTATCAGGATGGTTTACTTGAGCTGTACAAAAAGCTGCGTCCAGGCGAGCCTCTTTCTGTTGAAAGTGCAGAGTCTTTAATAAACAGCATGTTTTTTGACTCAAGAAGATATGATCTTGCCAAGGTAGGCAGATTTAAGTTTAATAAGAAACTTTCCTTAAAGAACAGGGTTATAGGAGCTATTCTTGCTGAAGATGTTGTAAACAGGGAAACTGGTGAGATCTTAGCAGAAGCAGGTACCACAATCACAGAAGCTTTGGCAGTGGAGATTCAGAATGCTGCAGTGCGTTCTATTATGGTACAAGCGGAAGAGAGAAATGTTAAAGTACTTACGAACCAGATGGTAGATATAAATTACTATGTGGATGTAGATAAAAAGGAACTAGGGGTAACAGAAGAAGTTTATTACCCTGTGTTAAAGAGTATCTTAGATGAATTTAAAGATATAGAAGAAATTAAATTAGCAATTAAGAGAAACATTAATGAATTGATTCCTAAACATATAACCAAGGATGATATCATTGCTTCCATTAACTACAATATTCATCTTGAATATGAAGTGGGCGGCTCTGATGATATTGACCATTTAGGAAACAGAAGAATCCGTGCGGTTGGTGAGTTACTTCAGAATCAGTACCGTATTGGTCTTTCCAGAATGGAACGTGTGGTAAGAGAAAGAATGACCACACAGGATTTAGAGGGAGTAAGTCCTCAGTCCTTAATCAATATTAAGCCTGTAACTGCAGCAGTGAAGGAATTCTTTGGTAGTTCCCAGCTGTCACAGTTTATGGATCAGCATAATCCTCTTGGTGAATTAACCCATAAGAGACGTCTTTCAGCCTTGGGACCTGGCGGTTTGTCCCGTGATCGTGCCGGATTTGAGGTTCGTGACGTACATTACTCTCACTATGGAAGAATGTGTCCCGTAGAAACACCCGAAGGTCCTAACATCGGTCTTATTAACTCTTTAGCATCCTATGCTAGAATCAATGAATATGGATTTATTGAAGCACCATATCGTAAAGTAGATAAGACAGATCCTAAGAATCCAAGGGTAATCGATGAAGTTATTTATATGACTGCAGATGAAGAGGATAAATACGTTGTAGCACAGGCTAATGAATCACTGGATGAGAACGGATATTTTACAAACGTCAATGTATCCGGTCGTTTTAGAGAAGATACTCTTGAATTCCCTAAGTCAAGAATCGACTTAATGGACGTATCTCCTAAGATGGTGTTTTCAGTTGCGACAGCTATGATTCCTTTCCTTGAAAACGATGATGCGAATCGTGCCCTCATGGGATCCAACATGCAGCGTCAGGCGGTACCTTTATTAATGACCGAAGCTCCTGTTGTTGGAACCGGTATCGAATTAAAGGCTGCGGTTGACTCTGGTGTATGTATTGTGTCTGAAAAAGCTGGTGTGGTTGAGAAATCTACCTCCAAAGAAATCATTGTTAAAAATGATGACGGCACCAAGAAAGCATATAAATTATTAAAATTTGCAAGAAGTAACCAGGGAACCTGTATCAATCAAAGACCTATTGTTGTTAAGGGGGATAAGGTAGATGCTGGTCAGGTAATAGCAGATGGACCTTCCACTTCTCAAGGCGAATTAGCATTAGGTAAGAATCCTCTTATCGGCTTTATGACTTGGGAAGGATATAACTACGAAGATGCGGTTCTTTTAAGTGAAAGACTTGTTCAGGAGGATGTTTATACCTCCGTTCATATTGAAGAATATGAAGCAGAATCAAGAGATACCAAATTAGGACCTGAAGAGATCACCAGAGATGTTCCGGGTGTCGGTGATGATGCCTTGAAAGATCTGGATGAGCGCGGAATTATCCGTATCGGTGCAGAAGTACGTGCCGGAGATATTCTGGTTGGTAAGGTAACTCCTAAGGGAGAGACAGAACTTACTGCAGAAGAGAGACTTCTTCGTGCTATTTTCGGTGAAAAAGCAAGAGAAGTTAGAGATACCTCCTTACGTGTTCCTCACGGTGAGTACGGTATTATCGTAGATGCTAAAGTATTTACAAGAGAAAACGGTGATGACCTCTCTCCTGGAGTAAATCAAACCGTTAGAGTATATATTGCACAGAAGAGAAAGATTCAGGTAGGCGATAAGATGGCTGGACGTCATGGTAACAAGGGTGTAGTTTCCCGCGTGCTGCCAGCAGAAGATATGCCTTTCCTTCCAAACGGAAGACCGCTTGATATCGTGCTTAATCCTTTGGGCGTACCTTCTCGTATGAACATCGGTCAGGTTCTTGAGATCCACTTAAGCCTTGCATCTAAAGTTCTTGGCTTTAAGGTAGCAACACCTGTATTTGATGGAGCTAATGAGTATGATATTATGGATACACTTGAACTTGCCAACGATTATGTAAATACCGGTTGGGAAGAATTCGAGGGTAAATACAAAGATGTTCTTGATCCTGAAGTTATAGATTATCTGGAGAACAATAAAGCATACAGAGAACAATGGAAGGGCGTACCCATTAACAGAGACGGTAAAGTAAGACTTCGTGACGGAAGAACAGGTGAGTTCTTTGATGGAGCCGTAACAGTTGGATTCATGCATTACTTAAAACTTCACCATCTGGTAGATGATAAGATTCATGCTCGTTCCACTGGTCCTTACTCCTTAGTAACACAGCAGCCACTTGGTGGTAAAGCTCAGTTCGGTGGACAGAGATTCGGAGAGATGGAGGTTTGGGCGCTGGAAGCTTACGGTGCTGCTTATACTCTTCAGGAAATCCTTACAGTTAAATCCGATGATGTTACAGGACGTGTAAAAACTTACGAAGCAATTATTAAGGGTGAGAATATATCTGATCCCGGAATTCCGGAATCTTTCAAGGTACTTTTAAAAGAGCTTCAGTCTCTGGCATTGGATGTTATCGTATTGGATGAAAATGGCCATGAAATTAAGATGACTGAAAATATTGACTACGGTGAAGGTGATTTAACACCTCTTATTGAAGGTGAAAATAACTTCCATTATGATGAAGATTATAGTGAAGCCGGATACCGTGAAACCACACCGGAAGAAGAAAACAGCTTTTTTGATCCTTTTGATGAGGAAACGGTGGAGATTAGTGATATTGAGGAAGAAGAACTCGAAGACTAGTCTACTGTATGAAAAGGACTGATTAAAAGGTCCGTTACTATGAAAGGGAGTGCCAGATGATGCCAGAAGTGGTAAATAACCAAAGTAGTCCGGAAGTAACCTATGATGCTATAAAGATTGGCCTCGCGTCACCTGCAAAAATCAGAGAGTGGTCCAGGGGCGAGGTAAAAAAACCGGAAACCATTAATTACAGAACTTTAAAACCGGAAAAAGACGGTCTGTTCTGTGAGAAAATTTTCGGACCCAGCAAGGACTGGGAGTGTCACTGTGGAAAATATAAAAAAATTCGCTATAAAGGCGTTGTATGCGACAGATGTGGTGTTGAAGTAACAAAGGCATCTGTTCGTAGGGAAAGAATGGGCCATATTGAACTTGCTGCCCCGGTATCTCATATTTGGTACTTTAAGGGCATACCAAGCCGTATGGGTTTAATTCTTGATTTATCCCCCAGAACCCTTGAAAAAGTGCTTTATTTTGCATCTTATATTGTACTGGATAAAGGAAGCAGTGATTTACAGTACAAACAAGTTCTTAATGAAAAAGAATACAGAGAAGCTTATGAAAAATACGGAAACAGATTCCGTGTTGGGATGGGTGCTGAAGCAGTACAGGAACTGTTAATGGCTATCGATTTGGAAGCAGAATCCAAAGACCTGAAAAAGGGGTTAAAGGATTTTACCGGACAGAAGAGAGCCAGAGTAATCAAGAGACTTGAAGTGGTAGAAGCCTTCCGTGAATCCGGAAACAGACCGGAATGGATGATTCTGTCCGTAGTACCTGTAATTCCTCCTGATTTAAGACCTATGGTTCAGTTAGACGGTGGGCGTTTCGCAACTTCTGATATGAATGATCTGTACAGAAGAATTATTAACCGTAACAACCGTTTAAAGAGACTTTTAGAGCTTGGAGCACCTGATATTATTGTAAGAAATGAAAAGAGAATGCTTCAGGAAGCTGTTGATGCGTTAATTGATAATGGAAGAAGAGGAAGACCTGTTACAGGTCCTGGTAACCGTGCTCTTAAATCCCTTTCTGATATGTTAAAAGGTAAGCAAGGACGTTTCCGTCAGAACTTACTTGGTAAACGTGTTGACTATTCCGGACGTTCCGTTATCGTTGTTGGACCTGAACTTAAGATTTATCAGTGTGGACTTCCAAAAGAAATGGCAATTGAGCTGTTTAAACCTTTCGTTATGAAAGAATTAGTAGCAAGAGGAACAGCACATAATATAAAATCAGCAAAAAAAATGGTTGAGAGACTACAGTCTGAGGTATGGGATGTACTAGAAGAAGTAATCAGAGAACATCCTGTTATGCTTAACCGTGCACCTACTCTTCATAGACTTGGAATCCAGGCCTTTGAACCAGTACTTGTAGAAGGTAAAGCAATCAAGCTTCATCCGCTTGTATGTACAGCATTTAATGCCGATTTCGATGGTGATCAGATGGCGGTGCATTTACCTTTATCGGTAGAAGCGCAAGCAGAGTGTAGATTCTTACTTCTTTCACCAAACAACCTGTTAAAACCTTCCGATGGTGCACCCGTTGCAGTACCTTCACAGGATATGGTCCTTGGTATTTACTACCTGACTTTACAAAAGCCTGGTGATATGGGTGAAGGTCATTACTTTAAGAGTGTAAATGAAGCAATCTTAGCTTATGAGAATGCTGCTATTACTTTGCATGCAAGAATTAAAGTAAGAAGAACCGGAAGAAATAATGATGGCGTAATGGAAACTAAGACCATTGAATCCACTTTAGGCCGTTTCATCTTTAATGAAATCATCAGCCAGGATTTGGGATTTGTAGATAGAACAAACCCGGATAATTTCTTAGTGCCTGAAGTTGACTTCCATACAGGTAAAAAACAGTTAAAGAAAATCCTTGAAAAGTGTATTAATACACATGGTGCTACTAAAACTGCAGAAACCCTGGATGCTATTAAATCCTTAGGATATAAATATTCTACAAGAGCTGCCATGACCGTATCTATTTCTGACATGACCGTACCTCCTCAGAAGAAGACTATTATTGCCGAAGCGGAAGAGAGAGTAGAAGAAATAGCTAAAAACTACCGTCGTGGTCTTATGACAGAAGATGAAAGACATAAAGCAGTAATTGATACCTGGAAGGTAGCCGATGATAATATTACAGAAGCGCTTCTTACAGGACTTGATAAATATAATAACATTTACATGATGGCGGATTCCGGTGCCCGTGGTTCCGATAAGCAGATCAAGCAGCTTGCCGGTATGCGTGGACTTATGGCGGATACCTCCGGACGTACTCTGGAGCTCCCTATTAAATCCAATTTCCGTGAAGGTCTTGACGTTCTTGAGTACTTCATGTCAGCGCATGGTGCTAGAAAAGGTCTTTCCGATACTGCTCTTCGTACAGCCGATTCCGGTTACTTAACCCGTCGTCTGGTAGACGTATCCCAGGATCTTATCATCCGTGAAGTTGACTGCTGTGAAGGCAAAGAAAGTCCGGGTATGTGGATCAAAGCTTTCGCAGATGGCAGTGAATTAATTGAAGGTCTGGAAGAGAGAATCACCGGTAGATATTCCTGTGAAACCATCGCAGATGATAACGGTGAAGTTATTGTTAAGGCAAATCATATGATTACGCCGAAACGTGCTGCCAGAATCGTTGCTATTAAAAAGATTGAAGAGCAGGGCTTTAACGCCAAGTTAAAGATTCGTACCATCTTAACCTGTAAATCACACATCGGTGTATGTGCGAAATGCTACGGTGCAAACATGGCTACCGGTGAAGCTGTTCAGGTAGGTGAAGCTGTTGGTATTATTGCAGCTCAGTCTATTGGTGAGCCCGGAACACAGCTTACCATGCGTACTTTCCATACTGGTGGTGTAGCCGGTGACGATATCACACAGGGTCTTCCCCGTGTCGAGGAGTTATTTGAAGCAAGAAAGCCCAAGGGACTTGCAATTATTGCAGAGTTCGGCGGTATTGTTACTATAAAAGATACTAAGAAGAAACGTGAAGTCATTGTAACAAACAATGAGACCGGAGAAGCTAAGACTTATCTGATTCCTTACGGTTCCCGTATTAAGGTATTAGACGGAGATATATTAGAAGCCGGTGATGAACTGACAGAAGGTAGTGTTAATCCTCATGATATCTTAAAGATTAAAGGTGTTCGTGCCGTACAGGATTACATGATTCAGGAAGTACAGCGCGTTTACCGTTTACAGGGTGTTGAGATTAACGATAAGCATATCGAGGTTATCGTACGTCAGATGCTTAAGAAAATCCGTATTGAGAACAGTGGAGATTCTGAGTTCTTACCGGGTAAATTGATCGATATTCTGGAATTTGATGATGCTAATGAGATATTAGAAGAGAAGGGTCTTACTATTGCAGACGGAAAGCAGGTAATGCTTGGTATTACCAAGGCATCCTTAGCAACAAACTCCTTCCTTTCAGCTGCTTCCTTCCAGGAAACTACCAAGGTATTAACAGAAGCTGCTATTAATGGTAAGATCGATCCACTTATCGGATTAAAAGAAAATGTTATTATCGGTAAGCTAATTCCTGCCGGTACAGGTATGAAGAGATACCGTTCTGTTAAGCTTGACAGCGATATGGAAGAAGAGTTAATCCTTTCCGAAGATTTTGAGGAGGATGGTTACCAGAGCTTCAATTACACAGAGGATGCCATGGATGATGATTTAGACAGCATTGAGCTGGATGAGTTTGAAGACGAGGATTTATCCGATGAAGATTTTGAAGATGCTGATTTCGAAGACGATTCTGATAGATAATTAGTACAATATAATAATATAGAAAAACCTCCAAAGAGTGATTCTTTGGAGGTTTTTTGTATTACAGGAGTCATAAACCTAAAAAGCGATTAACCTATAATTAAAATAGAAACAGTTACAAATAAATAGAAACAGTTATCTAAATAAATAAAAACAGTTATCTAAATAAAAACATAATTAGTATAAATAGTCATTCTTAAGTATAAGGCATTACCTTGAACAGCGTAGAAGTATTTTACATAGCTTTTGCGCTGTTTTAATATTTATGGCATAGAGATTATATATTATAAATTAGTATTCTTCTGAGATTTATCCATTTATCCGGAAGTAAATATTTAGCTATAGAAGAAGGAAGTATGAAAATAAGCTGACAGATTAAAAGATGGAAAACGCGAGTGAGAATTTTTATCTCTTCGAAAGATTGACATATATATAGTATAGATATATAATAAAACTACTATATATAGTGTCTACATAAAAATACTACCTTTGGAAAAACTAAACATTTATGAAGTGTTTGCATTGTATTAATGTAAACTACTGATATGGAAAGCAGGTAATGGAAAATATGAAAGAAATACAAATAGAAGATATATTAACAGAAGAATTTTTGTCTGAATACCGCAATAAAGATAATCCAATGACAGGTATCGGAGAGTTTGTTTACTTACGAACTTATGCCAGATATGTAGAAGAGAAAGGCCGCAGGGAAAACTGGTTTGAGACCGTGTATCGTACGGTGCAGTATAACATTATGCTGGGGATTGAATATAAAGTAAAGCATGGTATTAAGGTGGATATGGCAGAAGAGAAAAAAGAGGCGGAATGCTTTTTTGATAATCTCTTTTCACTAAGAACATTCCCTTCAGGAAGGACTCTTTATATGGGGGGTACAGAAATTGTGAAGGAATATCCCCTCTCCAATTATAATTGCTGCTTTACTACTATAGATCAACTAAAAGATTTTACAGATGTATTTTACCTGCTGATGTTAGGCTGTGGAGTTGGTGTTCGAATTGAGAAAAAGGCAGCGGATTATATGCCGGAAGTGCGAAGTGTCCAGTTGTATGGAAGATATGAGGAAGGACTTCATAACCAGCTGACAAAAGAAGAGAGAGAGAATACAATCCTTAAGATTGAGAAGGATACAGCAGTTCTATTTATTGGTGACAGTAAAGAGGGCTGGTGTAAAGGACTGGAATTATACTTTGATCTCATCAGCCACAAAGAACATAAGGACATTCATAACATAGTTATTGATTATAGCTATGTAAGGCCGGAAGGCGAACGACTTAAGCGTTTTGGTGGAAGGGCTTCGGGACATAAATCATTAAAGAGGATGTTTGAGAAAATTAATAATGTAATGATAGAAGCAGCTGGAAGGTTAAGAACAATTGATCTTTTGGATATTGCAACTATTATCAGTGAGAATGTAGTATCTGGTGGAGTAAGAAGAAGTGCAATGATGGTAATCTGTGAAGAGGATGACTCAGAGGTTATAGAAGCTAAGAGGAACCTGTATAAGATAATAGATGGAGAATGGATTGAAGATACTAAGATCTCACATCGGAAAATGAGCAATAATTCAGTTCTCTATAACCGTATTCCGGATAGGGAGGAAATAAAGGCGATACTTGAGTCTATTCGTATTAATGGTGAACCGGGTTTTCTAAATAACAGGGAAGCAATTCGCCGAAAAGAATCCTTTCTGGGCTGCAATCCCTGCGGTGAAATACTTCTTCGTTCCAAGCAGTGCTGTAATTTATCTACCAATAACCTATTAGCTTTTGTAAAAGAAGATGATACCCTTGATGTGGAGGCGTTGTTAGAAGTAATCAGACTTTCTGCCAGAGTTACTTTACGAATGACCTTAGTAGAAGTTGAGCTTTCTGACTGGAATAAAGTCATGCAGGAGGATCGTATCGTAGGGGTATCCTTAACAGGAATGATGGATATGATGAATCGAACGGGTATGGATTACAGTGAGCTAAGAAAACTGCTGGAAACATTAAAGAAAGCAGTTCATGAAGAAGGGGAGCGCTATTGCAGAGAGCTAGGTATAGAAAAGCCTCAGTTGATGACAACCATTAAACCAGAAGGAACCCTGTCTAATCTGCCAGGAGTAAGTTCTGGCGTGCATTATGCTCATGCCCCTTATTACATCAGAAGAGTCCGTATCTCGGTAACAGATCCTTTGTATAAGATGATTGAACTCTTGGGGAGCTATCCGGTCTTTAATGAAGTTGGTCAGACTGACGAGAACTGTACAGTTAAAGTTATTGAATTTCCGATGAAATCACCGGTAGGAAAAACGAAGTATCAGGTTGGTGCTGTTGAGCAGCTAAACCTTTATAAACTTACCATGGAAGCTTGGACGGATCATAATACAAGTATAACGGTTCATGTAAGAGAAGAGGAATGGGAGGCGGTTGCCGACTGGCTTTCTGCTAACTTTGACAGTGTTGTAGGAATTACTTTCCTTCCTTTGATGGAAGAGACCTACCCGCTGCTCCCCTATGAGTCAACTACAAAAGAAGACTACCAAAAACGTGTCAGCTTAAGCAAGTCAATAGACTATGCACTATTAAAGAAATTGGAAAATGCAGAAGAAAGCGAACTTCTCGATGAAGACTGTGAAACCGGAGCCTGCCCGGTTAGGTAAAGAATCAAATAGTAAAAAATCCCATTGGATATTGCGCGCAAATACAATTTTTGCTATGATTATACAGAAAACCTGTATCTGTTCAGACAGTTATATCAGAATTTACCATCAATATGCAACAGGAGAGGATAAGTGTATGAAGAAAGTATTTGTGTATTTAACAATTTTGCATTTCTTTATAGGAGTAGGAGCTATGTTCGGAGGAGCTATGGGTATGATATATCCGAATAATCCAATGGGTATATCCAATGACCTGCTAAAAGGTTCACCATTTACTAATTATTTTTACCCTAGTCTTATATTGTTTACAATAATAGGTCTTGGAAACGTTCTGGCCGGCTTTCTGGTAAGGTTGCATTTGAAATTTCAGGGTTATGTCAGCGGTGTTTTCGGAGGCGCGCTGGTAATCTGGATTGCAGTGCAGGTATTTATAATGGGAAGCATACATCCCCTCCATGTCATTTACTTTATCCTCGGGGTGGCAACTGTATTAGGTGCAGCTATAGTATTATATAAAGAAAAACTATTTCCGATGAATATTTTAATTGCTATTATCAACAGCAGAAAATAAAATATTTAATGGGAAAATATACCGATGATGCTTTCCGGCTTAAATTCTTGTTAAAACTATTGACAAGTTCTCAAATTTAAAGTATAATCATTAAGCGCGATTTTATATTGCGTCAATGTTTATGTTTATTTTAAGCAACAGGAGGTGAAAATTAATGCCTACATTTAATCAATTAGTTAGAAAAGGTAGAAAGACGGTTGAGAAGAAATCTACTTCTCCTGCTCTTCAAAAAGGATTTAACTCCTTAAACAAGAAGTCTACTGATGTGTCCTCACCCCAGAAGAGAGGTGTTTGCACCGCGGTTAGAACAGCTACTCCTAAGAAGCCTAACTCAGCTCTTAGAAAAATTGCCAGAGTTCGTCTTTCTAACGGAATCGAAGTAACAAGCTATATCCCCGGTGAAGGCCACAACCTTCAGGAGCATAGTGTTGTTCTGATCAGAGGTGGAAGGGTTAAGGATTTACCTGGTACCCGTTACCATATCGTCAGAGGTACACTTGATACAGCAGGTGTTGCTAAGAGAAGACAGGCTCGTTCCAAGTATGGAGCAAAGAGACCTAAGCCAGCAAAATAATTAAGTTTTCCGCTAATCATTAAGTGCCGGATTAATTTTTATTTCAGATTAGGATAAAATAAGGGAGCCGCGTTTTATCACCCAAGAGGAAGAATGTTTCATCAGTGGTATAGATTTGAAAGACAAGTTAAACTGAGCGCGAACACAGTAAAATGTATAGGATTATTCCTATACTACCCTAACAGGGAATGTGAGTACCGATGATTTAAGTGAACTTATTTATGTAAAACAGTGATAACTGTTTTACTGGTCCGTGAAAAGATTATTTTATTACACGGGCAATAAGGATTATTAAGGAGGGAAGAAACGTGCCACGTAAAGGACATATACAAAAAAGAGATGTATTAGCAGATCCTATTTACAACAGCAAGGTTGTAACTAAGCTTATCAATAACATTATGTTAGATGGTAAGAGAGGAACTGCACAGCAGATTGTGTACGGAGCTTTCGCTAAGATAGCTGAGAAGTCAGGAAAAGAAGCTATTGAAGTGTTTGAAGAAGCTATGAATAACATCATGCCGGTTCTTGAAGTAAAAGCAAGACGTATCGGCGGTGCTACTTATCAGGTACCAATCGAAGTTAGACCCGACAGAAGACAGGCATTAGCACTTCGTTGGTTAACACTCTACTCACGTAAAAGAGGAGAGAAGACCATGGAAGAGAAGCTGGGAAATGAGATTTTAGATGCTTCTAACAATACCGGTTCTGCTGTTAAGAAGAAAGAAGATATGCATAAAATGGCAGACGCTAATAAGGCATTTGCACATTATCGTTGGTAATCTTCTGAAATGGGTTGTGGCTTATGCCAGAACCCATGCAGCATTAAATGCAGCAAATCACTTTAATTTGCTGTAAATAAATTATGTTCTGTGATTATAAAATCACATGTGACTTTAAGATAAGGAGGAATTTCCTTGGCTGGAAGAGAATACCCGTTAGACAGAACCAGAAACATCGGTATCATGGCTCATATTGATGCCGGAAAGACCACTCTTACTGAGCGTATCTTATACTATACCGGTGTTAATTATAAAATTGGTGATACTCATGAAGGAACTGCTACCATGGACTGGATGGAACAGGAGCAGGAAAGAGGTATCACAATTACTTCAGCCGCTACAACCTGTCATTGGACTCAGGAACTTGAGCACCAGAAGTTAGATGGCGCAATGCCTCACCGTATCAATATTATAGATACACCAGGACACGTTGACTTTACTGTAGAAGTAGAGCGTTCCTTACGTGTTCTTGATAGTGCCGTTGGCGTTTTTTGCGCTAAAGGCGGTGTTGAACCTCAGTCTGAAACAGTATGGCGTCAGGCTGATAAATATCAAGTACCCAGAATGGCTTTCGTTAATAAGATGGACATTTCCGGTGCTGATTTCTACAATGTAATAAGCATGATCAAATCAAGACTTGGCAAGAACCCTGTTGCTATCCAGATACCTATTGGTAAAGAGGATGAATTCAAAGGTATTATTGACCTGTTTGAAATGAAAGCTTATTTCTACAATGATGATAAGGGAGACGATATTAGTATCTCCGAAATACCTGCCGATTTATTAGAGCAGGCAGAAGAATATAGAGCAGCTATGATCGAATCCATTTGCGAGACCGATGATATCCTGCTTGAGAAATTCTTAGAGGGTGAAGAGCCTACAACAGTTGAATTAAAAGCTGCTCTTAGAAATGCTACTATAGCAACAACCATTATTCCTGTAACTTGCGGTTCCGCATACAGAAATAAAGGTGTTCAGAAGTTACTGGATGCTGTTATCGAGTATTTACCTGCACCTACTGATGTCGCTGATATCAAAGGTGTTGATGAAGATGGTAACGAAGTTCACAGAAAATCTTCTGATGAAGAGCCTTTTTCAGCTCTTGCATTCAAGATTATGGCCGATCCTTTCGTAGGAAAGCTTGCATTCTTCCGTGTATATTCCGGTACTTTAAATTCCGGTTCTTATGTACTTAACTCTACAAAGAACAGGAAAGAGCGCGTTGGACGTATCCTTCAGATGCATGCTAATAAGAGAGAAGATCTGGAGAAGGTTTATTCAGGAGATATCGCAGCAGCAGTTGGTTTAAAGGGCACCACAACCGGTGACACTATCTGTGATGAGAAATTCCCTGTTATTCTTGAATCCATGGAATTCCCTGAACCTGTTATCGAGGTTTCTATCGAACCTAAGACAAAAGCAGGACAGGATAAGATGGGTGAATCTTTAGCGAAATTAGCAGAAGAAGATCCTACTTTCAGAACTTACACCAATGAAGAAACCGGTCAGACAATTATCGCCGGTATGGGTGAGCTCCATCTTGAAATTATCGTAGACAGACTTCTGCGTGAATTTAAGGTAGAGGCTAATGTAGGTGCACCTCAGGTTGCTTACAAAGAAACCTTTACAAAAACTGTTGAAGTTGACTCTAAATATGCTAAGCAGTCCGGTGGACGTGGACAGTACGGTCACTGTAAGGTTCGCTTTGAGCCTATGGATGCTAATGCAGAAAAGGTTTTCGAATTCGTATCTACCGTTGTTGGTGGTGCTATTCCTAAAGAATACATCCCTGCAGTTGGTGCTGGTATAGAAGAAGCTTCCAAAGCTGGTATTCTTGGAGGATATCCTGTACTTGGTATTAAGGCTACCGTTTATGACGGTTCCTACCATGAAGTAGACTCCAACGAAATGGCATTTAAGATTGCCGGATCAATGGCGTTTAAAGATGCGATGAACAAAGCAGGCGCTGTTTTATTAGAGCCTATCATGAGAGTTGAAGTAACTGTACCCGATGATTATATGGGTGATGTTATCGGTGATATCAGTTCCCGTCGTGGACGTATCGAAGGTTCTGAAGATATCAACGGAACAAAGCTTATCAGAGGATTCGTTCCCCTCTCAGAAATGTTTGGATATTCCACATCCCTTCGTTCAAGAACTCAGGGGCGTGGTGCTTATTCCATGTTCTTCTCCAATTATGATCCCGTTCCTAAGAGTGTTCAGGAAAAGGTTCTTGCAGCAAAAGGAAAGAACTAATCCACAAATATATGTGGAATCATTAATTATGCTTGAAAATATTTCTAAACTGAAATATAATAAAGCTATAAGCTCAAAATCAAATGCCCGCAGATAATGACTTTTATGTCTAGTCTGCAGGCGATAAAATGTATATGCACAAAGGTGCATTTATTTAAAGGAGGACGTTACAAAAATGGCTAAAGCTAAATTTGAAAGAAACAAACCCCATTGTAATATCGGTACCATCGGACACGTTGACCATGGTAAAACTACTTTAACAGCGGCTATCACTAAAACTCTTCATGAGAGATTAGGTACTGGTCAGGCTGTAGCTTTCGATCAGATCGATAAAGCTCCCGAAGAAAGAGAAAGAGGTATCACAATCTCTACAGCTCACGTTGAGTATGAGTCAAAAGCTAGACATTACGCTCACGTTGACTGCCCTGGACATGCCGATTATGTAAAGAACATGATCACTGGTGCTGCTCAGATGGACGGCGCTATCCTTGTAGTTGCTGCTACTGACGGTGTTATGGCTCAGACTAAAGAGCACATCCTGTTATCTCGTCAGGTAGGTGTTCCTTACATCGTAGTATTCATGAACAAGTGTGATATGGTTGATGATCCTGAATTACTTGAATTAGTAGAGATGGAAATCAGAGAATTATTAAGCGATTATGAATTCCCTGGCGATGATACTCCTATTATTCAGGGTTCTGCTTTAAAGGCTCTTGAAGATCCTTCATGCCCTTGGGGAGATAAGATTCTTGAGTTATTTGACGCTGTTGATAGCTGGATTCCCGATCCTCAGAGAGAGACAGATAAGCCTTTCTTAATGCCTATCGAGGACGTTTTCTCTATCACAGGACGTGGTACAGTTGCTACAGGCCGTGTTGAGCGTGGTGTTCTTCATGTATCTGAAGAAGTTGAAATCGTTGGTATCAAAGAAGAGACACGTAAAGTTGTTGTTACTGGTATTGAAATGTTCAGAAAGCTTCTTGATGAGGCTCAGGCTGGAGATAATATCGGAGCACTTCTTCGTGGTGTTCAGAGAGCTGAAATCGAAAGAGGACAGGTTCTTTGCAAACCCGGCTCAATCAAATGCCATAAGAAATTCACAGCTCAGGTTTACGTTTTAACAAAAGATGAAGGTGGACGTCATACTCCTTTCTTCAATAACTACAGACCTCAGTTCTACTTCAGAACAACTGACGTAACTGGTGTTTGCAACCTTCCTGACGGTGTTGAAATGTGTATGCCTGGTGACAATATTGAAATGAGCATCGAGTTAATCCATCCAATCGCTATGGAGCAAGGTTTAGGCTTTGCTATCCGTGAAGGTGGACGTACAGTAGGTTCTGGTAAAGTTGCTACTATCGTTCAGTAATTAATTAAAATAATATTACCCCAAGTCTTTATTTATAAGGACTTGGGTTTTTTTTGTGTCACTATAACAAATTAACCACAGGATTATCTGGTATGTTGCACAAAAGCTTTAACTACAAGTAAAATACCTCCTATGATTTAATTAAGGTTTATCAGCCACAAAAAAATAGGAGGTATTTAAAACGGATGAAGTAGTTTCGTTCATCCAAAATGGGATTGCATATATCATTCAGTATTAGCAGGAAAATACAGTTTGCTACAATCCGAATCCCCTTCGAAATGCACTGGGTGTAATCTCATGGACAGCTTTAAATGCGGCTGTAAACTTTGCTGGGTTTTCATAGCCGCAGAGTGTTGCGATATTTTTAATGCTCAGCTCGTCATAGGCCAACAGCTGCATAGCCCGCTTCATCACCGCTTCACGAATATAGGAATAAAGAGGTTTGCCGTACAGGCCTTTGAAGGCAATTCTCAATTTGCTTTCGCCCATTTCGGCAAGCTGGCAAAGTGCCTCCGTACTTGGCGTATTCAGCGGGTCCTTATCAATCAGTTCCCGAACACGTTGGAGTTTCTGCTCGTTTTCCCAGGTGACGTAGTGGCGGCGGGGTTTTTTACGGCGCTCCTCCTCTAGTGCATGGGCAAACAGGCACAACAGTTCACCTGCTTTGCATAAATAAGCCAGTGGTGGCAGTCTGTTTCCCCGTACGCCCCAGCGAAGCTGCTCCATCACAAGCATTACAATAGGCGTATCCACGTGCTGGGGCAGCCACTGGTGGGCATCTGAAACTCTAATAGGGTATGTTATACCGTTTGTCTGAAGAAAGGTCTCAATCCAGGAATCAAATATTAGCAGACTGGTAAAGCAGACCGGCTCACCCGGTGCAATAGTAAGGCGCAGCGGACTGCCGTTGCTTATGATCAGCTGCGTAAACGGGGAAAGTTGTCGGGCGGGTACTCCCCGTCTGGTGAAGGTGAGACTGCCCTGATCAATGCAAAATACCCACAAGCAGGGTTTTTCTATATGCATGGTATACTCAATTTGCTCTTTGGCGGTGAACCACGCACTGGCGACATGCAACCCCTCTACTGGAGTTACCTGGGTAATCCACCCGTTATCCCAGATATCTGGAATATTATAATGGGAATACGTTCCGTTTCGGCTTATTTTCAATCCAAGGCGTTCCGCCATTGCTCCCCAGCCCAGAGCAAATTCATTCGTATACTGCATATATGTCCTCCTTTAAGAAAAGTAAATGATGCAATAGTATACTTTAAATCAGGGCATTTTTCAATCCTAAACTAATCCAAAATGTGATGTGCATACTCCGAAAATGTTGTATCAAAGGATAATTTACAGCTTTAGAATGCTTACGCTGCAAGCTTTTGTACACTTCTAGTCTTAATGGTCAGTTAACCCCTTCCCTGTATCTAGCTCTTGACAGTCAATCGTCGACACCGTAAAATAGCAATTGAGTTAGAAGGATCTAACTTGGACGGCAGCGCGCGCCGAAATCAATACTAAACATCTGTCAAGGAGAATCACATGAGGATAATTATGAAAAAGTTAATACCAATAATTTTGTCTCTTACCATTGTGCTTACGCTTTCAGCTTGCACTAGCAGCCAGCCTAAGGCACCCGCAGAGTCTGAGGTAACAGCGGAGTCTGATGCTACGGCGGTGTCTGAAACACCGACAGAGGCCTCTAAAGAAAACGGCACCCGCACAGTCAGTACCGTAATGGGCGACATTGAAATTCCTGTCAATCCACAGAGGGTTGTTGTTAATTGGTATATCGGAGATACACTGGCCACTGGCCTCAATGTAGTCGGGTACTATGGTTGGATGCAGAAAACCATGCCTTTTTATGATCAGATGATGACGTCTACAAAAATTGAAAATTGGGAACAGGAAGAGGTCATGGCATTAGAGCCAGATCTGATAATTACATACAGTAAAGAGGATTTTGATACCTTCAGCCAGGTAGCCCCCGTGCTTGTTATTGAAGAGAGCAACACATCTCCGGAACGAACACGAATCATTGGTGAAGCGACCGGAACCCTTGAAACAGCAGAAAAAACAATTACTGCGTTTGAAACAAAGCTAAAGGATGCCAAAGAAATGTTTAATAACGAAGCGTTTAAAGGTAAAACCTTCAGCATTTTGGAAGACTGGGGTTCTACAGGCGAGTGGGCAGGACTTTCTTATGAAACCGGATCAAGAGGCGGGACACTTTTATACACATACCTTGGACAGCAATATCCGGTGAAGTTAAGAGAATTGATTGAGACCTCCGGTAACGGAAGAGGAACCATCAGCTACGAGGTAGCCCACGAATATTTTGGTGACTATATTATCTGGTGCCGCCAGGAAGGTACTGAGTCAGAATATGCACAATCTGATATCTGGAAGAGTATTCCTGCCGTTGCCCAAGGCCATATATTGGAAATTCCCGGTGAATACCAAGGTTTGTTTTATTTTGATGATGTTCTGAGCCTTGATGCACAGCTCGACTACTTGGTAGAAGCGCTCAACACGCTGGTAGATTAGCAGAATAATAAGTCTGAAAGTCCATTGTACCATTTTGAAAGCTTTGCTTAGTGGTGATTTACATTGCAATTTTAAAAAGTAGCTTCATGGACACTTCAAAATTATAACTTGATCCATATAACATGGGATACGAAGCTTTACAGGCAGTTTCAGATATACACTAGTTTACTGGTATAATAAGAATAAGTGACTGGAGCAGTATACAGTAAGCTTACTGTATACTGCTCCTTATGGCGTTACTTGCTGTGTTAAAGCTGATATAAATTTCTTGATAATTTTTTCTCTAATACCCTGACATAATAAGCAGTTATTTACTTTCACGCTTCATAGATGGAATCAGTAGTTAGCCAGTAGTTGAGCCGGTAGTTGAGCCAGTAGTTTAGCTGCAAGTGATATCAACCAGTCTGATGAGCATATGATAAACTACCGCTAGTTTAACTGGTATTTATTAACTATCAGGAATTCTTTATTTCTTGATATAATAAAATTAATTGGCTGGAGCTATTTACGTTCATCTTGGTATAAATACTTTCCTTATGACGTTTAACAGTATTTAAACTGATTTTTAATATATCTGCTATTTCTTTGATCTTATAACCTTGACATAAAAATCCGGTTACTTCGCACTCTCGCTTCGTTAGTTCTCTTTCTTTGAGATATGAAGTCCAAGAAGTTCTGCTATTACCAGAAGATAGATTCAGAAAGATTGCATAACGAGTTATAAAGCAGTCAGTTATATGCTCTTTTGCAATAATGTTTTCCAGAAACACCTCGACCCCCTCGGCCAGACGCAGACAGAATCTGTGAGTGGCTCCTTCTTGGTAAACAGGAAGGATGTATTCATTTAAGAGTAAGCTTGCCCCATCTTTATTAGCAGGCAGATGAACCAAATCTAAGATATGGAGGGCCTCCTGGTTAATTTCCTGTATAGAAAAATCTCCGTCACATAATATCATTCCAATAGGGTGACGAGCAAACAACCTGTTGTAGAAGCTAAGATTATTTTGCATAGAGAGATATTTCAGATGTAACCGTGTAGCTTTCTCCATGATTATCCCTATTTCTTCGAGAAGGAGTTGTTCCCGAAGAGTAAAGCCGGAGGAATTTTTCCCATGATATACGGCAACAGCTCCTAAGGGTTTATTCTCATCATCTCTTAATAGAACCAAAGCTTCGTAATAAAATCCATTGAAGTATAAACATTGGCTGTATAAAGTTGATGTTTCATATTCAATATAGGAAGTAAAATCTTCAATAGTATAAACAGATTTCCGCTCTGATTCCTTTAAATTAGCTGGAGCAAAAAAATCATTTTTGTAACAGTCTCGTTCGTAGGATTCAATAGAGATAGGTGTAAAATTCACATAAATAAGATGTTTATAGTATCCTTTACCATCTACCAGAGGAAAGGCGGCACCATCAAAAGGAAAGTAATGAAGCAGATCATCCATAGCTGTTTTACGGAAATTTATATCATTAGGATTCAAGCCTTCAGAAAAAGAAAGCAGTCGTCTATAATCTTCTTGTGTTAAAGAATTAATTTCAGTCATAATAACTCCAATTTGCTGTACAGGTAACATATGTCTGCCTGCTTAAAAGATAGGATTTATGAAAAATTCCTATAGGGTATTTACCCTAGAAGAATAGGTGTTGTGGGCAATTGTTACTTTATTATATAGGTGCTATTATTGGATTGTCAAGATAATAACAAAGTATCAGTAAATAAACCATACTGAAATTAAATAAGTAAATACGCAGGAAAAGGAAGGGACATCAATGGCTGTATTAAAATTATTAAGAGCACCTTTAAAATATTTACAAGGAAAAGGAGCACTGTTACATTTCTATCAGGAAACACAGGAGTTAGGAACATCATATCTATTTGTCTGTAGTAACAGCGGTTATAAGACCTGCTCTGATAAAATAAAGAAAAGTTTTGAAGGAAGTAATTGTGAACTTCATTTTGAAGTATTCAAAGGAATAAGTTCTGTGGGTGAGATTAGCAGAATGAGAAAAATTGTTCAGGATAAACAGATCCAGGTAGTTGTTGGTATCGGCGGCGGATCGGCAATCGATACTGCCAAAGCTACTGCTCATTATGAGAAACTCCCGGTTGTAATCGTACCCACAGTAGTTGCAACAGATGCACCATGCACTGGTTTATCAGTTATTTATCAGGATGATGGTGCTTTTGACAGCTATCTTTTCTACCCGAAGAATCCGGAAGCTGTCATTGTGGATAGTGAGATTATAGCCAATGCACCGGTCAAATTCCTGATTGCTGGAATGGGTGATGCCTTAGGAACTTTTTTTGAAGCCAGAGCTTGTGTGAGAACGGATTCACCTAGTCTAGAGAATGGAGGGATTGCTCTTTCGGCAATGGCTCTAAGCGAATTGTGTTATAAAACACTTTTGAAAAACGGATACCAGGCAAAACTTGCCTGTGAAAATCACCTGGTAACACCTGCGTTGGAAGCAATAATTGAAGCAAATACTTACTTAAGCGGGGTAGGGGCTGATAACGGTGGACTGGCAACAGCACATTCAGTATACAACGGCTTTACAGCTCTTTCAGAATGTGAAGAGACAATGCATGGTTCTGTTGTGGCATATGGAACCATAACTCAGCTACTGTTAGAGAGCGCGCCTTTAGAGGAAATAAAGGAAGTTATGGACTTTTGTCATAAAGTTGGACTTCCTGTTACGCTTAAGGAGTTGGGAGTAACCGATGTGAGCAGAGTAAGAATAGCAGCTGAAAAAGCTTGTATACCAGGTGAAACCATACATAATATGGCGGGAGATGTAACTGCTGACCAACTCTATGATGCACTTCTTGCAGCTGATTTATTAGGACAGGAATATTTCAAGTAAATTATGTAATGCAAAAATTTAGCTGATTATATTAAATGTAGTTGTATGTAGTTGATAATTAAGTTTTATCTAAGATAAATAGCAGGACGAATAAGGTAAATTAATTTTAGAATTATCTAATGATTCAAAGTAATACTTTAGTTTTTCACATTCTAGGTGATAAAATATTTTGATTTTTAAAGACAGAATTTTTTTATTTACTGACATATAGGAAGCAGCTGCATTATAAAAACCGCGGCTGCTTTTTATTGTATCACCATAAAAAATAAACTAGCAACTAGGTCGCTACATACCTAGTAAAAAAAGAAAACTAACCAGATTCATCATATCATAACACTGGTTGAAACTCAATTATGTAACTTTTCTATTCGACAGTTCTACTCAGGTAAAACAGCATATTTCTTTAAGAAAATATTAATATTCCATTATTTCTAAAATTTCCTTTGAAAAAAACTATAAATATGTATATAATAAAAAAGAGTGTGTTTAATTGACAGGTTTATGGAAAAAATCGAAATGTTAAGTGTATATCTGTATTTTGATAGCTTCCGGAAAAGTCGGCAATAATAAAAGTAATAGGGAAATAATTCAGCAGTTTTAATCGTGCTTATCATAAAATGAATTCAAGCATTTTTTTCGTTTATAACAAAGGAAATGACAGTATAAGGATAAAATCAGAACCGGCGGCGGTCTGATGCTGGACAGCAGCAGAAGAATAACCTTGAGAATCTGAAAGGAGATTAGATATGTTAGGTAGTGACATAGGGATTGATTTAGGAACGGCAAGTGTATTAGTTTATTTAAAGGGAAAAGGGGTTGTGCTTAAAGAGCCTTCTGTAGTTGCCTTTGACAGAGATACAAATAAAATCAGAGCAATAGGTGAAGAAGCAAGATTGATGCTTGGTAGAACTCCTGGAAATATCGTAGCAGTACGTCCCTTAAGACAGGGCGTTATTTCTGATTACACAGTAACAGAGAAGATGTTAAAATATTTTATACAGAAAGCTGTCGGCAAACATCGTTTCCGTAAGCCCATTATCAGCGTATGTGTACCCAGCGGTGTAACAGAAGTTGAGAAGAAGGCAGTTGAAGATGCAACTTATCAGGCAGGTGCCAGAGATGTTAAGATAATAGAAGAACCCATTGCAGCAGCTATTGGAGCTGGAATTGAGATATTCAGGCCTTGCGGTAACATGATAGTAGATATCGGAGGCGGAACCACAGATATCGCAGTTATTTCTTTAGGAGGTACGGTTGTAAGTACTTCTATTAAGATTGCCGGTGATGATTTTGATGAAGCAATCGTTCGATATATGCGTAAAAAACATAATCTTTTAATCGGTGAGAGAACGGCAGAAGAGATTAAAATTAAGATTGGTTCAGCCTTTAAGAGGCCGGAGGTCGTTACAATGGATGTGAGAGGACGTAACCTGGTAACAGGTCTTCCAAAGACAATAACGGTATCCTCTGATGAAACAGAAAGGAAACCACTTCACAGATAGTAGAAGCAGTACACAGTGTGCTGGAGAAGACCCCCCCGGAACTTGCAGCAGATATCGCAGACAGAGGAATTGTACTTACCGGAGGCGGATGCCTTTTATACGGACTGGAAGAATTAATCGAGAATAAGACAGGTATCAATACCATGACAGCAGAAGACCCCATGACAGCTGTTGCTATTGGCACCGGAAAATATATTGAATATTTAAGTGGCTCCAGGGATTAAGTATTTGAAGTAAATGTCCGATAATATATACATCGGTATGCCGTGTATAGGAATAATGCCGGATTGAGGTATTACGCGGATTACATTAAACTAGAAATTACTGTAATATCCCAAGAAGACCTGGGGATTGCACAAATAGAACTTCAACTACTGATTAGTGCAGTATTCAACTATATACAGTGTGGGTATGGCAGAAAGGGGTTAGAATGGTAAAGGGATTATTTACATCCTGGACCGGTATGGTAAATGAACAGAAGCGGCTTGATGTCATAACGAACAACTTGGCAAATGCTTCAACAGTAGGCTATAAGAAAGATGGTGTAACAAACCAATCTTTTAAAAATCTTTTAACCTATAAAATCAAAGATGTTTCAGAAAATTATTCTAATAAACAGGTTGGATCAATGAGTCTGGGCGTTAGAATTGGTGAGGTTTATACAGATTATAACCAGGGGTCCCTGCGAAACACAGGCAACACCTATGACTTTGCTATTCAGGGTTCTGGTTTCTTTAATGTAACCACCACTGACAGTGCAGGAAATCAAACAGTTAAATATACAAGAGATGGTTCTTTTACAGTGAATCAAGATGGTAAGATCATGGATGCAAGCGGAAATACCCTGATGGGAGAAGGCGGAGAAATTACAATACCTGCCGATGCCGCAGAAGTAAGAGCTGATGAGAGCGGAAATATCTATGCAGATGGTGTATTTATTGATAAGATAAAGCTTACAGATTTTACAGATTATAATTATCTGAAGAAGCAGGGAGACAGCTTTTATCTGGCACTTGACGGTGCAACACCGTTAGACAGTACCGCAACTATTCAGCAAGGATATACAGAGCAGTCTAATGTTAATGTTGTAAGAGAAATGACAAACATGATTGCCATAACAAGAGCCTATGAAGCTAATCAAAAAGTTATACAGACCATTGACGGTTCACTTGAGCAGGCTGTGAGCTCCGTAGGTAAGGTATAATACGAGAAAGGATAAAACTCTATGATGCGTTCACTGTGGACAGCAGCTTCCGGTATGATATCTCAACAGACAAATGTTGATACGATTTCAAACAATCTGGCGAATATCAATACAACAGGATTTAAGAAGGAAACTGCTCAATTTAAATCTTTGTTATATCAGACAATTCAGAATAAATCAACAGACAGTACAGGCGAAGCAAAGCCTGTGGGAGCACAGACAGGTCTTGGAGTAAAAAATTCCGCTATCGTCTCCCAGTATACCCAGGGATCTTTAAAGCAGACTGAAGGAGATTATGACTTTGCTATACAGGGTAATGGTTTCTTTATGGTACAGACAGCTGATGGAGGTATTGGATACACCAGAAGCGGTACATTTGGTCTCTCTGTAGGAAGTGATGGAATAACCCTTGCTACGACAGAAGGATATCCTGTACTTGATACTGCAGGACAGCCTCTGGTATTTGATAGTACAATAGATGCTTCTTTACTTGAGGTTGATGAATATGGAAACTTCCTGTATCCTGATGCATCAGGCAATCTGGTAACAACAGGTAAACAGATTGGACTTGCTCAGTTTAATAATCCGGCTGGCCTTGAGAAGACTTCCAACAGTATAATGTTAGAAACAGCAGCTTCTGGAACAGCCAGAGTTGAAGGTCAGGATGCAACTTTAAAGAAGAGCACTGTTAAAAGAGGATATTTGGAGAATTCTAATGTACAGGCAGCCAATGAGATGGTAGATCTTATTGTAGCCCAAAGAGCTTATGAGATGAACTCCAAAGCCATCAATGCAGCAGATGAAATGCTTCAGCAAGCGAATAGTCTTCGCAGATAAGGAGGCTACAGATGAGTATAGGAATTGGTAATAATTACTCAGTAGAATCAGCCCTTGCTCAGACACAGGCAAAGCAAAGTACTACTAAATTACAGGAAACGCTGAACCAGGATCTTAGCACCGCTACTGACGACGAGTTAATGTCAGTATGTAAAGATTTCGAATCCTATCTGGTTGAACAGATGTTTAAGGAAATGAAGAAAAGCGTTGGGTCAGAAGAAGACCAAGGGGAATATGTTTCCTACTTTGGTGATATGCTATATGAAAAATACGCAGATGACGTTGTGGAGACTGGTGGCATGGGAATTGCCCAGATGCTGTATGAATCCATGAAACGTAATGTATAATTAAATAATTATGATTTTTTCTTGCGCCTAGAGAATTTCTGTATTGCATTTCTATTATGAAATGGGGTATAGTTGTTTTCTAGGCGTAATTTATAAAGTCAAATAAGCGGCCAGTGTGAATAATAAATAAGCAAAATTCTTACCCTGATCCGTGGCAGTGCCACATCTGCAAACAGATGGGGTATAAATGAGTGATAGATTATAATTATAAGTCTTATAAATAGTTGCAGTCTAAAGGCAGGTGAGATATTATTGGCTGAAGAATTAGAAGGGTATGTAGATCGGATTGTATTCCGCAATGCTGAAAATGGATATACAGTATTAACCCTTACAAAAGAAAAAGAAGAAATAACCTGTGTAGGAACTTTTACCTTTATTAATGAAGGAGAATTTATAAGATGCTCTGGTAAATACACTGCGCATCAGCTATACGGAGAACAATTTTTAGTAGAGACCTATGAATTCAAAGAGCCGGAGGACCTGGACTCTATGGAGAAATATCTGGGCTCAGGTGCCATTAAAGGAGTAGGAAGTGCTTTGGCGGCACGAATAGTAAGAAGATTTAAAGCAGATACTTTTCGTATTATGGAAGAGGAGCCTGAGCGACTGGCAGAAGTAAAAGGTATCAGTGACCATATGGCAAGAGAGATTGCTGCTCAATTTAATGACAAAAGAGACATGAGAGGAGCCATGATATTCCTTCAACAGTACGGGATTACCACGGCTCTGGCTGTTAAAATATATAAAGAATATGGAATGCGGCTGTATCAGGTGATTAAGGAGAATCCATATCGTCTGGCTGAAGATATTATTGGAGTAGGCTTTAAGCTGGCAGATGAAATAGCTGCAAGAGTGGGTATCGGAACGGAATCGGATTATCGTATCAAGGCATCCATTTTATATGTATTACTACAGGGAAGCACAAATGGCCATGTTTATTTGCCGGAGGAGATGCTATACCGAAAAGTCTGCGAGCTTCTTGGCATCTCACCTAAGGGATTTGAGGATCAGATAAGTAATCTTTCTATGGAGAGAAAGATTATTATCAAGACAGAAGGCGAACAGAAGCTTATATATGGAGCAAGCCTATATTATCTGGAACTGAACACTGCCAAAATGCTAAGTGATCTTAATATAAAATATGACTTGCCCCTTCTTGAGATTGAGCGCCGCTTAAAAACAGTGGAAAAGCAATTTCAGATAGAGTTGGATGACTTGCAGCGAACAGCAGTAATGGAAGCGGCAAGAAACGGAATCCTGGTTGTAACAGGAGGACCGGGTACAGGTAAAACAACTACCATTAACGCAATTATCCGATTCTTTGAAGCAGAAGGAATGGATTTACTATTAGCTGCACCTACAGGCAGAGCGGCTAAGCGTATGACAGAAACAACAGGTTACGAAGCCAAGACGATTCATAGACTCCTGGAAATCTCTAAAATGTCCGGTGACATGGAGAACAAGCTGGTATTTGAACGAAATGAAGGAAATCCCTTGGAAACAGATGTTATTATAATTGATGAAATGTCCATGGTTGATATAAGCCTGATGCATTCCCTGCTTCGTGCCATAACAGTGGGAACCAGAATGATTCTTGTTGGCGATGTTAACCAGCTGCCTTCCGTGGGACCCGGAAACGTCCTTAAGGATATTATTAATTCTCATGTATTCAATGTTGTTAAGTTGACTAAGATTTTCCGTCAGGCAAAAGAAAGCGATATTATCGTTAATGCCCATAAGATAAATGACGGAGAACGGATTGAACTTAACAATAAATCTAAGGACTTCTTTTTATTAAAAAGAGCGGAAGTCAATGATGTGGTAGGAGTGACGATTGCCTTGGTAAGAGATAAGATGCCAAAGTATGTAAATGCTTCTCCTTATGACATTCAGGTGTTAACGCCTATGCGTAAAGGTGAGCTGGGTGTAGAGAAATTAAATGGGGTGCTTCAACAGTATTTGAATCCGCCATCTGCCGATAAGAAAGAAAAGGAATTCCATAATACAATCTTTCGCGAAGGTGATAAGGTAATGCAGATTAAGAATAATTATCAGCTAACATGGGAGAGTAAGAGTAAATACGGTATTACCAATGAAAGCGGCACCGGAATATATAATGGCGATACAGGCATCATCCGTGAAATCAATCATTTTGCGGAACAGCTAACCGTAGAATTTGACGAAGGCAGACTGGTAGAGTATCCTTACAGTCAGTTGGAAGAATTAGAGCTTGCTTATGCAATTACCATTCATAAATCGCAGGGAAGCGAGTATCCGGCCGTTGTGCTTCCGTTGTTAACCGGACCCAGGATGCTTCTAAACCGTAATATACTCTATACTGCCGTAACAAGAGCAAAAAATTGTGTTACCATCGTTGGCAATTCGGATACCATCCAGTTCATGATTGATAATGAAAGTGAGCAGAGAAGGTATTCAGGCCTTGCAAACCGCATCAATGAACTAGAAAAATAAAGTCAACTGGAATCTTCAAAAATAGGAAATATATAGTAATTTATAAAATATATAGTGCGTATTTACCGAGTATAAGGTATAATTTAATCACAATAAGTCTTTAATGTATATAAGGGTGAAGGCAGAAATGGAGGAACTATGAAAAAAACAGCATTGGTTATTATGGCAGCAGGTCTTGGCAGCAGATTTGGCGGTATTAAGCAGTTAGAGCCCGTAGGAGTAAGCGGCGAGATCATTATGGATTATTCCATATATGATGCTATAAAAGCAGGATTTAATAAGGTGATCTTTATAATAAGAAAAGACCTCGAGAAGGATTTCAAGGAAGTAATAGGTAATCGTATAGCAGAAAAGGTAGAAGTGGAGTATGCTTTTCAGGAACTGACGAATTTGCCTGAGGGATTTTCAGTACCGGAAGGCAGAACAAAGCCTTGGGGAACCGGACAAGCAGTATTAAGCTGTAGAGGACTTATAAAAGAACCTTTTGTAGTAATCAACGCAGATGATTATTATGGTAGCGAGGCCTTTGTTAAGGTACATGATTATCTGGTAGAGACAAGTGAGAACGAAGGCGATTACTGTATGGCAGGATTTATCCTTGGCAATACCTTAAGTGAGAATGGTACTGTAACAAGAGGAGTATGTCAGGTTAATGCAGAGGGTAATCTGATTGATATCAAAGAAACCAAAGCCATTGAGAAAAAGGGAACTAACGCAGTATCTATTGAAGATGGTGTAGAGACAGAGCTTGAAATAAGTACCCCTGTATCTATGAATATGTGGGGATTTCAGCCAGGTTTGTTAGCAGATTTGGAGGAAGGTTTCGTGGAGTTCTTAAAAGAGAACGGTCAGGAGTTAAAGTCGGAATACTTACTTCCGGAGGAAGTGGGCAACCTGATTAAGAAAAGCAAGGCTTCTGTTAAAGTCCTTTCAACCAATGATAAATGGTTTGGAGTTACTTACAAAGAAGATAAGCCTATTGTAATGGAATCAATTAAAGAACTTGTAAATAAAGGGTTATATCCTGCAAAGCTGTTCTAAGGAGCCTGTATGTTTAACTCGTTGCTGGATATCCTTTATCCGCGTAGATGCCCCGTATGTTCTGAAATCGTAGATATACGGGGTGAACTATCTTGTATAGAATGCCGTAAAAAGCTTATTTTTATAGAGGAACCAAAATGTAAGCGCTGTGGCAAACCATTGGAACAAGATAATAAAGAATACTGTTATGATTGTGAAAAGAAAAGCAGAGATTTTACCAGAGGTATAGCTCTATGGTTATACAATAAAGAAATGAAGAAATCTATGGCTGATTTTAAGAATCATGGAAGAAGAGAGTACGCTGAATTTTATACCGAAGAACTGTTAAAAGCCTGTAAGGAAGAGATTATGGATATCTCGCCAGATGCCTTGGTTCCAGTCCCCATTCATAAAAAGAAGTTAATGGAAAGAGGATATAATCAGGCAGATGTATTAGCCAGAAGCATAGGGGATAAACTAGAGATACCGGTGTTATCTGAGCTGCTTGTAAGAAAGAAGGATACACTTCCCCAGAAGCAACTCAATGATAAGGAACGTATGCGCAATTTGGCGGAAGCATTTGACTTTTCTCATACAGAAAGAAGCAGTTTTCGTAAAAAGCTAAACAAAGTACTTTTAGTAGACGATATCTATACTACAGGCAGTACAATGGAAGCTTGTGCCAGAATACTTAAAAATAATGGTATAAATGAGGTTTACTTTGTCACAGTTTGTATTGGAAAAGGTTACTAAGGAGGATTGCAATGGATGTTAGAAATTGTAAAAGTTGCGGTAAGTTATATAACTATATAGGAGGTCCGCCTTTATGCCCCTCCTGTGTTAAAGCTCTTGATGACAAATTCGATCTGGTAAAAAAATATATTTATGATAATATTTACTGAAGACTCAATGGTAGCACTGGAATGTGAGATGTGTGGTGCTTCCATAAGAACAGGACGTTTTTGTAAGAATTGCAAAGATAAGCTGTCCAGTCATTTCGGTAGTCTGTATGAAGATATTCCTGATGAAAAGAAGAGAGAATTTAAAGAAAACGAGAAAAAAATGCATTTCCTTCAAAGAGGAGGAAAATAAATAAAGAGCTTATAGACTCTAAAATAAAAAGTTCCGATACCTCGTATACAGCTTAGGGGAGTTATCCTTTAACAGTGAACGGGCAATCGGAACTTTTTGCTATCTATCTTTGGGCTATCGTCACTTTACTTTTCCAGATCCTCAATTCCATCAGAGGTTATTCTGATTTTCTGTTCTTTCATAAGTCTTCCGATAGCGCGTTTAAAAGCATTTTTACTTAAGCCGAATTTTTCGGAGATAATAAAGGGATCGGTTTTGTCATGATAAGGCAAAGAACCGCCGGCTTCTTTTAGCAGCTTGTATATGATTTCCGCATCAGAATCGATTTGAACAGGAATAGCTTCTTGAAGGCTTAAATCAAGTTTGCCGTCTTCTTTAACAGATGTAACTCTTGCCTCTACACTATCACCTGGTTTCAGAGGACGCTTTAATTCTTTCTGTGGAATTAATCCGCTGTAGATATTATCAACAGCTACAAAAGCACCGAAGTTACTACTTATTTCATAGACGGTTCCAAGAACCTTATCTCCTTTCTTATAAGGAGAATCCAGCCTTAAATACTCATACACCTTCATTGTGGCACAGAGGCGGCTGCTTTTATCAATATATAAGGCAACCAGTACTTGTTCACCGGTGTGAACTCGTTCAGTCTGCTCCTTAAAGGGAAGAAGCAGATCTTTTGCCAAACCCCAATCTAAAAAGGCACCAATGGTAGTGACTTCTTTCACCTGCAGAAGAGCAACTTTGGTTTGAACAACATTGCTCTGAGTAACGCTGCTCTGATCAACACTGTCTTGCGCAGTCTGGTCAATATCGCTCTCATCGGAAGGGGTTCTTGCTGGCTGACTATTTTCAATACCGCTTAAGGTAAGTTTCGGGGTAAGGGTAGTTGCTATTGGTCTGTCATCAGAATCCTTGTAAATAAATACGGATATCGTGTCACCTGTTTTTAAAGTTTTTGGAACCTGAGCTTTGGGCAGCAGGATACGCTCGTCCGTAGTGGTACCCGGCTCCTTTAGATAGACACCGAAATCGGTACTTTTAATCATTTCTAATTCCTGTATTTCACCTAATTTTATCATAAGACCTCCTATATGGTTATATGGTGTATTCAATAATTGTATAAGGTTTTTTAGCTGCATCGGCAAGTACAATCGTCAGAGTATTTTCATTCTGATGTATCAGGGGGATTATTACATCGCCCATTACAGCTGATTTTCTATATTCTGCCCGTATACCGGCAGGTTTAAAATTCTCAGGGATAAATTCTTCTGACATACGGATATATTCACCATTATTTACATGATTATTTGTGTCAAGATTTCTTTTGAGAACAGGAAAAGGCGCACCTTCAATTAAGTTGTCAGGAAGAGAAATCTTTCGGGGTGCATAATCCATGGGGTATGGCGCTTCCGGCTTGTATGCTTTGGCAACCTCTTCTTCGATCTTGATAGGACGGCTATTTTTTGTGTCCATATATACCCAGATAGAATTAGCATAAGCGCAGACTTTACCCTGATTATCTTCTATGAGAAAATTTCGGTAACCATACATGGCATTAAAATCATATGCCCAGGTAGATACCTTTATTTCTTCACCGAATACCGGAAAACGAGCGACTTGAATCTGCCAGGCATTCATTAACCAGATACGGTGTTTTTGCTCCAGATCATCAAAACCCAGTCCCACTGCTTCTGAATGAAAGAGACTGCAGTCTTGAAAATAATTAATGATTGAGAAAAAATCCAGTTCCTTATTGCTGCAGACTTCGCTGTAGCGTATTCTGCTGTTAAAACTGTACATATAATACCTCTTTTCTGAATATCCTAACCAATCAGATAACCTAGTGCATTGTGTGTAAAAACTCATTGCACAATTAAATCAGTAATGTATTGCCCATATGCCTAATTGTACCATAAGTAATAGAATTAAGATAGAAGTTCTTTCATGTTTCCCTGGTTGTCCGCATAAAAATGAATAAATGGTGCATTTTTTATAAAAAATAGTGAAAATCCTTTCTGTATAGTATATAATGGTTCTTAATATGAATAAACGGAGGTTATATAAATGAAGAAAATAGTAAGTACAACAAATGCACCTGCAGCAATCGGCCCTTATTCACAGGCTGTTATCATTAACAACATGGTTTATACCTCTGGTGTAATTCCCATTAATCCTGAAGACGGCACCATTGTGGAAGGGGATATAAAGAAACAGGCAGAAAGAGTATTAAACAGTCTTTCCGCATTGTTAAAGGACAGCGGTTCAGATCTTACGAAAGTAGTAAAAACAACAGTATTTATAAAAAACATGGAAGATTTTCCTCTGATAAACGAAGTATACGCCTCCTTTTTTACTGAGAATTATCCAGCACGTTCCTGTGTTGAAGTTGCAAGACTTCCTAAGGATGTCCTCATAGAAGTGGAAGCAGTGGCGTATCTATAATAAGAAAACAATATCGCAGTATACTCTGCGAAGGGGTTATTTTTGAAAGGAAGGGCTTTTTGGACTCGATAGATTATTATAATAAGAATGCAAGTCTTTATTTTGAGAACACAGTAGATATCAATACGGAAGAAAACAGAGAGAAATTCATGTCAGCCATTCAAGAAGGTGCTGCAGTGTTAGATCTTGGCTGCGGTTCCGGAAGGGACAGCCTGGAGTTTATCGAAAGAGGATATGATGTAACAGCCATTGACGGAGCAGAAGAGCTTTGTGAGCTTGCCTCTATCCATATTGGACAGGATGTGCTCTGTATGCAGTTTGACGAGCTGGATTTTGATGAAGTATTTGATGGGATATGGGCCAGTGCAGCACTGATACATATCTCCCCGGAGGAATTAAAAGGGGTATTTGAGAAAGTCATCAAGGCATTAAAACCCGGCGGAATACTATATATGTCTTTTGGTCATGGTGATTTTACAGGTTATCTTAACGGGAGATATTTTCAGAATTTTAAGACAAAAGCTATGAAGGATTTCTTGGCAGGTTACTCTGAACTGGATCTTCTTGAAATATGGAAGAGTACAGAAAGCCTGGGAGAAGCAAATCTTGACGAGTGGCTGCATATGATAATAAAAAAGCAGGAAGAGAAGCAGGAGTAAGTATATGAACCAAGTCAAATCGGTTAACAGAGTATTCCTGGCAACAGTACTGATTACTTTTGCCGGATTAATAATTAATCCCTGGGTATATGGTAAGACCAATAACATTATTTACGTTCTGATAATATCGCAGCTGCTATTGATCATACCTTCTGCGATTTACATTGTAAAGAGCAAGGGAGGCCTTGCCAATGCAATTGGTTTTCATAAGATAAGTGTTGGAACTGTAGTATTATTGATTATACTGACCTTCTTAATCATGCCTCTTATGGGATTGATAAATTCTATATCCATGCTTTTTGTTAGAAATGATACTACGGCCGTTATTGATAATCTTATCGGTGGCAATGGATTTTTAATTAGTTTGATTATGGTTGCTGTCGTACCGTGTATATTTGAAGAGAGTGTGTACAGAGGAGTTTTGTTTCAGAATTACCGTAAAGTCAACCCACTGAAAGGTATTCTGATCAGTGGGCTCTTATTCGGACTGATTCACCAGAATTCTAATCAGTTCTCCTATGCGTTTGTATTGGGTATGATATTTGCGCTTATTATAGAAGCAACAGGTTCTATACTTTCTACAATGATAGTTCATTTTATTATAAACGGAACCTCAGTTGTAAGCCTTACCTTGTACCCCAAGCTCTTAGAGATGTCTGAAGGATTAACCAGTAACGGTGTGAGTCAGGAAGAGGTTATGAAGGCAGCCGCAGAGATAACCCCTATGTATATAATTACAGTGTTATTGCCGGTTGCAGTTGTTTCTACCGTTATTGCTTTCTTTGTATTCCGTGTCCTTGCAGATAATTCAGGAAGATGGGAACATATTAAAAGCATTTTCCGCAGAAAGGAATCTATCACTGATAGCAGGGAAGAAACAGATAAAGTACGATTTGTCACACCCAGCCTGGTTATCGGAATTATTGTCTGTATCCTTATTATGATAGCTAATGAGCTGGCAGGAAGAGCAGCCGATGGAGCAGCTTCCCATGAAGGTTTTGCTACAGTCATTTTTGGACTTATAAACAATATTAAGAATTATCTGATGTAAACCATTGCTGTCAGGTATCATCTTAAATCATAATGAATAAAATGTGCAGATGGCTTTCAGAAGCTCCTGATAAGGAACGGATCAGCGGACTGCAGTTAAATAAATGAAAGAGAAGCTGCCTGGCTTTCCTGTTACCAACAGGTTAATACAATGCAGCTTCTCTCTTTTCATAATTTGGGGCTTTTCTTTTTCGCAAAATGTGATACAATATATATGCGATTAAATTGTAAACAATTAATAATAATATGAATACCTGTTATTACATCAGGGAATTATAAGTTAAATGAATGGAGGATTTATACATGGATAAGATATATGAGCTGGCTGTTATCGGATCAGGACCCGCGGGATTAACCGCCGCACTTTATGCCGGAAGAGCTGAACTGGATACAGTTGTAGTAGAGAAGGCACCTATAAGCGGAGGACAGATAATTAATACTTATGAGGTGGATAACTATCCAGGAATCCCTGGAATCAGCGGTTTTGAGCTGGCAACCAGATTCAGGGAGCATTGCGATAAGATGAACTTACCCTTTGTAACCGGCGAAGTGAAGGAATTTCATACAGAAGATGGCATCAAAGTCATAACCTTAGATGATGGAACTGTTATACGTTCAAAAACAGCCATAATTGCTACAGGTGCTAATCCCAGAAAGCTGATGGTGGAGGGAGAGGAAAGACTGGCAGGCATGGGAGTATCTTATTGTGCTACCTGTGACGGAGCTTTTTTCCGTAATAAAGTCACAGCTGTAGTCGGTGGTGGAGATGTAGCTGTCGAAGATGCTATCTTCTTGGCAAGACTATGTAAGAAAGTTTATGTTATTCACAGAAGAGATGAATTCAGAGCAGCTAAGACCTATATCAGCAAACTGTTATCCATGGAGAATGTAGAAGTGATCTGGGATAGCGTAGTGGAAGAGATAAATGGTGGGGAAGTCGTTGAGAAAATACAGGTTAAGAACCTTAAGAGCGGTGATAGTAAAGAATTAGCTGTAGATGGTATATTTATTGCAGTAGGTTATAATCCCAGTTCAGAGGTTTATAAAGAAGTGCTTGAACTGGCACAGGGTGGATATATCAAAGCTGATGAATCCGGAATAACAAATGTTCCGGGAGTATTTGCAGCGGGAGATATCCGTACAAAAGAGTTAAGGCAGATTATAACAGCAGCTTCCGATGGAGCCAATGCGGTTACCGGGGTAGAGAAATACCTTAATAGTCTCTAAAATTAAATATATATAGACAATTTGTAACTTTTGAAACGGTTTTACGAATATGAACAAATAAAGCTTAAAATATGTTAAATTATGCGTTGACAGCAGTAGTATGCTTTGATATAATTACCTCAGGATATTTAATAAATTTGTAACATTTTAAAAGGAATCTAATACGCGATAATATATATTTAATTACTTTTTAATTATTTGTCACATTCGAGAAAACCGTAAGGAGGTTACATATCAAATGCTTAGAAGTACAGCTGTTAAAGCATCTTTGTGTACTGCTGCGCTGCTCTTTTCATTAGGAATGGGAGTTAAGGCTCAGGCAGCGGAGAGTGCATCAGATGTTGGTTTGGCAGGTATTATGCCTGCACTGGATAATTATTATGTAGCTACAGCCACTGAGGAGAAAGGCGAAGCAGAACAATTACTTGAAACATTGGTAAAACAAAAGGACGAGCCAAGCAGCAGTGAAGTGGAAAAGGTGAAATCCCCTTACGAAAACTTAGGAATATCTATAGCCAATGACTATGTTAATATTCGAAAAGAACCCAATACTGACAGTGAGATTGCCGGAAAGCTCTACAGAGGATGTGCTACAGACATCCTGGCAACAGAAGGTGAATGGGTTAAGATTAAATCTGGTAAGGTTAAAGGATATATTAAATCAGAATTCTTAGCGATCGGCGACGAAGCGGAGAAGCAGGTCGATGAATTTGCAGATAAGTATGCTACAGTTGATACAGAAACATTATTTGTAAGGGAAAAGCCCGGAACAGATAATGCCATTACAACTATGATACCATACGGAGAATCCTATTACATAATTAAAGAATACAATGATTGGGTTAAGCTTGAAATTGATGAAGGCGAGAGCGGTTACGTATCGAAAGATTTCATCAAAATGGAAGTAAAATTCAAATATGCTATTTCAATAGAAGAAGAGATGGCTAAGATAGCAGCTGAAGAAGCATCTAAGAAGGCAGAAGCTGAAAGGCTTGAAGAATTAGCAAGAGAAAAAGAAGCTGAGAGACAGAGACAAGCGGCAGCCAATGCAGCAGCCAACAATAATTCCAATAAGAGCAATAGTTCCAAGAATTCAAGCTCCTCAAATTCTGGTTCTTCTAACTCAAGCTCTTCTAACTCTGGCTCCTCAAGTAATAGCGCATCTGGCTCAGGAAGTGGAAGCAAAGTTGCTAATTATGCATTAAACTTTGTAGGCAATCCCTATGTTTGGGGTGGGACAAGCTTAACCAATGGTGCAGACTGTTCCGGATTCGTACAATCTGTATATGCACATTTTGGTTACAGTATCCCCAGAACCTCCAGAGATCAGGCATCAAGTGCAGGTTACGAAGTAAGTATCAACAATGTGCAACCTGGAGATTTAATTTTCTATACAAATTCCAGCGGTACAATTAATCACGTTGCAATGTACATAGGAAACGGTAAAGTTGTTAATGCCAGCACAGCTAGGACAGGAATTAAAGTATCCACCTATAATTACCGTACACCATATAAGGTAAAAAGAATTATAAAATAACCAGCATATAAGTACCACAGATAGGATACACTATCTGCGGTACTTTTTTTTATAGCCTGTTAGTGTGTTTGAGAACTTATTGTATCATTCTGAGTGTCTTACTTTGTGGTATTCTGTAATAAATTTTGGGTAAGTAGTATGTACTATGTACAGGAAGTAAGATTGTTGATATCTTATAGCATGCCGGCACATGAACATGACAGGCGAATCTTTGTTATTAAAGTAATTTTCTAAAAAAGAGCGCTAAAATACTCTTTTAATAGAATTTTTTGATAATTGTTTAAAATCTGCTTATTTGAGGAATAAAGAAAATTGCAGTGAATTTTATTGACAAAAGGTGAAATATACAAAATGCACAAAATCTATATTTCTGCTTAAGTTAATTAATGGAAGTAGAAATTTTGGACAGGTTTATCCAAAAGTTATCCACAATTGAAAAGGCCTATTTTTACCCATAAAAAAAGTTATACACGGAGTTATCCACATTATCCACAATTTTTAACCACTATTGTGGTATATAAGGTAAGTGTCAAGGTAGAAAATTTGTTTTGTAAGTTATGATAATATAAAAGGTATGTAAATTTAATTTTATAAAATAGTAAAATATGTAATTGTCAAAAAATTATCAGATATGACGTAAATGAATAGAAATTAACTATCAATTTAATATATAGTAGCTACAAGTTCACAAGTAGGAAGAATTCTTGACTGGAAATAACTTGTCACAAATTCTGGGGTGTGTTATAATAATGTTAAGCCTAAGTAATATTAAGCTTAAGTATTAAATAAGTTAAAAGGAGTTGATTCGAATGCGTTACATTATAAGTGGCAAAAACATCGAAGTGACAGAGGGTCTTAAGACAGCTGTATATGAGAAAATCGGTAAATTAGAAAGATATTTCACTCCTGATACTGAAATCCATGTAACGATGAGTGTGGAAAAAGAAAGGCAGAAAATTGAGGTCACTATCCCTATGAAGGGTAGTATGGTAAGAGCAGAGCAGACAAGCACCGATATGTATGTATCCATTGACCTGGTGGAAGAAATAATTGAACGTCAGTTAAGAAAATATAAGAATAAATTAATCGAGCAGAAGCAGGCAACTATAAATCTCAATCAGGAGTTTATAGATGATGCTTATGAAGAAGAGAACAATATTAAGATATACCGTACAAAGAAGTTCGCCATTAAACCCATGGATCCGGAAGAGGCCTGCGTACAGATGGAACTTTTAGGACATAATTTCTTCGTATACCGTAATGCTGAAACAGATGAAGTAAATGTTGTGTATAAACGTAAAGGTAATACTTATGGTTTAATTGAACCTGAATTCTAGTTTCTGCATCAAACAAATTGAAAATGATTACAGGGGGGCTGTTTTTTACAGCCCCTTTTTTTGCCTGTTATCGTCTTTTCTTACAAAAAGGTTGATAACTAACTGGGGAAATGATACAATGTATTTTATGAAAAAATTATTTTTACCGGAATTGACTTAGTATCCATTGAAATAAATACAGGAGTGAATAGTATGAGTCTCGTAACGAAAATATTTGGTACACACAGTCAAAGGGAAATTAAGCTTATTACACCCATAGTTGACAAGATTGAAGCATTGGAACCCTCTATTAAGGTATTATCCGATGCAGAACTAAAAAACAAGACCGCAGAATTTAAAAGCAGACTGAAGAACGGTGAAACACTGGATGATATCCTTCCTGAAGCCTATGCGGTAGTAAGGGAAGCGGCTGTAAGAACCCTTGGGTTAAGACATTTCCGTGTACAGCTCTATGGTGGTGTTATTCTGCATCAGGGAAGAATTTCAGAGCAGAAGACCGGTGAAGGAAAGACACTTACCTCTACGCTTCCTGTTTATCTAAATGCTCTTGACGGTAACGGCGTTCATATCGTAACCGTAAATGACTATCTTGCAAAGCGTGACTCTGAGTGGATGGGTCAGATACACGAGTATCTGGGCCTAAAAGTTGGTGTTATTTTAAACAGCATGGATAATGACCAGAGAAGAGAAGCATATGCCTGTGATATCACATATGCAACCAATAATGAACTTGGCTTCGATTACCTGAGAGATAACATGGTTATCTATAAGGAACAGCTGGTGCAAAGAGGACTTAACTATGCAGTAATCGATGAGGTGGATTCCGTATTAATCGATGAAGCCAGAACTCCTCTTATCATTTCCGGACAGAGCGGCAAATCTACTAAATTATATGAAGCTTGTGATATTCTTGCCAGACAGCTTACAAAAGGTAAAGTCAGCGGTGAACTTACAAAGATGGCTGCCCTTATGAATGAGGATGTGGAAGAAGAAGGCGACTTTATCGTTAATGAAAAAGACAAGTTAGTAAACCTTACAGCAGAAGGTGTTGAAAAAGTTGAGAACTTCTTTAAGATTGAGAACCTCGCAGATCCTGAAAATCTTGAGATTCAGCACAACATTATCCTTGCCCTCAGAGCCCATAACCTTATGGCAAGAGACAAAGATTATGTAGTAAAGGATGATGAAGTTCTTATTGTTGATGAATTTACAGGACGTATTATGCCCGGAAGAAGATATTCTGACGGTCTCCATCAGGCGATAGAAGCGAAGGAAAAAGTTAAGGTAAAGAGAGAGAGTAAGACTCTTGCTACGATTACATTCCAGAACTTCTTTAATAAGTACAATAAGAAATGCGGTATGACCGGAACAGCGCTTACAGAAGAGAAAGAATTCCGTAATATCTATGGAATGGATGTTATTGAGGTTCCTACTAATGTAAATGTTGCCCGTGTTGACAAACAGGATGCAGTTTATAAGACAAAAAAAGAGAAACTGAATGCTGTAGTTGATGAAATTGTAGAAGCACACAAGAAAGGCCAGCCTGTACTTGTTGGTACTATTACCATTGAAGCATCTGAAGAATTAAGCGATATGCTTAAGAAAAAGAATATACCTCATAAAGTCCTCAACGCAAAGTTCCATGAACTGGAAGCAGAAATTGTTGCTGATGCAGGACAGGCAGGGGTTGTAACGATTGCAACCAATATGGCTGGTCGTGGTACGGATATTAAGCTTGGAGAAGGTGTCGTAGCGGTAGGCGGACTTAAAATAATTGGTACAGAACGTCATGAATCCAGACGTATCGATAACCAGTTGAGAGGACGTGCAGGTCGTCAGGGTGATCCAGGTGAGTCTCGTTTCTATATTTCCTTGGAAGATGATTTAATGAGACTTTTTGGTTCCGAACGTCTTATGTCAATGTTTAATTCACTGGGACTTCCTGATGGAGAACAGATTGAGCACAAAATGCTGAGTTCTGCCATTGAGAGAGCGCAGACTAAGATAGAAAACAACAATTACGGTATTCGTAAGAATCTGTTAGAGTATGATCAGGTTAATAACGAGCAGAGAGAAATCATCTATAATGAAAGAAGAAAGGTGCTTGACGGCGAGAGCATGAGAGACACTATCTTTAAGATGATTACTGATACAGTTGAAGACTGTGTAAATACCTGCATCAGTGATGACCAGCTGCCGGAAAACTGGGATTTAGAAGAACTTAACAACATGCTCCTTCCTATAATACCGTTAGAGCCTATTGTTTTTGATGCTCAGGAGCTTGATCGTTTAAAGAAGGCATCCTTAATTCAGAAACTGAAGGAAGATTCCGTTAAATTATACGAAGATAAAGAAGCTGAATTCCCAGAAAAAGAACAGCTTCGTGAAGTTGAGCGCGTTATTTTATTAAGAGTAATCGACCGTAAATGGATGGATCATATCGATGATATGGACCAGCTGCGTCAGGGTATCGGCCTCCAGGCTTATGGACAGAGAGATCCTCTGGTAGAATTTAAATTTATGGGCTTTGAGATGTTTGATGAAATGACAAATGCAATCAGAGAAGATACAGTTAAGGCCCTTATGCATGTTAGAATTGAGCAGAACGTTGAAAGAGAGCAGGTTGCCAAGGTTACTGGTACCAACAAAGATGAATCTGTTGCTCAGGGACCTGTAAGACGTGCAACAAAGAAGGTTCAGCCCAATGATCCCTGCCCTTGCGGAAGTGGTAAGAAATACAAGTTCTGCTGTGGAAGAAGCTAGGATTGCAGCGGCAGACTGATATCGTAGAGAATCTGTGTATGAAGGTACAACCTCATGCTAAGATGTAATAAGAATTTAAATAAGAAAGAGGTGATACAATGGTTGAATTAGATCAGATAAAATATACGCTGAACACATACAGACAGCCATTGCTTGAAGTGGGGGATTCACTTTGACCTGGCTAATAAGCTGGAGCGAATAGACATGATTGAGCATATCATGGAGGAGTCAGGCTTTTGGGACTCTGCTGATAAAGCTCAGGGATATGTAAAAGAACTTAAGAATCTTAAGGATGTTGTAGAGGAATACAACGGTCTAAAAAGAGAATTTGAAGATATTGAAACACTATTAGAGATGGCCTATGAAGAAGAAGACGCTTCTTTAATAGGTGAGATACAAGAGGCGCTTACCAATTTTACGGATGATTTGGACGAGATGAGACTCAATACGCTGCTCTCTGGAGAATATGATAAGTACAATGCTATTCTGACCCTTCATGCAGGTGCAGGAGGTACAGAAAGTTGTGATTGGGCCAGTATGCTTTTTCGTATGTATCAGAAATGGGCAGATAAGAAAGGGTATACTACCCAGGTTCTTGACTATCTGGATGGTGAAGAAGCGGGTATCAAATCTGTGACTTTACAGATAAACGGGCTTAATGCCTATGGTCATCTGAAGTCAGAAAGAGGAGTCCACAGGCTTGTGCGAATATCTCCTTTTAATGCTGCAGGAAAGCGTCAGACTTCCTTTGTTTCCTGTGATGTAATGCCGGATATCGAAGAAGATACAGGAATTGAAATCGATGAAGGGGATTTAAGAATTGATACCTATCGCTCCAGTGGTGCGGGAGGACAGCATGTTAATAAAACCTCTTCCGCTATACGTATTACGCATCTACCTACAGGTATTGTAGTACAGTGTCAGAATGAAAGATCACAATTCCAGAATAAAGACAAAGCGATGCAGATGTTAAAGGCAAAGCTATATATTCTGAAGCAGCAGGAAAACCAAGAGAAGGAATCCGGAATACGTGGTGAAATGAAGGAAATCGGTTGGGGCAGTCAGATAAGATCCTATGTTATGCAGCCCTACACATTGGTAAAAGATCATCGTACCAATATGGAAATCGGAAATGCCGCCACGGTTCTAGATGGCAATCTGGATCCTTTCATAAATGCTTATTTAAAATGGAACAGTATAGGTCAGACGAACGAATAACAATAAGTCTATCGTCCATACAGATGAAAAGGGGGTACCTTATATGATACTTAAGCAGTCCATACAGACAAAGCAGGTTATTTTTACGTTGGATAATGAAGAATTCGGTCTGGATATTATGGTAGTAAATGCAATAGAGAAATTTACCGATTTAATACCCGTTCCCAATGCTCCAAGTTTTATCCATGGCATCATGAATTTAAGGGGAGATGTTATCCCTGTCTTTTCACTGAGAAGAAAATTCGGCTTGCCCGACAAAGCAGTCAGTGAAGATACAAGATTAATAATTACTAAATCAAATGGAATTCTCATGGCTTTCGAAGTGGATGGTGTGAAAGAAATCATAGAAATAGCCCCTGAGAACATCAGTGAGACTCCGTCTATTGTTAGAGGTATTAATACCACCTATATTCAAAATGTAGCTAACATTGGTGGAAGGATGATTATTCTTCTGAATCATGATGGAATATTATCCTCAAAGGAGCAGGAGAAGATTGAGAGTATATTAGAAGAACAGTAAAAGGACAGCCTGGTAAAGGTGTTCCAATAAGGTGTTCTATATTTTAAGAAGAGCTGAAGGATTATCATAAATCGTTCAGCTCTTCTTTTTTGTTTTGTTGTCATACGGACGGAAAAATGCACAAAACAGAAAGACTCATGCTTCATTCCAAGGAATAAGAAGCCCTAATTCTCTGAATATTTTGTGCTGGACATAATCTAAAATAGATAACTCGCTAACGCTCAAACAATCTGTTTTAGATTATAGCACAAAATATTTGGAGAAAAGGGCTTCTAATCCCTTTCCATAGGCGCATTCGTTCTTTCAGTTTTGTGCATTTTTTCTGAAATCGTATAAAAATTATCTTTAGCATGTTTAAATCAACTAGAACTTTTGGTACTCTCATAATGAATTTTAGGAAGATAAATGAATAATAGAACAAGAAAACAATAGAACATGAAAAGAATAAAAATGAAAAAGTATGGAAATGGAGAAGTATAAAGAAAAAGAGAAGTATAGAAAAAGAGAAGTATAGAAAAGAATATTGTTAAAAAATATACAAACTTCTTGACTCTATAGTTGCTACAGGGTATAGACTGTCCTCATAAAGAAAAGGAGGAGTCATATAATGAAAAAAGTTTTAGCAGTTCTGCTTTCTCTTATTCTGGTATTTTCGCTGACAGGCTGCCAGGATAAAAAAAGTCAGGAAGAAAAGAAAACAGATCCCAAAGCAACAGAAGAAGCAAGTAAGGAAGAGGAAGGAAAGGGAGCAGTAAATACCGAGTCCTTAAGCTTTAAGGCCGGCACATATACCGGTGAAGCGAAAGGTAAAAACGGAATTATCAAAGTTGAAGTTACTGTTACTGAAAACAGTATTGAAAGCATAAAGACTGTAGAATCATCCGAAACAGAAGGACTTGGAGACAAAGCAATTGAAAGCCTTACCGGTGAGGTTGTAAATAACCAATCCCTTGGAGTGGATGGCGTAAGTGGAGCTACCGTAACTTCCGATGCTTTTCTGGAAGCGGTAGAAGCGGCGCTCAGCCAGGCCGGAGGCAATATGGAAGCTCTTAAGTCCGATGTTGTGAAGGAGAATGAAGGTAAAACCGTAGAACTGGCAGCAGATGTAGTGGTAATCGGTGCTGGGGGTGCAGGAGTAGCCGCAGCAGTAACCTCTGCGGAAAATGGGGCAAAGGTAATTGTACTTGAGAAAACAGCCATAGCCGGAGGAACAACTGCAAATGGCGGAGGTTTTTTTGCCGCTGACAGCAGAAAGGCAAGAGCATTAGGGGATGAACCCATAGATACCAACCTGATCTTCCAAAAGTGGATGGAGGAGATGGACTGGCTGGCAGATGCAACGTTAGTGAAGCAATTCCTGGATTTATCATTAACAACTGCCGATTGGCTGGAGGACCACGGCGTGGTATTTCATAAAACGGAAACTGCTGTACAGCAAAGCCATGAGGAAGGTACCAACGGATATCATAAATATGATGATTATACCAAAACCTCAGAACAGCTTGGAGCAATGCTACAAAAGATCGTTGAGGATAATAAAGCTGAGGTCTATTACGAAACCCCTGCGGAAAGCCTGATTGTAGAGGATGGAAAAGTTACAGGTGTAACCGCCGCTGCGAAAGACGGATCCGTATTACGTATAACCGCCAAATCAGTAATAATAGCATCCGGCGGTTTCGTAGGAAACAGTGAAATGGTGAAGGAAGCATTAAATGGTGTCAGTGTAAATGCCGCTGGTTATAACTCCAATGTAGGTGATGGTATCAATATGGCGATGGATGCAGGTGCTGCTGCCAGAGGTCTTTCTGCTATGGTTGCTCATACCTTTAAGGTAGAGGGAAATGGAAATATTGAGGGCGACTATGAGTTTATGGAATTGTACCAGGCCACAAGCTCCGTAGCATATGTTCCCATAATTCCCTGGGTGAATGCACAGGGAGTACGTTTTGCCAATGAAGATATCGTATATGACAGAGCACTGTCCAGCAATTCTGTTATCTCTCAGGGAGATCATGCTTATTTTCTGTACAATGAGAAGCTTCTAAAGACACTGGAGGAAAAGGGAGCCAGAGCAGCGGGTATGAGAGACAAGATAGCCATGGGTCCTATGCCGGAAATTACGCCCATGGACTATGGCTGGAGTAAACTGACAGAGATTGTAGGTAAGATGGTAGACGGCGGATATGTGGTAAAAGCCGATACAATTGAAGAACTTGCGGGGAAACTCGGTATGGATCCCACAAACCTGACAAAAACCATGGAGCGTTATAATAACGATGCCCAGGCAGGGGTGGATACCCTTTACGGTAAAGACGGAAAACATATGTACCAGATGAGCGAAGGTCCCTACTATGCATTTAAAGTAAGTGTTAATAATCTTTGTACAGTAGGTGGAATCCGCATCAACTCCGGTTTTGAAGTGGTAAAAAATGATCCGGAAAACGGCTATACCTCCATTCCCAATCTTTATGCAGCGGGAGCGGACACCGGTGGTCTTTATTCCGATCACTATGCTCATACCATTGAAGGCGCCGCACAGGGCTGGGCTTATAACTCCGGAAGACTTGCCGGTGCAGCCGCAACCGGAAATGCCCTGGGTAAATCAATTGATCTGCTCAACCAATAGGCAGATAGAGCTCGAATAGACGAGAATTAAACCCGTTATCCTTCATTTCATGAAGAATACTGCCATAGAGGATACCCTTGAGCTTGTGATTGTTTTGACAACAGTAGGTATCTGCTTGTTCTAATATATCAGGGATAGAGGGCAGCAGGTTATCTTCCAGGGAAATCATAGTATAAAGACATTTAACGGGAGGCAGGTGCATCAGGCCGTTAATAGGCGGGGTATGGTTTGTATACAGACCATACCCAAAGCTGAATTCCGGGGCAGATGCAGAATAGTTATAATAAAAACATGGCCAGATAGAAGGAAGATAATCAAGACACTGGTAGGTATTCTCAAATACCTCCACCTCCTGTATAAAGCAGGTATCCGTTTGATTAGGATGATAATAACATTCCTCGGATTCGGTGATTTCAAAGCCGCCTGTGAAAGAGTTCCACTTTTTCAGCTTTTCAGACAAAATTGAAATATGAAGTTTGACCTGATTAAGATATTTCTGTTCTTTCTCAATAACCTCTATCTGCTCGCTGAGTTTTCTCTCCAGGAGAGGAAGAGGCTTGCCGGATACCAGTTCGTTGGAATCATTTAAAGAAAATAAGAGGGAACGGTACATTTTGTAAGCAAATATCTTATTAATATCTTCCGCTTTAAAATACCGGTAATTATTCTTTTGATCCCGTGTGGTTTTTATTATATTTTTCTTGTCAAAGTAACGGAGGGTTTCTTCTTTAATATTTAAAATACGTTTGACGTCATTAATTTTATATCTCATAAATTACCTCGTGCATTTCGCAGGTCTGCTGCGAAGCTGCTTCATTGAAAGTGAATAAATACACTTTATTTTCTGATTCACACCCTTTATATTAATCCAATATACAAAATGAGACAAGATATGTCAAGGTGCGGAAACGCCGTTGTTATATAGTAATCTATTTTAGTCAGTAAATGTCAAATAAAAGAGGTGCAGGAATTTAGTACCAGTAAAAATCCAGATGAGGATGAGTACAATAGATAACCGAATTTTCCAATAAAATCATTTGGTAAACAAGATACAGGGGGAAAAAATCTTGAAAAGAAACCGTATATTGAAGAATCTAAAAATATCTCAAAAGCTGCTGGCATCCATTGTAATGATGTTAGTTATTACAATATTGTCCCAGACGTTTAATCTGCTCCACTTAAAAGAAGCACAGGAGACAGCAGAATCCATTGCCGATGAAAATGTACAGAATATGATATACTTTAATGATGCCTATACGTTTATATTGTCCATGGACGGCTTGGCAGCCAAGTATTATCTGACTGGCAGTGCAGAGACAAGAGAGCAGTACCGTACCATAATCGACTCCTGCCAGAGTAAGGCCAGGGAAGCTATTGTGCAAATGCAGGAAGGTATGAAGGGTACGGAACAGGAAGCTGCTATAGACAGTATGTTGGAAGAATACGATGCATACTATGGCAAACTGGCAGTGGGAATTGAGCTAACCGATGGGGGGCAGGGGCAGGAAGCATATGCCATGTTCCTATCGGAGATGGAACCGATAACCATAAACATATATGAGAAACTCCGGGGAATCAATGATTATAATAAAGCCCAGACACAGGTACTGAAGGAAAGACTGGATACAAATGAAACGGCGGCGTTATATACAGCAGCAGCCTGCTTTGCCATTACGCTTATTATTATTTTGCTGATCTGGCTGTTTATGCAAAGAGGAGTGGTTAAGCCTGTTCTTCGAACCAAAAAGGATCTGGAAGAAATAACCAGGGGAATAGAAGAAGACAGAGGAGATCTTACCAGCCGGATACAAATAAACACCAGAGATGAAATGGGAGAGCTGGCACAGGGGATAAATGGATTCTTGGCAGTTTTACAGGAGATAATCGGGAATATACAGGTGGTATCAAGTAGCCTTAATAATAACTTTACGGTCTTTGAAGACGGTATCAAAAAGGTAATCGACAGTGCGGCGGATAATTCAGCGGCAATGGAGGAGATGTCTGCCGGAATGGAGGAAACCGCCGCTAATATTGAAGAGGTCAATGTTACGGCTGCGGATGTCAATGGCTTGCTAAAAGATATGACCGGAAAGGCCGGGGAAGGTGTAGATCTTGCGGATGAAATCAGTACGAGAGCGGAGAAGCTCCAGGTTACTTCCGAAGAGGCAAGGGAAACCACCAGAAATGTACTGGAGGAAATCGGGGGAAAAGTAAAGGCTACCATTGAAAGATCCAGAGAAGTAGAGCAGATAAACCTGCTTACCAATACCATTCTGGATATAACCTCCCAGACAAACCTCCTAGCTCTGAATGCCTCTATTGAAGCTGCCAGAGCAGGAGAACAGGGGAAAGGTTTTGCCGTAGTTGCCGGAGAGATCGGTCATCTGGCTGCCCGGTCAAGTGAAACGGCCAATCAGATTCAGAAAATCAGCGGGTATGTTATAGAAGCCGTAAGAGAGCTGGCGGCAGACTCAGACCGTATGCTGGAATTTGTAGAAACAGACGTTATGAAGGATTATACCCAAATGGTCAAAACAGGGGAAGAATATAACCGGGATGCCAAATCCATAGACCGGATTATGAAGGAATTCCAAAATACAGCAAACCAGTTGGAAACCAATATGATAAATATTGTGAATTCCATAGAAGGTGTGTCCCAAATTATCAGTGAAAGTTCCAATAATGTTCAGACAGTGGCAGCGAACAGTACGGAATTATCCAGAGACATTGAGGTATTCCAATCAACATTAACAGAAAGTACCCGTTCGGTTGACAATTTAAGCAATGCAGTAGTAAAGTTCCAGAAGATTTAATATTACATAAACTCAACATATTTTTTTAACGGAAGAAGCCCCCGGCTTTCCTACGCACCGACTAAAGGCACCTTGCGGTTATGCTTGCAAAGGGTGTACAAATTGTACGCTTACTGCATACGCGATGAGAATTCTTTTAACGGTGTGTTACAGGAAAGCCAGAGGGCTTTTTTTTGTCCCCCCCAACCTTTTGTATCAGTCTTTTTTCTCAGTTCACCGGCGTCTTATGCAAATTGATTAAAAAAGTAGGCTTGAATCAGCAGAAAACGCATATTTTGTCTTAAGAATGATTATTTATTCAAAAGCTGTTGCAAACAGCACCGAAACATGGTAGAATATCTTTCTGTGAAAGACAGTTGTATTTGCTATACATACAGGTTGTAGTGCAGATACATTTCCTTAAAAATGTATTAAAGTTAACAGTCTTTTGAAATACTTTCTAAATACGTGGAAAGTGAAAAATAAATTCAGCACAGGGGGAGCATCCATATGGATGAAGGAAAATACTTCATCGTTAAAAAAAAGGCGGTTCCGGAGGTTCTTCTGAAAGTGGTAGAAGCAAAAAGGCTTCTGGATTCGGAGAAGGTCTTTACAGTACAGGAAGCAGCGGATATTGTTGGTATCAGCAGAAGTTCCTTTTATAAATATAAAGATGATATCTTTCCCTTCCATGAAAATGCAAGAGGAAAAACTATTACATTTATGCTGCAGATAGATGATAAGCCGGGTATTTTGTCCAGCGTTCTGAACTGCGTATCAAAAAATGGTGTAAATATACTTACAATACACCAGAGTATTCCGGTTAACGGAATTGCATCCCTGACTTTAAGCATTGAGATTCCCGGACAATTTGAAGATACAACCGTTATATTTGAAGCCATAGAGGCTTTGGAGGGAATACATTATACAAAGATTCTGGCCAGAGAATAAAATGCTTGGTGTGTTTGGTATTCATTGTACCAAGTGCGGGCAGATTTTAGACGCATTCCGAGTGCATGGATGATAGGGAGCAATGACATACTATATAAATTCTGACGGATTAAAAGGGAAGGAATGACAGAAAGGAGTTATACATGGTAAATATAGCAGTTTTGGGCTACGGTACAGTTGGTTCTGGTGTGCTTGAGGTATTGAATCTGAATGGAGAGAGCATCAGCAAGCGCTGCGGGCATGATATCAATGTCAAATATATATTGGATTTAAAGGATTTTAAGGGTGAACCCATTGAGAAGCTGATTGTACATGACTTCAATGTTATTTTAGACGATCCTGAAGTTAAAATAATAGTGGAAGTAATGGGCGGAGTGGAACCGGCTTATACTTTTGTGAGAAATGCCATACTTAAGGGTAAGAGTGTATGTACCTCTAATAAAGAACTGGTGGCTAAACATGGTGCAGAACTTTTGGCATTGTCTAAGGAACAGCAGGTAAACTTCCTCTTTGAGGCAAGTGTTGGCGGCGGTATCCCCATTATAAGACCTTTAAATCAATCCCTTACCGCAGATGAAATTGAAGAAATAACTGGTATCTTAAACGGTACTACCAACTATATTCTTTCTAAAATGAGCACTGAGAATGCAGATTTTAAGACTGCTTTAAAAGAAGCACAGGATATGGGTTATGCAGAACGCAATCCTCAGGCAGATGTAGAGGGTTATGATGCCTGCCGTAAGATTGCTATATTATCTTCACTGGCTTTTGGTATGCAGGTGGATTTTGAAGATATTTATACGGAAGGTATTTCCGAGATTTCAGATATCGATGTACTATATGCGAATGAGATGGGGGCTAGTATCAAGCTCTTGGCTACCAGCAAAAAAGTGGATGACCAGGTTTATGCAATGGTAGCACCTATGCTTATAAAACCTTCCCATCCTTTATTCAGTGTAAATGGAGTATTCAACGGGATATTCGTAAGAGGTAATGTAATCGGGGATGTAATGTTTTATGGCAGCGGTGCCGGTAAACTTCCCACTGCAAGTGCAGTAGTGGCTGACGTGGTAGATGCTGCAAAACATATCGGAACCAATATTATGACCTTCTGGGGCAGCAAGAAGCTTCGGTTAACCGATGTGAAGGATGTAGAACATCGATTCTTTGTCAGAGTAACTGATATTGACGAAGAGACCAAAGTTAAAATAGAAGAAGAGTTCGGAGCAGTAGAAGTGATTAAGCTTGCTGGCAGGGAGAATGAATATGCATTCCTTACAACACCTCTAAGTGAAGCTGCTTATGAACGAAAGGCAGAAAGTTTGGTCAAACCGGTAAGCCGTATCAGAGTAATGTTTTAAGACGGATTATTAGACACAGCTTGATTGGTATGTGTGCTAAGGCACACAGACGGGAGCTAGGTTGAAAAAGAACCCCATTTTTCAACAGCCTGATTTTTAAGTGTGCTAAAGCACACAGATGGGAGCTTATATGAAGTATTTAATTGTGCTTGGAGACGGTATGGCAGATGAGCCTTTGCAGGAGCTTGAGGGTAAGACTCCTCTTGCTTATGCTCATACCCCGGTTATGGATAAATTGGCTGAAATTTCAGAGATTGGAGTATCCCAGACAGTTCCCCAGGGAATGAGTCCCGGCAGTGATACTGCCAATCTTTCCGTTCTTGGTTATAATCCAAGAGAATACTACACAGGACGTTCACCCCTGGAAGCATTGAGTATTGGTGTAGATATGAATCTGACAGACGTGGCTCTTCGCTGCAACATTGTAACGGTTTCAGAAGAAGATGTCGCATATGAGGACAGAACCATAATTGACCATAGCTCCAGTGAGATTTCAACAGAAGATGCAGCTGTTTTGTTAGCCGCAGTAAAAGAAGTACTTGAAACAGACATTTATAAATATTATGTAGGAACCAGTTACAGACATTTAACCATCTGGGATAAAGGAGAAGTGGTAGAATTGACTCCTCCTCATGATATTCTGGGTAAAGTGATAGGTGATTATCTGCCCAAAGAAGAAGCGTTAAAGGAAATGATGAAGAGAAGCTTTGACATCTTAAATAATCATCCCTTAAATGTTGAGAGAGCTAAGAAGGGCTTGCACAAAGCAAACTCTATCTGGTTTTGGGGAGCGGGGACCAGGCCAAGATTAGATTCTTTTGAGAAGAAGTTCGGAAAAAAAGGCTCCATGATATCAGCAGTAGACTTATTAAAGGGTATTGCCGTAGGTGCTGAAATGAAAGTAGTAGAGGTGGAAGGTGCTGATGGTACTCTTCACACCAATTATGAAGGTAAAGCGATGGCTGCTGTGAAGGAGCTGACAGAAAATAATCAGGATTTTGTATATATTCATGTAGAAGCACCCGATGAGATGGGTCATCAAGGCAGTACTGTGAATAAAATAAAAGCGATAGAGTATTTAGATAAGAGGGTAATAGGGATTGTAAAAGAACAATTGGATCAATTAGGAGTGGATTACAGAATGTTAATTATGCCTGATCATCCAACACCAATCCGTTTACGTACTCATACCGGAAACCCTGTTCCCTATATGCTCTATGACAGTACCAAAAAGCTTGACAGCTCCTGGGAATACACCGAAGAGTCTGCTTTTGCCAGCGGCAATAAGGTGGAAAATGGATATGAGACAATTTTAAAATTATTTCAGGAGCAGTAACAGCCTTTTGTGAATATATAAGGAGGCATAATATGCTTATTGTTAAAAAGTTCGGAGGGACATCGGTAGCCGATAAGGAGCGGATGCTGCATGTGGCCGGAATATGTGCCGAAGAATACAATAAAGGCAATGACGTAGTGGTAGTACTCTCCGCAATGGGGAAACAAACCGACGTACTTTTAACACAAGCAGAAGAGATAAATCCCAATGCACCAAAAAGAGAAATCGATATGCTGCTCACCACGGGAGAGCAGATATCAGTAGCATTAATGGCCATGGCTCTCGGAACAATGGGAGTTCCGGCCATTTCTTTTCATGCCTTTCAGGCAGGAATCTATACTACCAAAGTCTATGGAAATGCACGAATCCAACGTATTGATACCGCCAGAATGGAGGAAGCCATTTCTGAAAGAAAAGTTGTAATTGTTGCCGGATTTCAGGGAATCAATGAAGCAGGAGACTATACGACCTTAGGCCGAGGTGGTTCTGATACCACAGCAGTTGCTCTCGCAGCTGTACTAAAAGCTGATGTATGCGAAATCTATACAGACGTAGATGGTGTATACACAGCTGATCCCAGAATGGTTCCATCTGCAGTTAAATTAAAAGAAATATCTTATGAAGAGATGTTAGAACTTGCATCCTTAGGTGCAGGAGTTCTCCATAATCGTTCTGTGGAAATGGCTAAACGGTTTGGTGTTGAGCTGGTGGTAAAATCAAGCTTTGAGAATTTAAAGGGTACCAGAGTGTGTGATATCACGGGAAAGAAGACTGCGTTGTTTCAGTTAGAGGATGGTGCAATCAGAGCAACCCAGAGCCTGGAGGGTACCACGATGGAGGAAATGCTCGTCAGTGGGGTAACCGCAGATAAGAATACGGCCCGGATTCAGCTGACAGGTATTAAGGAGACTACAAAAGAAATATATCACATCTTTCAGGAATTATCAGAAAAGCACATTGGTGCCGATTCTGTTCTGATGTCTCCCAGCCGTGATAATTCAACGGATATCAGCTTTACCGTACCAAGAGACCGCTTGAGCGAAACGGTTGAAGTTCTTAACCGGTACAGCAAAGAAAGTTTCTCACCCATTGAAATTATTGCAGAAGATAATATAGCCAAAGTATCGGCAGTAGGTGCAGGAATGATGTCAAACACCGCAATAGCTGTTAATATGTTTGAAGCACTGTATGAAGCTGGTATAGATACTCATATGATTTATGCCTCAGAACTTCGAATAACAGTACTGGTTGATGAAAAGGATACCTTAAAGGCAGTAAGAGCTGTGCATGAGCGGCTTATTGAGAAACGGATGAAATAGCTCTAATCAGCTAACAAACTAGTACAACGAATATTAATTAACTGGTTATTAACCTGGTCTGAATCTCCCATAGCATCAGCTCCCAAGCCTCGGCACGGGCACCACCACTTGCCCTTGCGTTTGTGAAAAGGACTCTTAAGGATTTATCTATAGCCTAATAACCGGTTATTAATTATTCATGATACAAGAATTAATCTCTCTGAGTATAGAAGGCTGTTATAATGCGCTTATTTATGCTTAGAGAGATTTATGATATAACTCAAAACAAATATTTGTATTTTACTTGTTTTAATTTTTGCAAAGATAATCTTGAATTACTAGTTAAGCCTTTGAACCAGTAAGAAGTTATAACCAAGATTCGACTTAAATAGCAAATTAAAATAGGTTTTTATTAATAAAATTTATTAATTATTAGGTATATTTTTTGCAGCAGAGTTGTGCTATAATATTGTGTCTGCTTAATGGGTGGTACTTTACTGAGCTCAGTCAGGCGGAATAATTTCAGAATGTTTATACAGGAAAGAGGCAGAAATGAAAACCTTTATACGCGCAGTCATGGCTGGTGTAGCTATCAGTGTTGGCGGAATGATATATTTAAGGGCGGAAAATCATGTTGTGGGAGCATTTTTATTCTCCATAGGTTTATTTACTATCTACACCTTCGGATTGGATCTGTACACCGGTAAGGTTTGTATGATCCTTAACAAACCCGTAAAGTTTCTTGGTACAGTACTTATCGTATACCTTGGGAATGCAGTAGGTACGGTAGGAACCGGATACATATTAAGAGTAACAAAACAGTCACAGTACTTAGAGCATGCAAGCGAAGTAGTCGCTGGAAAACTTGCGGACAACCTGTTTAGTACCTTTATTATGGCAATCATGTGCGGATTACTTATGTGTATAGCCGTATTGGGCTTTATGAATATAAAAGACGGAGTTGGTAAATACCTTGCATTGATACTGCCGATTATGGTATTTATACTCTCAGGTTATGAACATAGTATTGCAGATATGTTTTACTTTTCCTTTGCAAATGTTTGGGGAGGTAAGGCGTTGTTATACATAAATGTTATAGCTCTTGGTAATCTGGTCGGAGGATGTATACTTCCGTTAGTGGCAAAGATTACAAGCGGTGAGGAACATCATTAAAGAGAGGGAGGCTTATGCCTCCCTCTTTTATTCTATTAATTTATTCTCAAATTCTTTTATTTTAGATAATAATATTTTATGCGTTTCTTCTTCTGAATAAATAAACTCACTTTCCTTTAATAGCGTCAGAAATTGAATTTTTCAGAATAAAGGCACTCTGTTTTGACAATAGATCCTTCACTTTGTTTTTTATAGGAAGATTCATATGTTTATTCAAATAATTGTTTGTCAGAAAGAATATCAAAGATGGCTGGGTATTGTCATTTATGTATAGCTAAAAAGGAAATAAATGGTTGGGGATATTCAGAATGGAGAAGTTAAAGTCAATTGTTAATATAGTATTGACAATATTTGTAAATTGAAAGTATAATGATTTTACCATATCCAGTGGTAAATAATGAATTATGCTTAAAATTACCAGCATTGTCTATTACAGGTATCTGAGGATGGAAAGGTATCCCTTTGTGAGGGCGGTATGATGAGACAGGTAATAATGTATTTAACAGCAATGATGCAGGACAACCTTCAAACAGCAGGTTTTAATATTCCTCTGTTACTTATGTAAATACTCATAGTAATAATAGCCTTAATAGTGTATCAGAGGCTGTTTAAGAAATCATTTGATGAGAAAGAGCATGAGGTCTTAGAACATATGTAAGAGTAAGGAGTATCTAAGCAACGTCGTCAGAAGGGATAGCTGATTGTTATGAAAGACAGGCAGAATCAAACTGGATATATGTAGTTAATGCAAGTGATGCATTATACTGCTATATCCATATTTTTTAGCTAAGATTATGAGGACTGGCTATTAATTTGGGAAGTAGAAAGAATAAAAAGGCGATAGGCTTATATTAGTATTTGATATTTTAGTGATCTTAATATCATTCATATAGTCAGTTGTTATTCGACACAGCACTGCTAGTCACAGGACATTAGGTGATTACCTTCTGTACTGGGATATTGATAAGAAGCATGTTGCGTTAAAAAGATGGATAGAATTGCAGGTAGTATTATAGGGATTATGCTGACTCTGTTATTTTATAAGAGTACTTTTAAGTTTGATATAAATACATAGAGGAGATTACAACATATGCAGCATGTGTTTATTGTTGGCTCAAAAGGAATACCAGGAGCTTATGGTGGGTACGAAACCTTTATTGATAAGCTGACAGAATATCATCAAGATAGTCATTTAATTAAATACCACGTAGCTTGTAAAAGCACTGAGAATGGAGATGTTGAATACCATAATGCCCGGTGCTTTAAAATTAAAGTACCAAATATCGGATCCGCACAGGCAATATATTACGATATTGCAGCCTTAAATCGATGCTGTGATTATATTGTAAACAATAATATAGAACATCCCATTGTGTATATCCTGGCCTGTCGCATAGGACCGTTTGCAGCACAGTTTCAAAAGAAGATACATAAATTAGGGGGAGTAGTATATGTGAATCCTGATGGTCATGAATGGCTCAGAGCGAAATGGCCTTTACCCATTAGAAAATACTGGAAAATCTCAGAACAGATGATGGTTAAATATGTAGATTTGTTGATATGTGATAGTAGGAATATTGAAAAATATATACATGATTGTTATAAAAAATTTCATCCTAAAACCACATTCATAGCTTATGGAACAGATACCAGGCCATCAAAACTAAGTGATGATAATGATTTGTACCTGAACTGGTTGGCAGAAAAGGGGTTATCTCCCAAAAGTTATTATCTGGCAGTAGGAAGATTTGTACCCGAAAATAATTATGAGACAATGATTCGGGAGTTTATGAGATCAAAGTCTAAACTGGATTTCGCTATTATAACAACTGCAAATGATAAATTTCTGGAAGCATTGGAAAAGAAACTTCATTTCAGAAAAGACAATCGGATTAAATTCACTGGTACTGTATACAATCAGGAGCTGCTAAAGAAAATTCGTGAAAATGCTTATGGTTACTTTCATGGGCATGAAGTCGGAGGTACGAATCCGAGCTTGCTGGAAGCTTTAGGGAGCACTGATTTAAATCTTCTTCTGGAGGTAGGGTTTAACAATGAGGTAGGAGAGGATGCAGCTTTATATTGGAATAAAAAAGATGGTAATTTAGCATCACTTATAAACAAAGCAGATCAGATATCAGCAGCACAAATTGAACAGTTAGGAGTAAAAGCTAAAAAGCGAATTGCAGAAGCCTATAGTTGGAAACATATTGCTGATTTATACGAACATATATTTTTGAACGGTTTAAAATAACAGCACAATCAGTAGATGCATATAGGAAAGGGGGCTAACATGAAGATATTAGCGATACATAACTTTCATAGAAAAGGTTCTGCCAGTGGAGATGATCAGGTATTTAATAGTGAAACGTCATTGCTTGAAGAACATGGACATAAAGTAATCAGGTATTCTGTTACAAACGATAGTTTTGATAAAGCCGGAATATTTGATAAAATAGTATCAACATTTGGAATGCTCTGGTCCTTTAAGAATTATAATGCGATACAAAAGATCATCCGGGATGAGAAGCCTGATATTGTGCATGTGCATACCTTTTTTCCATTATTATCCCCCTCTGTCTTATATGCAGCAAAAGATGCCGGATTAAAAGTTGTGGCCACCTTGCATGATACAAGGTTAATATGCCCATGTGCAACCTCTTTACGTAGCAATCAATTGTGTAATAGGTGCGGAGATGGAAGATATTTAAGAATGTGTAAATATAAATGTTTTAAAGGCTCGGTCTTACAGAGCTTTCTAGTGGGAGGTATATTTACCTTCCATAGACTCAGAAGAAGTTTCTTTAAAAAAATTGATAGATATATATGCTTAAACGACAATCAGATTCAACTGTTATCTGACATAGGATTTGATCCAAATAAAATCACAAAAAAATATAATTTTGTACCTGATACAGATGTTGATATATCGTTAAAATCAGAAGTTATTCTTCCTGACAGATATGTTGTGTTTTATGGAAGGCTTGGTGAAGAAAAAGGAATACGGACTTTGCAGAAAATATGGGAAAATCTTTCTGATATACCTTTAGTCGTAATGGGGGGAGGTCCTTTGGAAAGTGAATTTGCTATATGGTCAAAAAATTATGAACAGGTTTATTATCTTGGATATACCCAGCATGATAAATGCCTTGCTATTGTAAAAAATAGTGAGTTTATTGTTTTCCCTTCTATATGGTATGAAGGTTGTTCCATGGTTGAAATCGAGGCAGAGTGTTTGGGTAAATCCTTAGTAGCTACAAATTTAGGATTTTCTGCAGAAGCAATTGAAGATGGAGTAAATGGATATAAAGTTCCATTGGGTGAGGTTGAGAAATTTATTGAGGTGATTCGTAAATTATGGAATGATCCTGAAAAAGCACAAAGAATGGGATTGAATGCTCGATATGATTATGAAAAGAAGTATATGCCTAATGAAAATTATGAACAGCTTATAAGTATCTATAAAAGTACTTTATGCGAAGAGATACAGTTGCCGCAGAATAGGAATGTTATTGATGGCTTATAAATTTATTACAGAGTACAGAAAAGAAGAGTTTGGTGGTAGGAGTATGTGTAGATGAAGATAGGAATTTTAACACACCATTACGTAAAAAATTTTGGGGCATATATGCAGGCCTATGGATTAATTGCTGTAATTAAGGCAATGTATCCAAAAGCTGAAATTGAAATCATTGATTATCGTGTACTAAAACATGAAATGGTAAATACCCTTCATTTTTTTGGATATAAACCAAAACGAGGAGATACGCTGCGTGGATTAATTGAAAAAATAGGATTGTTCTTTACACTTCGTAAGTATGAACACAAACTGCCGACCAGCAAAAGAATGCACACAGCTGCTGATATTAATAGCCAGAGATATAATTTGATTATTGTTGGAAGTGATGAAGTCTGGAATTTTAATGATATTGCCTATTCCCCAATAAAATTTGGTAAAGGTATAACTGCACCTATGATAACTTATGCGGCTAGTGCTGGTGGAAGCACAATTAGTGATGTGATTCCGGCAGAGGTAAAATTAGGTGTAAAAAAATTTGCATCTATAGCTGTTAGAGATGAAGGAACAGAAGAATTTGTAATTGCTTTAGTAGGAAGAGATACCTTAAGAACACTCGATCCGGTTTATCTTTATGATTATCGTGTCACATGTAGAACAAAAATAAAAAATCAGATGAAAAAGCCGTACATTTTAATTTATGATTGTCACTTGAAACCTGACCAGGTACAGTCAATTAAAGAATTTACAAAAAAGAATAAGCTTTCTATTGTAGGAGCTGGAGAGTACCGGTATTGGTATGATTTCCATACCGGTAACATTACACCCTTTGAGTGGGCTTATTTGTTTAAAAATTCCTGGGGTGTTATTACAGGAACGTTTCATGGAACATCTTTTGCCATAAAGTATAATCGTCGAGTTGCAGTTTACTTAACAGAGAAGAACAGAATTAATAAAGTAGGGTCGTTATTGAAAGAACTTCATATGACTTCACAAATTGTATCCATGGATAATGAAGGTGATTTGTTAAAGGTTCTGAGTAAAGACATTGATTATGAACAGGTAAATACTATCTTAAAGATGCGTGTTGATGAATCATCAACCTATCTGCAGAAAGGAATAGAACAATATGGGGACGGGTAAGACGGTATATGCGTTAAGAGCATCTAATCAAGTTCTGAAGAAAAGTACTTCTGGGGGTGCTTTTTCTCTTATTGTTGATGCGGTATATCAAATTACAAATATTGATGATAAGCCTCCAGTAGTATATGGTGCTGCTTTTGACAATGAACTCAATGTATTGCATAGCGGTGCAGAAAGCCGTCAGGATTGTAATAAATTTTGCGGATCGAAATATGTTCAAAGCAAGATAAGAGATTCATTACCGGAGCTTGCCAAGCATTTGAAACATGGCAGAGTTGTAGTGTTTGCAAGTGTTCCGTGTCAAGTAAATGCCGTTAAGAACTATTTGAAAAAAAAGAATATAAATTGTGAGAAGCTGTTTACTATTGATTTACTTTGTCATGGATCACCAAGTAATAATATATGGAAAGATTATGTAGAATGGCTGCAGAAAAAGAGAAACAAGAAACTCGTAAACTTTTCATTTCGAACGAAGCAAAATATCCATTATCCATATTATGCCCGAGCGGAATATAGTGATGGTTCATATGAATTTGCTACACAGGAGACACAACTTTATATTGAATTGTTTTTTAGTAGTTTAGCTTATAACGTAGCCTGTTATCACTGTAAGTTTGCCAGTGAAGAGAGAACGGGGGATCTTACTATCGGAGACTTTTGGGGAGTCGAGAAAGTTATGCCACAATTACCGCCTGGAAAAGGTACTTCATTAATGATTGTTAATAATGAAAAAGGACAAATACTGGCTGAGCAGATAAGAAATATGACTGATGTAGTTATGCAACAATGCTATACAGATGAGTATATAAATTATCAGGACACTTTATCTTGTCCTGTTAAGAAATCGTCGTTTTATCATAAATTTACTCAGGACTATGCTAGTTATGACTTTAATTATGTTGCTAAACAATATCTAAGATATAATTTTAGGGGTAAATTAAGATTTATACTTAAGAAAGCTATGCTAAACACAGGTTTTATGGAAAAATTAATAAATAAATAAAAACTGAAAGCAATATTATAAAAATTAGCAGTGAGGGGTTTAACAATGATTAGTTTTTCTGTCATTACACCGTATTATAAAGGAGAGAAATATCTGCCGGCTTTAATACATATGGTAGAAAAAAATTTAAAAGCATTGCAAGACGCTAAAATAGAGGCAATGGTTGAATTGATAATTGTAAATGATAGCCCGAAAGAAACGGTACTTGTACCTGAATATTCAGATAAGATTCAAGTACAAGTAATCAATCATAAAGACAACAGCGGCATTCATCAGGCAAGAGTTACCGGATTGCAAAATTGCAGAGGCGAATATGTGATTTTTTTAGATCAGGATGATGAGATCGCTGATTCCTTTTTACATAAACAATATATTAAGGTAAATGGTGCAGATGTAGTTGTTTCTAATGCTTATCTTCAACAAAAGGATTTTAGTATGTCGTTACATTTCAGAGGGAAAGGTCAATTCAAAAATGCATTCGAAATTGGTCCGTATATTAAGGCACATAATCAGATTATTTCTCCCGGGCAATGTCTGATACGGAAAGCTGCAATTCCGGATGAGTGGAAGCGATACATCATCCGAACAAATGGATCAGATGATTTATTTCTCTGGGTGCTCATGCTGTTGCGCAAGAATAGTTTTGTTATGAATGAGGAGATTCTTTATACACACAAATTTACCGGCAGCAATTTATCTGCCGAAGAAGAGAAAATGGCGCAATCCAGCATCGAGGCTGCCAGTTTTATGAAGAAGATTGATTATGTACCACAAAAGATGATCAGTATGTTTATGAGGAATCGTGAAATGAAAATTAATACCAGAGCAGGAAATACCATAAGCAATATTCTGTTGGCGATACGTAATGCAGACCTTATGTTACCGCGTATCTGGTGGAAAATGAGAACATGCATGGGAAAATATAATTAATATCCTTAAGGTAGGTATGAAATAATGACAAATCAAACTAAAATCATTGCTTTTCATTTACCGCAATTTCACTCTTTTCCAGAGAATGATGAGTGGTGGGGAAATGGATTTACGGAATGGACAAACGTAAGAAAAGCAAAGCCTCTATTTGCTGGACATAATCAACCAAGGATTCCGCTAAATGATAATTACTATAATATGTTAGATTATAAAACACGTAAATGGCAGGCTGAACTGGCGAAGAAATATGGTATCGATGGCTTCTGTTATTACCATTATTGGTTCAACGGCAAACTGCTGATGGAAAAGCCGTTGGAAGCCTTGCTTCTTGAAAAGGATATAGATATCTCCTTTTGCCTGTGTTGGGCGAATGAGCCTTGGACCAGAGCTTGGGATGGCAAAGCATCTGCTGTCTTAATGCCGCAGCATTACGGTGACGAACCTGAATGGGAAAAGCATTTAAATTATTTAATGCAATTTTTTAAAGATGAGAGATATATTAAGATTGATAATGCGCCAATGTATATACTATATCGTTCAAATAGCATACCACGTTGTAACGAGATGGTTAAATATTGGGAGAAGCTGTGCAAAGAGCAGGGTTTTAGCGGTATACATATAGTTGAAGAACTTAATGGCTTCCAGAATGAACCTGTATGTAATGATTCAAAAGCAGTATTGGAATTCCAGCCAACATGTGCTGAAAAACAAAAAGGACGTTTTAGGTGGCAAATTGATAAATTAAAAAGCTGGATGCATACCAAAACAAAAGGGTATACCAGTGGGGTGTACACCATAGATTTTGAGAGTGTATGGAAACGGATTATTAATATGCCGGTTCCGGGTTATGCGGGCAAGAAAGCATATCTGGGAGGATTTGTTGGTTGGGATAATTCTCCCCGTAAAAGAAAAGCCGGCATTTTTACGGGTAATACACCTGAGATATTTAGAAAGTATTTGACGTTGCTGTTAAAGAAAGCAAAGGCAAATGATAGTGAGTATATATTTCTCAATGCTTGGAATGAATGGGGGGAAGGTGCTTATTTAGAGCCAGATACTACAAATAAATACGCCTATTTGGAAGCGGTTATAAAATCAAAATAGTACAGGAGGTTTAGAACCTAATGGGAAATAATAAAGTAAGCGCTTTTCACTTAGTTTTGTTTTTTGTTGCTTTGTTCCCGATTACACCTACATATTTTGATGTGTTTTCTATTGCTATTTCCAATATTTTTTGCGTTCTGCTTGTAGTAGGATATTATGCTGTGTCTGGTAAATTGGGGTTAAAACATAAAATATCAAAATTAGAACTGTTAATTTTAGTATGGGTCATGTGGAAAAGTATTATTTGTGTTATTCATGGATCATTTACAGATGGGCTTTGGTTGTTTATGTTTATCATTGCCGGAGCGGTTGTAACTTCCTCCATAACTTCCTTTGAAAAGTTTTACCGGGTTATTGATGTTTTGATAACGATGGCAGCAGTAATATCTGTATTTGGTATTTTTGAGAGTTTTACACAATTTAATGTTTTTTCTTTATTAAATACTTCGGGAGCAATACTTAACTATAATCAGCTGAGATTTGGCTTGATGCGAATACTTTCTTTCTCCAGCCATACTATACAGTATTGCTCATATTGTATGTTGATCTTATCTTTACTCTTTTACCGGATAGCTAATGCAGAGATTGGTAAGAAAAGAACGCGGTATATTTTAATTTATTGTTTGGTTTTTACCAATGCAATTCTGACATTATCAAGATCGTTGATACTATGTATTTTCCTGTGCCAGCTATTATTGTTAAGTATAGGTGGGTACAGATATTTTATAAAGACTGTACTGAAAACTGCAGTTGTAATTGGAGTGGCGGGGTTTCTGTTGAGTGTGTTTATTTCACCGGTTGCTAATGCAATACATTCAGTAGCTTATATGATACTTGCAGTATTTAATGATAATTATGCGACTATGATAACCAGTTCTTTTGGTAATGATAATATATCTGGATTCGGAGATCGTATTAATTTGTATAAATGGGTTACTGAGTCCTTGCAGGGGAATTATTTTCTGGGTATGGGACCAAGAACACCATTTAAGTACGCTTACAATGCAACGAATGGTTTATACAATTGGACAAACGTAAAGACAAGTATCGAGGTAAACTATTTGAATATATTGTATCGGTATGGAATTCTAACCTTAATATTAGAAGTTATGTCTTTTACGGGGATAGTGATAAAAAGTATGAAAATGCACTTAAGGTACACTATAGAAGAAAGAAAAATTTCCTTTACGAAGGTTTGCGGCATTACAACTCTATGCTACTTGTTGTCTTTCTTTGCTGTTAGTCAGGGTACAGAATTTAAGACATACATTATTTTTATAGCACTATTTTTGGCTTATATAAGGATTTCCAGAAATATTAAGACGTGGTGAGGTAAAAGAGTGAAAGAAAATTATAAATTGAAAGGATGTCACGCCAGGATTCTTTCACTCTTTATTATTTGTGGCAGTATCGCAGGCCAGCCTGCGATATGCAATGGGTATAAATAATGAAGATAGGATTGCTTGGATTTACATTTACAAGTGCAAATAAGGGCTGTGAAGCGTTAACATATTCTTTTATTAGTCTTTTAAAAGGTATTACGCAGAATAAAAAAATTGAGGTAATTAATTATTCCTATAATACAGATCTTGGAGGTTTACCGGAATATTTCCCAGATATTCAGTTTACAGCTATGAATATAAAATTAAAAGATATTCATATGGCATTGCTAAAAAGTTTTAAGACCTGTGATGTTATTTTTGATATAACTTATGGAGATAATTTCTCAGACATTTATTCACCTTCATTTGTTCTAAGAACAACACTGACAAAAAAAATGGTACTTTTCTCTGGTACTCCGTTAATATTAGTGCCACAAACTTATGGCCCTTTTAAAAATGCTGCTCTAAAGACTTTAGCGGCACATGTAATTAAAAAATGTAAAAAGGTATATTCCAGAGATAGTGTTTCGTCGGATTATGTTAACAAAATTGCAGGGTTTTATCCCAAAACAGTAACTGATTTGGCATTCTTATTACCCTTTGATAAAACAGAAGCAGCATCTTCAAAGAAACGAATAGGACTAAATATATCTGGTCTTCTATGGAGAGGTGGATTTGATCAGAAAAATCAGTTTGGACTTACTGTAGATTATCAGGAATTTGTACAAAAGCTATTAGAAAGTATGTTAGAAAGTAATCTTGAGGTACACATCATTCCTCATGTAATAGATGAAAATTATCATACAAATGATGACGATTGGTATGTGTGTAAGCAGGTAGCAAGCATGTATCCGGAGGTTATCCTAGCGCCTAAATTTGAAGATGCAATTCAAGCCAAGAACTACATAGCAACAATGGATGTTTTTATTGGCGGACGTATGCATTCAACCATTGGAGCCTTTTCAGCCGGAGTAGTAACATTTCCATTTTCATATAGTCGAAAATTTGAAGGTTTATATGGCAGTTTGAATTATGACTATATTATTCATGGGACAAAGGATAGTACCGAGCAGGCATTAGATAAAGCGAAGGAATGGATTGGAAAATCTGAAGAAGTCAGAGTTCAGATATCACAAATCAATCAAGATATTAAGAAAATATCAGGTATATTTGCAGAGGACTTAAGATATGAGCTCAATGAATTATAAGAAGGCCAGTTCGTATTATTTGGTCGGTAATTTATTTGATAAGGGAATGGCATTCCTGACAGTTCCTATTTTTACAAGGATACTGTCCACGACAGATTATGGTATTGTAACTACATATAATTCATGGATAACAATTTTATCCATGGTCATGGGATTTGCAGTGCACATGGGAATACGTGCAGCCTTTATTGATTATAAGGAAAAAATTGAAGATTTTATGTCAGTGACAACTACTTTTACCTTAGGATGCAGTTCAATAATTAGTTTATTTATTGGTGCAGGATTTCTTTTATTAAGGATAAATGTAGCTCTGACCTTAGTGGTGCTGTGCCTGCTTCAAGGTATGGCAAGCGCATTGGCACAAAATTATTCCATGTATCTGATGATGCAGTATAGATATAAATTTCGAACGGTCATGATGGTTTTGCCAAATTTATTATCAGTTATATTATCTGTGGGTACTATCTTATTTATTGTAAAGACAGATCTCTACATGGGGCGCATAATCCCAACTGCACTGGTAAGTGTATCGTTTGGATTGTTTATCGTTCTTTTAGTGTATCGAAAGAGCCATCGTTTTTATAATATGGAATACTTAAAATATGCTTTATCAATATCAGCTCCGCTGGTTTTGCACGGTATTGCCCTTAACATACTATCTCAATCTGATCGTACAATGATTACATGGCTTGCAGATGCTTCACAGACAGGTATTTATAGCCTTATATATAACTTTAGTATGATGGCCACTGTTATAACGACTTCGCTTGAGGGGGTATGGGTTCCATGGTTCACTGATAAACTTAAGAAACGTGAAACCAATGATATTAATAGATTAGCCACTGATTATATAAATTTAATGACATATGCAATAGCAGCGATTATATTGATTGGACCAGAAGTAGTAAAGCTTTTAGCCTCTGAAAAATACTGGGTGGGAATTAGGATAATTCCCCCCATAGTACTAGCAAATTACATTATCTTCGCCTACACTTTATATGTTAATATTGAGCACTTCTATAAGAAAACCATATACATAACATTTAATACACTTATTGCAGCAGGAACTAATTTCATATTGAATTATATCTTAATCCCGAAATACGGATATATGGCAGCGGCATATACAACACTTATTGCATATTTTATTGCATTTGTTTTACATGCGCGCTATGCAAAGAAGTTAGAGGATAGCTTATATCCGTTAAAAACTTTTATCCGTCCAATAGTACATATCACTGTTGTAGTTTTGATATTTTATTGTTTTATTGAACTTTGGTTTATAAGATGGGGAGTAACTATAGTTTATATTCTGGCCATGTCTTATAGGGAGAGAAATAGAATAATGGAATTTTTTCCGTCTATAAAAATTAAATTCCAACGTTATTAGAATCAGAGTGACAAGGAGAGACTTCATGAAATTAAATCAATACATTAATACCTATTGTACAGGCTGTGGTTTGTGTCATTCAGTAAAGGGTACTACGTTGGAAATAATCGATAGAGGATTTCCCAATTCCACAGTTGAAGAAGTTGAGTCTTATGATTTTTATAAGAAAGTATGTCCGGTATTTTATTATGCAGGAATCTGTGATTATGATGTTTGGGGGAAAGTGGATAAAGCTATTGTGGCCTATTCTTCGGATTCGGCTCTCAGATACAAAGCCGCATCCGGAGGTGCTTTAACAGAGATATCAATTTATTTGATTGAAAATAGGTTAGTAGACGGAATCCTCCATACTACATATGATCCACAGGATTCAACTAAGACAATAAGTTGTGTAAGTTCTACAAAAGAAGAAATAATAGCTAGATGTGGCTCACGTTATAGTATTTCAGTTCCATTGATAGATGTATTGCAAAAGGTAGATAAAAATAAAAAATATGCTTTTGTTGGGAAACCTTGTGATGTTATGGCGTTGAGAAATTATCTGGCAGTTAATAATGATATGGAATCGGTATTTCCATTTTTGCTTTCATTTTTCTGCGCCGGTGAGCCAAGCGTTGATGCTCAGATAGCTTTATTGAATAAAATGGGGTGCAAAATCGAAGATTGCAATCATATAACATATCGCGGAAATGGATGGCCGGGTTATGCAACTGTTCTAAGAAAAGATGGTACAATATCTGATTTGGAATATAAGATTGCTTGGGGGAGCTATCTGGGTCGAGACCTGAGAAATATTTGCAGATTTTGCTTGGATGGTACAGGTGAAGCAGCAGATATAGTTTGTGCTGATTTCTGGTATTTGGATCCTGAAGGAAAACCTGAATTTTCAGAGCATGATGGCCGAAATATTATTATATCACGGTCAAAAAAAGGCACTGATATCATGAGGGAGATGGTTAAATCAGGACAATTAGTAAATGAGAGCGATTATACAGGAAATATGGGGGAATTTTATAAGTATCAACCACATCAATATAAACGTAAAGGAACGATGAAAAGCATGATTTTAGCAATGAGATTATGCGGAAAAAAAGCTCCAAGATATAACCGTACTTATTTAAACAGATATGCTAACCATATATCATCAGTAGAAAAAATAAGATTTTTTGCAGGGACAATAAAGCGTATTATTAAAGGGCGGATTTAAACTAAAAGTGAAATAGCGGTATGTTTCTAATTGCTTTCCTCATTACATAACTAATATGATTGAGCAAAGCTTAGTAATGAACAAAATTGATGATTACACTATCAAAGAACATAAAAGTTGATACCTCCATTATAGGAGCAATTTGATCTGAGAGAAAGAATCAAGGGGGTAAAGGAAAGAGTAAATTAACAATTACTTTTCTCTTTACCCTATTTCAGTTGGAAAATCAGAGCAATATCGCTAGAGAGATATTCCTGAAGTGATGTAGTAACTATACCGGCAGATGGGAATGCTTACCTTCATAAACAATGGCACTGTAGTTTCTCAAGACGAAGTAGGCTATATATTCAAACTACATCACCTTAACTTCATAATACCTCATCACGGATACTTCCTTAAAACCATTCCCAGTATAAATATACAAAGCCCGATCATTGGCAGCAGCAACATCCAGTGCAGCCTTTTCTATCCCTCTAGAGAAGATTTCCTTCAAGGCTTCCCCAATCGCCGCCTTCCCATAACCGAAACCTCTGTAATCCGGAAGAACGCCAAACCCATATATAAAGCCTGCGTCCTCATAAAAATCAATCTTAATCTTACCCATCATTATATCATCTTTCTTAATCAGATAAGTATGGTCAATGGAATAGATATTCTCTGATTCCTCTCCTTCATTTTCCTCATCTCCAAAGAAAATCTTATCACACTGTTGTAATATGTTGATATCTTCTGGCTGGGCTTCAACTAGCACAACCTGACTTGTTCCATTATTTAAGCCTTTATCCCTTGCGGCATATTCACCAGCTAAAAGCTCCATTCGATATTCTGAAAAAGACAGTACCCCACCCACTGACTTGATAAAACCATTCCCCGAATCAGAATTACCGTCTGCAAGAAGGAGAAGGCTATTTTTATTTGCAAGTCTGCATTCAGCAAATGCATGATCATATAAACGACGAAAGATACCTTTATTTCGAAAGTCAGGATGTGTCATGCCATTTAGCTCATAAACATTTCCGCCAAAGTTGCAGATACCAAGATAGGATACCGGTCTGCCCTGAGAATAATATATATACTCTTTCATACAGGTAGAACGTGGTTCTTTCTCCGTCAAAGCTTGCACCTCAGCAGTAAGTGGCAGCTGAGAGAGCTTATATCCCAGTTCTAATTTCAGATTGATATTTTCCTTCGAGCATACAGCCTCTAATTCCTTCAGATTATTATAATCCTCCTTCGTTATAGCGGCTTTCATCTCAATATAATCCTCTTTATTAATAGAAAACAATTGCATACATCCTCCTTCTGGCAGCTGTTCCATGTGATCAGCTGTACATTAATATGTAAATAAATGAGAATTCTATATATGTCTATGTGATGATATCACCCATGTGATTACATCGACCATGTGTTATATTGTCCATTAATGATGTAGATACTGCATTTTATTCTCATAAGTTCATGATAAAATAGAGTCATACTATTTACTAGGGCAAATTTGAATATAAAAGATATTTCTTAATATAACATTATCTTGGAGGTAACAATGAACTATATTGATTTAAGCGGCCAATGGGGGTTACAGCTTTCAGGTCACGAAACGGATAGAGTATTTTTGCCGGGAACCCTTGATGGAAACGGTGTAGGTTTTCCTGATGCAGGGGCAAATCAATGGCATCCGGATGCCGGACTTGGAAACGAAAAGGATATGTTAGGCAATACCAGAATCTTAACCAGACTGACAAGAAGGAATACCTACGAAGGACCAGCTTACTTTACAAAGACCTTTCATTTTCCTAAAACGGAAGAGAGAGTATTCATAGAAGTGGAGAGAAGCCGTGAGCTAACCCTTAAAATTAATAGCAGAGAAGTACCTGCCTTTACTTTAGGAACAATCTCCACACCACACATTTTTGAAATAACAGATTATATAACAGAAGGGGATAATACCTGCACCTTCTGCTGTGATAATTCATATCCTAACTGGCCTCACGATGCCATTGTATATTCCTCCGCAGCAACAGATGAAACCCAGACCAACTGGAACGGTCTGCTGGGTTATCTGCGTCTGCGCCTTGAGTATAAGAATTATATAACAAATATAAGAATATATCCAAGCCTTACAAAGGCTAAGGTAATTGTGGAGCTGGATTTATCAGAAGCCTATGAAGGCAGTCTAACACTCTATTCGGAAGCATTTACAGAAGCAATAACCCACCATATAGCGAAACCTGCAGGAAGACATACTATTGTAATAAAAGACATCCCAATAAACAAAAATGCTGCTCATTGGGATGAGTTCGATTCACACCTGTATAACTTATCCGTTTCCGGTGATAGGATTACGGAGAAGATCGTCTCCTTTGGAATCAGAACCTTTCATAATCTCAATGGAAAACTGGCGCTAAACGACAGAGCAATCTTTCTGCGCAGTGAATCCAACTGCTGCGTATTCCCAGAAACCGGTCATATGCCAATGACCAAGGAGGAATGGACAAAGGTACTATCTGTTTATCAGTCCTATGGTATAAACTGTATGCGCTTTCACTCCCATTGTCCCCCGGAGGCAGCCTTTGCTGCTGCAGATGAGATGGGAATGCTGATGCAGCCGGAGCTTTCCCATTGGAATCCAGCAACAGCCTTTGAAGACGAGAAGAGCTGGTCTTATTACAAAACTGAAATACAGCAAATATTAATAAGCTATGCCAATCACCCCTCCTTTGTCATGCTAACCCTGGGAAATGAACTCCAGGCCGGAGCGCTTGGGACGAAGAGAATGGATTTATTGCTCTCCAGGGCAAAGGAACTGGACAATACCAGAATGTACGCAAATGCCTCCAATCCTCATTACGGAAGTATCGGACCGGATATACACAGCGATTTCTATACCTCCTCCAATTATTACAAAGAGCATATCAGAGGCACCTCAGCTAACATGACCGGATATATAAATGAGCAATATCCAAATACCAGAACGAATTTCGATAAAGAAATGCAAAAGGTACGAGAAGAATTTGATAAACCGGTATTTAACTTTGAAGTAGGACAATACGAGGTACTGCCGGACTTTGAGGAATGTAATGAATTCAAGGGAGTCACAAGCCCTGAGAATCTTCTATATATTAAAGAAAGAGTAGAAGCCCAGGGTATATTAAGCCAATGGAAAACTTATGTAGAAGCCACCGGAGAGCTGTCACTACTGGCATATAGAGAAGAAGTAGAAGCAGTGCTTCGAACCAAAGAAATGTCCGGTATATCCCTGTTAGGACTGCAAGATTTTCCCGGGCAAGGCACTGCCTTGGTAGGAATGTTGAATTCCCATCTAACCCCCAAACCCTACTCCTTTGCCCAGCCAGAACGCTTCAGACAGTTTATGAACGATGTTGTCCCCCTGGGACTAATGGATAAGTACACCTATCGCAACACCGAACAGTTAACCTGTGATATAAACATTGCCAACTACAGCAAAGAAGATTACACCGTAAGCTGTAAAGTACTGCTCAAACACGGCAACACCCTGCTAGCCGTACAAGAGATCGAAACAGCCACCTACCCCAAAGGAGAACTAACGGCAGCAGGAAGTATAACCCTCCCACTCACTTCACAAATGGAAGCAAAGAAACTAACCCTTACAATACAAGCCGGAACCTACGAAAACAGCTATCCGATATGGGTATATCCTGACGTCCCCTTAACCTATCCGGAAGCCCTGCTAATAACCCAAAGCCTGGAAGAAGCAATAACCGCCTTACAAAAAGGCAGCATAGTATTCCTATCACCTCCGGCAACCAGCGACCATTTTCCAGACTCCATCAAACCGCAGTTCACCACAGACTTCTGGTCCGTAGGAACCTTCGCCAGCCAGGACGGATTTATGGGTTGCCTGATGGATCCGAACCACCCTGTATTTAAGAGCTTCCCCACAGAATTTCACACCAACTGGCAATGGTGGCCAATGTGCCAGGGCCGTGCAATCAAGCTCCCCGAAAACCTAACCCCCCTCATAACAGCCCTGGACTGCTACGCCAGAATGAGAAAAATGGGCATGCTCCTGGAAGCAAAGGTAGGAAAAGGCAAGCTGATAATCAGCACAATGGGATTACTGGAACAACTCCACTACCCAGAAGTAACAGCCCTAACCCAAAGCATAGTAAACTACATTACCTCCCAAGACTTTCACCCAGACACAGAACTAACAGAAGAACAACTAAGAACCCTTATAAACTAACTAACTTAACTTAATAACCTGGCATACCCCCTGTCACCAATGCGCCGTAACTCAACATACCGTGCCCCAACGCGTAGAAAACTATGAACCTCTTTGGGAGTTTTTGTCTCGGAAAGGTTCCCTATGACACTTAAGCTGCAGAGATTGCGCCAAGTTCATGATATGCCGCTGTCTGAGCGGGAATAACCTTCTCAAAGCCACAACAGGTTATTCCGCGAGTTCGGCAAATCATGAATTGCCCTAAGCAATCCCTGCAGCTTTAGTGGAATAAGGAACCTTGTCCGAACAAAAACGCACAAAGAGGTTCATAGTTTTCGTCCCCTTGCCACAACCCACTAAATTCCCCATTCTATGCCCCCCACCATGAGCAATCCGACAGGCTTGAATTTATTCCCCCGCAATGTTATTATAATAACATTGTTATAACGAAGGAAAGAGAATCAAAAGGAGTAAACAATGGATATTTTAAGACAGCTTTCAAGCGAGCTCGGAATCCGGCTGGAACAGGCAGAAGCAACGGTAAAGCTAATAGATGAGGGCAACACCATCCCCTTTATAGCCAGATACCGTAAGGAGGTAACCGGCTCCTTAAATGACGAAGTGTTACGTGATCTGCATGAACGTCTTCTTTATCTTCGCAATCTGGAAGAGAAAAAGGCCAGTGTGCTGTCAAGTATTGAAGAACAGGGAAAATTAACAGAAGAATTAAAGGCACAGATATTAGCCGCCGAAACCCTTGTAGTAGTAGAAGACCTCTACAGGCCCTACCGTCCAAAGAGAAGAACCAGAGCTACCATAGCGAAGGAGAAAGGACTTGAACCCCTGGCTAATATCATCCTCTTACAGATGACAGACAAGCCCCTTGAGAAAGAAGCGGAAAGTTTCCTGGATCCTGAAAAGGAAGTAAATACAGTAGAAGAAGCCATAGCAGGAGCAATGGATATCATCGCAGAGAATATCTCCGATGAAGCGGATTACCGTATCCATATCCGTAAGGTAACCTTTGAAGAAGGAAGCATCACCTCAACAGCCAAGAACGAGAAACAGGAAAGTGTCTATGAGATGTATTATAACTTCGAGGAGAAGTTAAGTAAGTTAGCAGGACACCGTGTTCTTGCCCTTAACAGAGGGGAGAATGAGAAAATCCTTACGGTGAAAATCCTGGCACCGGAAGATAAGATACTTCTCTATCTGGAAACGAAAGTAATTGTAAGAAAGAATCCCAATACAGAAGAGATACTAAAGAAGACCGTCAGTGACAGCTACTCCCGTCTGATAGCCCCTGCTATTGAGAGAGAGATTCGTAATGACCTGACAGAAAAAGCAGAAGACGGTGCTATTAAGGTCTTTGGTAAGAATCTCGAACAGCTGCTGATGCAGCCTCCTATTGTAGGACAGGTTGTATTAGGCTGGGATCCCGCTTTTCGTACCGGCTGTAAGCTTGCCGTAGTGGATGCAACGGGTAAAGTACTTGACACAGTAGTGGTGTATCCAACAGCACCTCAGAATAAAGTAGAAGAAGCCAAAGCAACGGTTAGGAAGCTCATACAGAAATATAACATCACCCTTATATCCGTAGGAAACGGAACTGCTTCCAGAGAATCTGAACTAATCCTGGCGGACATGCTGAAAGAGTACCATGGTAAAGTACAATATATTATCGTAAATGAGGCAGGAGCATCCGTATATTCAGCCAGTAAACTAGCCACAGAGGAATTCCCGAACTTTGATGTAGGTCAGAGAAGTGCAGCATCTATTGCAAGAAGGCTGCAGGATCCATTGGCAGAACTGGTTAAGATAGACCCCAAAGCCATTGGTGTAGGACAGTATCAGCACGATATGAACCAGAAGAAACTATCCGATGCTCTGTCCGGTGTGGTAGAAGACAGTGTGAATAAAGTCGGAGTGGATCTAAATACTGCATCCGCTTCCCTCTTAGAATATATCTCAGGTATTACAAAAACCATAGCAAAGAATGTAGTAACCCATAGAGAAGAGAACGGACCCTTCTCTGATCGCAAGCAGTTGTTAAAGGTAGCTAAGTTAGGACCCAAAGCCTTTGAACAGTGTGCTGGTTTCTTAAGAATCTTAGATGGTGCCAATCCCCTTGACGGTACCAGCGTTCATCCGGAATCCTACGCAGCGGCTCTTAAGCTACTGGAGAAATCAGGTCTTACAGCTGCGGATATCCAGGCAGGAAAGCTATCGGATCTGGGTAAGCACGTAAGAGATAAGAAAGCCCTGGCAGCAGAACTTGGAATTGGTGAGATAACCTTAACAGATATTATTAAGGAACTTGAGAAACCTGGCAGAGATCCCAGAGAGGAAATGCCAAAGCCCATATTACGAACCGACGTACTTGAAATGAAAGACCTTACAGAAGGTATGATACTAAAAGGTACCGTCCGTAATGTAATTGAC
>JAQSXJ010000139.1 GCA_029256725.1 Anaerocolumna sp. | reverse complement strand
CCCTCATAACTTGCATGGGTAATACCATAACTTATTTCACTGATTGTGGGTTTGATATCTCCTATTTCCGGGAAATTACGATCACAAAAGACAGATAAATCCCTTAGATACAACTGATATTCCTTTATCTCAAGATTTCCGCTGTATTGGGAGTTCTTATCCTTTTCCCATACTGGATAAATACAGAAATCCGCCGGTACATAAGGACTGTCTTCATATTTTAGAACCATATAACTGGTTCCGTCCTTTATAATATGGTTACTGCCTGTCATAATTGTTCTACCTTTCTTCTTAACTTTTTATGATATCAGTGGAACCTTATTTTTTAGCACTTTCCAAACAGTTTCTCATCAGCATGGCAATCGTCATGGGACCTACGCCTCCGGGAACAGGTGTTATTGCACTGACAAGGTCTATTACATCCTCAAAATCAACATCTCCACAAAGCTTATTATCTGCATCTCTGTGAATGCCAACATCTATAATAACGGCGCCTTCCTTCACATAATCTCTTGTTATAAATTTAGGTTTTCCAAGCGCTGCTATCAGAATATCTGCACGTTTTGTTACTGCTTGTAAATCGGCTGTCTTTGAATGGCATATGGTAATGGTTGCGTCATCTCTTAGCAAAAGTGCTGCCATGGGTTTACCGACAATATTACTTCTGCCAATTACCACGCATTCTTTTCCGCTGATGGAGATTCCCGATCGTTTCAGCAGTTCAATCACACCTGCCGGAGTACAGGATACAAATCCCTTCTGTCCTGTGCTTAAATAACCTACATTTTCAGGATGAAAACCATCCACATCCTTTGCAGGAGTTATAGCCTTTATAATAATGTCTTCATTTATATGTTCAGGCAATGGAAGCTGAACCAGTATTCCGTTTACTTCTTTCTTTTCATTTAATTCCTGAATTAAAGTAAGAAGTTCATCCTGTGTAGTATCTTCCTTTAATTCATAAGAAAGTGATTCAAAGCCTACATACTCACAGGCTTTCTTTTTATTTCTCACATACACACCGGAGGCCGTGTCACTGCCCACCTGGACCACCGCCAGCGTAACTGATACTCCCTGCTCTTTTAATCTTGCAGTCTCTTCTTTTACTTCATTTTTGATCTGCTCAGATATCATCTTACCGTCAATTATTTTATTCATAAACTCACTCCTGATTATACATTTCATAGTATGGGTATTCAATCTCATATTTTACCACAGCCTGTCTACAGAAGCAATACGAAGAACCCTTATATCTGATATAAGGGTCCCTTATATAAGGAAAGAACCTTTAAATATGCATAAAAAATAGCGAAGTAAGTCTAAAACTACTTCGCTATAAAGTCTATCAAGCTGGGGTCACATCAAAAAATACATCGCCCCTTTTTGTCTAATTCTGTTCACTCACAAGTTTCTTATGTTCCGTTTTTATAGCCTCCAGTAATTTGGGGGCTTCAATTAAGTCAAGTGCTGTGTAACTTAAGACCTTGGCTCCTAACAGCACTGATGCAAGGCCCTTCTCAGAGCAGGCTGCTGCTTTCATTTCCTCACTGTGTCCTGCAACCGGCACATCGGTAATCGAGATGGAGGGCTGTATTACAGGAATTACCTGCGATACATTACCCACATCTGTTGAACCTAAGGGTCCGTTCTTTTCCGGAGGCGTAATGGTTTCACCGAACAGTCTCAGATTCTTCTCATATACCGCATCAAAGGAGGGTGTCGGAATGGTATTTTCCACCCGGTTCTGGTAAGGCTGTATACGACCTCTGGTACCGGTGGCCAGAGCTGCTCCTTCCACAATCTTTTCTACTTTTTGATAGACCTCTTCCAATTTCGGTGCTGTTGCCGCACGTAAATAGAATTTAGCTTTGGCATATTCCGGAACAATATTAGGTGCATCTCCACCGTTGGTAATAATCCCATGAATACGCACATCCTTTGATAAATGCTGTCTTAAGGCATTGACGGAATTATAGACCTGGATTACCCCATCCAGTGCATTAATACCCTTTTCCGGTGAACCTGAGGCATGTGCCGCTTTTCCCCAGAACTCAATATCCACCGGCGCACACCCAAGGGACAATCCGGTCAATTTATGAATATCCGCTCCAGGATGCACGCACAAAGCAGCATCCACGTCCCGAAAAAAGCCTTCCCTTACAAAACTTCCTTTAGCGCTTCCGTTTTCACCGCCTTCTTCCCCGGGAGTTCCATATACTCTTACTTCACCGCCGGTTTCCTCAATGATCTGTTTCAGCGCTGCTGCAGCTAACAATGAGGTAGCTCCGAAAAGATTGTGCCCGCAGCCATGACCCAAACCGGTCAAAGCATCATACTCTGCAAGAAAAGCCAGTACAGGACCGGATTTCCCTGATCTATAAACTGCTGAAAATCCGGTCCTGTGGCCTGCAACATCTGTCTTCACCTCGAAACCCTCTTCTTTTAACTGTTCCGACAAGCGTTTGCATGCATAGAATTCATAATTACTGACTTCTGGATGCTCATGTATATCCAAGGCTATTTTCTTATAGATATAGCCTCTCTTTTCAATAAATTCGATTAACTTCTCTCTTCTTTCCATCGCTTCCTCCCATTCCATATCCAATTTGACAGCTTTTAAAATTTCCCAGCTTCATCACAGTAAACAAAGTGATTTGGTTTTACTTCCCGCAGCTTAAGCCCGGTTCTGTCCGGTACCGGTACATACGCCATTCTTCTTCTCTCTCTTTCAGAATATGGATCCGGTAGAGGAATTGCAGAAATCAAGCTTTTGGTATAGGGATGTATAGGGTTATTGTACACCTCTTTGGCCTCTCCAACCTCCAGAAGCTTTCCTTTGTACATTACTCCAATACGATCAGATATGTATTTTACCATAGATAAATCATGAGCAATAAAAAGATAGGTCAGTTTCTTGGTTTTCTGTAATTCTTTCAAAAGGTTAACCACCTGTGCCTGTATGGATACATCCAAGGCCGAAATGGGTTCGTCACAGACTACCATGTTCGGATTTAGTGCCAAGGCTCTTGCAATCCCTACTCTCTGACGCTGGCCTCCGGAAAACTCATGGGGGTATCGGGAGGCGAAGTCCATATTAAGACCTACCGTTTTCAGTAACTCCGCAACGATCTCATACCGTTGGCTCTTTGATTCTGCAATCTTATGAAGTACTAAACCTTCCCCAATGATATCTCTGACTTTCTTCCTTGGATCCAGGGAAGCATAGGGATCCTGAAATATGATCTGAACCTCCCGCCTGAATTGCAGCTGCTCTTTTTTATCCTTTATCTTTGCAATATCTTTTCCTTTATACTCTATGTTTCCGGAGGTAATATCCAGTAATTTAACTATCATACGCCCGGTGGTAGTCTTTCCGCAGCCTGATTCTCCTACCAGACCAAAGGTTTCACCTTCCTTTATATGAAAGCTGATATCATTGACAGCATTTACTTTTAACGAACCGGTATCATATATATGTATCAGGTTCTTTACTTCAAGGATTTTATTGGTTTCCTGCATATAAACTGCTCCTTTTCAGAAATTCTTCCCTGCGTTTTTTAAGTATTTCCGGTGGTTCAACTTTTGGTGCTCTGGGATCTAACAACCAGGTTGCCGCAAAATGTGTATCACTGATCTGAAACATGGGCGGTTCATATAAATCATCTACTTCCAGCGCGTATTCATTTCTGGGAGCAAAAGCATCTCCAGCAGGAGGTTTTAGTAAGTTTGGCGGAGCTCCCGGTATGGTATACAACGACGGCAGGTTCGTATCCAGAGTCGGCATGGCATTTAAGAGTCCCCAGGTGTAAGGGTGTCTCGGATCGTAAAATATCTCATCAGACCGACCGATTTCAATGATTTTCCCTGCATACATCACTGCTACCCGGTCTGCCACATTAGCCACAACTCCCAAGTCATGGGTAATAAAGATAATAGAGGTGTCTAATTTCCTCTGCAGGGATTTCAAAAGGTCAATAATCTGTGCCTGCATGGTAACATCAAGAGCTGTGGTGGGTTCATCGGCTATCAGAATCTTGGGATCACAAGCTAATACGATAGCAATTACGATTCGCTGTCTTTGTCCCCCTGAAAATTCATGAGGATATTGACAGCTTCGCCGTACCGGCTCCTCGATACCCACTAATTGCAACAGTTCAAGCATGCGCTTTCTGGCTTCTGACCGTTTTACCTTTCGGTGGAGTGTTATGACTTCTTCAATCTGCCGCCCTATTCTCATGGTCGGATCCAGAGAAGTCATAGGATCCTGAAAAACCATAGCAATATCATTTCCTCTTATTTGGCGCATATTCCTCTCATTGACCTTTAGGATATCTCTGCCTTCAAATAGTATTTCACCTCCATTAATGGAGGCATTCTTTGACAGAAGCCGCATTAAGGTCCTGCAGGTAACCGTCTTTCCACTTCCTGATTCACCGACTATTGCCAGGGTTTCACCTTTATAGAGTGAGAAGCTCACATCCCTTACCGCATGAACCTTTCCTGCCTGAGTGGAAAAGGATACGGTAAGATTTTTAACATCCAGTTGTAATGTTGACATTCTAATACCTATACGATACTGCCACTTATAAAAGGTTTAAAGAATGGCATGCGTCCTTTCTTAATTAATTTCATCAACCCTGTTCTTTCATTTTCGGATCAAGAGCATCCCTTAAACCATCTGCAAACAGGTTAAAAGCCAGCATGATAATGCAAAGAATGATGGAAGGTATCCACATCTGATAAGGATGAATACGAAACATCTTATAACCGCTGTTTAACAGAGTGCCAAGGGAAGCATTGGGTATCTTCATACCAACTCCGATAAAACTTAAAAAGGTTTCAAAAAAAATAGCGGAAGGAATAGAGAACATTGCTCTTACCACTACCATTCCCGCTATATTGGGCAGAATATGAGAAATGGCATTATGTACCTGTGAAGCTCCCAACGCTTTTGCAGCCTGCACATATTCCAGATTTTTAATACGCAGTGTCTGTCCCCTTACAATTCTTGCCATGGGTATCCAGGAGGATATGGTCAAAGCAAATATGATAGACAAAATGCCCGGTTTAAAGATTAAGAGCATCAGTACCACCAGTACTAGGTTTGGTATTCCAGTTAGGATTTCAAGAATCCTCTGCATGAGATTATCTGTTCTGCCACCTTTTAAGGCACTGGTCAATCCATAAAAAACTCCAATGGTAAGATCAAGAATCGCTGCCAGAAAAGCAATGGTCAGTGAGATTCTAGTGCCGTACAAGGCTCTGGACAGTATATCCCGTCCAAATTCATCTGTTCCAAAGAGATAATTTTGATCTGCCGGAACATTCGCCAGCTCATAACGGTCAAACCATTGGCCCTGCAGCTTTGAACTTCCATTTAATCCGTTTATGGTAATTCCGGGTATTCTCGGCGGAAGATTGGCATGGGGGATATTTTGGGTATTGGGATTATAAGGAGCTATAACTGGTGCCAGAAAAGCAATCAGTATAATGATACCAAGAATAATCATAGAGACTACAGCACCTTTGTTTTTACTAAGTCTTCTTACGGCGTCCTGTAAAAAAGTCGGAGACGGCTTTGAATCTTCTACTATTTCTGTTTTCTTTCCGGTAACTTTGAATTGGAACAGTTCATCTGATATCATGCTTTGCCTCCTACCCGGATTCTCGGATCAATAAGCTGATACAGTACATCCATTATAAATATCACGAATACCAATAACGTTGAAAATAATATGGTAACAGCCATAATGGTGGAATAATCGTTTGACAGTACGGATTTCGTAAACTGTTCTCCGATTCCGGGAATAGCAAATATATTCTCAACGACCATAGACCCGGTGATCAAAGAAACGGTTAGCGGTCCTATAATCGTAACCAGCGGAATCAATGCATTTCGCAGTCCGTGGGTCAGTACCAGCCGCAGCTCACTCATGCCTTTTGCTCTGGCTAGTTCAATATAATCACTGCCAAGAACTTCAATCATTTCTGTACGCATAAATCTTGCAGTATCAGCCATAGGCGATATAGACAATGCAAGTGTTGGTAATATGCTGGATCGGAAGCCGTCATTCCACAAACCGATGGGCAGAAGGCTTAAGGATACCGCAAAGATATACTGCAATAATACCGCTACCACAAAACTTGGTGCCGATCGTCCTATAATAGCAAAAAGGGAACAGAACGTATCAATCCAGGTATTATGCTTCATGGCAGCTGTTATTCCAAGCAAAATACCGATTATTGTGCCAAAAATTACGGCCTGAAGTCCCAGCTGGACAGACACTCCCATGCGGCTTCCCAGTAGGGTAGTAACTTTCTGGTCAGAAAACTGCAGAGATATACCAAAGTCTCCATGAAGTATATTGTTTATGTAAGTTGTATAACGTTTCAAAAGAGGTTCATTTAATCCGTATTTTTCATCTAATACCTGAAGCTGTGCCGGGCAAGCAGATTCATCAGGAAGAATGTAATGGTCACGATAACCCAAAGAGTGATAACCATATACACCAGTCTGTGACTGATAAATCGAAGCCATCGTTTCATGGTATCTCCTTTCAAGATAACAAGAACCGCCTGCCGGAAGTGACTGAAACCGAATGTGCCGATTTAGAACTTCTTTTTACTGAAAAATGGTACTGTATCAGAAGACAACTGTCTTTTTTAATCAGATCCCCTTCTTCGGCTACTAATAAACAGAACGTTCCAAATGATACAATTAGTTTACAAATACGCCCAAAGGCGGTTCTTGGTCTATTTATTGCCATTGGTGGACCTAAAACATGTGTGACATATCCTTTTAATTTGGGGTTAATCAAATAGCTTTGGGAGGCCTGCACAATTGGTACTACTACCGCATTATCGATCAGATATTGATTAGCTTCTCTCAGATGCTCCCATCTTTTTGTAAAATCGGTTCCGTCTGTAGTTTCCAGTTCTTTCACTACGTTCGTAAGCTCTTCTGATTTCCACTGGCTATGGTTATGTTCATAGCCTTCTTCATGCTGTTTTACATAGGAGGTAGGATCAAAATCGCCGGTCCATCCGCCTAAGGCCAGATCAAATTTATAACTCATCATTTCTTCAAAGCGTACAGATGCCGGTACATTTGCCAAATCAATTTTAAGTCCCGGCAAATTCGTTTCGTAAATACTTTGCAAATACTGCCCGATCTTAATACTTTCATCAGAATCACTGGTAACCAGTCGGAGGGTTATAGAATCTGTTCCAAGCTCTTTTAAAGCATCACTGAAATACTGTTTTGCTTTCTCAAGGTCTGTATATACCTGCACCCCAAAATCCTCTGTTATACTCTTTCCGTTATCAGGATTCACTGCGATTCCATTGGGAATGATTCCTACTGAAGGAACTCCATCTCCATTAAGGATCGCTGTGGATAACTCATCACGATTTAAAGCAAATATAAGAGCTTTACGAAGGTTTATGTTTTGAAGATATTTATTTGAGCTGATTCCCAGTTCAAGATTTGTCATTCGAAGCGTCTGAACAGAAACCAGATCTTCTTTGCCCTTATAAAGGGATATGTACTCACCGGTAACTTTGGTACCATCTAAATCTCCGGCTTCATAAAGATTCGCACCGGTTGCAATCTCTTTTACAACCTGTACGTTGATTTCATCAAAATATATATTTTCTGCATCCCAGTAATATGGATTCTTTTCATATTTCCAGGAAATATCTGTTCCGTTCCAGTCTTTTAACACAAAAGGACCACTTGCAAGTAATGCCTCAGAAGTTAAACCATAGTTATCACCCTGCTCTTCTACGAACTTTTTGTTTACCGGAGCCAGTAAGGTTGAAGATAAAGTCGTGTTTATGTAGCTGTTAGGTGAAACCAGCGTAAATTCAAGCACTGTATCAGATAGAGCTTTTACTCCAAGTTCCTCTGGCTTTAAGGTGCCAGCAATAATTTCTGCTGCATTCTTGATATATGTTAAATTATTTGCACTTTGAGAACCAGTTGCGGGATCAACGACACGTTGTGCAGCGTAAACAACATCTGCGGCTGTAATTTTATCCCCATTTGAAAATTTGGCATTATCCCTGATGGTTACGGTAACCGTCAAACCATCGGCACTTACCTCCGGTAGTTCTGTTGCAAGGTTAGGTACCGCTTCATTTTTCTCATTGATACGGTACAAAGAGTCTGCCTGGAAATCAATCTGTTCTGCACTTATGGTATCATAGCTTTTACCGGAATCCATGGTAGTAACTTCACCAGGAGCTACCCAGTTTAATACTTTAACTTTATCCGTTTCCGGCGTTACCTCCGGTGTACCTGCTGCTTCTGTTGCTGCCGCTTCTGTTGCAGAGGGCTGCGTATTATTATCTGTACTGGTCTGTTTATTATCAGCTTTGGAGCATGCGCCAAGTAAAGTAGTACTGATGAGTAAGATAGCCATAAGAACGGAATATAATTTTCTTTTCATAATTTTCTCTCCTTTTATGTTTGCAGATATAAATATAAAACCTTCACATCCCGCAACATCGGTCGAGAGCAGTGCAGATAGATATACAGTTTTTGTAATAAACATCCCAGGTTAAGGAGCTGCTGCCATATCCGTTTTCAATCATGGTATAATAATTTACAGGTAGCACTATGCTGCGCCGTTGCAAATTACAAGTCATACTGAAAATATTATCCACGCTTGGAGTCCTCCTTTTATGTATTTTTTGCAGTATAGCACCCTATTCATACAATGTCAATATGTTTAGTAGGAATTAACTAAAATAAAAAAACCGAAAAAAACATATCTCCTAAAGAGTCTCTGTTTTTTCCGGTTCAATTATCCTATACAATTATCTGCTATTAGAGATTATTTTCGCTTCTGTAATAGTTAATCAGGCAACCTTTTTCAATTATTTCTCTTTCGTCATCGGTTAATTCTCCAAGTCTTAAAGTGAATTCTTTCATGCCTTTTCCTACTACATAGGCTTTTATTTCAGCAGTTTTTTCTGATACGGCTTTCTTTATATCTTTGATAAACAGATAATCTCCATTTTCAAAGGGCAGTTCTCCCTCCTGTAACAGAAACGGAAGCATACCCCAGTTAATCAAATTGGAGCGGTATCTCTTAGTGGCGTATTCTTTTGCGATATTTGCAAGGCCAGGGATCTATGTTAAATACTTTTCCAATTTCTTCGTATATAGGTTTTAATTCTTCACAAGCTTCAAAGATGCGTTCTCCCTTGATTCTGGCTTTCTCAGCCAGCTGTATCTCTTTGGCACGTCCTACATAAGCCGGATCTTTTCTTGACAGGGTAAATTCTGCAAGTCCTAACGGATTAGAACGATAGGAAGAAGTCTCTCCGGAGGGAATAAGTTCGTCTGTTGTCGTTACAGGATCCTTAATTACAGATACAACCTTTAATACCAGATGCTCTGTAAGTCCAGACATGGCAGGCCAATCTACAATACCAGGGCCAAACTTGATCTCTGTTTCAGGGATCGGGTTATTGGTACCATCATAAACTCGGTTATCATAAATCTTACTGTCAAAGTAATATTTAGGCTTAAGGAATTCTGTATCAATATTTTCCGCAGAAGTTAAATATCCTTTGTTAGCTGCAGTCGCAGCAATCGATCTGGCATCCATCAGCGCTACAGATGCTATCTGACCGCTGGTGATCTTGGAGCCTTCTCTGTTGGGGAAGTTTCTGGTAGTATGTCTGATGCTGAAGCTGTTGTTGGAAGGAACATCTCCTGCACCAAAACAAGGTCCGCAGAACGCTGTTCTGATGGTTGCACCGGTTTCCATCAGGCTTGCTACAGAACCGTTCTTCACAAGTTCCATATACACAGGCTGGCTGGCAGGATAAACACTTAAAGAGAACTCATCGGCACCGATGTATTTTCCTCTTAAGATATCTGTTGCATCACAGATATTCTCAAAGCCACCGCCGGCACATCCCGCAATCACACCCTGATCCACATAAAGTCTGTTATTTCTTATTTTCTCCTTTAAACTATACGTGATATTGCTGTTGTCAAGGCTGATGGCTGCTTTCTTCTCTACTTCTGATAATACATCATAAAGATTTTCATTCAGCTCATCGATGGTATAAACATTACTTGGATGAAAAGGCATTGCAATCATAGGTTTGATCTCGGACAAATCCACATAGATCAAGCCATCATAGTATACAGTTTTGTCAAGAGTAAGTTCTTTGTAATCGTCTGGTCTGTTATGTACCTCATAGAAATCTTTAACCTGTGAATCGGTGGTCCAGATGGAGGATAAACAAGTGGTTTCTGTCGTCATTACATCGATTCCAATACGGAAATCCATAGATAATTTTCCTACACCATCTCCGAAAAATTCCATAATCTTATTATTAACATAACCTTTGTCAAACACAGCACCGATAATTGCAAGGGCAATATCCTGAGGACCTACTCCTTTTCTGGGCTCTCCGGTTAAATATACACCCACAACCCCCGGCATATTAATATCATAAGTTCTGTTTAAAAGCTGCTTTACCAACTCAGGTCCGCCTTCTCCTACTGCCATGGTTCCCAGGGCACCATAACGTGTATGACTGTCTGAACCTAAGATCATCTTACCACCGCCTGCAAGCATTTCTCTTGCAAACTGATGGATAACTGCCTGATGAGGAGGTACATAGATTCCGCCATATTTCTTAGCACAGGAAAGTCCAAACATATGATCATCTTCATTAATAGTACCGCCTACTGCACATAAACTGTTATGACAGTTAGTAAGTACGTAAGGAACCGGGAATCTCTCTAAACCACTGGCTCTGGCAGTCTGTATGATTCCTACAAAAGTAATATCATGTGAGGTCAGTTTATCAAATTTTATTTTTAACTTCTCCATATTGCCGGAAGTATTATGTTCATTTAAAATAGAATATGCCAGAGTATGTTTTGCTGCTTCTTCTTTTGCACAGACT
>JAQSXJ010000030.1 GCA_029256725.1 Anaerocolumna sp. | reverse complement strand
TTGCCGGACAGCAGAATAATCCTATTAGGTAATAAGAGGTATCCCTTGTCTATCCCCCTATTCCATGGTATAATTAAACATATGTTTGCCTGTGAGCTTATGCTTGGGTTGTACAGATACGGTCTGCGCAACCCTTTGCCTAAGAAATAGTCAGTGCGAAAGAAAGTAGGACTCTCTCTCTTATTGAGCTTTATCAAGACATCGAGAGATTTTAAACATACAGGAAAGGTGATTTATAATGAGCATTTACGATACCTTAAACACAGAACAACGAAAGGCTGTAGAACACTTTAAAGGCCCATTGCTGATACTGGCAGGTGCCGGTTCCGGCAAGACCCGAGTGTTAACCCACCGAATAGCTTATCTGATGGAACACAGAGGCGTCAATCCCTGGAATATCCTGGCTCTGACATTTACAAACAAGGCTGCCGGCGAAATGAGGGAACGTGTAGATAATATTGTAGGTTACGGTTCCGAAAATATCTGGGTAAGTACCTTCCATTCCACCTGTGTAAGAATTCTTAGAAGATGGATTGATGTATTGGGTTATGATAAGGGTTTTACTATCTATGACAGTGATGATCAGAAGACCCTGATGAGAGAAGTGTGTAAATATCTGCAGATTGATACCAAGAATATCAAGGAAAGAACTCTCTTAAATATAATTTCCTCCGCCAAAGATGAACTTGTATCACCGGAAGAGTATGAACTGCGTGCGGTAGGTGATTTTGGCAGGCAGAAATATGCTGCTGTATACAAGGAGTATCAGAAGCGTTTAAAGGCTAATAATGCCCTGGATTTTGATGATTTAATCTTTAAGACCATTGAACTCTTTCAGACCAGCAAGGAAGCCCTTACTTATTTTCAGAGACGTTTTCAGTATATTATGGTGGACGAGTATCAGGATACCAATACAGCGCAGTTCCGTTTGATTAAGCTTTTAGCAGACGGAATAAATGATGATGGACACAGAGAGCATAATCTATGTGTAGTTGGTGATGATGACCAGTCCATCTATAAATTCCGTGGTGCCAATATCTTTAATATCCTTAACTTTGAGAAAGAATACTCAGATGCCCAGGTTATCAAACTGGAACAGAATTATCGCTCTACGAAGAAGATTCTTGAGGCTGCCAACGAAGTTATTTCTAATAATGCCGGAAGAAAAGATAAAGCCCTCTGGACAGATAATGCTGATGGAGATGCTGTACGCTTTACCCAATTCGACAGAGACCTCGAAGAAGCCGAAAACATTGTTACGGAAATAGCCAGTATCGTTCAGGCAGAAGAAGCTACCTATCAGGACTTTGCTATTCTCTACCGCACCAATGCGCAATCCCGTATTTTTGAAGAAAAACTGGTAGTTAGAAATATTCCTTATAAGATAATCGGAAGTATTAACTTCTATGCCCGTAAGGAGGTTAAGGATCTGCTCTCCTATTTAAAGACTATTGGTAATGGATTGGACAGCCTAGCTGTAAAGCGTATCATCAATGTACCCAAGAGAGGTATTGGTCTTGCAACCATTGATAAGGTAGATGTTTATGCTGCAAATAAGGGTATCAGTTTCTATGAAGCTTTGCGGCAGGCAGAATACATACCGGGGCTTGGCAGAACTGCTGCCAAGATTTCTCCTTTTGTTAGCCTTATTGAAATATTAAAATCCAAAATTGCACGTCCTGATTATTCCATCAGTGATCTTTTAGAGGAAATCCTTGAAGCTACAGGTTATGTTGAAGATCTTAAAGGTCAGGAACTTGAAAATGAAGAGGACCGCTTGGATATCATCGGCGAATTAAAGAGTAAGATCGTTGCCTTTGAAGACAATGCCCTGGAGCCCCCTTCCTTAAGTGACTTCCTGGAAGAGGTTGCACTGGTATCAGATATAGACAACCTGTCTGCAGAAAGCAATGTGGTAGTACTCATGACTCTGCACAGTGCTAAGGGACTTGAGTTCCCCTATGTATATCTGTGCGGTATGGAGGATGGTCTCTTTCCAAGTTATATGTCCATTCATGCTGAGGATCCGGAGACAGAAATTGAAGAAGAGAGACGCCTCTGCTATGTAGGTATTACAAGAGCAATGAAACGCCTGTCCTTAAGTGCCTGCTCCCAGCGTATGTTACGAGGTGAGACACAGTTTAACAGACCCTCAAGATTTATTCGTGAAATACCGAGATATCTTCTTACCATGGAACAGAATCCATATAATTCAAGTCCGTTCCGAAGTAATTCCCATAGCAGCCTGGTACCGGAATTCAATAAAAAGGCTGCCGGTTCAGCAGGAAAAGCATTTTCAGACAGTGTATTTGATAAACCCAAAACTTTAGCTCAAACTCCCAGAGAGTTTGGCGGCAGCAATCTTGGCACCATTGAATATGGCATCGGTGATACCGTATCTCATATCAAGTTTGGAGTCGGTTTGGTTACAAATATTAACAATGCAGGTAAGGATTACGAAGTAACCGTGGATTTTTCCGGCGCAGGAACCAAAAAAATGCTTGCTTCTTTTGCTAAATTGAAAAAATTATCATAATTACATGCATTTTCCAGTTTTTCTATAGTAAAATCTGTATCTTTGTGGTATAATAGAAAGGAATAAACTCTACATGAAAGGACGTGCTATTATGAATACAAAGATGGAAGATTTATTTAACTCAGTTAACGACCTGTTACACAAAAAAGAAGAAAAGAAATCCGGCAACTGTATCCTTACTATATTAGCAGTGATTGGAGCTGTAGCTGCTGTTGCAGGTATAGCATATGCCGTATACAGATATTTCACACCTGATTATCTCGAAGATTTTGATGATGATTTCGACGATGATTTTGATGATGACGATGATGATGACTCTTGCGGCTGCGGATGTAAAACTGATGCAGGTGACAATGCCACTAAAGTAACAGATCAGCCTGAAACTGAAACTACAACTGAATAATTAAACATAGACTGACACTACAGAAGGATACAACGACTGTGCTGTCAGTCTTTTTTCTGACAAGCTCTACTCTCCCCTATCCTCTGTTTACATATTTCATATGTACACTTTACAATTCTCTGATTGATGGAACTGCAAAATTAGAGTATAAATAAATCAGATACTATTAACTTATTTCTATCAATGCAATCAAGGAGGTATAGCCTATGTTTATGCTTCATGGCCTTGTTAAACCGTTTCTGATAATTCTATCTTTTCTGTACAGTATTGGTATGTTCTTCTTCTATGCCAAACGCCAGAACTATTCCAAAAAATATATCACTCTTGCGAAAAGACATTATATATCTTAAGAAGCTTACTGCTCTTGTACAGGCAGTAAGCTTTCTTTTTCTTTATCCAGTTTTAACCATGCATACCCTAAGCAAGCCCTAAGACCTGCCTGATTTTTAATACTAACCAAAAAGTATTTATAAAACTAAACTGATGGAGGCTTCCTATGACAAAAACCTATGTTTTGGACACTAATGTATTGATTCAATCACCTTATGCCCTGAATTCTTTTGAGGATAATAAAATTGTGCTTCCTATTGCTGTCTTGGAGGAACTGGATAAGCTTAAAAACGATGATGGAGAGCGAGGCGCCAATGCCCGACAGTCCATTCGGTATCTGGAACAGTTGAGACTGACCGGCAACCTTTTTGAAGGTGTTTCTCTTACTACCGGAGGTTCTTTAAAAATTGAGGCTAATTTCGTAAATGTAGAGCTTCCCTTTACTTACGCTTCGGACTCTAATGATAATCGAATCTTAAAAGTCTGCAAGGGTCTGGCTGAAAAAGGTGAAACTATTGTTCTTGTTACTCTGCTAAAGGAACAGTACAGTGGAAGGCTGCATGTTTATGCTTCTGATAAAGCTATGAGTGAATTCAAGAAGAAAGGAATCTCTTCCGATCAAATATATCTGCGTACAGATTCTGCAAATCTAATTCCTGAGGGAGAGGACGAGGCTGCCCTGGCTGCTTCCTTTCGCCAGGAGGTTAAACCCGTTCATAACCAGTTCTTTATCATACATTCTGAGACCAGTGAAAAGAAAACTCTGCTAGGAAGATATAACGGCAAACTTATCGTACCCTTAAGAAGCCTGAAAGAAGAACCCTTTGGAGTAAAGCCTGCTAATGTAGGACAACGTTTTCTTCAGGAGGCTCTTATGGAGGAGGCCAATTCTGCACCATTGGTAATTGTTAAAGGTCCTGCAGGTACTGCAAAGACTTTCTATTCTCTGGCGGTAGGCCTTGAGTGCATTTTTGAAGCAGATAAGAAAAGTTATCGTAGAATACTGCTTACAAGACCCAACGTGCAATTTGATGAGGACATCGGTTTTCTTCCCGGTACGGAACAGGAAAAGATAGCCCCTTACTTAAGACCGGTTATTGATAATCTGGAAATACTGGTAGACCGGAATGAAAAGGAACGTTATAAGAATGAAAAAGAACTGCGCGGTAAGATTGATGAATTATTCTCACGGGGAATTATTATGGCAGAAGCTATGAATTTCATCAGAGGCCGCTCCATTACCCATACTTATCTTATAATCGATGAAGCCCAGAACCTTACACCCAAGCAGGTTAAAGGTATTGTTACAAGAGTCGGCAAAGGTACCAAGGTCATTCTATTAGGTGATCCCGGACAGATTGACCATCCACTCCTGGATGAGCGCACCAACGGACTTAGTTATGTATCTGAGAAAATGAAGGGAAGTCCGTTGTGTTATCAGATAACCATGCAGACGGAAGAATGTGAGCGGTCAGCACTGGCAATGGATGCAGCAAAGCGGATGTAATCTTGGCCCTCTTATTTAGTCTTCTACCAAATATGGGCTTTTTTGATTAAAATCGATACCACGCTTTTGGAGATCCTTTTTAATCCTTCGATTCATCCCTAATGCCATTATACGAAATATAAAGACCGGCATGTGAAATTGTGCCTTAAAATAATCCTCCTTTGGCGTATTTTCGTCCCTGCTGATATGCTCTGAGAAAATTTCAAACTGTCTGATAACAGTTTTCCCATTAAGAAGCTTCTCTAAGGGCTGGCCGTTCAGCATTGCACCTAAACCCATAACAAATCCGCCTTTATAATTGACATTACATTTTAACCCAAATATCTCCAGCAAGGCTAATCCGCTTTCGTGGGTATGCGCATAAGGCATTCCGCCTTGAATGATTCCATACAGACTCTGCCCGTGTAAGATATCTTTGTGAGCTGAGAGCTCTTCAAGAAGGGTCAGAGTCTCTGCCGGATAAGTATTTACATAGCAGGGTCCGCCCAGTATCAGAGTATCTGCTGCATTAACAGCCTTCAGTAGCTGTGTCTTATCCTTAAGGCTTGGGTAAAGATGAATCAGCTTTGTAAGGTGTCCTCCTGCTGTAAGACAGTCTGCACATTTTTGCAGCAGCATGAAACTGGTTCCTTGGGTTCTGGGACTTAGATTTATTAAAAGTATATTTCTCATGCCCTTAAAACCTCCTCCGCTATTTGTTTTTTCATATCAGAAGTAAGTATAGAGTTCATAAGAAAGACTCTTCCCACACCTCTGGTTATCCTAATGTTTTCATTATGAAGCTTTTGAAAGGCTTGCTCTTCTTCTGCAAGTATAGTGTCTATGGCACCTAATACAAAAAACTTAAACTTCTTTCCCTGCATGCCGCCCTTAACCAGTTCCTTGTTCTCTATGTAATAACATCGATCCATTATTAAAGCAAATTTATCAAATAATCTTTTTATCTGAAATGAATAGCTTCCAAAAACGATAGGTGTAACAAAAAGAATAACATCGGATTGTATTACTTTAGGGAATATCCAATCACCGTCATCCCGGACAACACATTTACCATATGTCTTATAGGTACATCCTCCGCAATTAGTACAGCGCTTAATCGTTACACCTTCCAATGAAATATGCTCGACCTGGTGATTTTTACCGGTCATCTCCGTCACAAGATCTTCTCCGATGCAATTCATCTTACCATCAGATATAATAGTTATCATGTATTCTCCTTCCTGCAGCAGTTAATGTACTAATTTCCGTATCCATTTTTAAGCGCTTTGCTTACAGCACTTTTTATTGCCTCACTAGATAAAGTTGCACCACTTACAGCATCCACTTTGTAGCTGTTTTGTTGAAGCATCTCTGTGATTATTGATTCAGCCTTACTGCCCAGCCCATTTTTATGTTTAACTATCTGTATATTAATAATCTTGCTTTCCTTTACTGTTACACTTACCTTAACATATACCAGACCTGTATCAACCTCACCAAAGTATATTCCATCAGCTACTTTAGACATATTCACTTCTTCATATTCCATGGCGGTCAGACTTTTTTTTGAACTATTAACCAAACTGATATAAAGTCCAAGTACAATTACGATTAAACATAACAGTATTAGTCCTATCTTTTTCATTTTACTGCTCCTTTTAAAATATTTGCTGCAAAATTGACTGCTTCTGTTATATCGGTTTTATTTGGATGCCCTATTTTCATAAATAAAAAGCTCCCTTGACAGAGAATTTCATCAACTATTGTAATACCTTTGTCTTCAAGAATGCTTCTTACCGAGTCCTGTCCTTGTTTCTTAGCGGCACAGGAAGTGATAAGTACAGCTTTCCTAACCTTTTTATCTTCAATTGCCTGCACAAATGTTAAAAGTTCCGGAAGGCTGCCACCACCATAGATACCGCCTACAATAAATAAGAAATCTGTTTCCTCTATTACCGGATTGGAGGTGATATTGTCAGGAATAATATCCAGGACCTTTCCTATAGCCGCTGCCATTTTCTTCGAATGCCCGGTCTTAGAAGCATAAATGATCCGATTTTTAGTCATAGTAACACTCCTTTTAATATTATATTTAATTGTACTTTGAACATCTCTTCTGCTTCTTCCATTGTCAAATCCATATTCCTTGATATCATCAAATGAAACCCCAGGAAGGAACTCCAGATAGCAAAAGCTGCTTTCTCTGTATCCATTTCTTTTATTATTCCTGTATCTATGCCCTCCTGTAATCTCTTGCTTAAGTGCGTAATCCATCCCGGCTGTTCTGTCCTTCGTCTGCTGTATTTATGCAAAACTATGAGGTTGTATTTTTCCGGTTCTTCATAAGCAAGTTTGAGGATTCTTTTGAATACCATTTCTAATTCTGAAACAACATCTTTTGATTGATCCAACAATTCCATAATCTGACCCCGTAGCCATTGTGTCTCCGCATCTTCTATGGCATCGATTATTTCCTGCTTATCTTTAAAATGATGATATACAACACCTGTTGAATATTTCATCCGATTTATAATTTTACGAATAGACAACTCTTCAAAACCTTCTTTTATCCCTATCTCCAAGGCTGTATCAAGGATTGCCTGACGTACATTTTCACTTCTCATTTTCTGTTCTTCTCTAGCCATCTTTTAACCACCTTATTCATTACAGCTTTATTTAATCAATATATTTATAACAAGGTTTATATAACCATGTTGCGTCTCAATTTCAGACTCCCGTATAAGCTCTTTATCCAGTCTGAATGTTTATAAAACAGTGTTGCTTCACAATACTTATTCAGTACAGTCCTTTTCATAATAACATTCTTTTCATATTAACATTCTTTTCATATTAACATTTTTTTCATATCAACATTCTTTTCATATCAACATTCTTTTCATATCAACATTCTCTATTAACTGCACTTTTAATAGAGTGCAGTTTCTATTAAAAGTACTTTTAATAACAACTTTTTAATTGAATATTTCATAACGGTGTTCTTTTTAATAACAGTGTTATGAATAATAATATCAAATCTTATAGTAAATGTCAAGTACTGGATAATTCGTGTGCTGCGATTTAATTATTTCTATGCCATGAGCTATCACCTGTATACAAAAAAACTGAACAAATATTTTTAGATATTTGCTCAGCCTTTTTATACATTTATTTTTTTAATTTAAAGGTATCTTACAGCTTTAACTGGTGTTCTGTAATCATAATCTGCGATTCTGATACCTGTTTCAGGAGAACTTGCACTGATTACTTTACCATTTCCCATGTAGATTCCAACGTGATTAATAACACCGTCTTTGGCATAGAAAATAAGATCGCCAGCAATCATATTATCAAGAGATACTCTCGTTCCTCCTGTAGCCTGAACCCTTGAAGTCCTTGGAATTGATATACCAAATTTCTTAAAGATTGCTTGTGTAAAACCTGAACAATCAGCTCCATTTGTCAAGCTGGTTCCACCCCATACATAAGGATTACCAAGAAACTGCACTGCATAATCTACAATCTTACTGCCTAAATCAGAATTATTGCCTGTAGTTACTTTAGTAGTTGAACCATTTCCTGTACTTGTATTATTCTGTGACTGATTGCCTGCAATTTCAAGCTGACGTAGCCTTTCCTTTTCCAGTGATACCGCAAGAGCTTCCATGCGCTTTATTTCTGCTTCAACAGAGTCTGCTGCCTGATTCTGCCTTCCCTCTTCAAAAGAGATTGCTTCTTCTTCCAGACGCTGTATTTCCTCTTCGATAGAGGTTGCTTCTTCATAACTGGTTTGGAGCTTAACAAAGTCAGTAGATACATAACCATATGTATTCTCATCTAACTGAACCTTAGCCCATCCTTCCAGTTCCTTCGTAACCTTTAGGTCATCGCCTTTGGCTATTAATGCAGCCACGGCTGAATTTGCTGATGCTTTCTCTCTAACCTTTAAAGTTTTTGTATTTACCACTGCTACTCTGGTGCCAACTTTTTTCGCTATAGCCAGGGCCTTTTCACCTGTTACAAGATATTTACCTTGTATGTATCCTGTAACTGATCCGGATTTGATTTTATACCAGGATCCCTTCTGTTCAAGGATAGTTGCAGCTGCATTATCATATAATTTACCGACTACTTCGCCTTCTTCACTTGACTTATTCCATATATTCGCATAATCAGCTACCTGCGCAAAAGACAAATTCTTTTGAAAAATCAAATCTTCCAGCAGATTATTTACTACTTTTTCGTCAGTAGATTCCGCATTTTCATAAAAATCATTTAAAACAACAGCTATACCAGCCATGGGCATTTCCTCAGCCTGGACTACCATTGTTTTACCTGTAAGTGTTATAACTCCTAACATTAAAAATGTTGCTAGCCTTTTTACTTTGGTCATTTATCCTCCATAAATTTAGTTATTACATTTTTGTTACAAAATTATTCTATCAACTACCAATGGCTGTTTCAATATGAAATTGTTGGGTAAAATTTGTAAGGGTTACTACGGTGTGGCTAATTTTATATGCGTATAGCAAAGAAGCAGCTGCAAAACCAAATAGTTCTGCAACTGCTTCTTTCATAAATTACCGTATATTTGTCTTAATTATATCTTACAGCCTTAACAGGTGTTCTATAGTTATAACTTGTGATTCTTATTCCTGTTGAAGGAGAACTTGCACTAATAACTTGTCCACCACCAATATAGATACCTACGTGGTTTATTGTCCCACCCCTGGCATAGAATATTAAATCGCCAGCTCTGAGATTATCAAGAGATACTCTTGTTCCACCTGTTGCCTGAGTTCTGGAAGTCCTTGGAATACTAATTCCAAACTTTCTAAATACAGACTGGGTAAAGCCTGAGCAATCTGCTCCATTGGTTAAGCTGGTTCCACCCCATACATAGGGATTGCCTACAAACTGCACTGCATAATCAGCTATACTGCTACCGCTAGAGGAGTAATTACTACTGCTGCTAGAACTACTACTGCTAGAACTACTGTTCCTACTACTACTTGAGCCTTTGGTAGTAGAGTTGCTTCCGTTACTTGAACTGCTGCTACTTTGGTTTTGACTCTGTGACTGATTTTCTGCTTGATTGCTTGCCTGCTCTTCTGCAAGACGCTGACGTTCTTCTTCTATTGAAATCGCTTCTTCATAAGTTGTTTGAAGCTTAACATAATCTGTGGAAACAAAACCATATGTATTCTCATCTACCTGAACTTTAGCCCATCCTTCCAGTTCCTTTGTCACCTTAAGATCATCGCCGATGGCTATTAAAGTTAATACAGTAGAATCTGTAGAAGCTTTTTCTCTTACTTTTAGGGTTGTAGTATCAACTACTGCTACTTTGTTCCCTACTTTTTTTGCAATGGATACTGCTTTTTCACCTGTAACCAGGTAATCTCCATTTATGTACCCTGTAACCGATCCTGACTTAATTTTATACCAGCCATTTTTCTCACCTAAGATCGTTGCAGCTGCATTATCATATAGCTTACCAACTATCTTGCTTTCCTCACTGGCTTTACTTCTTATATTAACATAATTATTTACCTGTGCAAAAGCTAGATTATTTTGAATTGTTATCTCTTCCATAAGCTTGTTTACTGCAGTTTCGTCAGAGTTTTCAGCGTTAACATAAAAATCATCGAGTACAACAGCTATTCCGGCCATTGGCATCTCTTCTGCTTGTACCATTGTTGCCCGAGCTAAAGCTGCCAGAGTTCCAACAATTAAGAACGTTGCTACTTTTTTAAATTTAAACATGTATCCTCCAATTCCAGACATTTATTACAAGAGTATTAAATTTATTACAAATTTATTATAACACATTCCAAAAGGATTACAATATGAAAATTATTCCACCAGTAAAAAGAATAATCTATATCTAATTACTTGTGTACTGAAAAGGATCATAATGATACCTGCTGTAAAGTCTGTTTTGATTAATGCATGGTTATATTTATATGTTACTGTACGCTACTTTGAACAATTTAAGTAAATGACATTACCAAATTGAAAGATTTGAATATGGTTTGTTAAATAAGGTTTGCTTCCTCTTATATGAAAGAATTCATATAAGACAACTACTTACTCTTCTGTCTGCCTACAGCTGCTAGGTAGATTATAAATTCATTCTCTCCATCTAATTGAAACAGATTATCCACAGCTTGCTGATCATATATGCCAATTGCACAAACTCCTGTATCTAAAGATTCACCTGCTAAATATAAATTCTGGCATACATGTCCGATATCTATTAATATTTTCTTATGTGCTGTAATATCATATTTCCACTCAGATCGATAAGGAGTTGTACTCCATGCAAAGGTAACAGATGCTTTCTTGGCAAAGTGGGGTACAAATGGCTGATCCAGTGTGATGGCATCTAATCTCGTATCAACATCTTCTAAAGCAAGCATAAACAACAGCTTATGATCAACCGGGAGATATCTATATATTCCTTTCTCCAGACCTGTCACATTCATTATGAATAAATAGGTTTCGAAAGAGTGCGTTGCTCCACTGCAGGGAACTGTTCTAAAAGTAATTCCTCCTGATTTGTTTTTCCCTGTTATGCCTTGGGTTGCCCATAAAAGATAAGATAATTCTTCAATGCTAATTGAATCTTCGCTATAAATTCTTGTACTTCTTCTATCTTTTATACATTCATAAATATCTCTTTTTTTAGAATATCAGCCTTTACAGCCGGTAGATTTATTATCATTGCGTTCGAAGGATAGTGCTTAAATTCTTCCGGTTGTGGTACACCTTTCATTTTATCTGTCTTTATGTTCTTAAAGTCATTGAAATTGGATTTTAGGAATTTTCTCTGTTGTTCATATGTTCCCATTATTTTCTCCTTAGATGATTTTCTATATTAATTATATCAGATATAGAGAAAACTTCCGTGTCTTATGTTACGATTGATTTATTTTTATATGCCTTTTATGATGTTATTAATAAATTTACATGTTGCTTTTGAGGAATTAAAGGTAAGAAGAACCTTTAGTCTGCAAAATAAGTGATATATTTATTACAAATGCAAAGAGAGGAAGCTACGTTTTAGGTAACTTCCTCAACTAATTCACATCATAGTAATTACTTCGCTTTCTCAGCATAAGTTGTATCTACCAAATCCGCATAAGGTGCTCTCTTCTCTATAACTCCAGCATCCTCTAAAATATCCTGTAATAGCGTAAAACTTTCTTCCTGAAATACAGTATTCTCTTTCCAAGACTGCTGATCGTAGTATCTCTTAACGATTGTTGTTAAAGTATCCTTGTCAGTTTCTTGAAACTGAGGCTGGATAGTTTTTGCGATTTCCTCCGGTGTATGGGAATTCACATATTCCAGCCCTTTCTGTACAGCCTTTGTAAACTTCTGAATTACATCCGGATTCTTTTCAATATAACTCTTTTTCGCAGAATATGATGTGTAGGGAACCTTGCCGCTTTCAATACCAAGAGAAACTGCAACCTTTCCGGTTCCTTCCTTTTCAAGAGCTGTAGCTGCTGGTTCAAATTCGATGGTATAATCCCCAGTTCCTGCTGCAAACGCCTGTGCCGTTAAACCAAAGTCAATATTCTGAACAATGTTGAGGTCTGTCTTGGGGTCGATTCCATTTTTCTTAAGTATATATTCGAATACCATTTCTGGCATTCCTCCGGCACGGCCGCCTACTACTGTCTTACCCTTCACATTATCCCAAGTAAACGTTTCATTCTTATCCTTTGTAACCAGGAAATTACCGGCTCGCTGCGTAAGCTGTGCAAAGTTTACGACATAATCTTCTTTTCCTTCATTATACACGTAAACTGTTGCTTCCGGTCCCATAAATCCAATATCTGCATCTCCTGAAAGTACCGCAGTCATCGTCTTATCAGCACCAAGTCCGTTTACCAATGTCACATCAAGGCCTTCGTCCTTAAAATATCCCAGTTCTATTGCAACATATTGAGGTGCATAAAAAATAGAATGGGCTACTTCATTTAACTGAACCTTTATCAGATTCCCATTACTTTTGCTGCAACCGGGTAAAAGCACTGCCATAAGAACTAATACGGCCAGTGCTGCTAATCCCTTCTTCTTCATTTCATGTCTCCTTGAAACTAAGCTGTTACAATATGTATATTGGGAAGTAAAAGTTTATGTGCATGTCTTATCAATTATTTTTTAGATATGTTAGTTAATTCATTAAATTTTGTGAGTAGGATACTTTTCTATATATAATTTTCTAATTCTTTTTAATATTCTAATGAAGGTTCTTAGAAACAATTCTAAACCTTTCGATGCCAAGTAATTACTATCTACCGGAATTATTACACTATCACAAGCTGCCAGAGCATTAATAACCAGCATACCCAAAGAAGGGTTGCAATCAATGAGTATATAATCATAATCTTCTCTTAATTCGTCAAGTATACTTTTAAGTATGTATTCTCTCTCCATTATACCCACCAGCTTTAATTCGGTTGATGATAAAACAATATTGCTCAATAATATGTCAAAATGCTCGGAATGTTTGATATATTCGTCTCTACCTGGTAACTCTTTCATTTCAATAGCTCTATCCATGAGATCACCGATTGTGAATTGTTCACTATCAGTATTGGTATAGCCTAACGAAGTTGAAAGACTAAACTGTGGATCAAAATCAACTTCTAATACCTTCTTTCCATTCTCTGCTAAAGCCCGTCCTAAATTCTTTGTTGTGGTAGTCTTTCCTGATCCACCTTTCTGATTTGCAACTGCAATGATTTCACACATAATAATATCTCTCCTTTTTATTTTATTTGACTCATCTCCTTACATATGTATAAGGTGGTGTTGCGCAACACCACCTTATAAGGAGAGAGTATATACCCCGTCGTGCCGATAGGACAGCAATAAAAAAAGATATTGAAGCTTAAAACTTCAATATCTTTAATGTTTTTAATATATTTAACTTAGAGTACTTTTATCACATATTATTTTTTCCTTATGAAATGAAATAATGAAGTGATAAAAAAGTAGGTCATTAAAATAACTGGAAGAATAATTAATAATATTAAAGCTGTGATCTTAAAAGTACTAATAACACCAGTAAAATATGCAATCACAATTCCTAGCCCAATTATTGATACTCCAATTAAAATTATTATGAGCTTTAGTCTGTTTCTGTAATATGAATTCATATAAGTCTCCTTAATTTACTGTTTATAGTACTTACCAATACATTTAGAAATTATATCTGTGTTCCATAAAGTTTTATTGTATCATAAATATTAGTTGCATCTTTAAAATCTGAATAGCCACTTGTCAATTCTACTATAGCGAGGGTTGCACTGCCTAATGTTCCAGTAAAACCTGCAGCAACAATAGCAACAAAAAGTGCCTCTGGTGCCAGTGCAGCTATTAATACACCGCCTGCTGCTGCTGTTAAAATTATAGCAACCCACTCAGCTCCGACATAACCTACTGCTGAATTAAAGTGCGAATTAGAATTGTTAATGCCCGTAATATATGTATTTACATTATCTTTACGAGTCTGTGATAAATTATCAAATCTTATTTGATAATTTAAATTACAACCTATTTTTACATAATCTTGCAGACCTGAACTACCTCTACTATAATAATATCTATCGTCGAACTTACTAATGATTTTAGATCCATAAGTTACTGCAGCTGCACGAACCAATGGATTACTTTGAATTGAATCATTAACATTAGTTAAGTAATCAGACTTATTAACTGTTTCAGATATAAAACCATAATCAACTTGGACTATATCACCATTTATAACATAACTTAATGTATCCTCCATTGTTGGAGAAGTTATATTTAACTTGATTGTATCCCCTGTTACTACTTTGTTGACTGTAAATTCTTTACCATTAACAACATATTGCTGCGATTGAATAACATCATTTTCTGCTGCACTTGCAACACTACTACCAACTATATTAAACATTAAAACAAGTGAAAGCAAAACTCCAAAACATCTCATAATTTTCTTACTCATCATATTCTCCTTATTAGTATAATTTATTATTAGTCTAATAACAATAATGCAATGGCCCGCCCCTTTATAATGCAAAGTAAAATGTTAACATATGTAACATTATGGTATTTATAGTACATTTCCATACAATAATTTTCAATGGACATATGCGTCTATTGCAATAGTTGTATATCATCTACTATGAATATGCTTTACAGCATACCATTGCTAGGTATCATTACTTTCTAATAATTATTCCACTTTAATTTACTTGGTAGTTATTATGACTTATAATCTTATTAATCCAATTGCACACTAGCACAATAGATTCAAAGTTTACATTATACCCTGGCGTCCCCCGGCTCTTCCGCCTACAACTGTCTTTCCCTTCACATTATCCCAGGTAAAAGTCTCATTTTTATCTTTTGTAACCAGGAAATTACCGGCTCGCTGCGTAAGCTGCGCAAAGTTTACAACATAGTCTTCTTTCCCTTCATTATACACGTAAACTGTTGCTTCCGGTCCCATAAATCCAATATCTGCGTCTCCACTTAAAACCGCAGTCATTGTCTTATCTGCACCAAGTCCGTTTACCAATGTCACATCAAGGCCTTCGTCTTTAAAATATCCAAGTTCTATTGCCGCATATTGAGGTGCATAAAAAATAGAATGGGCTACTTCATTTAACTGAACCTTTATCAGATTCCCGTTACTTTTGCCACAACCGGATAAAAGCACTGCTGTAAATACAAATACGGCCAGTGCTGCTAATCCCTTTTTCTTCATTTCATGTCTCCTTGAAACTAAGCTGTTACAATATGTATATTTTGCAATAAATGTTTTTGTGCATGTCTTATCTATTAAAATTACTTTTTTTATCCGTAAAAGATATAAACATCTACAATAACTAATTATTAGAGTCAAAATGCTCGGTATGTTTAATGTATTCCTCTTTACCTGGTAACTCCTTCATTTCGATAGCTCTATCCATGAGATCACCTATTGTAAATTGTTCACTGTCAGTATTCGAATAACCAAAAGATGTCGAAAGGCTAAACTGGGGATTGAAATCGACTTCTAATACCTTCTTCCATTCTCAGCTAAAGCTCGTCCTAAATTCTTTGTTGTGGAGTCTTACCTGCTCCACCTTTTTGATTTGCTACTGATGATTTCACACATAATAATTTCTCTCTTTTTTATTTTATTGGACTTATCGTCTTTCATAAGTATAAGGTGGCGTTGCGCAACATCACCTTATAAGGAGAGAGTATATACCCCGTCGTGCCGATAGGACAGCAATAAAAAAGATATTGAGAACATATCTCAATATCTTTAAAATTTAATTCACTATATAACTGTATATCACAAATACATTTTTATAGAATCATAATATCCTTTACTCCATATTGCAACTGATTCAAAATATAGATATTTCAGTTCATCCTCTTTCTCTTCCTGGCTTAATTGAATGAACCATTGTTCTTCTATAATTTTTTTATTACATACACGTGATCTATACAAAGATACACCTAATTCTTCATAAATAAACATATAACCTGTTTTAGCTTCATTAGTATTTAAAAAATTATCTAATTTACTTAAATACAAAATTAATTCATCTGCATTTGTTTTAAATATTTCTACATTATCTAGCAAAACTTTAAACTCACAATTATTATACAATTCTATAAAATTTACATTATTATTTTCATAACATATCTGCATGTATGAATCAGAGTAAAAATCGCAAAATATATCATCCCTTCTCTCCATGCTATATTTATCCCCTAATAACTCATGTACTCTCTCTCTCGTCATTCCAATCTCAATATTTCCAATACCAACCTGAGGCCTAATAATTAGATTTATCATTTTTTCTCCTTAATATAACACCTGTTAATCTCCTTCACAAACAACCCCATAAACAAATTATAAATAAAATAATATAGTAATATAATAAGAGTTCCCATTTGAAAGACATAAATTACTTCTTATCAAATGGAAAACTCTTATATAATCATATAATTATCAAATTTCGCATAATGCTTTAACTAATACCAAAATATTGCTCCATTAAAAACAAAGCAGTTATTAAATAATCATAATACTTATCCGCTAAAGTTGAATAAATTCCATCCGGATCAATTGCTCCCAGTAAGTTAAATACCAAACATTATCAATGGCTGCTGTTGTACTTAAGTTATCTGAACTTTAAGTCTCAGCATTTTTTTTAACAACCACATCAGATTTAATATCTGTGTAATCTGGTTTTTTAAGTTGATATTTTTCACTTAAATAAGACTCAGTAGCATCATCAACTATAATCTCCTATGATGATTCCTGTTGTAACTGCATTAAATCATTAAATTTCTTCAATTTACTCTTATTAACAAAATCACTTGCCATAGCTTCATATCCTTGTTCTTGTATATACTTTTTGACATCAGGATGATTATCTAATTGCTCCACGCTAAAAGATTCAAGATTTCCTTTATCGGCAGTTTGTTGAATCGTAGTGTTATCTGCCTATACTAGAGAAGTTGGTAAGGAGATCAATGCAATAGCGCTGAATATTGCTACTAATTTTTTTAGTATTTTTTTCATAAGTTATCGCCTTTCACTTGTACGAAGAAATTTTGTTTATAGTAACTAAAAGTGCACTTTATGTACAATACCATAAATTGTAAATCCCGTCAACCACTAACTACAGAAATAGTCACAATGCACTATTGTGATAGTTATTATTAGAAGAAAAACAATTTAATAAATATATAAGATACAACCTAAGTTAAATGCTATTCTATTTTTTTCCATACAATTGGGTGCATGTCTTATCTATTAAAATTACTTTTTTATCCGTAAATGTTATGAAATTTTTCTTACTCAATCAATAAGACTACATTACACATCTATAAACTTCATTTATATTTATACCCTTCTCAGCTAAAGCTCGTCCTAAATTCTTTGTTGTGGTAGTCTTACCTGCTCCACCTTTCTGATTTTCTACTGCGATGATTAAACACATAATATCTCTCTTTTTTATTATATTTGACTCATCTCCTTACATATGTATAAGGTTGGCGTCGCGCAACACCATCTTATAAGGAGAGAGATTCCCGCATGCCGATAGGACAGTAATAAAACAAGATATTGAGTTTGATTATTCAATACCTTGTTTTTTCAGCTTATTATTTTTTTATGATTCCAGCATTTAAAATCACTAAAATTAGTTAAAAATATAAAAGTGGTAATGTCTTATGTTCATCACTTAATTGTATATCTTTTACTTCAAATGTAACTTTTTCATCTGAATCAGATAATATATAATCATTAAGCCATGTTACAAAAGCTTCAGAATCAAATTCAAGTGCAAAAGAAGCCCCTTCCTCATTTTGAAATGTAACCCAATAATTATGCTTACTGCCCTTATCACTTAACCATTTATCGAACTTCATTTGATACTCATGAATATCTTCAACAATGTCATTAGGAACATTAATTATATCAGAATAGTAAGTCCATTTTAAAATTACTTGTTTCATAAGTTCTCCTAAATATTACTTATTGTTTCGCATAGACTACAACATTTTATCTTTATGTAAATAGGTTTCTCCGTGTCCTGCATAACCTATCCAACTGCTAGATTCTTTTCTCTCATTAAATCATATTCATTGGCTAATGACCACCAAGTATTTCAATGTACTGAAAATGTTCCGGTAAAATCTCTTGAAATCCTACTCATTTCCTTCTGCTCTGCCATTGTATTGACCGAAATTCATTACATAAAAAAGGAACCAAACTCCCGGTTTAGTTCCCTTTTTACTTAGGTTACATCTGACTCACTCTTATACGGGACGTTCAGAACAATGCAATGAGTTTTCAGACACAATCTAGCTCATTAATAACTACAACTCCGTTAATTTAGTGTATAAGAAAAATTAGAAACCACTGTACCGGAGCCCTGTAAACTAAAACTCACTGTTCCTCCTGCGCTAATTGTACTATTGTAAGACATCGGAGTAATAATAATCTTATCACCGGACACTGTTTGTTGCGCATTCCAGATATTACTTATGTTAAAATCTGCTTTGTTTACGGTTAGGCTCCAACCATTGATGGCTGAACTGGAGGGATTAGAAATAGTGAAATTCATTATATAACCCGAATTCCACGAATTAACCGTTGTACTTAATGCCATCGCCCCTGTACTGGGTGTCGGGGTTGGGGTCGGGGTTGGTGTTACCGAATCATCAGTCCCTTTTACAAGTGCGTTTACTATAGATGGAAATACCCATGTAAGAGTATTTCTGTTAAATATACCAAAAGTTTCACCTTGATTGGGTACCGAATAATTATTATCCCACCATATAAGTGGTATTTTCCTGGTTTTTGCTGCTTTAACAAAATATTCAGCTAATGCAATTCTTGAACTTTCGTTGCTTTTATTAATAGAACCGCATTCACCAATAACAACGGCAATTCCCTTACTTATAAACTTGTTATATACTGCATCTAACTCACTGTCTAAAGATGCTTTATCGCTATCACTTCCCCAAGAAGAGGTTCCGTTAATATCCATCGCAAAAAAATAGGGTGAATACATATGCAGCGATACAATGCAGTTTTTATCATTATTGGGTATAACCAGATCATCCACTGCCGCAGTAACTGAAGAAGCTGCATAAGTCGGCACCAATATGAATCTATATGTATTATTTCCTCCAGTCATACGTATAGCATTTACTGCTGTCAAATTATATGCATTTACTATAGCACGTGCTTGAGAAGTACCACCGGACCATTCTGTTGGATCCCCAACTACTCTTGGTTCGTTCATTGTCTCAAAGATTAAATGCTCATCATAATTTTTGAAACGTGTAGCAATTTGTGTCCAAACTTTTTGTAGTATTGCTGTATTTGTACTTTGGTTTGCTTCATTTGGTATCAGCCAGTTAGATTCATGATGAAGATTAATAATTACATACATACCATTATCAATACCGTAATTAACAACTTCCTGCACCCTGTCCATCCAGGCAGAATTAATTGCATAATTCGGTGCCGGTCCAAACTTTCCCTCCCAGGTTACCGGTATACGTATTGTATTAAAACCAGCTTTTTTAACCTCATCAACCATTGCTTTTGCAGTAACCGGATTCCCCCAAGCAGTTTCGTAATCGGTTACAGTTGGGTTATTTAATGTAATATTCGTACAGTCAAGTGAATTACCTAAATTCCAACCCAATTTCATATCCTTTGTTAGTTCTAGCGCAGTAATTGATTCTAACCTGCTGGAAGCCTTTAATATATTAGGCTTATACACCCCCATACCGGTTAACAATACCAGTACTAATAAAATTACTCCTACTTTCTTTAATGCTTTCATTGCAATCCCCTTATTGTATATTTTTTACAGTTACTTTTTAATTCTAACATACTTTTCCATATAATCAACAAAATTAATGGATATTTTTTACTTTTCTTATCTAATAACTTTAATTTCAACGAAATCCAGATACTTACAATAATTGATTACTATAACTCAAATTTTGAATGATATCTTTTCAGTTTTTATTATTATAGCTTCACTCAAATAACTTATTAAAATAATCAATATTCAGATTATTACTTTCAGCGGTGTAGAATTTATTATGATATACTATTGTATCCTGAGATACTATGTAAAAGTTATATAATAGTTTACCGTCCGAATAACAGCTCATGTTGTACCTCCATCCTTTATGTCCCATTGCAGTGCTTTTGTAATTGTATTCTACCTTAGTGATGTTATTTAAAAATTCTTGAACTTTATTGTCATCCTCCAAAGTAACAGCTGTGCTTTATATCGAATAGTAATACTGCTGATATCCTTACCATCCATCACGAAATCTTTCCTGCCAACTGTTAAAAATAGTATTACAACAATGCCAACAATCAATAAGAGAACCAGCTTCTTAATATTTCGTTGCATAAATCACAGCCTCCCAAATAACCTTTCTTATTTACTCCCACTCTCCACTAGCCTGATATCCCAAAAGTCTTCTTCCTGCTCTTTCCACAATATCCTCCGGGTACCCATAAGCCTTTAACAGTTTAAGAGCATTGCCTGTATAAGAGATTCCTTTCAAAAGTTTATAGTCAAATGTTATCTCACCTTCTAAGACCTGTTCCATGAAATAATAATTATCATAAGTACCCTCTAACAGCCTGGCAAGCTCTATGTCATGGGTTGCTGCCAAGCAAATGGTATTGCCGTCTCCAAGGCTTTCTAATATCTCTGTCGACGCTGCAATCCTCTCCGGTGTATTGGTTCCTCTAAAGACTTCGTCAATGCAGCAAAGCACTCTTTCTTTCTTCGAAGCCTCCAGTATCCTTTTTAAAGATTTGATCTCTGCCAGAAAATAGCTGTCTCTGTTTTCGATACTATCCCTTAAAGTCATTGATGTATAGACCTTGCAGAAATATCCCTGATACCTGCGAGAGGTGGACAAATATATGGTCTGAGCAAGTATTCCATTTAAAGCAACTGCCTTAAGAAAAGTGGATTTACCGGAAGCGTTACTGCCGGTTAGAACGATCCCATTTGTTGCTGTTATGGAGTTAGGAACAGGCTCCAGGACATTTGGATGATATAGTTCTTCTACTATAAATCCCTTTAAATCTTTTGTCTCTTCTTTCACGAATTCCGGCACCGAATAAAAGGGAAGCAGCAGCTTATAATTGGCAACTGCTGTCATTGCATCCAAAAAACCTAAGATTTCAAATAGTCTTCTGGCTTTAGAGAAATGCTTTCTGACTTTGGTGGTGATACTTCCTGTAGCCAGAACATCTGCATGGGTCAGTATACAGATATAATCAAGTACCAGTTCATAAGCATCGGATACAATTCCCGTTCCTGAAGCTAGAAATACAGACTGTAACCTTACGCCACGAAAGCACTTAAGAATCTCCTGTAATTCATATAAATAAGGTTTAAGCTCCGGTGAATTTATTTTTACAATTTTATCAGCTGCCTTTAACATCTTTGAGAAATTCTTAAGATACCACCTGCCGGAATCCGGTATTCTTAATACAGCCTTATAATAAGTATATAGCGACACAAACAATGCCAGCACACACAGGCATCCTCCAACCCAGGGATTTATAAATAAAGCTATGATTGCTATCAGCGTAAATAGGAAAATACCCACGTGAAAAAGTGCCGGAATATGCAGGGCTGTTGTACAATGAAGCAGCATTTCATAGGCAGATGCACCATACACCTTACCCAAACGAAAGAATACCCTCTGGAGATTTAAGCAAAGGTCTCTGTCCTCCTTGATTTTTTCCGACATCTGATGCCTCTCAGATAAGAGCTTCTCCTCAGTAGCAGGCTTTCGAAGCAGTGCATACAGATACTCAGCTCCACAATTGGACTGGGTTATATTCATATCGTTATAAATACGATCCAGCTCCAGGTCATTCCACGTTATGTCATCTATACCTTCAGCTGATAATTCTGTCCGGTGATAACAGGAAATAGACTCTTCTTCCTGTCTCCAGTTATCAGTTCCTTTCTCTTTTCCGAAAGAGCTTTCACGGTACCGGTACATCCGCCTCTTCTGCAATCTTTGAGCGGTCAGCGCTATTACAGTTACCATAGTTATAAATAATACAATTTCCATATAATTCCTCTTTTCGACTTACATCTTATTTCGTGTGCTAAAGAAATGCCTGCACCGGATTTCAGTGTTCCCCTTTGGGGTATAAAGCACTCCTTTAAGTAAGTTAGGGCACTATGTCCTAAACATACAACGCCAGTATAGAATAAAGTAAAGTGGTCTGAATGGTTTAATAAGTTTTCAAACACACTTAAGTACTTACCTTTATAGTCTTCATTTAATTCAGTCACAAATGTATTTCTATATTTTACCTTATAACAAACCAAGTGTAAATAAAAGGAACAAAAAAGGAGTTCTGTAACATATCGAAATATTACAGAACCCCTTACTTTCTTACTTTATAATAAATCCTTATATACTCTTAACACATTTTTATAGAATATTGACTCTATCTCATTATTACTTAATCCTGCCTTTTTAAGACTATCCGCAAGCAAAGGTAAAAAGGAACAGTCAATTAATTCATCATGTCCCGGTATTCCGTCAAAGTCTGAACCAAGGCCGATACACTCATATCCCCCCACATTTCGGATGTGAAGGATATGTTTTACGATTGCAGAAACAGTACCTGCACTTTCATCCTCTCCCAAAAAGAAAGGATAGAAATTCATACCTGTGACTCCTCCCCTTAAAGCCAGTTTCCTTATCATATCATCGGTAAGATTCCTGACATGAGAACAGATACTGCGGGCATTGGAATGACTTGCCACAAAAGGCTTCGTGGTATGTCTTAACACCTGATAAAAACCAGCATCGGATAAATGGGATACATCGATTATCATACCGATATTCTCCATTTCATGAATAAATTCAAGTCCAAAATCCGTCAGTCCCTGTGTGGTATTTGGAGTATACCAGTCTGTTTCCTGTCCCCTCATGGTTACATTTGGATAGCCAATGCCGTTAATGTGGTTCCAGGTTAGTGTAAGCATCCTCACACCAAGTCTGTAATAATTTCTTAAATGCGCCAGACTTCCTTTCGTGACACCTCCTTCTTCTATGGTCAGTAAGGCTGACATCTTACCCTCACTGCTGTTTCGTTCAATATCCTCATACCGAAATACCGGTGCTATGTAGTCTTCATTTACTTTTAACTGCCTGTAGTATAAGTCTATAAGCTCCAGACAATAACTTAGCGCGTCTTCTCGTTCCGAAAGATTAACAAACATAGCAAAATTCTGAAGGAGATAATCACCTTTTTTCATTTTTTCAAGATCTATATGTAACTCACTTTTCGCCAGAGTATCCTTTCTACCTTCTGCCATTCTGGCAAATAGCTCAGAAATAGTATCACAATGCATATCAATTATTTTCATACTAATCCTAATCCTTTCTTAAAATATAAATTACTTTTAAATCCACGCAAGAAGTGTTGAGTGGTTTTTTGTAATCCCACCAGCACTTTCGGACATCTGTTAAAATCAACCTTAACCCTCTAAGGGAAAATACTTCCCACTTCCTTTAACCGCAGTGCAAGATCTTCACGGTACAAGATATCCTTTGGATTCAAGCTGTTAATTACCACTCCGTCACTGCCATTTCTTGCCGTAGAATGAATATAACGCTCATCCCCCAGGTAAATAGCAACATGACCTAAAAAATATAACAAATCAGCAGGTTTCATTTTTTCTGGCGGAATGGATTTTACCGGATAACCGGTCTCAATGGATGCATCCCGGTAAATAGTAATTCCATTTAATTGATAAGCCATAAAACTTAAGCCGGAACAGTCTACTCCAAGAGGAGACTTTCCGCCCCATCTGTACTGGCAGCCCAGATATGCTTTTGCTGTCTGAACTATATCATAACGCAAATTATCTTCCTTTTCTACATTAAAATCTGTTATGTAATCTCCAAGAAAAGCTTCCTTGATATAACCTGTTTCTCCGTTACACAGCCCCACTTTCACATATCCCTGAGGATCAGGCGAGGCAAGTACTGACAAAAGTGCTCCTTTGCATACCGTTATAATCAGATAACCTCTAACATTAGGGGCATCTAAAATGTCAGCAAAGGGATGTATTACTACCTTTTTAAACTCGTTTTTCCACCTGGATACCAGGCATTCATCGGTTATCAATTCTCTGTTATCCACGTAACCGTGGTAGCCATACTGGGTTCTTATATAACTCCAGCCATTATCATTTTCCTCTAAGATAGTTACAGGTCTTCCGTAGAAATCTTCGTCCTGAAGCTCTCCTCTTCGGTGAGGGTCTTTTCGTAAAGAACCAATGGCTGTATTGATGACAGCTTCACACATTTATATCATACCTCGGTCAATTCTACTGCTTATGCTATCATATTCGTGATTTATTTTCTTCATTCAAGAATAAGTTTTTATTTTTCCAATAGAAGGGTGATACCGTATTCTTCATAATTTTTTTAGATTTCTATCCAAAGAAAGCAGCTCTGTAATGACCTTTTAGGAATTATTAACTCTCTGATATTTGACAACAAAAGTTGAAAGTGCTATATTCATATTTAAATAATGGGATATATGATAAAACAATATTATATCAAGTAGTTTTCACATTATATTATTATATTCAGTTATATTATTATATTCAGTTTTATTATGTATTAACGACAGCATACTGAAAGGAGCACATATGAGTTATATACCAACACCAGAACAGGCTTATGAGATCTTAAAAGAATACAACAAGGACGACTTCCATCTTAAACACGGCAGAATTGTAGCCGGAGTGATGGAGTATTTAGCGAATGAATACGATCCTGAAAATAAGGCTTATTGGAAAACCGTAGGAATGTTACATGATTTAGACTTTGAACTTTATCCCGAGGAACATTGCATCAAGCTTCAGGAAATCATGAAGGAACTGGATATTGACGAAAGTATCATTCATGCAACTGCCAGCCATGGCTATCTGCTTACTGTAGATATCGAGCCGGAACGTTATATGGAAAAGGTATTATATGCCGTGGACGAGCTTACCGGCCTTATTGGTGCTGTAGCTCTGATGAGACCTTCAAAAAGCGTATCTGATCTGGAAGTAAAATCTGTTCTGAAGAAGTATAAGAATGCCAATTTTGCTGCCGGCTGCAGCAGAGAGGTTATTAATCGAGGTGCCCAAATGATGGGTGTAGAACTCAATGAATTAATTGATAAAACCATCCATGCTATGAGAAGTCTTATTCCTGAAATGGAAATCTGATGATTCTGCAGACTAGAAAATGAATTAATACAAGCTAAAATCATCGAAATAATACAGGCTTAAATCATCGAATTATTACAGGCTTAAATTATCGAATTATTACAGGCTTAAATTATCGAATTAATACAGGCTTAAATTATCGAATTAATACAGGCTTAAGTCATCCATTAACAATTTATACAATCTATTACTATAAATACGATAAGCTAATTTTAAAAATAGAGCACCCCTTACAAAGCCAGTTTGTAAACATAACTTTGTAAGGGGTGTACATCTTCTAATAGTAAAATTTATTCCATCTCATATTTTACTAATATTTTATTAGATTTAACTAAGCTGATATTTTCTGCTTTACTTCGTATTTGCCTGCTTTTAGAATTATTCTAAATTCCGTATCCTCTTTCCGATAACTTACCTCTGCATCCAAGAGATTCGTTCCGTTAATTGTTATATCCGCAATCTCCGAACCTGTTAAGACTAACTCTGCCTCTGCATTAAAGGGGATGGTAAATTGATAGCACAGACCCTCCGCTTCGTAACGCCAGCCGCTTTCATAATGCCCTGCTGGGGTATCTAATTCAGCCTTTGCAAAGGATAGAAGCTTATTTGGCTGAGGTGCGAGCCTGATCTTTCTATAACCCGGATACTCTTCAAGAGGATTGATTCCGCACATGTTACGATACATCCACTCTGCAATGGAACCGTAAGTATAATGATTTAAGGAATTCATTCCCAGTTCACCAAATTTACCGTCGGGAAGTAAGGAATTCCATCTCTCCCAGATTGTAGTAGCACCAAGCTTCACCTCATAGAGCCAGCTTGGAAATTCCTCATTTAATAAAAGCTTGTAAGCCAGTTCATTGTATCCGTTTTCTGATAATACCCTGCAAAAGTAAGGGGTACCCACGAAACCGGTCTTAAGATAATACTTATTATCTTCGAGATTCTTAACCAAGGATTCCAGGATTCTTGGTCTGAAATTCTCCGGAACCAGATCCATAAAGAGCGCAAGGATATATGCTGTCTGGGTATCTGCTGCAAGACGCCCTCTGGGTGTTAAAAATTCCGCACAGAACGCTGCTTTGACCTCACCGGATAACTTACCATATTCTGCAGCAAGGTCATCCCTTCCAATCACTGCTGCTGCTTTTGCCAGTATATCAGAGGAATAGGCATAATAAGCTGTTGCAATTAAGTCTGTAGGAGTTCCTCCGTAAGGATTAAAGTCCCCCTGTCCATCCAGTGCAAGCCAATCACCAAAATGAAAGCCCGTGTTCCACAACCTGCTGCCATCATCCTGTTTTCTGATATATTCTACATAAGAAATCATACTATTTAGTTGTTCCTTTAAGACTTCCTTATCACCATAATGGAGGTACAGATTCCAGGGAATTACCGTAGCAGCCTCTGACCAGGCAGAGGAACCACCGGATAGAAAGCTGTTTTCTCCTTCGTTACTTAAGTCAAAGGTAGGTACGGTATGGGGAACGATTCCACCTAAGGGTTCCTGTTCTCTTGCAAGATCATAAAGGAATTTACGGAAGAAGGCATCACAATCCATATTCATGCAGGCAGTCCCTGAAAACATCTGCGCATCTCCCGTCCAGCCCATTCTCTCATCTCTTTGTGGACAATCTGTAGGTACATCCAGGAAATTACCTTTCTGTCCCCATAACGCATTCTGGAAGAGACGGTTGACCATTGGATTAGAGGTCTCGATATTTCCGGTTCTTAAAAGGTCAGAATATACTACACAACCCGTAAAATCCTCTTTCTTTATCTCCCCTGGAAAGCCTTCTAATTTCACATAACGGAATCCAAAGAAGGTGAAATGAGGCTGTACCTCTGCCTTATGACCATCACTTATATATTCAAACTCTGCTTTGGCGGTTCTAAGATTCTCTCTGTAAAAGCAGCCCTCCTGCAGTTCTTCTCCATATTGGAGTTTTATTATTGTACCTTTAGGTGCCTCCACTCGGAAATTTAACCAACCTACCATATTCTGTCCCATATCAAGAACGGTTTCACCGATAGGGGTGGTAATTATCTTTACAGGAGTAAGTTTTTCCTTAATCCTAACAGGGATACTTCTTCTGGCGGAGAGCAGGCTGCTGTCAATTTCAATTGGTTTAACTCCTATCCAATCCTCATCAGAGATTTTGACAGTTGACCAGCCTTGAATCTTCTTCCCCGCATCCTGAATCTCACCGTCATAAATACTGCTCTCCAATACATGGGAGCTGGCAGCTTTCCAGGTATCATCAGATCCTATTCTTTCGGTGCTGCCATCCGTATAGGTGAGTACCAACTCGCAAAGCAATGCGAATTCGCTTCCATAGGTTCCTTCTGTTTTACCCAGAAAACCAAAGCGTCCTTTATACCAACCGTTTCCCAGAAGCACACCAATGACATTGTCATCTTTTTCTAACAACTCAGTAACATCAAAGGTTTGGTATTGAATCCAATTATTATAACTGTTGCAATAAGGTGTAAGATATTCATCTCCTACTCTGCTTCCATTTAGCTCAGCTTCATAAAGACCCAGACCGCAAATATAAAGTCTGGCTTTTTTAACTTCTTCCTTGACTTTAAAATTCTTTCTAATATAGGGATGAGCAGTTTCCTCTTTCCAGTCAGGTGTTATCCAATTGCCACTCCAGGGATTAGACAGCTTTGAAGTTTCAAACCAGGCAATATTACTGCTGACTTCTCCGCGATCCGTCCACACCTGGACTTTCCAATAATATCTGGTCTCCGGCAGCAACGTAATATCAGGTGTATAACCAATACTATCAATTGTCTCCTCCCTGCCGCTATCGTGCACAAGGTCTGAGAATTCTTCGTCTAAAGCAATTTCTATCCGGCAGGCAGTTTGAATAGCAGCTTCCTCCGTTTCTGTTGTCCAGCTTAATACCGGCTTGTCCAGTACATATCCTAAAGGATTCTCAATACGGTTACATTTCAATGAACTTATCTTCAATTTATTTCCTCCCTTATAATAATTGTTGGTAATGAAGTCTCACCTATCAGATATAATGAATGTTGGTACTATACTCTCTCAACTTTCAGATATTATCAATGATAGAAACTTCTGTTATATTTATATTATACTTATTTTTATTTTCAATTTCCTTGGGCTATATTATAATGAAATGGGGTGAATTTTATGAATGATAATAAATTCTACCGGGATACCGGTGAAAGTTTTTTTAGTAATGGGAATTCCATTTATATTAACTATATTAATGAGGACACGGAACCACACCTGCATGTACATGATTTCATCGAGATATCTTATGTTGCATCAGGAACAGGAATTCATATCATTGGAGATAAACAATATGATGTTCGCAAAGGAGATTTATTCCTGATAAACTATCATATCCCTCACGAGTTCCGCTCTTATCCTGCTCCTATGGCTCCATTGATGGTGTATAACTGTGTCTTTAAACCGGATTTTATTGACATGAATCTTCTGGATTATAAAGAATTTACAGATGTAATCCACTATCTTTCCTTTCGTTCCATTTTTGCTCTGGAATCAGAAAATATAGAAGATATTAAAATTCTGGGTGTTGAAAATAAATCACTGGAAGCAATCTATAAAAAGATGCTTGCAGAGTTCACTGATAAAGAAGATGGATATATAGAGCTACTGCGTGTGTATCTTATTGAACTTCTTATTAAGATCTTCCGCTCCTATAAAAATTCCGGAACCAGCACAACAACTATGATGACCCACCATGCAAAAATGATAGAACAGTCCATCCAGTATCTGAAACTTAATTACTCTGTTAATACCAAACTTACTGATCTGGCAGCACAGTCTTTCCTAAGTCCAACTTATTTCTGTAAGCTCTTTAAAGATTATGCCGGTATGACCATTTCAGAATATGTACAAAGACTGCGTATCGAAGAAGCTTGTAATTTGCTAACAGCTACAGAGGATAAAGTTATCGTAATAGCCCAGAAAGTTGGGTATAACGATATTAAGCATTTTAATGAAGTATTCAAGCGACTGACTGGTATGACACCACGGGAATATAAGAAACAAGTGCGTATTTAATGAGCGAATAGATATTCGATCTGTTGACAAGAAAGGGCTGTATGCTCCTCCATTGGGAATATACAGCCCTTTTGTGTTGCCGGGGATTCTAAAACAGGGAGATACTCCCTGATATACGGCTTTGCGAAGCAACGCATAGTTTGTTAAGCGCTTTGTGCCAGTGTTACTATGAGAACGTCGTTCCTGCCGGGGTGGCCGCTAGCATAGAAGTTTTATTTACGTTTTCCATCTTTTGGATATACAGGAGGAATGATCAAAAGAGTATGAAAATCCCGTCTATAAAGACCACTCATACTGTCAGTATTGCTGCTATTCACCGGTATCATTTGATGGTTCACCGGTGGGTTGTTCAGTAGGTGTGGGGGAGGACTGTTGATTCGTTCCTCCATTTTCATTTATCGGTTCTCCCATATCCTCATCTGTATTGTGAGGCGTTATATTATAATTATCCCGATTCTTTTCAAAATCCTCTGCTGCCGGATCTTTTATATCATAAACCCTTACCCATTCTTTGGAATCTGCTACTTTTTCAGTTTCTGAACGGTTTCGGTACAGGAAATTCACGATTTCATAACAATCTATCCAGATTTCATTGTTCCCCTCTTTCTGGGATTCATCAAAAATTAACTGTAACCCAAAGTGAAGATGAGGTGTATCAATATTATTGACGTTTTCAGTAGTGCTGTAACCGGTTCTGCCAAGATATCCAATGACATCCCCTGCCTGAACGACACTGCCTGCAGCCAGCTCTTGGTTATAAGGGTAGTTCTTTCTAAGATGTGCATAATAGTAATAACGTTTACCATCAAAGCTTCGGATACCAATACGCCAACCTCCATAACGATTCCATCCTAAGGCTTCTACATAACCAGACTCCACTGCAATAACGGGTGTTCCCACCTGTCCCATCATATCATGGCCTAAATGCTTCCGTTTATAACCATAGGTACGGGATACACCAAAATCATCATAATCACTGTAAGGGAAATATTTAGCCAGAGGAAGATAAGCTTTTAAACCATACTTTTTCTCCCATACTGTTCCCTCAGTACTTTCTTCCTGCTTTGTACTGCCCTCTTGACCTGTACTGTTATCTTGTACAGTACTATTTTCCTGTGTATTATTTTCTTTGGCTGTATTATTTCCTTTTACTGTGTCATTTTCTTTTACTGTGTCATTTTCTTTTGCTGCGTTATTTCCTTTGGCTGTATCATTTCCTTTGGCTGTGTCATTTCCTTTGGCTGCGTCATTTCCTTTGGCTGCGTCATTTCCTTTGGCTGCGTCATTTCCTTTGGCTGCGTCATTTCCTTTGGCTGCGTCATTTCCTTTGGCGGTATCAGTTCCTTGTGCTGTTTCAGTTCCTTGCGCTGTACTATTATCTGGTTCAGTACCACTTACATTCACTGACTCTATCTCATACTCTCCTACAAATCCCCCAAGAACTGCGGTATAGACTTCCAGATAATAAGAATAGTATTTCATATCCTGAGTTAATGCTGCCATCGTAGTTTCGCCGCTTTTTAATTTCTCTGCAAGACTATTTATATCCTTATCTTTATACTTTGAAAAATCTCCTCCATACCTGGCACCCAGATATGCTAAGAGCTCTATCCAGTTTAATTTCACACCTTCAGACTGAGAAGCAACATCCAGGTCATAGGCTCTGCCCATGGCTTTGGCTGTAACATCAAAATCCACCCACTTTATGTATTTCTTCTCTGTATTCTCCTCCGTAAGAAAGCGCGGAAGAAAGGTTTCCTTCATAAAATTTTTAATTTCGCCGCCATTACCGCCGCCGAATATAAATGCTCCTATCAATACAAGAAGCAAAACTGCTTCTATGATAATACCATACTTTATTTTTTTCATAAAAAGAAAACCCTCATCCATAAACTGTAGTAACATTTTATGTTATAAGGGTTTTACTTAGCACTTTAAACCTTTAAATCCTTAAAAAATTATTTGATACCTGCTATTTCACAATGTGAATGATAAGATATACCTGACTATGAGCAATTATGAGCATTAAAGATAATGTAATATTCTTTGTACCTACCAATTTTTTCAAACTCGTACTAAAGTTTCTACTCTATATTCTGATGCACAATAGACTTTCACTCCAACATCAGTGTATATAAGCATGTTTTACCCATTTTCCTCTGACAAACCGCAAGGTAAAACAGATTGCTCGGAACAGCCAATCTATTGTCATAGCAACCCATACTCCCATTACTCCCATTTTCAATCCCTTTACCAGAAGATAACTAAAGGCAATTCTCCACACCCACATGGATACAATGGAAATGATCATAGTTGTTCTTACGTCATTTGCCGCTCTCAACGCATTGGGCAGGGCAAAGGACAGAGGCCATACGATACAGCAGCAGATGCTGTGATAAAGAATGAGCATAAGTGTTGTCTCTTCTGCAGCAGGTGATAACTTAAATACCCATACAATAGGTTCTCTCAGTAGAATTATACCAATATTTAATCCGCACATGATAAGGTAACATGCCTTCATAAGTTTTATTGTATAATTCTTTGCCTCTTTCATATTACCGGCTCCAATACAACGTCCAACTACCGTGATCATTGCAAGACCCATAGCACTTCCGGGGATCAGTGCAAAACCGGCTATGGTACCGGCTGCTGCATTGGCAGCTATCGAAACAGGACCAAGACTTGCCGTCAGCCCCTGTACCATAATCTTTCCTATCTGAAATATACTGTTCTCAAGACCATTTGGCACACCGATATTCAAAATTCTCTTTATCATCTGAAAATCGATTCCCGTTCGAAGGATATTATTCATATGTATGGGATTCTTCTTATTGCAGATCAGTATAAACATAATAATTGCTGATACCGCTCTGGCAGTAAGTGTAGGAATTGCAACACCTTCTACTCCCATGTCCAATTGAAAAATCATAATATAAATTCCCACAGCGTTAATAATATTCATCAGAAGGGAAACATACATGGAAACCTTGGAATTACCCATTGCACGAAATAGTGCCGCACAGGAGTTATATACTGCCAGAAATGGAAAAGAAAACGCCGTAATAAAGAAATAAATCTTCGCGCTATCCATGATTGCAGCTTCTTGCTTACCGTATATCATAATCAGAATATTCTCATTTCCAATTAACGAGATAAGCATAATAACCAGGGAAATCATCAGAGTAGTTATAATAAGCTGGCTTCCTGCTTTACTGGCATTATCATTTTCTTTACGCCCCATGTATTGGGAGGATACTACCGCTCCTCCTGTAGCCAGGGAGGAAAATAGAGTAATAAGAAGAACATTAAGGGTATCTACCAGTGAGACTCCCGATATACCGGCTTCTCCCGTCGCTCTTGAAACCATTATTATTCCGACAAGTCCTACAGACACTGCCAAAATCTGCTCAATAATCAGTGGTAAGATCAGCTGAAAAAGCTGCTTTCTGGTAAATATCATAATAATCCGTAGCCTTTCTGTATTAAGGTGCAATAGCACATCTCGTTTTACCTCTGCTTGAAACTGCAAAATAATGCTGTTTAAAACAGAAACTCCCGATCATAATCCAGGAGGGTTCCATTGTCAGGTGACTTATATAGTGTAAATCTTCCGTTAAAAGCATGTAAATTTCATTATGACCCTTTCCGTATTAAATTACAATATGATTTCGACAAAAATTCATGTAGTATCTTATGCAAAAATATTTTTATATTTCCTATTGACATTCACATTACGTAAAGGTTTATGATTAATTCATGGTTGATGATTACTGCCTCCGGAGCCGTCCCTCTTCAACCTGTGTGTACACATTATAAAACCAATAACCTTACAGGCTGTAAGTAGATTTCAGCAACTAACGAAATAAAGGGTTATCAAGTAAATCTATAATTTATCCTTGCGGACCTCAATACAGGCATAGCAGATATCAATTTCGTAACAGTCAGCATATATAGCCGCAAAGGGCGGAATAGGAGAAACCATGGAATATACAATACTAAAATTAAGCAAGCTTGCAGGTGTCAGTACCAGAACGCTTCGTCATTATGATAGCATTGGTCTGTTAAAACCCCTGCGTACCAACTCCTCCGGTTACCGTATATACGGTCAGAAAGAAATCGCTCTGCTGCAGCAGATACTTTTCTACCGGGAGCTGGGGTTTGGTCTTGAAGAAATACGTTCCATTGTCCTAAGCCCCGGCTTTGATAATCTTTTAGCCTTACAGGAGCATCGTAAGAAACTTAAGCAGGAAAGAGAACGGCTGGATATTCTGATATCCACCGTTGATAAAACCATTGATTCAGTAACAGGGAGGAATATCATGACAGATAGAGATAAATTCGAAGGTTTTAAGAAAGACCTTGTAGCAGCAAATGAAGAAAAATACGGAAAAGAAATCAGAGAAAAATATGGTGATGAGACCATAGATAAGTCCAATCAGCGTATGTTGAATCTAACCAAAGAGGAGTATGACAGATGGGAGGATTTGAGCAAGCTTATTCATAGTACACTGAAGGAGGCTTATGAAACGAAAGATCCCTCCGGTGACAAAGCGCAGGAAACAGTACGCCTTCACAGAGAATGGCTGACCTTAAGCTGGGGATATTACAAGAAAGAAGCACATGCAGGTCTTGGTGATATGTATGCAGCCGATGATCGTTTTAAGGCTTATTATGACAAGGAACAGGATGGGCTTGCTGAGTTCTTAAGAGATGCTATTCATGTATATACGGCTAACTTAAAGGACGAATAGTACTTGAACAATATTACAAAACCACTTTTTTATTGAGATACAGCTTCAGCTGTTCTCATTAGAAAAGTGGTTGCTTGAAATGCTCTTCTGAGGGGAGTCCCGCACTTCTGTTGGAATCTATAATCTCCTTTGTAAAAGGTAGGAAATACACTACAACAGACTTTGCTGTTTCAAGCCATTCATATGGTGTCAAAAAGTCGGGTCCAACAATTCCTTCCTTCTTAAACTCTGTAAATAACTCATCTTCAGCAGAAGCAATACCTATAAGAGGTTCCTCATACATTTTGATATGATTATGAGCCTCCAGACTGTTTCTTCTATCATTTTCAATAAATTCAGACAGTTTGCTTTGAATATCCATACCCAAAAGCATATCTTATCTCCCTTTCTTTGCCATCAGAGCATAAAGAGTGACCCATTTATTCACTTTGCCAGGTTTTCCGGCTTTAAAACTTGGAATGGTTTTGGACTTTCCCAATATATACTTGTCTTCTTCTGCTCTCTTCTCTTCAAGACGTTCCCATGCCTTATCACACTGTTCGCTCTGCCCGGCTCCCAGTACGGTAAGTGCATACAGGGTGTTTTGTATACCAACTTTAACAGCATCCATAGGATAGAAAGTATTACCCATCTCTTCAACCACAACCATCTGGGGATTATCCGTACGAAAGATTACATTTCTTTTCAGAAAATATTGAACCAGTTCCTTTTCACAGGGTATCTCCATCCCTTTTAACTTCATTTCCGCAATGAGCAATAGATAATTCGCTGTTATTCTAGCACAGCTCTTATGGGGCAGCTTGGGATCGTTTATTTTCTTACTTTTGCTTAAACATCCAAAGCCGCCATCCTCTTTAATTTTATCCAGTGCAGCATAAATCTCTGTTCTTACATTTTCTTCTTCGTAATAACCTAATTTCACAAGATTCCGTAATAACAAAGCTTCACCGCACATAGGTTTAAATCCTGAATCCTCTATTACTTTTGCAACCTCTTTGTCAATATTAAGATCTTTTCTGGTCAATCCCCATTCTGCAAAGGCAGTCAAGGCATCATATCTGGGCCATATCTTTTCATAAGTCAGCATTTCTACCGCCTGATGAAAAATTGGTGCCTCAAATAATTCTGCCTTTGCTTGTCTTACCTCCTGACTCTCCTCTGAATATTCCAGATATTCCGTTAAGGTTCTAAGCTTAACCTCTGGATTATCCTCCTCTAAGAGCCATGATAGCACTATATTATTCTCCATCTTACATCTTCCTGCCTTTATTTTTTTATTATAAGAATAGCAAACTAAATCTGACATCTTGCGTCATATAATGAAGCAGAAAGCTTAAAGATAGTGTGAATTATTGAAAAAGCATAATTCACACCCTGTTTTGTGGCAGTGCCACATCCCCAGATGCGGCTTGCAATGGCAGCTAGTACATTTATTCTTCTGTCTCTGCTTCTTCTTTGTTGTAATAATTATTATACGTATTACCGCTGTTATTTCCAATACCTTGCTTTACAGGGGACATAAGTATTCCAAGTAAAACACCGCCTAAAAAGCATGTAGTCGCCATTAAAAATACCGTTAATTTTTTCATATACGAATCCTTTCTTACTTGTTTATTTTTTATTAATCTTACCACATTATTTCACGAAACACTATTATATTTTATATGTTCCGCTATTCCATCAATCAGCAGAAACATCTCTTTCCACACATACTAATTTGTTTCAGACTGTATTTACCTGTTATAAATTGATTTCTTTCTAAGTTCATAGAGGCAGTACAAGTGAAAATTATTCCTGCTAAGATTATCATATATATTTCTTATTCCTAACGCAGCTGCCTCCTAAAATTCCATAAATACAATCCATATAAATAACACCCTCTGCTTTAACCTCAGATACATTTTTAAGCAGAGGGTGTTATGAAGTCCGTTATATTTATATTAATCTATAGGGTAGTTTTTAGCAAGCACAATAACCTAGGCAATTATAATTAAGCTGTCTCTTCAAACTGTGAATTATAAAGTCCTGCATAGAAGCCCTGTTTCTTTAAGAGTTCTTCATGGTTACCCTGTTCAACGATATCTCCGTCCTTCATAACAAGGATAAGATCAGCATCTTTGATAGTTGAAAGTCTGTGGGCAATGATAAAGCTGGTTCTGCCTTTCATCAGGTTATCCATGGCCTTCTGAATTCTGACTTCGGTTCTGGTATCAACAGAGCTTGTAGCTTCATCCAGAATCAGAATCTTGGGATCTGCCAGGATAGCTCTTGCTATGGTTAATAGCTGCTTCTGTCCCTGTGATACATTGCTGGCTTCTTCATTTAATACCATCTGATAACCATCCGGAAGGGTAGATATAAAATGATGGGCATGGGCCGCTTTGGCTGCTGCAATAACCTCTTCATCTGTTGCGTCTTCTTTACCATAACGGATATTTTCCATAATGCTTCCGTTAAAGAGCCAGGTATCCTGTAATACCATACCAAACATCTTACGCAGTTCTCCGCGGTTGAAGTCCTTGATGTTATGACCGTCAATCAGAATCTCGCCGGAATTAACGTCATAGAAACGCATTAACAGTTTTACCATAGTAGTCTTACCAGCTCCGGTAGGACCCACAATTGCAATCTTCTGTCCTTTATCTATTTCAGCGGAGAAATTATTGATAACGATCTTATCGGAATTATAACCGAATTTAACATTCTTAAATTCTACTCTGCTCTCAACAATTTCAGGATTAACGGCATTAGGTACGGTCTGATCTTCCTCCTCTTCCTCTAAGAACTCAAATACTCTTTCCGCTGCAGCAGCTGTCTGCTGTAACTGAGTGGAGATCTGAGCAATCTGAGAAATAGGCTGATTGAAGCTTCTTACATATTGAATAAAGGACTGGATATCACCGACTTCAATAGTTTTCTTAATTGTCAGATAACCACCCAGGATAGCAACTGCCACATAACCGATATTTCCTACAAAGCCCATAATAGGCATCATCATACCGGATAAGAACTGAGATTTCCAGGCAGAACCATATAAGGTGCTGTTGGACTTTTCAAATTCTTCAATTACCTGTTTCTCACCATTAAAAGCTTTAACAATATTATGACCGGAATAAACTTCTTCTACCTGACCATTTACATGACCTAGATATTCCTGCTGTGATTTAAAGTATTTCTGAGATTTTTTCATGATCAAAGCTATCAGCAGTGAAGAAACAGGCAAAGTAAGTACTGCAACAATTGTCATTCTTCCACTGATGGTTATCATCATAACCGTGATACCAATAATCTGGGTTACTGCTGTAATTACAGTAGTAATACTCTGATTTAAGCTCTGGCTTAAGGTATCAACATCATTTGTTACTCTGGATAACACTTCACCATGGGTCTTGGTTTCAAAATAGTTCATTGGCATGCGGTTTATCTTAGTTGATATCTCGGTACGCAGCCTGTAAGTAACCTTCTGGGTTACACCTGACATGATATATCCCTGCACAAAGTTAAATACTGAACTTGCAATATACAATATAAGAAGGACAATAAGAGCTTTGCCAATCTTCGTAAAATCAATTCCACCAGTTCCCTGAAGCTTAGCCGTATAACCTGCAAATATATCAGTTGTGATATTACCCAGTCGCTTAGGACCTACAATAAAGAATACCGCACTTCCCGCTGCAAACAGCATTGCAAGTATGATGCTGATTTTATAAGCGGATATATATTTCATCAGCTTTGATACAGAGCCTTTAAAATCCTTAGGCTTTTCAACCGGTCCGCCAAAGGGACCGCCGCCCATAGGTCCTCTGCCGCCTCTGGGACGTGCTGTCTGTTTATTTCTCTCATCACTCATATGCCAGTTCCTCCTTTGACAGCTGTGATAATGCAATCTGGTTGTAAACCTCGCAATTTCTTAGCAGCTCCTGATGAGTACCTTTTCCTACTATCTTGCCTTCGTCCAGAACAATTATCTGATCCGCATGAAGAATCGTAGATATTCTCTGGGCAACAATAAGAATAGTCTTATTCTTAATTTCCTCATTCAAAGCCTTACGAAGTGCCACATCTGTCTTGTAATCAAGAGCAGAGAAGCTGTCATCAAAGATGAAGACATCCGGTTCCTTCGCGATTGCTCTTGCGATGGAAAGTCTTTGTTTCTGTCCGCCTGATACATTGTTACCACCCTGTGATATCGCTGTCTCATACTTTTCCGGTTTTTCTTCAATGAAATCCAATGCCTGAGCAATGCGGGCAGCCTTCTTCATTTCCTCTTCCCCTGCATCCTGCTTACCATACTTGATATTGGACTCAATGGTTCCGGTGAACAGTACTCCTTTTTGAGGAACAAAACCTATCTTCTCACGTAAATCATGCTGTGTCAGATCTCTGACATCAACACCATCCACCAAAATATTTCCGCCTGTTACATCATAGAATCTCGGTATCAAATGCACCAAGGTAGACTTACCGCTTCCGGTACTTCCAATAAATGCAGTTGTCTTTCCAGGTTCTGCGGTAAAGCTGATGTCTTCCAGTACATTATCCTCTGCACCGGGGTACTTAAAACAGACAGAATTAAATTCCACGTAACCTTTTTTATCAGCCTTAAATGCTTTGGAAGAAGCAGGATCATGAATGGTAACCTTAGATTCCAATACTTCCAGGATACGTCCTGCTGCAACAGTAGCTCTTGGCAGCATAATTGAAATCATAGTGAACATCAGGAAGGAGAAGATTATCTGCATGGTATACTGTAAGAATGCCATCAAATCACCTACCTGCATATTTCCATCACTGATTCCATGAGCACCGCTCCAGAGAATAAGTACTGATACACCGTTCATAACAAACATCATAACAGGCATCATAAATGCCATAGATCTGTTTACAAAAAGATTAGTTGCTGTCAGATCTTTATTGGCTATATCAAAACGCTTTTCCTCCGTACGTTCTTTATGGAAAGCACGGATAACCGGAAGTCCCGTAAGAATTTCTCTGGTTACCAGATTCAGACGATCCACCAGTTTCTGTATTGCCTTAAACTTAGGCATGGCAACTGCAAATAAGATACCCACTACCATGATAATAATAAATACAGCTAGTGCAATGATCCAGGTCATGGATACATTGGTGTTTAATACCTTAATAACTCCTCCGATTGCAAGAATCGGTGAATAAAATACAATACGGATTAAGAATACCAGCATCATCTGTATCTGCTGAATATCATTGGTACTTCTTGTAATTAGGGAAGCTGTGGAGAAATGATCGAATTCCGAATTTGAAAAACCAACTACCTTACGGAATACCTTTCCTCTGAGTTCCATACCAAGGCCTGCTGCTATTCTGGCAGAGAAGAAACCTACCAGTACAGTAGAGATCATGGCTATTAATGCAAATCCTAACATCTTAAGTCCTGCAAGAAGGATATACTGTGTCTGAATCTTATCAGTATCTATTCCTAAGGCTTTATATTCTTCCTTTACTACCTTGGTAGCGGCCTGAACTCTCATAGAATCAGACAAAGCTGCAAAAGATGTTTTAATAGGTTCAAGTATCTGAGCTGTCTGTTCTTTTGGCAGTGATACGATCATCTGTAATAAAGTCGCGCTTTTTAGCTCGTCAGGAACGGCAGCTTTTAACTGTTCCTTTAGAGGTGTGAGTTCATCTGATTCCTGGCTTAATGTACCTGCCAGTAACATTGAATCTGCTAAGATATCATTTAAAGATTCGATGTTTTCTTTGTTATCTAACACATAAATATTTTCATTGGCAAGTTCCGGATACTCCTTCAAATAATCCTTATAATCACTCTCGGAAACTGAATCTTTCGTTACCAGTGTATAGGAATCCAGTACTTCTTTTTGTCCGTTCTCATCCAGAAAATATAAGTAAACCTTCATATGGCTTTCCAGCATGGCTTCCGGGGCAGCATTTTCGATTCCTCCCCCCTGTATACCTACATCCACGATTTTGGAGGTATATGAAGGCAGGGATAAATCACAATAAGCCTGCAATCCCAAAAGGGCAATTACCACAAGCATGATAGCCCAGGAGGATTTTAACAGTTTTAATAATTTAAACATGGGTGCTCCTTTCTAATATGTTCTTACTTTGTTGCCATTAGAAATCATCCGTTTTATCTGATTCCCCCAACACCTCGACCATGGCATCATATAACTTGTTAAGCATTTCAATTAAGCTTCTCGTGTCATCTTCTCCCATTTTCTGAATGGTATTATCCGTAAATATCCGCAGCTGGGATATTGACTCCTGGATAATCTCATGCCCTCTGTCCGTCAGGCATATATATACAACACGTCGGTCTTTGGTGTCAGTTATTCTCGTTACATATCCTTTTTCTTCTAAAGCTTTCAGCATCTTAGACGTGGCCGACTTGGTAGAATGAACCATCTTACTAAGTTCACCAACGCGTACTCCTGGCTCGTTCGTTTCAGCTTTGTTCTCTTCACAATGCTTGCCGTGATGTATTGCGCCTAACATCATAAATTCAGCCGGATACAGACTTCTATTCCCATGAAGTCTTCCCATCAGCTTGCGTACTTTATTCAAGGTGGTAATGAACTCATGGCTTATGGTTCCTTCATAATCCTTATCTACCCGTTTATCTGCCATTATTCTAATTCCTCCTTAAGAACTTCTTCTTACCAAGCTCTTATATTCATATGCTCTCAGTTTGTTGAGTACCTCAACTATTGAGATGCTCAACAAATATTATAGTTCTTTTTTGAATGAAGTCAATAGAACTTTTGAAAAACAGCATTTTACATAAATGGACTTAAAAAATTACTTTTAATGTTTTAAAATTGCACAATGTACCTTCTTTGTTCCTTTTTGCAGCTGTCTTTTCAGTATTGTGTAATTTTAAATTAAAGTGATTGTATTTATTAACAAAAACCACCATAAGTTTGATACCCTGCAAACTTACGGCGGTTATTAAATCTATTACTAGTTTTGATTGAAGATTCAAATATGCTGACTCTACTAACGTAATTATAATCTTACAATTTTAAGATCCTTTTTATCACCGTTACAGTCTCACCTGCATCTGCTGCAAAACCGTCTGCACCTATCTCATCCGCATAACTTTGCGTAATAACTGCACCGCCGATTATTACCTTTGCTTTTAAACCCGCCTCATTTTTCAGTGCTATAACACGTTTCATTTCAAGCATGGTTGTGGTCATCAGGGCTGATAATGCAATAATATCCGCCTCCTGCTCTCTGGCTGTTTCTATGATTTTTTCCGAAGGTACGTCTTTGCCCAGATCAATAACATTAAATCCGTAGTTCTTTAGCATTAATACCACCAAATTCTTGCCGATATCATGAACATCTCCGGAAACGGTTGCGATAATTACCGTTGCCAGCTTCTTTTCTGCCTGACCGTCTTTTAACAGCGGCTCCAGATAATCTATTGCTGTTTTCATGGCCTCTGCCGACGAGATCAACTGGGGAAGAAAATAAATCTGCTTGTCAAAAAGCCTTCCTACTTCATTAATACCCGGTATCAGCAGCTCATCGAGAACAAAGGAGGGTTTAATTTCTTCTTTCAGAGCTTCCTGTACACGAGCTACAATCTCACGTCTATTTCCTTTTATTACAGCATCGTAAACATCCTGAAAGGTCTTATTCCCTTCTATAACCCCAGGACTTACCGCTCCATTCACTTGGTTGGTAGAATCCGTTCCAGATTTCTTAAGGGGTTCTTCCTTTCTGGTTACCACAGAAGATGGTCTTTCCGTTACTCTCTTAATATATCTGATGTCTGACTCTTCTTTGGCGGCGAGGAGGTCTGCTGCATAGGCTGTGTTCATTAACAGTTCCTGGGAAGGATTTGCTATTGCCATGGTAAGTCCTTCCTTGATAGCAAGTGCCAGAAAAGTACTGTTTACAAACTGTCTCTCAGGGAGTCCGAAGGAAATATTAGATAATCCCACTACTGTAGCCAGTCCCAGCTCTTCTTTGCAGTACCTGATGGTTTCAAGGGTCTGAAGTGCTGCATCACGATTGGCTCCTACGGTATTTACAAGTCCATCTACGATAATATCATCTTTTTCAAGTCCGTTTCTGACAACTTCTTCTACGATAGTATGAATAATCTCTTTCTTCTCTTCAAGGTCTTTTGGCAAGCCTTTATCGGAAAGAGGAAGCAGGATAAACATGGCTCCGTATTTATGGGCAATGGGTATGAGTTTCTCAAACTTCTCCTTCTCCAGGGAGATGGAGTTAATAAGAGCTCGTCCCGGATAGATTCTAAGGGCAGCTTCCATTACACTGATATGACTTGTATCTATGCTTAAGGGCAGTCCGGAGAAACCGGTAATCTCATAAACTGCTTCGATCATGGCTTCCTTCTCATCAATGCCGTTCATACCCATATTCACATCCAGAATATCCGCTCCGTCTTCTTCCTGCTGCCTTGCAAAATCCGTAACCATCTGATAGTTGCCCTGTCTTAATTCTTCTTGAAGGGCTTTCTTACCGGTAGGGTTGATTCTTTCACCGATAACAAGGAATTTCCCGTTATCCTTGATCTTAAGGGCTTTACGTTCCGTTGTCAGAATTCTTACTCTCTCAGGAGTAAGTTCCGGCACCATAAGTTCACTGACGGAAGCCTTTAACATAGCTAAATGCTCCGGTGTAGTTCCGCAGCAGCCACCGATAATTCCTGCTCCTGCTTCCACAAGTCCTTTGGTTTCTTCTGCAAATTCTTTTCCTTCCATGGAAAAGACCGTTTCATCATTTACAAGCTTTGGCAGACCGGCATTTGGCTTTGCAATGATAGGAACGGATGCATACTTTTTCATTTCACTTACGATATCCTTCATGCCTTCCGGACCAGTGGAGCAGTTCACTCCAACCGCATCGGCTCCCATCTTCTGAAGCACGGTGATTGCAGTTACCGGATCCGTGCCGTACAGAGTCCTGTTATTCTCATTAAAGGTAAGGGTTATCATAACGGGAAGCTCACAGGTTTCTTTTACTGCCAGAAGGGCTGCTCTGCATTCCTGAAGACTCATCATAGTCTCGATAACAAAAAGGTCAACACCGGCTAATAATAAATATGCAATCTGCTCCTTATATACCTCTACCAATTCTTCAAAACGAAGAGTTCCCACAGGATATAGCTGCTGCCCGGTCATGGTAAGGTCACCGGCGATATAGACTTTTCTGTCAGCTGCCGCTTCTGTTACTGCCTGTTTTGACAGTTTTACAAGTTCCTGATTGATCTCTGCGATTCTGTCTGCAAGTCCATATTCCGTAAGCTTTATGCGGTTACCGGTAAAAGTAGGCGCATAAAGAATATCCGTTCCGGCTTCTATATATGCTTTTTGCAGATCAACTAAAATATTAGGGTTCTTAAGTATCCATTCCTCCGGGCATACACCGGTAGGCATCCCTGCTTTTTGCATATTGCTGCCTGTCGCTCCGTCTAAGAGTACGATTTTCTGCTTTGTCAGCTCTCTGAATTCTTTTCTTGTCATGGTAACCTCTTTCCTGAATTTATAGTTGAGTTTTTCGCTTATATATTTCCAACCAGCCAGGTCTTTGCCTTTTCATAATCATCTATAAAGGAACAGGCAAAGGTAGTTTTGGCTCTCTGTTCTTTCAATCTGCCTTTGAGAAAATGTTTTATCTTCTTATCAGCTCCGACAAAAACTACCTTGCGCAGTTTATCCAAATCTATCAGCCGATCAAGTATATCCTTTGCCATGTCCTCCTCTATTATCGTCTGATTTATATTAACCGCTACCAGACCGGTAGAAGAGGGGCGCTTAAGTATCTCCAAATCCTTATGAAACTTCTCCATTACCAGTTCCTTATGTCCATAAAGGGCATCCAGCTGCTCAAACCAGATTTCTCCTCCTTTATACGCCATGGCAAATGACTCTCTTACTATAGGCTTATCCTCAATATCCCTCATAATTTTACCGCTATACCTCTTCTTTATATCCTTTATTTTCTGCTCTATACAATCTTTATTTTTTCCATTAGGCTTACTCGGTTAAAGGGAAGCATAAAATAATAACCGTCTGCAAAGGGACTTATATCCCTGATTATTTCGCTTGCAATGTCTGCTGCTACCCCTTCTGCCTCTTCTTTATCCATATCCGGGCGGTATCTTTTTACTACCCAATCAGGTACATTGATACCGGATATCTCATTCTTAATAAAGTTCGCATTGGTGTAGCTTACAAGAGGCATGATTCCGCATAAGATTTTAGTATTTACCCTTTTCTTAATTTCTTCCAAACGCCGCATGTCTTCCTCGGAATATACAGGCTGAGTAAGAAAATATCCGGCACCTGCCTCAATCTTCTTCTCCATCCTCTCAACTACCTTCTCTATAGGGCCTCGTCCGTAATTAAGGGCACCTCCATAATAAAGAAGTTCCTCCGGAAAATGTTCCCTGTTCATTTCTTTCACATAATTCATGAGCTGAATGGAATTATAGTCAAATACACCGGTAGTAGACTGTCTGTGTTCACTGGGGATAGGGTCTCCGGTTACGATCAGAATATTTCGTATCCCTCCTAAATAGGCTCCAAGTAAGGTGGAACGCATGGCAATCATATTCTTGTCTCTGCAGCATACATGGGGCATAACCGGTAAACCTGTTTCATTATGCAGCTTAAGAGCCATTAGAATGGAGTCCACTCTGCTTCTTCCCATAGGAGAATCGGCAATGGTTATGATATCTGTACCGGTTTCTTTTAGCTTAAGGGCACAGGCTATAACCTTTTCATCCTTTGCATCAAAGGGAGGGTCCAACTCCACTGCAACTACTTTCTTGCTTGTCTTAAAAAGCTCATAGAATTCATTGGTTCTGACTTCTACTTTGGTTTCCTTTAATTCGGCCAGGTCTTTTCTGACTCCCCTGTAGTCCGCTCTTAGCTGAAGACGTTCTGACATATTCTGAATATATTCCGGTGTAGTACCACAGCAGCCGCCGATAATATCAACACCCAGGTCACATATTTTCTGAAGATTCTCCCTAAAGTACCCTTCATTATCCATAAAGACCAGCCGGTTCTTAAACTGTTCCGGGTAGCCGGCATTGGGCATTGCAACAATGAATTTCTTCTCCGGGAAGGGCAGGCGTTTTAGGATCTGATTCATATGTCCGGAACCGATACCACAGTTGAAGCCTCCTGCCTCAATTTCCTCCATCTTTTCAATGGTCTCAAGTATGGTTCTGGCACTGATTCCCTTGGTGGTAAAACCATTCTTATTAAGGCAGAAATTCGTAATGATAAACGCGTCCGGTTTCTTCTCTTTAATATATGCAGTTACATTTTTTAAGTAATAGAAATCCGAAAAAGTCTCAAAGAGAAATACCTCTCCTCCTGCTTCTAAAAAGGCATCACACATCTCCAGATATTCTGCAAGTATATCTTCTTCCGTTCTGGTGCCATTTTCCGGAATGGGTCCTATATCACAGGCGATATAGATATCTTGTGCTTTTGTATATCCTTCGGCCTTTACTTCCTTTACAGCTCTTTGCGCCAGACGGTAGGCATTCTTAATCAGCTCTTTCTGCTCTTCTCCAAACTGTGACAGGGTTTGTTTATTGGCAGCAAAAGTATTGGTTCTGATTAACACCGCACCGGCTTTGATATATGCTTTATGGATATCTACTATTATGTCTTCCTTCTTAATATTACCGTATTCTGATACAGCATTATCATTGTTTAGCAGCCTGGAATAATAGGTTCCCATGGCTCCATCTGTAATTAATTTGTGTTCTTTTAGATAGTCCCTTATCTCCATGGTTTTATCCTCTCTGAATGGAAGAAGAATACTGATAGTATATTTATTCAGATTTCTTTCCGTTTAATTTCATTTCTTCTATGTAATTTCATTTCTTCTATCATAATCAGAAATGCATAACTTGTCTACAAGAAATATTCTCTGAGTAATATTCTCTGGATAATAAAAAAGAAAGGATACTGCTTAAAGCTGCAATAAGCCTTTCCATGATTTATACTTATTGATTCCTTTAAAAGAATAATCGCATTTTTATTCATTATTCAGGAGTGTTTGTAAACTCATTATGCCATTCTTAGCACCCAATTAATAATATACTATGTTTTATTTCCCTGTATACTGCTATATATTTTTGATACCAAACGCTACTACTCACACCAAACAGCCCCTTGCTGTCATTCGCAGATTGTCTCCTGCTAAGAGTACGCACATCACAAGCAGATTATAAACATATCCATCATCAAGCTTAGAATTATCACCAGCCTCAGTTCCTACAAAGCTGTGTCCCTGGTATATTCAAGATACCTGGTTCCCTGGAACTTCAGTTTGCCAGAATCCCCCTCCGCCAACATTCCGTATTCTTTTCCACTGACTAAGAATTCCATCCTGTCACCGCTCTCCACTTCGAATGTCGCATAATACCAGGTACTTGAACTTGATGAAGCAAATCCGTCCGTTGTATTATTCGTACTATGAGAAACACTGGTTCTTTTAGCAACTACTTTTGCTTCTACGGTAAGAACAGGAGAATTACTATTTTTGATACCCTGCCGCAAGGCGGATATTATCCCAACTATAATAATTCCAAAAATCAACAGAAATATAATTGTAAAGATTCCTGTAAAAGCACTTCCTCCGAAATCATTTCCAAAACCATTGCTAAAACCAGTATTAAACCCATTATCCATAGACATCCTCTTTTCCATCAAACATTAGCTTTAATTAATGCTTGATTATAGCACGACATATTTCATCATATATTTATTTTTTCACTTTTATTATAGCAAAATCCAATTCTCACTGTCAAATAATTCTAAACAGCAGTTCTCTAATGTATCTTTTCACCAATCATAGATTCCATTGGATAATTTTTCTATATAAGAGAATTTATACTGTAATATATGTTTCATTTTCTAATCTGTTTCACTTAGCATTTTCATTTTTAATTCCTTTTTAAGTACTTCTTGTTTTAGCTCTCAGAAACCAGAAAATCACATATCTTTGGTTTCTAAAACATATAAAAAGAGTACCATGCTTTCTCACGAAGCAGGGTACCCTATCTTACCTCAGATAAAGTAGTACTAGATATATCGTTTACACTCATTGATATTATTTTCTTCCAGAGTTAACAACCTTTGTCCTAACTCCTTAATATCACTATCTGCACTGTTATATTTACGGTTATTTTTAATAATATCAATTACACCCATGGTACTTCCCTGCATAAGCATCCCTGCAATATGGGAGGCTGATTTATCAGTTAAAGTCTTAACATTAATCATCACATCTGCTGAAACTTTCTGAAGCAGGGAAATATCTTTTTCCTCTTTGTTTCTTTGTTTCAGATACTCTTCCGCTTTCTTTTCTATGGACTCATATTCTTTGAACTGAGAGTTTAAAGTACCAGTAAACTCCTTATCTTCTGCAATATTGATCAATTGCCCCAAAGTATCAGTACCCATTTTAGCATTCTGGTAAATATAATTTAAATATTCTGCATTAGCATCCATTGTATTACCTCCTTGGAGATAATATTCACAGAATACTTTCCTTTTATTCGGTTTGGTAATGTCATGAAAGATATTACCTTATCTGTCAGCCATACGGTAACCAACACCCATTTCCGTAAGTATATAGTGAGGTTCACCGGGATTTTTTTCAATTTTTCTTCGAATATTTGCCATATTTACACGAAGAGTACGGCTTTCATTGGCATAAGGTCCCCAGATTTCTTTGATAATGTAATCATGGGTTAATACTTTGCCGGGGTGTCTTGCTAAAAGTGCAAGTATTTTATATTCAATCGGTGTCAGATGAATGTTTTGTTTTTCTAAATAGACACTTCTTTTCTCATAATCAATTACAAGCTCTGCAATCTTAACAATTCCCGTATCTGTTTTCACATCTTCACTGCTTCTGATTCCATGCCGCAAGGCTGTCCTGATACGTGCCAGCAATTCTGGAGTGCCAAAAGGTTTTACGATATAATCGTCTGCCTCCAGGTCAAGGGCCTCCACTTTCTCTCGTTCATGTCCTCTTGCAGATACAACCACAACGGGCACCTTAGACCAGGTTCGTATATTTTTCAGCACTTCCAGACCGTCCATATCCGGTAGTCCCAGGTCCAGGAGAATGAGATCCGGAATATGGGAAGCATTCATCTGAATTGCTTCTCTGCCTCCTGTACTTCGTATGACCTTATAACCATTTGCCGTAAGTACAGCCGATATGAAATTACCGATGGTTTCATCATCTTCCACAATCTGTATTAAAGGCTCCATTTCCATCACTTCTTCATCTCCTCATCTATTACATTTTATGCAAACATGTTTGTTGTACTGAATGAAAATAGTACTAGATCATGTCTGTAAATCATGTGCCGTTCTGGCCGTCCCACTTTGGTGTCTAGGATATTGTCTCCTCCAGCGGCAGTAAGAACCGGAATGCCGCTCCCCCACTTAATCGGTTCTCAGCCTCCATTCTTCCCTGATGTGCTTTTATAATAGAACGGCAGATTGACAACCCGATTCCTAAACCTCTGGAGGAATCAGAAGCTTTACCTCCAAGGCTGGTATATCCCTCAAACAGAGAGGGAAGGTCTTCCTCCGGGATACCCTTTCCATTATCAAGCACCTCAAATACTGCCCAGTTTTCTTTCTTTCTTAAGGAAACTTCTATAAGGGCTTCCTCCCTGGAATGCTTTATGGCATTTTCAAGCAGATTAATCAATACCTGGGCAATAAGGGTTCCATCCATTGGCACTTCTAAGAATTCCTCCGGTACCTTAACCTGTATATTCCTCTCACCATACCTTTTCCTTATACGGCTGACTGCCTCTGCTATGACTTCTTCTCCTGCCTCCAGTGTTTTTGATACATTCATGGTACCTTCATTGATCCTGGTTACAGACAAAAGATTCTCAACCATCCTGATAAGCCACTGGGAATCTTCTTTTATATTGACTATAAGCTGCCTGCTGGTGTCTGCATTAATTGAGCCTTCATTTTCCAGAATAGCCGAACTTGCACCAAGTATTCCGGTAAGTGGTGTTCTTAAGTCGTGGGAAATCGCTCGAAGCAGATTACTTCGCATCTTCTCTTTTTCCGTCTCCACTAATATATTCCTCTGTTCATCACTCAATCTCTGCCTTTCAAAAGCCATAGCCACCAGCGGTGTAATCATTCTTAAAAACAGACGGTTGTTATGATCCAGATTTCCCCCTTTACAGGATAACCCTATAACTGCAAGAACATTCCCCTGGAATAACACCGGCTCATAAAAGGCTCCGGCTCCCATCAGGGTATCTGTACCAGCTCCGGCTTTCTTTCCGTTTACAAATACCCAGTGAGCAACTGCTTTCTCATCTTCTGTTATCATAAAGGAATCATCCTCCTCCGGGAAGGGTGAATAGCTCCCAGTCAATTCCCCCTTTTCATCACGGATATATAGAATAGCCGACCTGCCAAAAAGCTTGACTCCGTAATCCAGTACCAATGCAATAATATTATCGGTTCCTCTTGTTACAAGCAGCTTTTTATTTATTTCATATAATACTTGAATACGGTGTTCTCTCTCCGCAGCAAATCTGGCCTGCCGCTTAATACGAACAGTAAGTGCACTGGTTATAAGGGAGGTAAGCAGCATTATAACAAAAGTAAGGGGATAGCCATTTTCAATGGCATTAAAAGTGAAATAAGGCTTGGTAAAGAAGAAATTAAATATCAGTACACTTAATAAGGAGGCAAAGATACCATAAAAATATCCTTCTGTTATTCTGGATATAATCAGCACAGACAGAATAAAGATCATAACATCATTCTGATTTCCAAACTCCCAGAACTGAAGTCCTTCACAAAGCAACATGGCAGCAAGGAGGATCCCAAAGGTCTTAAGCCAATCCCCGCCTTTAAACTTAAGGTGAGGTCTTATAAATTTCTGTGCTTTCTGAGAACGAAATCTCTTGACACCGGTATTATCCGGTATAATGTGTACCTCAATGGCCGGTAAAAGAGCTATCAGCCGGTCCTCAAAGTCCATGTCAAAGAGACTCTTAATCGTCTTTTTATTCCGGCTCTTTCCTACTACAATATTCGTTATCCCTGCCAATCTGGCATATTCTGCAATAGTTTCTGCAATATCATGTCCCATAAGGGTATTTACTTCTGCCCCCATCTTCTCAGCCAGTTCCATATTATTTCGAACCGTCTGTTTCTGCTCTGTGGAAAGGTTTTCTTCATCTTCTACATAGATAGCAATCCAGTGTGCGTGAAAAGCTTCTGCGGCTCTGGCTGTCCAGCGGATGCATTTTGCCGAAGAGGGTGAACCGCTGATGCAGACCAGAAATTTGGTGTTTGCCATTTTCTCCTGCATAAACCGTTCACTTTGATTCTCGTTACTGATACGGTCAGTTGCCTTCCTGAGAGCTATTTCTCTTAATATTCTCAGATTATCAATGGCAAAGAAATTACTCATGGCTGTCCTGGCTCTTTCTTTGTGATAGACTTTGCCTTCCTTAAGACGATACAATAACTCCTCCGGCTCTATATCAATAACCTTGACCATATCGGCCTGATCAAAGATATAATCAGGAACAGTTTCTCTAACTGTAACTTTCATTACATCCTCGACCACATTATTAAGACTTTCCAGATGCTGAACATTTACTGTAGTAAATACATCAATTCCGGCATGAAGGAGCTCTTCCACATCCTGATAACGCTTCCGGTTTCTGGAGCCTTCACTATTGGTATGAGCAAGCTCATCAACAAGAATTAGCTTAGGTTTTCTCCTTAAGGCCTCATCCAGGTCAAATTCCTTCAGCTCCATATTCTTATAGGCTATACTTTTTGGCGGCAATACCGGTAATTCCTCCAGAAATTTAAGGGTCTCCGGTCTGTCATGAGGTTCAACATAACCCACCAGTACATCACTGCCCCATCTGTAATGTTCCAGAGCTTCATCAAGCATAGCATAAGTTTTCCCCACACCTGCCGCATATCCAAAGAATATTTTAAGTTTTCCGCCTTCTTTTTCCTCCTTCTCCTGAAGCTTTATAAGGATTGCTTCAGGGTCAGGACGATTATCTGTAACATCCATGGCTTTCTCACTTTCGCAACATTTAACTAATTATATCACAGGATTATAGAATCTCCCATCAGCTAATCTCTATAGCAGCCCATCCAGTGCCAGATTGACCTTTAATACATTGACTACCGCTTCACCGAATACGCCTAGAAAGGGCTTAACTGTATATCTATCTATAATTTCCTGTACCTCTTCCTCTTCTATTCCCCGCTCTTTTGCTATCCGGCTCACCTGATACCTGGCTGCTGTAACAGAGATATTAGGATCTACTCCACTTGCTGATGCCGTTACCAGATCAGCGGGGATCTCCAATTGATTGGCCGGATCAAAACTGTGCCACCACTCAATTCTCTCCTGCACCAGTTCCTTTTGTTCATCGCTGGCAGGTGACAGGTTACTGGTGCCCGCCGGACGTCCTATAAGATACTTTGTTTCGGTAAATTCCTGTGCTATCAACGCCGAACCATATTCTTTTGTACTTCCATCCGCTAAGGTTACTGTAATTATACTACCTTCTGCCTTAACCGGAAAGAAAATTCCTGCTACTCCTGTTACTGCTGCTGTATAAAATACACCGCAGAGCAGTGTCATCAGCAATAAACTTACTGCAACAGGTCTTATTGTTTTCTTTATACTATTCATATTAAATATTCCTTTCTCACTGCCTGCAAATATTGATCCCACGCAAAATACTGTGTTTATAAAATATTTCATCTCATGTATATTACAGACCGTTCCATGTTCCATTTAAAGCTTTTTCATGATAATCAGGTTTAATTGGTAGATTATTAAAATAGTTCTTCAGTTATGAGTAACAACAGTATATTGCTTGCAGACCGTTTTCCCTGTATCAGGGTGCTCTGACTATTTCACTGCGTTATGTTACCGTTTTATACAACTCCGAAAGCTGTAAGTATCATATCAATTACCTTTATGGCAATGAATGGAGCAATAATACCTCCAAGTCCGTAGAATAATAAATTTCTCTGCAGCAGTTTAACCGCAGGCAATTCTCTGTATTTTACTCCTTTTAATGCGAGAGGTATAAGTGCAATGATAATTAAGGCATTGTAGATAATAGCCGACAATATGGCACTTACAGTACTGGTCAGCCCCATAAAATTAAGCACTGAAAGCTCTGGATAGATGGAGAAGAAAAGTACCGGTATAATGGCAAAATATTTAGCTACGTCATTGGCTACAGAAAAGGTTGTCAGGGAACCTCTGGTCATCAGCAGCTGCTTTCCAATACGCACAATATCAATAAGCTTGGTGGGATTGGAGTCCAAATCCACCATATTCCCAGCTTCCTTGGCAGCCTGGGTACCGGAATTCATAGCTACCGCTACGTCTGCCTGAGCAAGGGCCGGCGCGTCATTGGTTCCGTCTCCTGTCATGGCTACCAGATGTCCTTTGGACTGGTAATCACGAATCAGGCTTAACTTGGCTTCCGGGGTTGCTTCTGCCAGAAAATCATCCACTCCCGCTTCCGCTGCAATGGCTGCTGCCGTCATAGGATTATCTCCGGTTATCATTATGGTCTTAATGCCCATCCTGCGCAAATCTTCAAACCGCTCTTTCACACCATTCTTAACAATATCCTTTAAATAAATGACACCTAATACCTTCTCATTTTTCGCTACTACCAGAGGTGTTCCGCCGGCCTTCGCCACTTCTTTTACAATACGGTCACATTCCTCTGTGTATTCACCGCCTTTTTGACTAACATATAATTTCACTGCTTCTGCTGCACCTTTACGGATTTCATTTCCCTGAAAATCTATACCGCTCATACGGGTCTTAGCCGTAAATTCAATGAAGGTCGCCTGAAGCTTTAATAAGTCTCTGCCTCTGATACCGAATTTTTCTTTTGCTAATATAACAATACTTCTGCCCTCCGCTGTCTCATCGGCAAGAGAGGATAGCTGTGCTGCGTCTGCAAGCTCTTCCTCACTCACTCCTTTTAAGGGAAGAAACTCACTGGCCTGACGATTACCAAGTGTAATGGTTCCTGTCTTATCAAGGAGCAGCACATCCACATCTCCTGCGGCTTCAATGGCTCTTCCGCTCATAGCAAGTACATTTGCCTGATTCAGACGGCTCATACCGGCAATGCCGATAGAGGATAATAGGGCTCCGATGGTTGTAGGTGCAAGACACACCAGTAAAGCAATAATATTTGTTATGGAAATGGGTTCTCCACTATCTGCTAACATACTGGAAAACCTGGTAAAGGGAAGCAGCATTGCAGTTACTACCAAAAAGATAATCGTTAAAGCAACTAACAGGATCTGCAGTGCAATTTCATTTGGTGTCTTCTTTCTTGCTGCGCCTTCCACCATGGCTATCATCTTATCCAGAAAGCTCTCTCCCGCTTCTGCTGTAATTCTAATGATAAGCCAGTCAGAAACAAGTGTGGTACCACCGGTAACAGCACTTCTGTCACCACCGGATTCACGGATTACCGGCGCCGATTCACCTGTAATGGCACTCTCATCCACTGAAGCAGCCCCGTCTAAAACATCACCATCCATGGGAATCTGCTCTCCCGCTTCTACAAAAACAATATCACCTTTTTTCAGGCTGCTAGATATAACTTCTGTATAATCCTTCACATCGGAGGGAGAATTTAACTTCCTGGCTTTTACATCCTTTCTTGCACTTTTTAGGGACTCTGCCTGAGCACGGCCTCTTCCTTCTGCAATTGCTTCCGCAAAATTAGCAAACAGGCAGGTGAACCATAAAATAATCGCTATAGTAAAGGTATATCCGCTGCTTTCATCCTTTATCCCCGCAAAGGACAAAAGAAATAAAAATGTAGTAAATATAGCACCGACATACACTACGAACATAACAGGATTTCGTAACTGCGCTGCCGGATTCAATTTCATAAATGACTGTAATATTGCATCTGATAAAATACTTTTATCAAAACTCTTTTCTTTCATACTAATAACCATGCCTTTCTCATAGCCTGCGAACTTTGGGCCTATGGGTGCCCGCCTTTATTAACGAGTGGTGAAATAATCCGCGATAGGACCCAGGGCGAGTGCCGGCAGGAAGCTAAGGGCTGTAACGATTAAAATAACTCCTGTTAATAGTCCCGCAAACATGCCGTTATTCGTAGGCAGGGTGCCTTCACTTGCTGCAACTGTTCTTTTACCCGCCATATTTCCACCAAGGTAGATAACCGCTATTAAGGGGATAAATCTGCCAAGGAGCATGATAAATCCGCCGGTCAGGTTCGTAAAGGGAGTATTCGCCGTAAATCCTCCGAAGGCACTGCCGTTATTATTACCCATTGAGGAGAATGCATAGAGTATCTCCGAAAATCCATGTGCCCCGGAGTTGGTTAGCCAGGTCGTTGCTTCCGGCATTAACACTGCTGCCCCTGTGCCCAGAAGTGAGACCAGCGGTGGAATTAATATTAGCAGACACACCATCTTCATATCAAAAGGCTCAACCTTCTTACCCAGATATTCCGGGGTACGTCCTACCATAAGTCCTGCTATGAATACTGCCAGCAGTACATACGCCAGGATACCATACAGTCCGCTTCCCACACCTCCGAATACGATTTCACCCAACTGCATGAGAAACAATGGCATCAGCCCCCCAAGAGGCGTCAGACTGTCATGCATTGTATTTACGGAACCATTGGAGGCAGCTGTGGTAGCCGTTGCCCACAAAGAGGACATACCCACACCATGGACTGCTTCTTTTCCTTCCATATTTCCACTTGCCGTAACTCCTTCATAAGCAGGTCCCGTATATTGCTCACTTACTGTTGTAATAAGCAGAGCTGCTGCAAACAATACTGCCATAACGATATAGATTACCCTGCCCTGCTTACTGTCCTTAACTCCTTTACCAAAGCTTACACAAAGAGCTGCTGGAATTAATAAAATGGATAACAGCTGCAACAGATTGGAAAAGGCTGTTGGGTTCTCAAAAGGATAAGCAGAATTCATACCAAAGAAACCACCACCGTTGGTCCCAAGCTGCTTAATGGCAATCTGACTTGCTGCCGGACCCAAAGGCAATACCTGGGCTGTACCCTCCTGAAGGGTTGTAACTTCTTTATAGGAGGAAAAGCTCTGTACCACTCCCTGGGATACTAAAAGGATTGCAAGTATAAAGGAAAGCGGAAGCAATACATACAACACAGATCTGGTCATATCTGCCCAGAAATTACCGATGTTTTTCTTCTCCTTACGGACAAAGCCTCTGATCAGGGCAAATAATACTGCAATCCCCACACCTGCTGACAGGAAATTCTGAACCGTCAGCCCCAGAAACTGTGACAGATAAGAAAGAGCTGCTTCACCGGAATACGCCTGCCAATTTGTATTGGTTACAAAACTTGCTGCGGTGTTAAAAGCCAGGTCAGGGCTCATTCCCTTCATTCCTTGTGGATTAAAGGGCAGATATCCCTGTAATAATAAAAGCAGGAACAGCAAAGCAAAACCTGCAATACTGAACATAAGTACAGAAAGAGCATATTTACCCCCGCTCATTTCTTCCTCCCCTTTTATCCCCATAAGCCGATAGAAACCATTCTCTACCGGTTTCATAACTCTGGTCAGGAAGACCTTTTCCCCATTCATTACCTTATTGATATAAATACCCAGTGGTATTGATAACAGTACCAGTATAATCACATATAAAACCTGCTGTATTACAATCATTGTCATAATTTTTCACCTCGAAATAAGACATAAAACAAGTATCCCAGCAGGCAAAGACCGGCTATACCTGTCAGAATTATTACACTTCCCATTGTGTTCACTCCTATCTTTACTTTTTGTAACTATCTTCTTTCATAATCTGTTGTTTCAATTGTCTAATGCTTGGTGTCACCGTAACTAGATAATAACAAAAAACAGGTTAAGGGGGTGTTCAGATAAGTAGTAATCGTGTTAAGAAGATATAAAGATATGAAATACTATTCCTTAAACGATAAAAGGAGCGTTTCATCCAATATGAAACACTCCTTACACTCATCTTTTTTGATTTTGAGGGCCGATACCTTCTCTTACCACATTATGAGTCTGATTCTGATTTTCAGGTTTTTCCTTGTGAGTTGTCTGGTTAAAGTTTTCTTTTTCTTTGCGCTGCTGCTGTTTTTCAGATTCCTTCTGCATATATACCCTCATTTCTGCGCTGTTTTGCTTATACTAATTTTGTGATTCGCGCTGACATAAAATTTGCTGAGTTCTATGTGTTTCCACATACTTTTCTCATTCTGCCCCATAAGGTTATATAAATATTCACAATCTTTTCAATAACCATTCATATTAAGTACATTTATGAACAGTATACTACC
>JAQSXJ010000138.1 GCA_029256725.1 Anaerocolumna sp. | reverse complement strand
CAGCTGCAACTATACCGTAAATTACAGGTGCTATCATCCCCCAATTGTCAGCAAAGAAGTTTCCAATACCGGCTACAACATCAAAGAGCTGGGAAGCAACCATACCTATAGCCTGCAAACCAGTTATTATATTGTTCTTAAAAGTCTGAAATGCGGTACTCTTCGCTATATTCCCTATTTTCTCCAATACAGCCTGAAAAGCCATCTGCCCATTATCCTTAATACTGTTACTTACCTCCGCCCAGGTAATTGGCAGCTTACCAAACTGCTCTTCCACCTTTTGACCTGAAAGAAACATAGCAGCTTTGATTACATCTGCAGTCAGTAAGCCTTCTGCTGCCCAATCTCCCATAGATCCCTTTGCATGCTTTACATTTGTCATGTAATCTTCGATAGATGCTGCCAGCAAAGGTGCATTCTGCAGGATTTCCTTATAACCGTCTCCTTGAATCCCCCCCGCCCCCATTGCCTCTACTAACTGAGACATGGAACTTGCCTGGTCTTGCGCACTTGCACCACCAACCTTATAGTTCTTATTCATTAATTCAGTGAATGCAATTAATTCATCCTTATTGCTAAATGCACCTTCAGCTTTTGTACCAAGTGCATAGACCATATCAGCGGTATCTGCATAACTTGTTCTGGACCGCTCAGCAGCTTCGAATACCTGCTGCGAAAATTGTTCCGAGGTTTTTAATCCATTATTTATAGCATCCAGCTTCATTTTCGTCAGGTTCATTTCATCAGATGCACCCATTATCTTTTTGCCAGTATCAATAAAAGATACTCCAATGTTTTTGGCTTTATCAGCCAATGTAACGACTGATGTAGTACTATTGTTTAATGATTCTGTCAATTTTTTCTGAAGCTTGACGGCTTCTTCTATAGGACTAAGAATCTTCTTTTTTTCATTATTAGATGCTGCAATTTGTGCTTGCAATTTCGCTTCTGCTTGCGTACTAAGATTAACCTCACGAACGAAGGCCTGCTGTGTAGTCGTGCTGTGGTCAATGTTAGTTTCTATCTTATTTATGAAGACATTTATCATATTAAGGCCATTTATAGCGGCACCGAAGCGGCCTCCGCTAAAGGCATCATCAAAACGCTGCCCTGTTCTTGCCAAGGCAGTATTCATGTTCTGCAGTGCCGTTGTTGCCCCATCGTATAACTGGATGGCGTTTTCTACTGACCCCATATCTCACCTACTTTCTTTTTGCTCTGGCTCTTCTATCCGCTTCCCGGTCAGCTTTGATCTTCTTTTCAACCGACGCGATGACAAAAGCCTTTTCCTTAAGACTTAGCTGCATGTACTCCCATGGTTTCCAATGGAGCTTCAGTATACAGTAATAAAGAATACTTGCCTCGCCGTCGGTTTCAATTAGTTTTTTGCTTCTTCTACCAGCTCTTCCGTATCTGTATTAAATCCGTTAATTTCCTGGACTTTTAATATAAGGTCGGAATACTCTCCGCTCTTAAGCATAACCTTTAACAGGTTGTCGGCTCCTAATACACCGTAGGAATTCTGTAACCCAGCATCATTAAGCTCAGGATACACTACGCATCTCGCTGCCAGTTTACCAAGATACATATTACCGTCGGTTTCTGTTGTAAACTGACCTTTTCTCCCGGGTACCGGCACTTTCCTGGTGCAGGCTTTTCGAATATCTTCATCCTCTTTGGAAGAAATACAGCATAATTCCCACTCCACCGGCTTACCAGACTTTTTTAGAAACCTCTTTGATGCTATAAATTTCACATTTTCCTCTTTTAATGCGTTTTCCGCAAAAAACATACTTAATTCACTCATATTCATATCCTCCGATTATTGTAATAAGATAAATAGCAATCATATAAGGTGAATGAAGTATAATACCTGCCAAAACATAAATAATCCTCTTATTTATGCATTTAATTGCTTTGCAGGAATATACTTAAATTCAACTTATATACAATATAAAAAGGGAAGAGACTCCTGGTTCTCCTGCAATACACCGTTGAAAGACAATATTTATCTATAATGCCTGTAATGATCTTTCTTGTGATTAATACTTCACCTGCTAATGTGCATATATCCTGTGTGTGCCAGTGAACCATGGCGCTCTTCCGTTAATTTACTTTAAACGCAACACTCTATGACTTACATACGCATTCCTTTTATTAAATTAAAACTTTCCTTCATTTCCCAATCTTCAAAGGTGAAGTCCATATCCTCCTCAAGATACTCTCCATCAGCATCAAATTTTGCAAGTATCCCTCCATCCATATTACAACCTTTTAGTGTAATTACCTGGGTGCCAATAGTAGAAGTAGGATCAGCATTTGATATCTGTATATCAAAATAAATATCCTTTCCTGATGTCTTATAATCATATAGTAATTTTCTAAAGATTGACGTATTATAATGGAAGGTTGCCGAACCGGTTCCCTTCCATCCTGTAGTCTTATTACCCTTTCCAGTCTTGCCTAGAATCGGAATTTCTGATTTGGTCTTTTCCATTTTAGCTTCAAGATTGATAGCCTGCATGAAATTATATACTTGCGTCCCAATCGTTACATAGCATTCAGCCAGTGAGGCACTAATTGCGTCCTGAGCATTCATAATAGCATTCGCCATATTCTTTTACCTTCTTTCTTTTAATTTACAGCAACTTCCATATACAGCTTCTTCATAGCTGCTACCGGGGTAACCGGGCAAGTTACAACAACTGAATCTTTCACAGTACCTTGTGATACAATAACCTCATCCTTAGCAAATCCTTCAATGGCACCGATCTGTGATAATGCATCCAAATAGCTAACGACATCATTCCAAAGCAGACTCTGGCCTGCGCTGTTGTTCTGAATATTACCTATGTATTTCGTGTTGAAAATTGCAGCAATGTCATTGCCTACCTGATCCAGTACTCTGATAACCTGGTTGCTAGAAAAATCCTTGCTCTTTTCCTCTGTAAAGGAGATCAGTGAATTGATATCATTTAAGACTCTGATGCTATCCCCTACCTTATGGAACAGCAGTTCACCGGCACCTATTCCCTGGGCTAAAGACTGCTGACTGTAATTGGTATCAACCTTAAATTCACCGTTATAGGCCTTGTTGGTCAGATCTTTATTAACTTCGCAGGCTGCTTCCCTGCCGGCCAGCCAGTACACCAGTGAATATACCGGGAAATCTCCACTATTATCCATAATAGCATTTTTTAGATTGATTACACCTTCATCATCTGCTGCCGTACGATATACGATTGTCTGAAATTTTACTCCGACTTCATTCCTCATGCGTTTGGTAAAAGCCACAAACAAAGCAATTACCTCTGCTGCATCAGATGGGCAGGCCAGGATGTTAAATGAATAATTTTCAATCTTTGTTAAGAAATTCTGATACTCCGTCCCCGTTACCGCTTCCCCATTGGTTCCTCCTGTAAGTGGTGTTCCGGCTGTAGCTGCAAGTGTTGCTGTTTTTATAGGCTCCACATAATCATTTGCGACCAGTTCGGACGCCGCTGCAACCGTTTGAGAATCCACCAGCAAAGTATCCAAATAAGTAGATACATCAAATTTGTCATTATCGTCTGCATTTACAGCGATAACTGTCTTGAGACTATTGCCTCTGACTCCTTTATACTTTGCTGATACAAATGTATTGGAAGCTTTCACCCCACCATTTAACTTATAAAAATAACAGGTCTGGGCATATTGAAACAAATCCCTTAAGCCCTTTAATTTGTCACTTGTATAAGAATATCCAAAGAGTTTCAGAGAGTTTTTCTGAAAATCCTCCTGTGTAACAGTAAATACCTCCCCATCTGTTCCCCAATCAAGTATCAGAGGAAATGCAACAAAACCTCTGTCAGAATAGGATAAAGAAGCATTGGCAGCACTTACAAAATTAATGTAAGCACCAGGAATTACCTTGTTCTGCGTTGTAAATGTTCCGCCACCTAACATGAAATCACCTTACCTTTCAGGAAACCGTCAAGGATTTCCTCAACTTCCGATATTGAATAAGCTCTGTCCTCTGCCAGCAGGGCATTGAGCAGATCTTTTTTTTCGGCATATTTTTTACTTGCTGCTAATTGTTTCTTTGTAAATGTTACAGGAGTATTATTTTCATCCTGTATTATTTTTGCTTTTGCCATTTTAATAACCATACCTTTCTCATATTCTGCAAACTAAGTGCCACAGTCACATTAACTCCCATTGCATACCCCATCTGCCTGCAGATTTGGTACTGCCATAAATCAGTGTGTGAATTATGTATTTCAAATTTCACACTAACACCATGCATACCGCATGCAGTTTTGGCACTGCAATAAATCAAGGTGCGAACTATGTATTCCAATAATTAACTCTAACACCTATGCATACCGCCAGTTCGCTTGCGATACTGCTCAAATAAGAAGTGTGAAATATTCTTTATTTCACATTAGCTCCCAATTCCATTCTTTACAGTTAAAGACTGCATTTTATCAATTTCTTCTTTGGTAATGTATGCAAAGCAATTATATTGCACATAAAAATGCAGGATTTCTTCTGTAATCTCATAATTCAATTTGGTACCACGAAGCAGTTTTCCATCTGACGTAATATACTCCAATACAGAAAGCCTGGGAACTATCTCTAAAATTTCTTTGTTTTTGTTCATAGGACCAGGGTAATACTGAATATCAAATGAATGCTCCAGGTAAAATCGGTTACCCATCATCTGTTTACGGCTTCCCTTTATCAGTTTCACCAAAAAGCAAGGCATTGTAAAATCTTTCTGCACACCTTCCGTATAGATGAGAATACCCTCTCCAAAAGTCGATTCCAGCATTGTAACAATGCCGTTAACAATATCATTTACCATCCAATTCCTCCTTAAGAGACTTAATAAGCTCTTCTATAACCATGGGTTTCTCTTTATTATCTAAGGGAATCCCATCAAGATCTCTTTGTCTGTAAACCAGATAATCCGGATCCAGGATTCCTGCTTTACTGAGTTGTTTTTTCAGCGAATATGATTTTATTGTATTGATGACATCATATCGAAGCTTTTGTATCGTCGCTTCCTGCTGCTTGATGATTTCAAGTAACATCTCATTTTCACTCTTACTCTCTTCCAGGACTTCTATGGTTGCTATTGCTCTTTTCAGCTTTTTCTTCGCCTGATTAAACTCCGATTTTGGTACCGCATTTCTTGGAAATTCCTCATTGATTTGTTTCATCAAACCCTCCAGATCAACACGGCCATCCTCGTTTACCCTTGCTCCTTCTATTAATTGTCTTAACCACTTCATTTGTTTCCTCCATAGATAGTTATTCCCGCTCTCCGGGTATTGGGATCTAGCCGTTATTCTCCGGCGGAGTTTGATAGTTTTACGTCATTCCGGACATAAGCATAAACAACCCACCTGTTTATCATATGGGTTATCAGAAGCCTGCTATAGCAATATAAATAAAGCACTTAACTGCCTAAACAGATAAGTGCTTTATTTATACTGCTATATGTTATTTTAATTACTGCAATCTAAAATTATCTTCTTTGTCTTTATCGATATAAAGACCATTACTTTACCACTAGTGCTGTTACCCTTATACTTTAATATTAACACTTTTCTTATGTCTGGTAAATTCCGTCTTTATTTCATACTTTTTTCAGATGAGTTCTAACCCTTCTACCCCAAATAACAATACGCTAACTTCTATGGTTATTTCATTTATCCATCTGCTTATAGAAGCTTTACTCGAATTATAAATCAATGCTGCATCATCATAGGTCATTTCATCTAATGTACAACTTTCAAATGCTTCATATTTTTCTGGCAGTCCTTTCTTCTCGTAATCGCTCTTAATTACTGCCAGTGCATTATCTATATGAGTCACTACAATCATGCTTCCTATTTTACTTCTTTTGATGCTTGCTATATATAGCTCATCTACATTGCTTCGTTTATTAATAGATTTATCAAACTGCGTTATATCAGACATACCTGCCTCAACACTTTTTTTTAACTTATTATAGTTTTTTAGCAATAACTTCGTGTTATGCAGAGCTTTTCTGCTTCTCTCAGACCTCTGCTCTATGCTATATTCTTTTATAGCCTTTTTTATAGCTCCTTCAATAAAATCATCTGTTACTTGTATGTTCACCAAAACACTCCTCTCCATTATGTAAATATATATTTATATACTGTTTATAGTAACTAAAAGTCAATGTAATATATCTGCTGCCTATCTTTCTTAGAAATCAGCTCTTGAGCTTTCATTTCAACAACAATTTACTGCTACACTTAGAACAAATCTTATACCCTTTAATTTCAATCAATCCATCTGTCTCAGAACACAGTACACAATCCTCTTCCCTTTTATACATATTTATATTTTGAGTATTATATTCTAGCGGATAACTCGTCCTCTCTTTGTTATAATCACAGCGCTTATCGGAATCAGCATATTCACTGTGATTAACTGATGTATTTAATATTTCTAACGATATCCTAGGGTGTGTCTGAAAACTGCTTGTGCCGGGCTGGAGGTTCCTTTTGGGGACGTAGTGGTGTTACGTTCCCAAAATCGCAACGCAGAATACCGCAAAGTGGGGCATTCAGAACGGTACAATGAGTTTTCAGACACACCCTGGCATCTCTCCCCTTTAATGCTGCAGCTTTTCTTATCTCAATAGGGATAATTATTCTTCCGTATTCGCTTTTTCTGATTATAGTTAACATTTCCATAGTAATTTACCCTTCCCCTCAAAAATTACATGCAATTTATATTTCCTAATTTCGATTTGACATAACTTAGAATTTCCTATATAATATATTTAACAGTTTACAAGCTATGTTTCAATTATTTAATTAGAATTTTCGAAGTTCATGTTATAATTATATATAGCATATCCTAAGTTGTCAAGTCTGTAATTAGATTTTCCTAATTTGATTGAAAGAGGTATTTTTATGTATGAAATTTATGAACTTTTATTAAGTGAAAAGGGTTGCAAGACTGCAGATGTAGCAAAAGAAACCGGAATCAACCAGACAGTGTTTTCAGAGTGGAAAAAGGGTAAGAGCACTCCTAAATCAGACAAGATGCAAAAGATTGCAGATTTTTTTAACGTGCCCTTAGAATACCTTCTGGGCAAAAATGGTATTGTTACTTGTCAGGAATGTGGTATGATGTATTATGCATCTGATTTAACCGAGTGCCGTACCCATGATGAATTTCATAGAAAATATTTATCAGCAATAAGATTTTATGGCAGCTTTTATTCACTGCCAATCATTGAAAATGAAAAAAACAAATATCTTAACATAGCTTCTAATTACGATAATACTTTTGAGGCAAGAGTGAATGCTTGGATAGAAGTGATACGAGCTTATTTTTCACGAAGCCTTTCCGGATGGAATTATGGACAGGAACATCCTACCTTTGATAACTATGCTGCCATGTTATTAAATACAAAAACCATTGAGGACAGAATTAATGACACTGCAGTTTTTACACGCCTTGTAAGAATGTATGGTAAACAGGAGGGGCTGGAAGAAGGAAAAACCTATTGCCATGTTCCGCAGACTATCACGCAGCAGTCACTGTCTGCAAACGAAGACGAGAACCTGCTGCTGAAGGAATTCAGCAAACTTAATGAAAAAGGGAAAAGCGAGGCCGTTAATCGTGTGACTGAGCTTACATATATTCCTCAGTATAAGGATAACAGCACGAACATAGCCAAAAAGAAAGAACGATACATTCCCACAGAAGAGGATATTCGTTCACTTGTTGCCAGAAATGGTAAGAAGATGACCAGAGATGAAGCAATAGAATTTATAACTGAAATGTATTCCGATGACGATGAATAATTAATAAAGGTGGTTCTATGGATTACAACACTATAAAATTAACAACATTAGAGGTATTTCGGAAATGTAATATAAAGTCTTTTCCAATAGACTGTATTGAGGTTTTAGAAGCACACGGAATGAAGGTTGAACCATACTCTGCACAGAAACCCAAAAAATATGAAAAATGCATGTCCTTCAGCAAGGATGCCTTTACACTAAAAAAAACTGTATATTATAATGATGCTCAACTACCTGGCAGAATCTATTTTTCTCTTGCCCATGAGATTGCTCACATTGCCTTAAAGCACTCAGAACCCAGGACACCTTTGCACGAAAAAGAAGCTGATTCTTTTGCAAGTTACTTTATAGCTCCTCGAATCGCCATACATTATGCTGCTTGCAAAAACTATGTACATGTATCAAAGCAATTTAACATTTCATATGAAGCTGCGCACTATGCATTTGATGATTATAGAAGATGGCACAGAAGATCAATCCATAAAGCTGATGCACTTGATAAAGCTATTTATAATCATTTTTTTAATAATGAGCATAATGGATTTGTTTACCATATTGCTAACTGTCATTTTTGTGGCCAGGAATTATATAATACAGATGAACCTCATTGTAAAAAATGTGAAAAGCTATTTAATAGCCCTAATCGTTATACCTCATATTCCGTCCATAGTGATGATTTCCTGATTGCTGAATCAAATTGGTTATATGGGAAATTGTAGCTAAAAGAGGTGTTATGATATTGCCTTAGTCGGCATATTATAACACCTCTATCATTTATCCCTTGACTCAATTCTAGTCGATGCAACATAATCTGATACTATTTTTCCTTGTACTGCCAATAAAAAATTTACTTCAATTCAATATGCTGCTCCAAAATCCAGCCTTTTTGTTTCGCATAACTCAATTCTTTCTCATCCAAACCTTTGTAATGCCCCCATTTACATAATCTTTTGATCCTTTCTTCCGTAAAGGGCTTATCCTCATCCCATATGCCTGTTTGAACAGCTAATCGCCTTATCTGTGCATTGCGTTTTATTAATGTAAGACTGTACTCTATCGTCTGCTTTATAGCGGCTCTGCTTATATTGTAACGCTTACCGGTCTCCTCCATATTCATATTCTCTATAAACTTTAGTTTGAGTAGCTGCATCTTCTTTTCATCCTTAAGAATCTGATCGATTATCATCCACAATTCATCCTTTAACTGTTGACTAGATACTCTTTCCACCACTTCAGTTTCTAAATTAATATCGCCAGGTATTGTTTCAGAATAGCTTATATCCTCATCTTCTCCATCTAAGACCACTGCATCCAAGCTCCTAACCTTATTTCTATACATAAACCTTTGCAATTGTTCAACCGCCTTAACTGACATTTGCAGCCTCGATGCAAATTCCTGTTTGGTTGGCTGCCTGTTAAAATTTTGCATGTAATAAGAAGACACCTGATTATACCGGTAAATTTTCTCTTGTGTATGAACCGGTACACGAATAACCTGACCGCTGTCCTCCAGAAATCTTTTGATAGCTTGTCTTATCCAATAAGGTGCATAGGACATGAATAGCACCCCTTGATCGATATCAAAGTTCTCTACAGCTTTTACTAATCCAAAATAAGCCTCATGCATTAACTCATCTAATTCTATTATAGATGTACAACCATAGTTCGCTTTACAGGCATAGCTATACTTTTTAACAATTGAAAATATGATACCTTGATTCTGTATGTATAATTTACTCATATTGCTAGTGATATCCTCTCCTTGCTTTATGAGCTGAATCAATTCTTCATTACTCATTTAATCAACCCCTTTTTCTTTTTTTGAAATATACAACCAATTTGCTTCATAAAATAACAGCGATTTCATTTTCTTTTCAATAAGACTACCAATTACAATTAAATACAACAATAATTTTTGAATTAAAAAGTCTATTATTAGCTTAGTTATCTTAGTTATCTTAGTTAGTCATCATAAAATTTCTTACTAAGAAACTTTTATATTAAAATTTTTCTTATCTTGCATATTAACTTTCATCTAACCACATTAGAAAGATATGTTTTTAATTATGAAAATGCATATAACTCTTTAACTCTATTCTCCATAACTTATCCCATTATATATAGCTCTAAGTTCGTTTCCTTATAAGAAACATTATAGCTCTATTTATTTCCACTGTCAAGAAACTTTTAACTTAATTTTTATTATTTTTGTTGCTTAATTAGAAATTTATTGATATACTATAGAACATATGGAGGTGAATATCATGGGATTAAAAGAAAATCTAAAAGCTAGAAGAATTGAGTTAGATCTTACTTTGGAAGAAGTTGCAAATAAAGTCGGCATTGGACGTTCTACACTGCACAAATACGAAAATGGTACTATCCCTAACATTCCATCTGAAAGAATTGAGAGGCTTGCAGTGACTTTAGAAACCAGCCCTGCCAGGCTTATGGGTTGGGATACCAAAGAAGATACTATTATTTCTAAAGAATTACTGATGTCAAAAGAAGCTCTTGATTCAATTAAAAATTACTCAACTAATGTTGATACAAGAACAGGTATTACCATGATGGATATTTTTAATAAACTAATATCAGATACAGAATTTAAGAAGTCTATTGATTTACTCCTTACCTTTAAAACCAGAACCAAAAAAGAATGGGATGATATGGAGAATGCCTTTTTTAAACTAAGTAGTGAAGAAAAGCATGGAGCAAGTATTGATACATTGAAAGAATTTAGTTTAGATCGAATTATGGAGCGAATGCGTTCTGCCGTAGTAAATACAATAAATGCAGACTTAAAAGGTTATTATGATATAAAGACGG
>JAQSXJ010000137.1 GCA_029256725.1 Anaerocolumna sp. | reverse complement strand
TTTGGATCTGGGATTGAGATCTCTTGAAAAAGAAAGAGATGTGAAATGTATCAGACATTTCATCAAAACTTCCTTTGTAGGAGATTATGAACATCCCGGAAAGCATAAGAAAAAGAAACTTATAAACATTAATAACTATATTAAGAAACTAAAAAAAGCAGCAGAATAATTTGTCTACGATGAAAATTTATTTTATATCAATTTACTAAGCTGCATATTAAAAGGGTGTGTTTGAAAGAGGGATTTGAGTTTCGGACATACCTGCTTCGAAAGGGTGAATTACCACGTTAAATAATATCTTAAAGGCACCTTATCTTACTATCATTGAGAAAGAAAATAAGGTTACAACCAAAGAACTGAAAGAATTTTTGACACTTTATGAAAAGGAATGCCAAGGTAAAACTATCTTTAGCCCAAACCACTTACTTGAGATCTATTTATATCAATATTATATTGGCGGGGAAGAGTTTGAAGTGACAGATATGAAGATTCATGCTTTATATCGGCAACTGGCAGATAATTACAGCAGGAAGGACAGGGCATACGAAGCGATAGCAATCTGTGAAAAGTCACTGGCGATTAATCCGTTGGATATAGAAACACGAAGTGAGTTAGCAAAATTATACCGCAGAACCGGTAAACTAGAGCAGTTACTTAAAACAGCAGAGGAGATGTATCCCTTCTGCTATACCATAAGTGACTTAAGCAGATATTATCGGATTCTCGGTGAATATTATCTTGGAACCTACAAACCGGAAGTTTCAGTTGCTGCTTATACCTATAGTAATTATTTTTACCCGACTGAAACTGCCGATAAAGAAATTCTGTTTCTGGAAAAAGCACTTAACAAGAAGTTTGCTTTTGATAATATACAGGAACTGCAAAATACATTAAAGAATGAGAAGATTCCTCTTAACGGTAAAAGTGAAACTCTTGGTCTCTTATATAAGACAGGCATGCTGGAACTTGAAAAGAATAATACAGAATATGCCTGCTATCTCTTGATGTTTCTGTATCAGCTGACGAAGGACGAAGAAGTGGGAAAAATATTAAAGAAATTAAAATTAGTTTAACCTTAAATTATATTTTATCCATAACTAAGAGCTAAAAACTTATCAGCATAATCAGTTTGATCAAAGTTTGCATTATTTAACATTGAAGGTACTCAACTTCGATGTAAGGTATCCAGCTCTAATAGTTGAAGAGCTGATTGCTGGATTGTTGACAGAGGTGTAAAGTCCATTAATGTGTTAACACTGATTTCGCTTATACTTAATAAAGGTAGAATGTGGTTAATCAGAAGTAATGAAGCATATACATGTGGATTATCCTGATCCTCTGATTTTTGCCGGTCAAATTTGATTAGTAATTCTACAGGATTCGGATGATGGATTAGTTCCGTTAGTTTAGCACGGTATTCTAGAATCCAACCCTTAAGCTCTGGAAATTCCTTGTAATCTCTAAGATGTCTTGTTTCATGTTTCAGGAAACTCACTTGGAAAGAAGGTGCATTTTTATCAAATTTACCGTCTGGTGGGACAACGTAATAAAGTCCTTCTGGTTTAGCATATCCACCGGTGTGATATTTGCCGAAGGTAGCGAAATGAAGCCAGCTAAGCATAAGAAAATCTGACAGAAACGTCTGTAATATTGTTCCAGTAATTCATTCGTATCGGAAGCTGTATCGGATTCCTGTTCTAAATATGCTATAGCCTGTAAGACCTTACCCTGAAGACATAGTGTATAAAAATAATCATAGTCCATAATTTCACCAGTTCATCGCTAAAGCTGCGATGATGCCGTAATACAATAGAGGATTCTTGTTTCTAAATCAATATGTAAGCGGCAATCCTTTCGTAATTTTCTCTTAAATTGCTAATATTGCTGAATTGGTAGCAAATATTACGCGTTTTTTAAACTAGCACCTATGAAGTACTGACTAAATAAGAGTTTGAAATGCTCTTCTTATTTCTCTATGTTCATATAATAAAGTAATGATTATGAAAATACTATCAAGCAGCCGTTGAGTTGATTCAAGCAATAGTTGAAGAATCGAATTAGTAATTATAAATTTAAATATTGAAAGAAATAAAAAATGCGGACTCCGAAGAATCCGCATTATCACTTAAATTATTATTCTGTTATTGCATCTACGGTGTTGTAGCTGGAACCGGCGTTGTAGGATAAGTTAATGGAATCTCCTACGTTGTATTTAATGATTTGAGGGAATTTTGATACATTAACATCAAAGATTTCATCATTTCCCTGCAGCAGAAGATAATAGTGGGAGTTCCCATCTATAACCACATCAGAAATTTTACTGATATAACCGCTTATAGTGAGCTGTTCTCCGGTGTCTTCCGTTATGATATTGTCATCTTTTAATTTTGTCAGATATAACTTCTCGCATTCCTTAATGGTTTCTGCCGTGGCAACAATCTGATATCTTGAGATGTTAACCATAGCATAGCTCTTAACAAGTCCTGCTGCATCTTTTAAAGCAATGAAGTAAGTGGGTTCCCCGCCAATATTTAATAGGAGAGGGAAAGTAGCCGTATAACCAAGGTGCTGTACCTGACCTTCTGCAGAAGCCATAGCGGAGTATTCTTCTGCACCGGGAATAGGGTAATATCTTGTCTCTGCCGTTCGCTGATTCATTAGAACAAATCCAACATTGGATTCATCGCCGCCTACAGAGGTAATACCTGTATATACCCAGACATCATCCTCCAGTGCCAGATAATTATAGCCTTCTGTAGTTTTTAAGGAATCCTTCTGACTGAAGACTGAATTAAAATAACCGTGTTTTAAAGTGCCGTAATAATTATACTGACTGATTAACAGTTCAGCAGAGTAAGCACGATCCACCCATTGAGGAACTTCGGATATTTCATAGTTGGTTAGGTCACCTGTAACAGCATTCACAAGTACAACTCTGCCAACGGTTTCACCACCGAATAAACCAATGGTGTAATCCTTTACCGGGCATACCCAGTAAGGCACTCCCGCTTCGTCAATTTCAAAGTTATAGGAGGAAAAGACATAGGTTGGATAATGGAATCTTAAATAACGGGGCAGATACCTGCCGAAGTGATCGGACATGGAATATTTTATTCCCTCTGAAAGCTTTATGAGTTCCACATTTTCCGTTGCCATATCGATACGCATATAGGCAGGAATACCTTCGCCTCTGTTTGTAAGCCATTTAATTGTGTTTCCGTATTCTAATGGAGTGACACGGGTTGGTGCACCCTGGTAGTTAATCTGGGTATAATTGTCCGCAACTTCGAACTGTGATACATATTCAGTTATGCTACCCATTTTTCTGGATCCTAAAAGACTTGAAGAATCTTTGTCCAATACAGGAATTTCTGAATAGGAGATTTCTTCTATATCAGTTTTAAAGTCTCCTTCGTTAACCGTTAGTAGCTTCTGATATTTACCGGAATTAATGATAGGAGAGGAAAGCAGTGAGCCGGCAACATAAAATATAACTACAATTATTGTTATTCCGATGGATATCTTAACCGGTGTTCCGGCAATCAGGTCTTGCAGTGAGTTAACAGTTTTACGGTTTTTGTTGGTAGCAAAACCAACGATGACTGTTAAGAGGATCAGCGCTGTTATTACAAATACCCAAAAACCGTGTGAATGGATATTTACAGCAGGAAGTGTTGCATAATAATAACAAAATACCAGAACTAAGAAGGATAATAAACCAATAATAATATTTCTTGTTTTTTTCATATACCATAACCTTTCGTTTGATTTCTTCTATCTTAACAAATAAAGGATAAAAGTCAATTATAATCAGATTAAAATTTGCAAAAGATTAAATAAAAATAAAAATGTTTCCTTTTCAGCAAAAAGCTGTTAAAATGTCAAAGGTAACATTTTAGTATATGAATATTTGGAGGTATGAATGAATATATTTTTTGTTTCGCTGGGTTGCGATAAAAATCTGGTGGACAGTGAGATAATGCTTGGAATAATTAAGGAATATGGTTTTACCATAACTGATGAAGAAGATAAAGCGGATATTATTATTGTAAATACCTGCTGCTTTATCAATGATGCGAAGGAAGAAAGTATTAATACTATCCTTGAAATGGGGCAGTATAAGAAAACAGGAGTATTAAAAGGTCTGATTGTAACCGGATGTCTTGCACAGCGCTACAAAGAAGATATCTTAAATGAGATACCTGAAGTGGACGGCGTAGTCGGAACAAAGAGATATGAAGAAATTGCAACTGTTATTGAAGATGTATTAAATGGAAGCAAGTCCGTTAAAGTGGAAGAAACTACCACCGAAAATGTACAGACAGACAAACACAAACGTATTAATACCACTGGCGGTTACTTCTCCTATTTAAAAATTGCTGAGGGCTGCAATAAATATTGTACCTATTGTATTATTCCTAAAATCAGAGGCAACTATCAGAGTCGACCTATGGAAGAAATAATTGAAGAAGCGAAGGATCTTGCAGATAACGGGGTTAAGGAATTGATTCTGGTTGCACAGGAAACAACTCTTTACGGAAAAGACCTTTTCGGTGAAAAGAAACTTCCGGAGCTTTTAAGAGAACTATGTAAGATTGAAGGAATTGAATGGATTCGTATTCTTTACTGCTATCCTGAAGAAATTACCAAGGAACTGATTGAAGTTATCAAGACGGAAAAGAAAATCTGTCATTACCTTGATATGCCTATTCAACATGCCAGTGACAATGTACTTAAGCAAATGGGCAGAAGAACCAGTAAAGCAGAGCTGATCCAAAGGGTAGAAGAACTTAGAAGAGAAATTCCTGATATTGCTCTTAGAACTACTTTAATAACAGGTTTTCCCGGAGAGACGGATGAAGACCATGAAGAGCTGAAAAGCTTTGTGGAGGAAATGAAATTCGACAGACTTGGTGTATTTACCTATTCTAAAGAAGAGGATACGCCTGCTGCTAAAATGCCTTCCCAGATAAAAAAGACAGTGAAAGTAAAACGCCAGAATGAAATAATGGCCTTACAGCAAAAGATAGCTTTTGAGAAAGCCGAAGAAAAAATCGGGGACAGATTAAAAGTACTTATTGAAGGCAAACTTCCGGAGGAAGCCATTGAGGAATACGGAATGGAGGCTGGGAATGTCTATATTGGAAGAACCTATATGGATGCTCCTAACGTGGATGGTTATATCTTTGTACCTACCAGAGCAGAAATCATGTCAGGTGAAATTATTGAAGCTGTAGTTACCGATGCAAAGGGATATGATCTCATAGGAGAACTGGTTAATTAGTCTATTATTATACGAATATCCATATACAAGTAAGGATACTCAGAAAAGATGTTAGTTGATAAAAAATAGTACTTTTTTCAACTAAGGATTCAGGATTACAAAATCAAAGATTTAATAATCGCGAAAGGAGTTAAAATGAATCTGCCGAATAAAATAACAATAGCAAGGGCATGTATGATTCCTGTATTTTTGATTTTCTTTTTAATACCTGGTATACCTGGAGGCAAATATGCTGCAGGTGTGATCTTTATTATTGCATCATTATCCGATGCACTTGATGGTTATCTTGCAAGGAAGCATAACCTGGTTACCAATTTTGGTAAGTTCGCTGATCCACTTGCTGATAAGCTTTTGGTCTGTGCAGCGCTTATCTGCTTTGTTGAGCTTAAGCTTGTACCGGCTTGGATTATTGTCGTAATTATTTCAAGAGAATTTATTATCAGTGGTTTCCGTTTGGTGGCATCTGATAATGGTGTAGTCATTGCTGCAAGTAATATTGCAAAGTTCAAGACTACAGCTCAGATGATAATGGCAGTTTTACTGATATTCCATTTTGATAATCCCATCTTACTCACACTGGAACAGGTATTTATTTATTTGTCCCTTATCTTGACTGTGGTATCTTTACTGGATTATCTCTATAAGAATAGAAATGTTCTCTCAGAACAAAAGTAGAAACGTCAGTAGATGGTGCTCATTCCGGACTTTTTAAGAATTGATTGTATGCCGGAAAAGCTGCATCATGTCAGGAAGTGTGAAAGAAAGTATATTTGAAAGGTTGCCACGATGTGATTCTTTCACTCTTTAATATATGTGGCAGTATCGCAGATGTATCTGCGATAGGCAATGGGTGTAAATTATGACAGTAGAATTAATCAGTGTAGGAACAGAAATACTTCTTGGAAACATTGTTAATACCAATGCAAGCTATCTGGCAGAAAGATGTGCTGCGCTGGGGTTGTCAAACTATTACCAGATATCTGTCGGAGATAATGAGGACAGACTGACCCAGGTATTGTCACAGGCATTGAATAGAAGTGATGTGGTAATCTTAACAGGCGGTCTGGGACCCACAGAGGATGATCTGACAAAGGAAATAACCGCTAAAGTGTTACAAAAAGAACTTACCATTGACACTTTGGCTAAGGAAAGAATTGAAGAGTATTTTAAAGACAGAGATAGGAATGATATACCTGAAAATAACTGGAAACAGGCCAAAGTAATAGAGGGCTCCTTTGTTCTATATAATAATAACGGTACTGCCCCTGGTATGATTGTAAAAACAGAAGAAGGGAAATCAGTCGTATTGCTGCCTGGACCTCCGGGAGAGTTAATTCCTATGTTTGAAGAAGCTGTCTTTCCTTATCTGAAAAGTCTTTCTCAGAATGTATTATATTCTGAGATGGTTAAGGTTTGTGGTATTGGTGAGAGCAAAGCAGAACTTATGGTTAAGGATTTGATTGCTGCTCAGTCTAACCCAACCATTGCTACCTA
>JAQSXJ010000029.1 GCA_029256725.1 Anaerocolumna sp. | reverse complement strand
ATCAGAAAGTCGTGCAGAACTAAATTCATGTAGATAGAATTTACTCTTTCAAAATGAATTTAGTCTTGCAATGTAGAATTTACTTTTTCATTTAACATTATTTAACCTAAAAGATAAATTATTTTATATTTCTTCTTGACTTAAACTTAAGTTTAACAATTATAATGAACAGTGTCAAATAGAATATGCCACTATAAATGGCAGATTGAGAGGTTATTATGGAATACAGGAATTTGGGTAAATGGGGCCTTAAAGTAAGTGAAATCTCAGTAGGAAGCTGGATGACAGATTTAAAAGGCAGTAATGATTCCGATGTAGCAAGAGATACCATCAGACTTGCCTTTGAGAAAGGCGTGAATTTCTTCGACTGTGCAGATGCTTACAGCGGAGGAGAGGCGGAACGTTTCTTAGGCCAGGCATTAAAGGAATATCCCAGAAGTTCTTATGTAGTATCCAGTAAAGTATATTTTGGTGTTGGTCCTGGACCCAATGACAGAGGGCTTTCCAGAAAACATATCTTTGAACAGATTGATAAAAGCCTGAAAAATATGCAGGTAGACTATCTGGATATGTATTTCTGCCACAGATTTGATACAACGACTCCAATGGAAGAGACTCTACAGGCATTAAGTGACCTGGTTGTACAGGGAAAAGTACTGTATTACGGAGTAAGTGAAGAATGGGGAGCTGCACGAATCAACAAAGCTCTTGGAATCATCAAAGAATTAGGGTTAAGACCCCTTAATGTAATACAGCCGCAATATAATATGGTAGACAGATATATTGAAGATGAAATAATGGAGGTTTGTGAGGAAAATGGAATAGGAATCGTTCCTTTCTCCCCCTTATCACAAGGTCTTTTAACCGGTAAATATAAGAAAGGCCAGCCACTGCCAGAAGGCTCAAGAGCAACCCATCAGGCAGATAAACAGATTAACAACCTGCTGACAGATGAAAATCTGGATAAAGTAGAGAAGTTGTCTGCCATTGCGGCGGAATTAGGGACTAATATGTCCGTTCTTGCATTAGCCTGGATTCTAAGAAAGCAGATAATAAGCAGTGTAATTACCGGAGCGACTAAGCCAGAGCAGTTAATAAATAATATAGCTGCAAGTGGCTTTAAAATTCCGGCAGATGCCATGAATGAGATTGAAAAAATTCTGAATTACAAACCCTTTGTACGAAGAGTAGGATAATATTGTTGGTCGAAAAAAAGAAGGATTTTCCTTCTTTTTTTCATATTCTTATTTCTATAGGAATCCTATAAATTTTACATAAAAGAGCTGAGTTTAAATATTGTAATAGCAAAAAATAAATGATAAAATAAAACCTCGCAAGTATATTAAAAATACATAGGATTGCTTTGAGGATATCGACGTGAAGAAATTACACCATCGAAAGCTGTTTTTATTACTGGTTATATTTGTACTATTGCTAACCGCCGGTTTCACTCTTTCTGACCAGTCTGAGAAAGAGATGCCACAAGGAAAGGCAGGACTCCTTGATTTAGAAAAATGGGACTTTCAAAAGGATGGAAGTGTAAAGCTTGATGGTTATTGGGAGTTTTATTCTAATATTCTATTAACACCATAAGACCTGGAAAATGAAGTACCCCCGTCGTTTAGTTACCTCCAGGTCCCTGGTCGATGGACGATGGGCAACGAAGATAATAAACAAAAGGATGACGGTATAGGTACATACCGTTTGAAAATTAGAGTCAATAACGATATGGATATTTTAGGTTTGAGAATCAAAAATATCAGGGTATCCTATAAAATATTTGCAAATGGAAAAGAGATTGCTGCCAGCGGAAATCCAGCCGCTGATAAAGAGAGCGGCTATGTTTCTTATAATGTACCTATGACTGTAATCTTTCCCTTAAAGGGAGAGGCAAACAATAGTAATACCATTGATTTGATAATACAGGTTGCTAATATTCATTACTATAACGGCGGTTTGATTCAAAGTATTTATCTGGGGTCAGAGAAAGATATCACCTGGGATTATATTAAGGAGATTATTCTGGATGTAATCGTTGTATCCTTTCTGATTTTAACCTGCACCTATTACCTTGTAATTTACTTCAGAAGAAGAGAAGATAAGAAGTTCTTGTACATGTCAGCCTTTTGCATTAGTCTGGCATTTTTGATTTCATCGGGAAATGCCAAGATTTTCTATATGCTTGTGGATCAGATTCCTTATTTATTGGTAATTAAGTTTCGAACTGCTTCCGTGGCAATCAGTATTATGTCAGTTTGCTTATTTATTAGAGAAATGAGTAAAGAGTTGATATCAGCTGTTACTATGAAGATAATATTGATAATAATGTTTATATCTATGACTGCAACCGTAGCTATTCCTGATATGTATATGGTAGTTACTGAAAAAGCAGTTACAACCATATTTCTGTTCACGTACCTAATGGTAGCGCTGAGGCTGCTTTATTGTATTTTCTTTAACCGCCATGAAGGTACCAGTAAAAGGGTAGTAGTCTTTTTACTTTTCCTGGATCTTCAGTTCATAAATGAGTACATTTCTACTATACTTTATTATTATTCAGTAGCAAAGAGCTTTTTGGTTTCCAACCTGACCTTTGTACTGTTACTGCTTGGTCTTTGTTACATGTTCGTCGATGAATATCTGAGAGCGTATAATAATATAAAAGAGGTAAATGAAAATCTGGTTGCCACAGATAAGATTAAAGAAGAATTCTTAGCATATGCATCCAATGAGTTTAAATCACCACTGCAAACAATTGCCAATATTACGAAAGACTTATTAAATGAATCAAAGGAATTATCCTTAGAAAGCCAAAAAGAGAATTTACTATATGTTCTAAGTATATCAGCTAAAATGTCAGATACGGTAAACGATATTATAGATTACCAAAATCTTAAAAATCATAAACTAAAATTGATAAACAAAGATTTTGACATTTATGGGATGGTAAATGCAGTTTTGGAAACCGTACGATATATGAACACGGGACAATCCGTTGTCTTATTAAATACAATAGAAGAAAAACGATATTTTATTTCAGCGGATGAAAATCGCTTGGAACAGATACTCTACAATCTGATCGTCTACGCTATTAAAATTTCAGAAAATGGTGATATCAGAATCAGCGGAGAGGAAGTAAGAGATGAAGTCTATGTCCGTATTTCTTATGAGGGCAAAGAATTAGATGAGAATATCCAGACCGAGCTTTTAAAAGTCTACAGAATGGAGCTGGGAAAAGAAGCAACAGGAAGTCTGCCAAAGGATATGGGGATATATGTTTCAAGACTCCTTGCAGTAAATATGGGTGGTGATGTGTACTTTGAATCAGAAGAGAATAAGAATTCAGCTTTTATCTTAGCATTGCCCAGAGCAAATATGCTTACGGAAACCCTGAAACACCAAAATATTGCGGCTTTCCGGAAACGAAACAATACCAGTCCAGTTCATCTGGAAATATCTAAGAATACAGAAGTCGAATTCCAAAAAGTGAGCAGACCGAAAATCCTTCTGGTAGATGATGATACGGTTAGTATTAAACTTTTATACGATATTTGTAAAGAGGAGTTTGAACCACTTATTGCTTATAATGGCACACAAGCTCTGGAACTGATCAAGAGCGACAAGAATATAAAAATCGCACTTGTTGATACAGTAATGCCAGGTATTTCAGGCTATGAAGTATGCAGGCAGATAAGAACCAGATATTCCATATTTGAATTGCCTGTACTGCTCTTAAGCTTACGAAATGCAACAGAGGATATTGAAACCGGTCTGGAAGCGGGAGCAAATGATTTTCTTATTAAACCTTTTAATGCAAAAGAATTAATTAACAGAGTAAAGACCTTAAGGAAAATGCAGGAAGCGTTGCAGGATGCCGTTAAAATAGAAACTGTGTTTTTACAGTCACAGATCAAACAGCATTTTTTATATAATTCATTAAATAGTATTGTTTCCTTATGCTACAGTGAACCGGAACGTGCTGGTAATCTTTTGAGTGAATTGAGCCATTACCTGCGCAGTATCCTAGAGATTGATCCCCACCATTCCATTATTGAATTACATAAAGAAATCACTTTGGTAAACTCATACCTTGAACTTGAGAAAGCACGTTTTGGTACGCGACTACAGGTACGGTTGGATTATGATGAAGCGATACTAGGATTACAGATACCGGCTTTTTTGATTCAGCCAGTGGTGGAAAATGCCATCCGGCATGGTGTCATGGCCAGGGCAACAGGAGGAACGGTAACAGTTTCCATAAGAAAACAGAGAGAGACAATTTTAATAAGTATAAAAGATGATGGTGTTGGTATGACCGAAGATGTATTGGAGCTTTTAATGAAAGATACTTTAGATGGCAGTATCGGTTTGAAAAATGTTAATAAGAGACTGAATAATGAATACGGTGAAAAACTGCAGATACAAAGTGAAAAGGATGTGGGTACCTGTGTAACCATGAAGATTCCAATATAAGCTGCAGATTACGGTATAAATGGAATGTTACTAAATAAAGCCTTATTAGAGAAAAGGAAGTCGTGTTTATGGTGGCAATTGTAGTTGATGATGAAGAACTTGCGGCAGAGCATATCAGCAGAATATTAAGAAAAGCAGGTTTCACTGTTTACAGCTTTACTAACCCCTATCTGGTCTTAGAACAAGATATTATTAGAACAGCAGATATATTCTATCTGGATATTGAAATGCCGGAAATAAGCGGACTTAAGCTGGCGGAAAAAATAAAGCAGGTTAATGCAGATTGTGAGGTGGTATTTAGCACCGGACATAATCAATATGCAATTGAAGCCTTTGATGTTGATGCCCTGGACTATATTTTAAAACCGGTTACTTCAAGGCAGGTTGAACGATCCATACAACGTATCATAAAGCGTAAAGGAAAGCCGGTATCCGAATATAATGTCAGTGAAATGAAAAGGAATCCCTTAAGTATATCCTTGTTTGGTAAAATATTTATAACTGCAATTGATGGAAATAAAAACTTTAGATTTTCCTCTGTTAAAGGAGCAGAAATCTTTTGTTTCATGCTCATGCAAAGGGATGCAGCAGAAGTATCCAAATGGAAATTGATTGATGAATTATGGCCGGATAAGGATATCAGCAAAGGGGATATTAATTTACGAAGTACCATCAGTAAGTTAAATAAGAGTTTTCGGGAAAATGACATAGACATATCTATTAGATCTACAAGAAATGGATATCAACTGGTAATTTCTGAGGATATTGAAGTAGATGCCTTTATGTTAGAAAACATCGCTGATAAGAATTATATGATAACAGAGGATAAACTTCATTCTACTGAAAATATAATCCTAAAGTATAATGATATGTTGTTTGAAGATCTTGACAATGAATGGTGCAATTTATACAGAACACTTTATAACAGATATTTTAAAATTGCTTTACAAAAATTAACCGTCTATTATAAGAAAGTGAAGCAGGATCCGGTTCGTATTTTAAGCATTATAGAACGGCTTATTTTTTTTGAACCTTATGATGATGAGGTCAGGGAACTGTGCTTACAGCTATATGCTTATATTTATGGTAAGATTGAAGCTATAAAATATTATGAAGAGTACAGTAAGCTCCTAGTGACTGATCTGGGAATGAAGCCGGGGGGAAAAATCAGGGATTATTATAAGAGGCTGATACAGGAAATGTAGAGAAAGAAACATGGGATTACTAGCAACCGCTTTTAACCCGTGTTTTTTTTAACCCATAAATTATTAATTATATTATATTGACTTCATACGACATAATATCTTACATTGCAACAATTTTGCAACAATCTTTCTGCTAATATTTTCAATATAGATAACTACTAAAGGAGGAATTATGAAGACTTTATTGAAAAGAACCATGTCACTTGTTTTGACGCTGACATTGATTTTGGGACTCACAAATGTTCAGGCGTTGGTCGCCAAAGCCGATGTTTTTGAGGGAGGAGTAACTACTTTTGATAATATTACTGATCAATGGGATCATTATCTGACAGACCAAAATGGTAAACCGGCAAAGAATGGACTAAGTGCTCTAAATGTAAATGGCTATGATTTTACCGTTACTTCTAACAGTACAGAGTCAGATACGTATCTCTCTGTTTCAAAATTACAGGTAGGAAGCGAGGTTGCTTATTATCTATCGGCATTTACACGTAATACCCCCATGTTTCCCGGTATGCCTGGTACGGAAACTAACAAATACTTGGAAAAGCTATCGGCATCCTGGAACAATGGAGGCAGTTTTGATCTTGATTCTATTGAAGTAGCAGCCGGTAGTTCTGGAACTATGTTCTTCGAATTAACACTGACAGGATATAAAGACGGTAATCCGGTGCCGGGTGCTGTACTAAAGAAAGAGGTACAATCCAGGACGTATTTAAATGGTAATACTGTCGTTTTTGATGTATCAGATAATAGTGCTTTCGAGGGTATAGATTCTTTTCAAATAACGGCAGAGCAGGCTGCAAAGATGAATTTTGGAGTTTGCATAAAGAGTATTACAGCCTATAAACATCAAGAAAACACGGCTGAAGATGAGTTGTCTGTTATCAAGTCAGTGATAGAAGCTTATCAGGGTACAAGTGGTAATTTAGCCGCAGAGGTGGATAAAGAAAGAGGAATAATAACAGTAACCGGTGATGTAAAGGGTGCTGATAAGAGTCTGACACTGAATATACCAAAAGATGTAAAAATAGTCTGGAAAGCAGTTGCAGAAAGCGCTGCTGATTATACAGGAGATTTAATAAACCTGGAGGGTGCAGGAAAATTTGAAGTGGCTCAGGGTGGAAAGCTGACAATGAGTGGCGGAGGAAATGTAATAAACTCCGGAGAAAGCATAGCAGAAGTAAGTATTAATGGCGGTGATATATATACAGCAGCTGGATATTCTATAAAAGCGATCGGTGAAAATACATATGTAACAATTAATTCTGGTTCTGTAAATTGTTACGATGGAACTGCTATCGCTACAACTGGCGCCAATTCCGTTGTTACTATGTACAACGGACTCGTGAATGTAGAAAAAGGAACAGCAATCTCTACGAAACGTAACGTTATTATGTATGACGGATTAGTAAATGCAACCACAGGAACTGCAATTTCTACAGTCAGTGGTGTTTATGCATATAACGGAACAATAAGCAGTAAAGCAGGCAATGCTATAATAGCCGAAAGTGATTTGTATATACAGGGAAAAGCCAAGGTTATAGCTGCATTAGGTTCTGCAATTAATGTAAAAGGCAGCAGTTCAACAATTAATTTAAGTGGCGGATTATTATTCTCCTACTATAATCCAGCTTTAGACATAAGCGTATATAAAACACCTGATAATCCCGAAGGTCTGTTAAATACCAACGGTGTAATAATAGAATGGGATCAGAGCACAGGAACACGTACTTATGTAGTAGGAACATCTGATGATATACGTTTAATGCCGGATAATGCAACAGCAAACTGGGATGTAGTAGACGGTATATCAGGAATCACGGTAGCGTATAAGGAGAATTTCTACTTTATACCAGTTGGAGATGTAACTGTTGTAACCGACCCGGACGATTCCGTATGGGTTAGTTCGGTAACGATTAAAAACCCTCCTGCTAAAACAACATATAGCGTTGGTGATGCACTTGATCTTACCGGTCTTATAGTTACATTAAATAAAAGTGACGGTTCCAGCGAAGAGATACCTTTTGATGAGTTTTCAACCAAGGGAATTACAACTAATCCGGTGAATGGACGTACGCTGATTAAGGAATCCTCAGTGGTTGAAATCACTTATACAAAAGACAATAAATCAGCGTATCAAAATCTGGTAATTAATAATCCGGGCACATCTGAGCCGACAGCAACACCGGAACCGACAGCAACACCGGAACCGACAGCAACACCGGAACCGACAGCAACACCGGAACCGACAGCAACACCGGAACCGACAGCAACGCCGGAACCGACAGTAACACCGGAACCGACAGCAACACCGGAACCGACATTGACACCAGCTCCGACAATAACACCGGAAACACCAGTACCCACAACTATCCCGGCAACACCTGCCACAGGTACTGAACAGATTATCGTAGATGTTAAAAAAGGTGATACAGAGGGTACAGCAACTCAAATTACAATTGACAGAACTACAAAAGCAAACGGAGAGAAGTCTGATAAGGTAACATATCAGAATGAGAAAGCTGTTGAGACAGTACAGAAGCTCAAAGCGGAGGGTAAGGATACCGCAAGAATAGTTATCCCTGATGCACAGGAGGAGGTAGCTGAAACAACGGTCAATGTACCTGTAGCAGCAGTGAAAACATTAGCAGACGGTAAGATTAATCTTCAGATTGATACGGAAGAAGCAAAGATCAGCCTTTCAAAAGAAAGTATTGCAGATATTAATAATAAATTAACTGAGGACTTGTATTTCCATCTGGTTCCGGTAAAGAATGAAGCGGAGAAGAAAGCTGTTATAAATCAGGCAAAGCAGGAAGCCGCATTAGTAAGCAAGAATGCAAACAGCACGGTATCTATTATTGGTAATCCTGTAACCATTGAAACTAATATGCCTTCAACCAGTACAGACATTATCCTTCCCTTGACCGGTATTGAAATCCCTGTTAATACTACAGAAAGAGCGGCTTTGTTAGAGCAGCTGGCAGTATACATCGTGCATTCCGACGGCGATAAGGAACTGGTACAGGGAGAACTTGTTGAATATAAAGAAGGCGTTTATGGAATTCGCTTCCACATCAATAAATTTAGTACCTTCTCTATGGTGAAAACAAATGCTTTCATAAAATCATCAGAAAAAGATATCATAAGTATAACAACTCCTTCAAAGGCAGTAATCAACGAAAATATGATTTCTGCAACAGTTTCAAATGAAGTAAGCGGCCTTAAGGTTAAAGCTTTAGTAAGCGATAAAGCAGAATGGAAACTGTATCTTGATAAAGAATTAAAGGAAGAAGCTGTTGATGGCAAATTAAGTCTTGCTACCGGTGTAAATACGAGTTATATTAAGATAACTGCAGAAGATAAGACTACAAAGATCTATAAATTAGAAATTGTAAGAAACAAATCTGCTAAATCCGAAATAACTCAGATTAAAGTTCCGGAGAATGCTAAGATAAAAGGGCAGGCCATCACCGCTGTGGTAGCATACGAAAAGTCCTCACTGACAGTAAAAGCTTCCGTAAGCAGCAAAGCCACCTTAAAAATCTACAGCGATAAGAGCTTAAAGAAAGAAATTTCAAAGAGTAAGATTAAACTGCGAGTAGGCGTAAATACAGTATATCTCAAAGTAACAGCTGAGAATGGTAAATCCGTCAAAGTATATACTCTTAAGATAACCCGTAAAGGACAGGAATATAGTAGCCATATAAGATTAGGTGTAATCGGTAGTGAAGCTTATGCAAAGAGAGTTGCTCAGATATTTGAGCAGGAATATGACAGTGCTAATGCAGAGGTTAGAAAATCAGGTAAATATTATCTGGTAACCATGGATTTTAAGGACAATACAAAAGCAAAAAAAGCCTGCGAGGATATGATACGTCGCCAGTATATAATCAACTATTATTTTGATTAAGATAAACTGCAGGCTGTTATCGATTACTATGTAACAACACTTATATTATGAACTGCACTTTTTGACATTTTAGGAAGATGAGAAAGAATGGAGTTATCCATATCCTATTGCCTTTCGAGATTGTTAGAAGAGTGCAGTTTTTTGCATTTGTGGTTAAAGCGGAATTTGATGTTGTTTGATTTAAAGATGAGGTAATTTAAGACAGTACCGTTTTTTCATTATCTTTGTATATAGTGTACAAATTTCACAAAAAATACGTTGGGGAATCGGGGAATAATTAAACAAAATTAACAAATAAAGTGAAAATTTACTTGCCAGCAATATCGTATACTGTTACACTGTTCTCAGTAAGTTCGGCCGGACTTCTCATAAATTTGTATACTGTTTCTTGGATTTCGGATTTAAGGCAGTGGAGCAGGTAAATAATAAATTATAAAGAAAATTATAACCCTATAATTATCCGGAATCGTAAATTATCAATCGAAGGAGATAATGTGAATTATTGAAAAACATGATTCACATCCTGATTTGAATGTGTGCTAAAGCACATAGATGGGAGTTAGTATGGAATATGAATATATTGAGATAGTTGGTGCGCGTGCAAATAATTTAAAGAATATAAGTCTGAAGATACCGAAGAAGAAAATAACGATCTTTACCGGAGTATCAGGTTCGGGCAAATCCTCAATCGTATTTGAAACCATTGCCCAGGAAGCGGGCAGACAATTAAATGAGACCTTCAGTAAATTCGTGCAAGGTTTTTTACCTAAGTATGGCCATCCGGATGTTGATGCAATTCAAAATCTGTCCCTTGCAATTATTGTAGATCAGAAGAGGATTGGCGGTAACTCACGCTCTACGCTAGGTACCATAACAGATATAAATCCACTGTTAAGACTGTTATTTTCCAGAATCGGAAAACCGCATATCGGTCCTTCCTCATATTTTTCCTTTAATGACCCTAACGGAATGTGCAAAACCTGTGAAGGTATCGGAAGAATTGTCACGCTGGATATGGATAAAGCTTTGGACAAAGAAAAGTCCTTAAATGAAGGTGCAATTTTGCTTCCGGGATATAAACCAGGTACCTGGCAATGGAAGGGTTATGCAGCAACGGGCTTTTTTGACTGTGATAAGAAAATAAAGGATTACACAGAAGAAGAATATGATAAACTCGTTTACTGCAAACCGATTAAGCTCAATTCCACTGTCATGGAGGGCATTAACACGACCTATGCAGGACTTGCCGAGAAATTCATCCTGCAGTATATTAAGACCGAATATGAGAAATCAGAAGCCTCCCAGAAGAAAATATCAGCTTTCACCACGGAACAGCAATGCCCTGATTGCGGAGGAAAACGTTATAACGAAAATATTCTGTCCGCCAAAATTCAGGGATATTCAATTGCAGAGCTGACTGCCCTTCAGGTGGACGAGCTTCTTAAGCTGATTAAGCAGATAAAGGATGAAAGTGTTAAGCCAATTATCATAAATTTAACGGAGCGGTTAAATGATCTGATACAAATCGGTCTTGATTATGTAAGCCTGGACAGGGAGACTTCCACCCTCTCCGGTGGTGAATCACAAAGAGTTAAGATGGTCAAACACCTGACAAGCAGCCTGACAGATGTATTGTACATTTTCGATGAACCAAGTATCGGACTTCACCCAAGAGATGTACACAGACTGAACGAACTGCTGGTAAAGTTAAGGGATAAAGGAAATACGGTGATAGTAGTCGAGCATGATCCCGATGTAATAAAAGTTGCCGACTATATTGTAGATGTGGGTCCGAAAGCTGGTACAAAAGGCGGAAATATAACATTTGAAGGCAGCTATGATAACCTGTTGAAATCTGACACCCTTACCGGAGAATATATAGGGAGAAGCCTGCCGATAAAGAGTAGCCCCAGACTTAGCAATGATTTTCTGGAAACGAAAAAGAGCAGCTTACACAATTTAAAGAATGTAAGCTTGAGAATACCAAAAGGAATATTTACCGTTGTAACCGGTGTTGCAGGTTCCGGCAAATCCACTCTTGTGAACGGAGTCTTTGCCAAAGAATACAAAGATGCCGTTATTATCGATCAGTCCGCAGTCAGTGCAAATTTACGCTCCAATCCGGCTACCTTTACAGGTATCATGGATCAGATCCGTAAATTATTTGCTGATGAAAACAAAGTAAGTGCCGGATTATTCAGTTATAATTCCGAAGGTGCTTGTGAAGCATGTAAAGGACGAGGCTTTATAGAGACCGATCTTTCCTTTATGGATTCTGTTGAAACCACCTGTGAAGAATGCGGCGGTAAACGTTTTAAACAGGAGGTGCTTGAATATAAGTATAATGGTAAAACCATTGTTGAAGTGCTTGATATGACCATTGCAGATGCTGTAGAGTTCTTTAACCAAAAGGAAATCAGGAACAAATTAAAGTTTATTGTTGAGGTGGGGCTTCATTACATGACTCTGGGGCAGCCGTTAGATACTCTCTCCGGTGGTGAGTGCCAGCGTCTTAAGCTTGCTAAGGAATTAAGCCAAAAGGGTAATATCTACATTATGGACGAGCCGACAACAGGACTGCATATGTCTGATATAACCAGCATACTAAATATCATCAATCGCCTTGTAGAGAAAGGTAACACGGTTATTGTCATTGAACATAACCTGGATGTAATTCGAAATGCTGACTGGATTATAGATGTTGGAGTCGAAGGCGGAAGCAAAGGCGGACAGATACTTTTTGAAGGGACGCCAAGAGAATTAAAAGACTGCAAAGAGTCAATAACTGCTAAATATCTGTAGCCCGGAAGTGTCGTAAGTACGTCATCAATTGCTGCGCACCCTTATATAGGACAATAAAATATAACAGTCCTATGTAGGGGTATTTTTTATTAAATTAAAGTTAAATTGCGTCATCAAAACGTGCTGACAGTAATTAATTTATGCCTATGGTAAGAAGGATTGATATTGAATAGATTATTGCAGAAGAATAACAGATTTAATTTATGATAGATGGTATATGACTATGAGTGAACATACTAATTTTAATTAATTTTGGAATAAATTAAGAAGTAATAAAATTGTATAAAACTAACAAAAAACATCGCGTTTATTGGCAAAAAATAGTATTGACATACAAAAAAATGCATAGTAAAATTTGCTTAACCAGTTAAGCAAAAAAATCATATAAGGCGTCTTTCCACTAAGGCGCCATTCCTTTTAACAGTTTGCTTAAACGGTTAATCATATTGGAGGTAAATTTTATGGGCAAAAGCAAAACAAGAATTGTCTTCTTACTAACCCTTCTTTCCAGTATTTTTCTAATGACTGCCTGTAGCAGCCAGGAGCCTGCCGGGAATACGAAAGAAACGGGTAGTACGGAAAGCAACACACAGGAGACGGAGTACACAGTTACTTATTATGACATGGATGGGACTACTGAACTTTCAACAGAGAAAGTAAAGGCAGGTGAAGCGGTAAAGGAATATACCCCGGAGAAGGCTGGGTATGTATTTATGGGATGGTATGCAACCCCTTCTTTATCCCACAAATTTGACTTTATTACACCTATTGCTGAGGATACGAAGATTTTTGCCGGTTTTTTAGAAGAGAAAGAGGATACCAGAAACTTTGCCATTGTGGGGAGTGGTAAGAGCCCCATACTTGCTTCTTCAAGCTGGGGGAAAACCATAAAGGAAGAACATCTGCTTACTAAAGAAGCAGATAAAAATATTTATACCATAAACCTGGATATATATGAAGGAGATGAATTCCAACTGGCAATCGATACCTCCGGTGAAGCTGGATGGTATAACCAGAGAGGAGCAGGATATCTAACTGCCACAGCGCAGGACGGCGTAGAATATTTATCCGGCTCCGGAGGGAATTATCAATCAAATGATGCTAAGAAAAAGAATATTAAGTGCCTTACAGCCGGTAACTATACAATTACATTAACTACTTATCCCGGAGCAGACTACTATGATACGGCGGACAGTAATTATACGGAGGAAGGCAAGGAGAAATTTAATTATAATCCTTATGACACCATCACCTGGGTATATAACGGAGAAACGAAAGAACCTGTAGCGGATATCATCACTACATACTATATCAAAAGCTCTGTTGCTACCGGTTGGAACGATATCTATGAGGATCAGTATAAATTTATAGAAACAGATGGAGATTTGGTATTGACCATAGAATTGGCGGATAAAGAAGAATTCTTATTTACCTCCAGGGTTAAGACCGGGGATACGGAAAGTGTGGGAAATGAGTATGTAAGATTCAGTAATATCAAGGACAGCAAGTCCTTGGATTATGTAGAAGGCAGCGCCAGTGATAACATAATAGTTAAGGCAGCAGGGGTCTATACCTTTACCTATAATACAGAAACAACGGAGCTAACCGTAGCTTATGAAGCAAAATAGCAAGGGATTAAAAACAGGCTGCCGTGTATTTGGCGGCAGCCTGTTAGGAATTATTATTAAATGAACTGCATGTGTTCCGATGAAGGAACCCGGTTAATTGCTAATTCGATACAGCTATATACCTTCATCAATTTTGTACGGAGGTCGGTGGAGATATAACAAACATTCTCTTTACCTTCCAGCAGATGATTCAGAGCTTTCTGATTGTAGACATAATTCTTTCCGGAAACCTCTGAAAAATCTTTCAAATCCTGTACGAAGTTTACTTCACTGAAGGTCTTTTCTATCAATGATTTTAAAAGTTCATTGTTGGGTGTCAAACATACATAGATATAATTAGAAATTCCAAAATGTTTGTCTGCATTTTCCTTGAGCTTATTATAATCGTTGCAGACCTGGAAGAACCAGGGGATATCAATGAGACAGTCAACAGCAATAACAGGAATAAAATTTTTATCACCTATGCTATGAAAAAAATCATAGGTAGCATCAAAGCAAAGAATAGCATCTACATAATTCAGTTTTGTGATATCTTTGTTATCCTGAAGGATCAAATGATAGCCATATACAGTCAATACTTCAGACAAAACCTCAGTCAATAATAACTGTTCTGAACGTTTTAACAGGGAAGTCTCAGACATCATATAAAGTGCTATGCAATTGGTCTTACTCGTTGAAAGAGATTTCGCCGAGGAATTCGGCTTATAATCCATTAAATTGATTATCTGAAGAACTTTTTTCCAGGTTTCCTCACTGATTCGCTGATCTGTCCGGTTGTTGATCACGTAGGAAACGGTAGCCACAGAGACACCGGCCTGTCTGGCTATGTCTTTAATTGTAATTTTTTTATCCATGACTTAGTTATATACTCTATTGGCAATTTTGTCAATATATCAAAAACGGAACTGCAAACAGCAGATAAACCGAAAAGAAATGACATTCAAAATAACAGGAAGAATAAATTAAAGGACTAAAAACTATGAATAAACAAGCAATTTTACATATACCACAATCAAAATACTGCTACCCTATAAATCAGAATACCGTTGTCCTGCGTTTACGGATGGATAAGAAGGATGCCCCAGACAGGGTGGAAGTGGTATACGGCTGTAAATATACTTTTTATTTGGAGCAGAAAACAGCTGAGATGGAAGCAAAGTACCAGGATGATTTATTTATATATTATGAAATACCGCTTACTCTTCGGGATGTGAGACTGACATATGTGTTCCGTATCTGGAAAGAGCAGAAGTATCACTATTTTTCAGAGGACGGACTCACGGCAGAGTATAATTTTAAATTATGTTATTACAACTCTTTTCAGATGCCATACATTAATAAAAACGATATTCATGAAATTGTAGACTGGATGCGGGGAGCGGTGTTTTATGAAATCTTTATTGACCGTTTTTACCAGGGAAAGAAAGAAAAAGATACTGCCTATATCAATCTGGGCTGGGGAGAGATACCAAGTCCTAAGAGTTTTACCGGAGGAGATATTCCTGGAATTACGAAGAAGTTAGACTATATTAAGGGACTTGGGGTAAATGGAATCTATCTGACACCGGTATTTCGTTCAATTTCCAATCACAAATATGATATCTCCGATTATACAAGCATCGATGAACAGTTTGGAACAAACGAGGAATTTAAAGAGCTGGTAAACGAGGCTCATAAAAAAGACATGAAAATAGTTCTGGATGCTGTATTCAACCATTGCAGCATATTACTGCCGCAATTTCAGGATGTAATTTCAAAAGGGAAAGAATCGGAGTATTTTGAATGGTTTATTATTGACGGTGACCGGGTTGATACGGAGAACATCAATTACGAGGTATTTGGGTTCAGCAGCTATATGCCAAAGTTTAATACCAGCAACAAGGCGGTACAGGAATTCTTGCTGGACATTGCCGCCTTTTGGGTAAAGGAATATGATATCGACGGCTGGAGACTGGATGTATCTGATGAGGTATCCCATGATTTCTGGCGTAAATTCAGAGAAAAAGTCAGGGAAATAAAACCGGATTGTGTGCTGATCGGCGAAAACTGGCATGACGCCTATGCCTATCTGCAGGGAGACCAGTATGACAGTATTATGAATTATGCCTTTACAAAAGCCTGCCTGGATTATTATGCCTTTGGTGCCTTTGATGCGAAAGGTTTTACTGAAAAGTTAAATCATCTGCTAATGCGAAACAACGGACAGGTCAATGCCATGATGTTCAACTTATTGGATTCACACGATACGGACCGGTTCTATACCAGCATAAATAAGAATAAGGACAAAATGCTTTCTGCCCTTGCCGTTATGAATATGTATATAGGTGTCCCTTGTATTTATTATGGAACAGAAATCTGCCTGGAGGGTGGTTATGATCCGGATAACCGCAGATGTTTCGACTGGGAGGAAAGCCACTGGGATATTCCCTATATGGAAATCTTTAAGAAACTGCTTGCCTTGAAACAAAAGCCTGTCCTGCAAAGTGGTGACATTCAGATCACCTATGATGAACGGTTATGTTACATAAGCAGAACCTATCAAGACAGCGAAATCCTTCTGATCGTAAATCAATCAGGGGAAACCGTAGAACTTAACAGGACAGAAAGTGTACTGGTTGCGAATAAATTATCAGATAAGCACCTGCACACAGATGGATTTGTTGTTTATGGAACTTAGACCTAACTGGCGGTTAGGTACTATAACCATAAATATATTGTAGTAGAAAGGAGAAGGTTTTTCTATGAAAAGAATTCTATGTCTTTTGCTTGCGGCACTTTTATGTCTCGGTCAGTTAACTGCCTGCAGCTCAAAGAAGGAGGAGGCGGAAGCCGGTAAGGCATCTTCAGTGTCCTCTGCAAGTGCTTTAACTTCTATTTATAACGGTGAACTGGAAAGGAATGTTACACTTCGTGTTCTTGAAAATGACACAGCAATCGAACAGGGGTATTCTAATGAATTGATTGCGGCATTTAATGAAAAGTATAAGGAATACGGAATCGTTGCCGTTGATGCCAATATGGACCAGCGCAGCAATCTGGCCGATGACGGTCCTTATGGATATGGGCCGGACGTATTATACCAGGCAAATGACTCCCTTATGAAATATGTAGAGGGAAAACATATCTATCCGATACCCGCAGAAACACTTGACTGTTTTTCTCAGATACCGGAAAATGCCTGGGCAGCTTATAAATCTGAAGTGGACGGCAATTCATATTATATGGGGGTTCCTGTAAATGTCCAGTCCTCCATGTTATTCTACCGAAAGGATATGCTTCCTTCGGACTGGGAAACAAGCTGGGATGATAACAACAATAAAGTGCCGGATATGGTAGAGAATTGGAATGATCTGTATCAATACTCAAAATCCATTGTTACATCAGGAGAGGGAAAATACGGATATATGAGATCCTTATTTGATGTATATTTCTCCTCCGGCTTCCTGTTTTCCTACGGTGGTTATATCTTTGGGGAGAATAACACAAACCCCAAGGAATTGGGCTTATCTGCCGGAAAGGCAGAAGTTGGTGCAGATGTACTGCAAAAGCTTGCCGCAGTGATGAATGAAGAGTGTATAGATGATTCCATAACCGTTAACGCATATAGTAAACTTGCCGACGGTTCCTATTTCGCCACCATGACAACGCCGGATGTATACACCTTATTTATGAAAGAACTGGTATTAGAGTACGAGAAGCAGGGAATGGACCAGGAAGCCGCCCAGGCTCTGGCAGAGGAGAACCTGGTAGTTACCGGAGTACCAATGCTGCCTGCAAGTGGTGATTTAACGGAAGAGAATCCGGAGCTGATACCCTTTAAGGCTATGGGAGGAATCAATGGATATGCAATCAGTGCTTATACGAAAGCTCCTAATGCCAGCCTGGCCTTTGTGGATTTTGCCACAAGTTATGACATGATAAGAAAGAGGAATGAGCTGCTGGGAGTAATACCTGCCCGTGCTGATGCAGCGAAGGAGGCAGGAGGGGTAGCTGAGGTAGTATTTAACAGCCTGAACGAAGGAAATATTGTTGTTATGCCCTCCATAACGGAGATGGTGCAGGTGTGGGCGCCGGCGGAGACTTTCTTTACGGATCTGGCAAAGGATGCTTTTCGTACCACGGATAAGAAATATACTTCCTACGAAACCCTAAAAAGTGCTTTAGACGCAGTAGATCAGCAAATACATGATGCAATTTACACACTTTCTAAATAGAGGGATTGGAATGATAAAGTTGAAAGAGAAAATAGGGACAAAAAAGCTTATTTTTAAAAGTGCGGGCAGAAATGTAAGAGCCAGTATATGCCTGATGGGACTTGGCCAGCTGTTGTACGGACAAATAGGGAAAGGACTGGTTTACCTTGCGGTTTTCGCCTGTGGGATTCTTTATTTTCTGAGCAGAGGAGCCTCGGACCTGGCAGGATTCTTTACCTTGGGGACAAAGGAAGCGGATGCGTGGTTTGGTATAAAAGGAGATAACTCTGTTATTATGCTGCTTATGGGGATTCTCTCCCTGGCGGCAATCCTGCTATTTATCGGCTGCTATTTCTCAAATATCAGAGATGCCTATGAAACTCAACTGCTGGTGGAACAGGGAAGTAAACCGCTGTCTTTTAAGGAAGATTTAAAAAAGCTGCTGGACAGAGAATTCTATAAGACAGCGCTGTTTCTGCCGATTATTGGTGTTTTCATATTCAATATACTGCCCATTATCTTTATGATTGCCGTTGCATTTACCAACTATGGAGGGAGCATTGTCCCGCCAAAGCTGGTGGATTGGGTAGGACTTGATAATTTCGTTCAGATTGTGACTCTGAAAAAATTTGCACCGACCTTTGGAAGGATACTCAGCTGGAATCTGCTCTGGGCGGTATCCTCCACTTTACTGAATTATTTCGCGGGACTAGGCCTGGCGTTGCTGCTTAATAAGAACTGCGTAAAAGGAAAAATTATATGGAGAGCCTTTCCTATACTGGCTTATGCGGTTCCCGGCTTCATTATACTCCTGGGTTTCCGGTTTATGTTTTCTTATGGCGGACCTATTAATCAGATCATAACGGATATGGGTTATAAGGCTATTGGCTTTCTCGATATCGATGCAAAATGGATGGCAAGGCTCATAGGGCTATTGATAAATGCCTGGCTTAGCATACCCTCCATTATGCTTCTTACTACAGGGATACTTGCAAACATAGACGGAAACCAAATGGAGGCTGCAAAGATAGATGGTGCTAAAAGGTGGAAGCAATTCACTAAAATCATTTTACCTTTTGTCTTGTTTTCCACTACACCGGTATTGATTTCACAGTTTATTGGTAATTTTAATAATTTTGGCGTCTTTTTCTTTTTAAGAGGCGGGTTATATCTGGATGGGTATTTCCTGGCAAGCGATACGGATCTGCTGATCAACTGGCTGTACAATTTATCCATCAGCAACAACTACTATAACATAGGTGCAACCATCAGCTTGGTTATATTCCTTATTACCTCGGTACTGTCGCTGCTTGTATATGTGAAATCACCGTCTTACAAAGAGGAGGATGCTTTCCGATGATAAAATTAAAATTCCTGCGCAGGGCAGACACCTTTGTCACTTACCTGATACTGATTGTTGTTGGACTGATATTTTTATTTCCCTGTTTGTGGCTGATTCTGGCATCCTTTAGTAAATCGGGCTCTATCTATTCTTACGAAGGTTTTTTTCCAAGTGAATATAGTCTGGATACCTTTAAGACCTTATTTACTGATACTGCCATGTATAATTACCCCAAATGGTTTATAAATACCTTGGTTATAGCGGTCTTTAGCAGTATCATAGGTACTTTTCTTGTAATACTGACAGCTTATACCATGTCCCGGTTCCAATTTCGCAGCAGGAAGAAAATCATGAAGACCACCTTGATTCTTGGGATGTTTCCTTCCTTCATGAGTATGATTGCAGTGTATATAATAATGACGCAGTTCGGGCTGATCAATAAGATCTGGGGAGTGATACTGATCTACAGTTCCTGTGCCCCCATGGGGTATCTGACCCAGAAAGGATTTTTTGATACCATGCCCTGTTCCATCGATGAAGCGGCGAAAATAGACGGGGCAACAAACCTGCAGATATTTCTTAAAATCAATCTGCCCCTGTCAAAACCCATGATCGTTTATACGGCACTTACCAGTTTTACCTTTCCGTGGAGTGACTTTATCCTGCCAAAGCTGTTATTGAAAGAAAAAGATCTCTATACCGTAGCGGTAGGGCTTATGAGCCTTGGGGAAACAGAGTTCTCAAGATTTGCTGCAGGGTCTGTATTTATAGCCGTACCAATAGTTATTCTTTATTTTATACTGATTCGGTATATGATCAGCGGAATGACTTCCGGTGCGGTAAAAGGGTAAGTCCTCAGCTTATGCTTTGTAAAGGATAACTTCCATGTTTTATGGTTTTTAACTTTATAGAAATATGTGCTTTAAGGTAGGAAGAGTAGGTAAATACCTGCTTTTACCATAAATGACTAAAATAACGAGCATACAAAGTATTTTATATACCCCTCGTATAAGATACAGAACCGGTTATCCGTTACCAGGTGCTGCTTATTTTAAGATCTGTTAAGGATAACAAAAATTTACACATTCGAAAGAGAAAGGAGGTTCTGTTTTAAGTTGTAGGAGTGACACACCCTAGGTAACCAAAGATTAATTAATTTCAGAGAGGAGTAAAATTATGAATCGAGAGTTATATAATTCTAAGAGAAGATTTACACGGAAAGCGGCGGCTCTTATGGCTGCATTGCTGTTTGCTGTTGCTGCCGTATTATATGGTACCTTTAATTACTCAATTGTTTCCTCGGCAACTTCCGCACAGGATACGGATGTTACCAATAAGGCAAGTTTCTCTACTGATGTAATCTATCAGATTGTTACGGACCGTTTTTATGACGGGGACGCTTCCAATAACCCCACCGGTGCAGTTTTTGATACCGGGGATTTAACCAAGTATCATGGAGGAGACTGGAAGGGTATCATTGATAAGATTGAAGATGGTTATCTGACCGGACTTGGTGTAACAGCCCTCTGGATATCCTCTCCGGTGCAGAATATCACAGTCATCGATGGCTCAAATAATAACGCCTCCTATCACGGATATTGGGGAAAAGATTATTTTCAGACCAATGCTGCCTTTGGTTCCTTAAGTGATTTCACAGAATTGGTATCAGTGGCTCATGCAAATGGAATTAAGATTGTCATTGATTTTGTGCCAAATCATACCTCCACTGCTGTATATAGCGAAGACGGAGCTTTATACCGGAATGGCAGCTTGATAAGTACATATTCTAATGATACCCAGGAAATATTTAACCATGAAAAGGAATGGTCCGATTTCAGCACTATTGAAAACGGTATCTATCATAGCATTTATGGACTTTCTGACCTAAACCAGCAGAATAGTACGGTTGACACTTATATGAAGGATGCTATAAATCTATGGCTCGATCTTGGGGTTGACGGTATCCGTGTAGATGCAGTAAAGCATATGTCCCTTGGCTGGCAGAAGAACTGGCTCAGCAGTATCTATTCCAAGGAAGGTGTATTTACTTTTGGTGAATGGTATTACGGCGGTACAACAAATGATAGGGACTTTTCGAATTTTGCAAATAATTCGGGAATGAGCCTGTTGGATTTCAGATTTGCCAACGCACTGCGTAATGCCTTGGGCAGCAAGACTGGATCTATGCTTGATATCAGCGAGGTGATTACCGATACCAGTACGGATTTTAAAGAGGTCAATGATCAGGTGACTTTTATGGACAGCCATGACATGAGCCGTTTTATGACTTTATCTGGGAACAGTGCAAGAGCGGTGGAAAATTCATATGTAATTCTTCTGACCTCTCGTGGTGTACCAAACATTTATTATGGAACGGAACAGTATCTCACAGGTACGGAGGATCCATATAACCGCGGAGATATGACTTCCTTCAGTACCTCTTCAACGGCTTATCAGGTTATCAGCAGAATCGCTCCCTTACGCAAATCCAATCCGGCGCTTGCTTATGGCGCGACACAGGAGCGTTGGACCAACAGCGATGTATTTATTTATGAGAGGCAATTCGGAAACAGTGTAGTGTTAACCGCAGTTAATCGTTCCAGTACCACCGGTTATGATATAACAGGTTTATATACCAATCTCCCGGCTGGTACATATGGTGATGTCATGCAGGGATTGTTGGGAGGCAACAGTATTACTGTAGCAGGCAACGAGTCCGTAGGAGCCTTTAACCTTGCGCCAGGTGAATCCGCAGTATGGCAGTATACGGCAGCGAGTGAATCCACACCGATTATAGGCAATGTGGATCCCAACATGGGAAAAGCAGGTAATGTTATAACGATTACCGGAGAAGGATTTGGAACTGTGGCGGGTTCCGTTAAGTTTGGCACCGCTGCGGCAGTTGTGAATTCCTGGTCAGATACGCATATTAAGGTAACTGTTCCTAATGTAACTGCTGGAAATTACAATATTTTAGTAACTACCTCCGCGGGACTTGCAACTATCCCCTATGATGGTTTTGAGGTGTTGACCGGAGATCAGGTTTCTGTAAGGTTTAAGGTTAATAATGTGACTACCTCCTGGGGAACGGGAGTATATCTTGTGGGAAGCTGCTATGAACTTGGTAACTGGGATTCTGCCAAGGCTATCGGTCCTATCTACAATGCAACGACAACCATAGGAGTATATCCTACCTGGTTCATGGATGTAAATGTTCCTGCGGGGAAAACCATAGAGTATAAGTTTATTAAGAAGGACAGCAGCGGAAATGTGACCTGGGAGAGCGGAAACAATCATTCTGTTACAACACCTGCTTCCGGCACAGCCACGGTGACGGTTGACTGGCAATAGGCTGTAAGAAAAACTGCTATTCATTCCAGCTGTATTGTAGTATACTTTAAGGCAAAGTTAGTGGCTCAATAGTAGGAGTGAAAATTGATATAGAAGCCTGATATAAGGATTATAATACGAATAGTACAGAGGAAAAGCGGAGAAAAGCTGGGATGAAAGAGTTTATATTGGAAGTCTGTGCAGATTCGGTGGAATCTGTACTGGCAGGAGAACACAGAGATGTCTGTTACCCTGCACCGGGCATTTGACATGTGTGCTGATCCCTTTAATATGCTGGAACAGGCCATTAGTCTGGAAATGGATACCATTCTTACCTCGGGACAGAAAAATCTATGTACACAAGGAGCAGTCCTTTTAAAAGAGCTGAAGGAAAAGAGTCTGGAAAGAATCTGTATTCAGGCAGGAGGAGGTGTTACTGCTGAGGTGATTCCTACCCTCTACCGGGTATCCGGTGTAAAGGGCTATCACATGTCCGGTAAGGCTGTACTGGACAGTGCTATGAGTTATCGGAAGGAAGAAGTGAATATGGGTCTGCCTTCTCTCAGTGAATATACGGTTTATCGTACCAGGGAGGAAGAAATCCGTAAAGCCAGACAGGTGTTGGAGAACTTATAGCAGGATACACAGGAGTAATATACGATTCTTTTGCTTTTGGTACAGAAAGAAAACATATAAATAATGAAAAAAGCTGCCACAAAATAGGACTTTTGTGGCAGCTTTTTGCTGATTAATACGGCAATTACTAGGTTACTGGAGGTTAAGTTTCAAAATCTCCCGTAGATCGTCGGAAGATAACTTTGGAAGTTATATAAATGATTTCATGGGGAACGGTTGGGTATTTAATCCGGTATAAAATCTGCAGAGCCAGGCGAAAGCCGATATTCTGATTGAATACCTGTACCGTGGTCAGATTTTCTGCCAGAGGATTTTCTGTATTTGCGTCAAAACCGGAGAGCGCAATGTCTTCTGGTATGCGAATTCCACGCTTTAGAAGCAGCTGCATCAATATACATGCCACATAGTCATTTGCGCAGACGAAAGCCTCCGGCATATGAGGGAGGGCATCGAGAAAGGCTCCAATCTCTTCTTTGTAGGTATCGATACCAATTGCGCCAGTAAGGCTTAACTTCTGGTTAAAGGAAAGACCATGGCGAAGTAAGGTATTCTGAAAACCCTCGAAACGTTCATAATTTGAGTGGGCATAATTGATATCACCAATAAAACCAAAAGACCTACGTCCCTTTTGTATCAGGTGCTCCGTTATGGCGGAAATTCCTGTACGGTTTTCGGTTAGTATCAGGTCACCGTTCAACTCTGTGGGAGGGACCAAAGTCGAGGTATCCAGAAATACCTTGGGAACCGGAGTGGCTGCAAGTAATCGTAGCAACTGGGTATCGTATACATTCATAATGATAATTCCGTGGGTGCTGCCATTTGTGAAAGAGGCAGGAAGTGTATAATTACCACTGACAGTGGAAGGCAGATAGGTATAAACCAGGTTTACATTATGGTGGGAAAGTTCCTTGGCGATCTGGTGTATAATGGTCATCCAGAAGATGGAGGTCTCCGGACGGCATACGGCAACAGCAATATTTGCTGCAGGCTCCTCAGAAGAGGCTGCTGAGGAAGGAGAAGCATCAAAGGAAGGAGAAGTATCAAAGTTTTCCGGAAAAATATAGTTCAGCTCCTGGGCTTTGTTTATAATTCTGTTTCTAAGTTCAGCAGAAACGCCTTCCTGTCCGCTAAATACTTTCCATACCGTTGTACGGGAAACACCAAGGGAATTTGCAATTTTTTGCAGGGTTATCTTTTTCATCGTTTTTCCCGTTGCATACCACAGGCCTGCCTGCGGTACTGCCACAAATAATACAATTTGAAAGAAGTATATTGTGGCGTCCTTTCTATCATCTTAATTTCTTTCAACATAACACCAGTGCTGCACTCGAAGCTGCCAATGTATAATAGAAATATTTACTGTTATTATACCAGTAATTTTGTTCCTTTTCAAATACATCATGAACATAATGAACATTTCTGCTTAACATACTTCTGCTTTACCTCCGGAATAAATTATTACAGTTTTACCAGGGAGAGCGGAGGGGCAGGAAATTTCAAAGGTATGAGAGGTGGTTTCTATTTGATAAGGTAAGGGCTTTACACTGCGGTTAATGTGATTGGGAGCATAACTTTCAAGAATTGCAGTTAGTGTCTTTAAATCCGTTGTATAGCAGCCGTTTAAATCCAAACAGATATTCTGAGCATAATAGAGCTTCCTCAATTCCCATTTACGGTATTCGTCTTCTGGGATACTACAGGAGACCTCGTCTTTTGCTGTCTCTGTAAAAAATACAAAAGCCCATAATTCAGGATAGTGAATATTGATTACTCCGGTAGGTGCTAAGACCCAGTTATCTTCCGGGAGGAAGTTTCCTGTAGCTGGATCTGTGCGCTTTTGGTAGATACCCTCTATGACATCGGTTTTCCATTGTACTCTGGAGAAATTAAAGCGGTAGAATTCACCCTTTACCGGAGCACGCTTATGAGGCAGGCATTCTATAATTGAAGCAAAAGGGATAACAATCTCGGCAGACCAGCTCTTATTAGAAGCGGTTGGATCATTTACGCAGCCGTCAAGGAACACTGCGGTTCGTAAGCCGTGGATATCGTAGCCATTGATGGCATTTCCTTTATCCCGGTAAGCAGCAGGCAGAAAGAGATCCCATACAGTATTCAAGGCGTTCATCTCAAATTCATAATACTGCTGTGTGTCAGAATCCGGGTCGATAAAGACCTCAAAATCATTGTCCTGAAAGATCACAGCATCTCTCTTGTCTACAGTACCCCATATCTCATCACCTTCAAGCCTTGCACCTATGTACAGATTCTCGTCGTCCCACAACATTTTGGCCTGGGTCCGGAATCTGGGGACAGGCATATGTCCGCCTTCAATATCGATAAAAGGAGAGGTATAGGGAGCAGCTTCCCAAAAAGGTTTATCAAGTCTTCCGTCTAAGGTAAAAGGCTCTACGGCTCTGCGGCAATGGTAAATCGGAGGATTAAAACCCACTGCCGGTATCGGAATTCTTACAGGTTTCATAGCGTACCTCATTTCTATATTTTCAATTATTATTTAAAACAGGGCTTGAACAATGGCGCCGAATATAATCTTATTATAACATCCAGTGAACGTGTTTACAATAAATACTTAACAAATTGAACAAAAATACCTAAGAAATAGAAAAAAATCCATTACTGCAAGTTTAGGACTTATGAGGCGACTGAGAAAGAAAATTAGAAAATACAGCGGATAAGCCTGTTGTACTAGATTAATGTTCTATAAAAAGGTGAAATTGAGCTTTTTGTCAAATGGGATAAAAATACTTTAAAAAATAAATATTTAAGGCTGTTTTTTGTAGAATGTTAAAATGTTAGAACGTTTTTACAAAACATATTGACATAAAAGTGAACAGATGTTAAAATCTATATAAAATCAACAAACAAAATTATGGAAATTAAATAATGTTAAAAATGTTCACAATGCTATGCGGTTTCGGGAGTGGAAGAAAATTTTAGATGAAAGGATGCCACAAAAGCCATTCTTTCGCTCTTTCTTGTTTTTGCAATAGAATGCAGGCAGCTTTGCATTTATTGTGTGGCTATATGCAGGTGTTCCTGAATATACGATGAGTAAGAAAATGAGTTCAAAAACAAAAAAGAAAAAAGGCCATACACTCAGGATATTTAAAAGAGATCTTTCACTTTGGATGTTCTGCCTTCCGGGTATTGTATTAACCTTTATCTTCAGTTACATTCCTATGTACGGAATTCAACTTGCGTTCAGGAGGTATAACGGAAGAGAGGGAATATGGGGCAGCCCCTGGGTGGGGCTGTATTATTTCAAGAGATTCCTGGAATCCCCTTATTTTGATTCAACCATAAGAAATACTCTGGTACTGAGCCTCTACGGGCTCCTCATATCCTTTCCGATTCCAATTATTCTGGCACTGATGTTGAATTCCTTCCGGCATAAAAGGTACCGAAAAGTAATACAGACAGTTACCTATGCACCGAATTTTATCTCAACCGTTGTCATGTGCGGTATGATCATCCTGTTTCTTTCACCTTCTGTGGGTGTGATCAATCACATAATGGAGTTTCTGGGGCTTGATACCTTTAATTTTATGGCGAAGAAAGAATATTGGAGGCACATATATGTCTGGACGGGAGTCTGGCAGAGTACGGGATGGAGCTCGGTTATTTACTTTGCAGCCTTATCCGGTATTAGTCCTGAACTCCATGAAGCGGGCCGTTGTGACGGAGCCACCAAACTTCAGCTGATACGATACATAGATCTTCCCTCTATTCTGCCTACGGCAACCATCCTGTTGATCATGAGCTGCGGAAGTATACTTTCTGTAGGCTTTGAGAAAGCCTATCTGCTTCAGAATAATCTGAATCTGACAGTATCGGAGATTATATCTACCTATGTCTATAAGGTGGGTCTGATTAATAATGACATATCTTATTCAACAGCAATCGGACTGTTTAATACGTTGATTAACCTGGTCATGCTTGTAGCCGTTAATAAAGCGGCTGATAAGCTCTCAGGCAACAGCTTGTGGTAGGAGGAAAGAAAATGGATAAGAGTAAAAAGAGAACAAAACGCTGCAGGGAGGATGTAATATTTGATACTGTGACATTTCTTGTTCTGTCGTTAGTTTTAATTATTGTAGCTTATCCCCTGTACTGGGTGATTATTTCCTCCATCAGCAGTCCAAGTGCCGTATCAAGCGGTGATGTTCTGTGGAAGCCTATCGGATTTACCCTAAAGGGCTATAAGGAGGTCTTTCATAATAGTTCTGTAATGAGAGGTTTCGTGAATTCAGTATTTTATACGATCTCAGGAGTTGTAGTCAACCTGGCAGTTACCCTTCCGACGGCTTATGCACTTTCTAGGAATGCCTTCGGCGGAAAGAAGCCAATTACCATATTTTATATGATAACTATGTTCTTTGGTGGCGGTCTGATTCCGACCTATTTAGTGGTTAAGAACCTGCATCTGCTTAATACCATGTGGGCACTTATCCTTCCGGGATGCTTAAGTGTCTATAACATGATCGTCGCAAGAACATTTTTTAAGTCAAACATTTCAGAAGAACTGTATGAGGCAGCTGAGATAGACGGTTGTTCCCAAGGCAAATTCTTCTTTCGGATTGCCCTTCCGCTATCGAAAGCCATTATTGCTATTTTGGTGCTGTATTATGGGGTAGGACACTGGAATTCCTACTTCTCGGCTTTGGTCTATATCTCTGACAAAGATCACTACCCTTTGCAGCTGGTGCTGCGGAATATCCTCATTACAAATGAGACCGCGCTGTCTCAGACAGCGACCACTCAGGCTGCCAGAGATGCCCTTCGTGAGAAACAGCAGCTAATTGATGTCATGAAATACTCCCTCATTATAATCAGCAGTATTCCGGTACTGTTATTGTATCCCTTTATACAAAAGCACTTTGTAAAAGGAGTGATGATCGGTTCAGTAAAGGGTTAAGCTGTATGTCTAAAATTGTAACGCAGATACCGCGAAGCGTAGTATTCAGAATGGTGCAATGAATTTTAAGACACACCCTTAAAGGAAAAGTTTATTTGCCGGTGTTTTATTATGCTCCGGTATACATAAAAAAATAAAAGAGGAGGCAATTATTATGAAAAGGAAAGCAATGGCACTCTTATTGGCTATGACCATGTGCACAACTGTATTTTGGGGCTGTGGCAAAGGAAACAGTGGGGATGGCAGCAGCCAGACAGCAGGAGCAGGCGCTTCAGCAGATACTACCGATGAAAATGGTAAGATTAACGGACTTATGAACAAAGAAGGACTTCCCCTGGTAGATGAAGGTACATATGGCTTCTCGATCTTTGTGGATGACTCCAGTGAATCAGGAGAATTTTACATGTTAGATGAGTTCAAGAAACAAACGAATGTAGATGTTACTCTGAAGTTTTTTCCGTATGAAACTGCCACAGAGAGACTGAACCTGGATCTTAATTCCGGTGATTATGCCGATGTTATCGGCGGCTGGACCTTAAATGACAGTATGATACTCACCTATGGAGTAAAGCAGGGTATTTTCATTCCGCTGGAAGATTATTTTGAGAAATACTGCCCTAATATTTCTGCTATCCTGGATTTACCGGGAGTAAGAGAGAAGATGACAGCACCGGACGGACACATTTATACAATTCCATATGTAACCGGTGATACGACGGTTAGTTATTCTCCTTATATCAACAGCAGATGGCTTAAAAATGTAGGGATGGAGATGCCTTCCTCAACAGAGGAATTTGCAGCAGTCCTGAGAGCCTTTAAGGAAAAGGATGCCAACGGAAACGGTGACGCTAACGATGAGATTCCTTTTTCAGCAGATCCCAATAACAAACACATAGAAGCTATGACCGGATGGTTTGGATTACCCATGGACAAATATGGTGTTGCCATTCAAGAGGATAAAATCATATACGGCGGCATCAGCAAGCAATACAGAGAATTCCTAAGCTGGTTCAACGGTCTATATAAAGAAGGACTGGTAGATATGGAACTCTTTACACAGGACAGCTCCACCTGGGAAGGTAAAGGAAATAAAGACCTTTATGGTGTATCCATTGCTTATGGAAGCAACGAATTTTCCGGCATTGTTCAGACTACGGAAAAAAGCGAATTTGACGTGCTTCCTGTCCTTAATACCGACAAAGGCGGTATCTGGTTAAAAGATACCAACGGCTTCAGTGTATTCAGAACGCAGGCTGTTATTACCGATAAAGCAAAAAATCCTGAAATTATCTGCCGCTGGTTCGATAATGCCTTTGCTCTGGAAAATGGTATCGGCTGCAGCAGAGGTCCTGTAGGTGTAGTTACAATGAAGGAAGGAAATGGTTATAGAGCAATTGATACCTCAACACTTCCGGCTGATCAGCAGGAAAAGGTCAGCTGGAGTAACTTATGGCCCCAGGCTCTGCCAAAATATCTTCCTGCAGGTTATAAGTTCGTAGAAGACAGTCCTCTTTATGATGAGAAAAAGGCTATGGAGAATACCTATGAGCCTAATTTGACAAAAGAGGTCATTCCCTCCCATTGGATAGCTCTTGATGATATTGACAGATATTCCGATATCAGTACAGCGCTTACAGATTACTTTAATCAGCAGCAGGCTCTGTTTGTTACGGGAGAGCTGGATGTAAATGATGACGCTCAATGGAAAGCCTATACAGACGGTCTTAATGCCCTTGGACTGGAGGAATGGGTCAAAATGCGCGGTATTGAAGGGATAGCAGAATAACAAAAAGCAGAGTTGTGTTAAGCACTGTGGTTATTGGGATTTAGGCGGATTTAGAAATATCAATCGAAGATTTGATATTCACAACAGAGGTTAAATAGAGGATACCGGTGGAAAGCATATTACTGTTTCGTTGGTAATATGCTTTTCTTGCTTTCCGGCAGGGGGGGAACCGAATGGCAGTTTCTCCGGTCTTCTTATACATATTTGTTAACATCCAATAGTTATATTAGTGGTATGAAAGATAGTATTTTGATTCCAGTTTGAAAAGGAATAGGTGGCATAGATGGAAAAAAATTTAGAGGTTATTCTGAACTCCCCTGATGAAACAGAAAAGTTCGAGGCAGATAGTTGGAAGGCAGCGTCCGGAGTGACAGAGATTCAGGAGAATAGAGAAGAAGCTGTGCAGGAAAGAATCGAACAGGAAAGAGTCGAACAGGGTGTCCACAACTATAGTGCTGTTGAGGAATATGTATGGCCTGAGGATGAAAAAGTGCGCCAGAAGCTGGAGTGGTTTCAGGATCAAAAGCTGGCATTAATGATGCATTGGGGACCCTATTCCCAGCTTGGAGTCGTTGAGTCCTGGGCACTTTCCGATGCAGATGCGGATTGGTCCAGAACGGGGATTGACTGGGAAGTAAGCGGAGAGGAATTCAAGAAGCAGTATTTTGAGTTGAATAAAACTTTTCATCCGATTCGGTTCGAACCGGAAAAATGGGCAGATATTGCAGCAGAGGCGGGGATACGTTATCTGGTGTTTACCACAAAACACCATGATGGTTTCTGTATGTGGGATACCCGTTATTCCGATTATAAGATCACGGGAACGGACTGTCCCTTTCACAGCCATAAGTATGCAGACATCTGCGGGCATTTATTCGAGGCTTTCCGTCAGAAAGGAATCGGCATAGCAGCTTATTTTTCCAAAGCGGATTGGCATATTGACAGTTACTGGGCTAAAGGTTATCCGCGTAGCGAATATATGTGGAGGGGACCATCCTATGAACCATCAGAACAGCCGGAGGAATGGGAGAGATTTGTTGAATTTACCCGGAATCAGGTGAAAGAACTGGCAACCAGGTATGGAAAATTGGATATCATGTGGTTTGATGCCGGCTGGGTATGCAAAGAGAATGGTCAGGATATCCGCCTTGGTGAGACCATTGAGGAGATCAGGACCTGGCAGCCTGGAATGCTGTGTGCCGACAGAACTGTTGGCGGTGCTTACGAAAACTATATTACACCGGAGCAGTGTGTGCCGGAAAAACCGCTTTCTGTCCCTTGGGAAAGCTGTATTACTCTTGGAACTTCTTTTTCTTTTGCTTATGAGGATACCTATAAAACACCCAGAGAAGTGATCCATCTGCTGACAGACATTGTTGTAAAGGGAGGTAATCTTGCAATCAATGTAGGGCCGCAGCCGGACGGGCGGCTTCCAAAGGGAGCGGTTGCATCTTTAAAAGGAATCGGTGCATGGCTTAAGATTTACGGGGAAGCTATTTACGGCACCAGGATCTGTGCGCCTTACAAGGTGGATAATGTTGCTTTTACCAGAAAAGGTGAGGTAGTATACGCCCTGGAACTATTTGCAGAAGCCGACGACGTTCCGGATAAGGTGCTGCTTCCTTATGATGGAAGGGTTAAGAAGGTGACCTTGGTCGATACTGGTGAGAACATACGATTTGAAAGAATAAGTGGAGGAATTCAAGTAACAGTACCCTGGAAGGAGGGCAATGAGACTCCTGTTGCCAGAGTATATAAACTGGAATTGGAATCAGCTCCCGAAATCAGACAGTAGTGTGGAATTTGTGCTGAAACTACTGGAACAGCAAAAACTGCAAGGAGGACAATATAATGAGTAGAATAATAGGAAATTCCCTGCCATCCATTCCCTGGCAGGAGAAACCGGAGGGGTATGATAAACCAATCTGGCGTTACGAGGATAATCCCATCATTAAGAGGGATGCAATACCAAGTTCCAACAGTATCTTTAACAGTGCGGTAATTCCTTTTAAGGATGGATTTGCAGGAGTATTTCGTTGTGACAGCAAAGCGGTTAGCATGGATATCTTTCCGGGTTTTAGTGAAGATGGTATCCATTGGAAGATTGAGGCAGAACCCATTACCTTTTTAGGAGAAGACATGGAAATCCTGAAAAGGGAATACCGTTACGACCCCAGAGTGTGTTTTCTGGAAGACCGGTATTATATAACCTGGTGCAACGGTTATCATGGGCCTACCATCGGCGTTGGTTATACTTTTGATTTTAAGACCTTTTACCAGCTTGAAAATGCTTTTTTGCCCTACAATCGTAACGGTGTCCTGTTTCCCAGAAAAATAAACGGCAGATATGCCATGCTCAGCAGACCAAGTGATACAGGACATACGCCCTTTGGGGATATCTTCTATAGTCAGAGCAGCGATCTGGAATACTGGGGACACCACAGACATGTTATGTCTCCTGTAAAGGGCGATGAATCTGCCTGGCAGGGAACCAAGATCGGACCCGGACCCATTCCTATCGAGACCGAGGAGGGCTGGTTGCTGATCTATCATGGAGTAATACATACCTGTAATGGCTTTGTATACCGTGTAGGCACGGCCATATTAGATCTTGATGAGCCCTGGAAGGTAAAATACCGCTCTAAATATTATGTCTTAGGGCCGGAGGAATATTATGAGTGTGTGGGTGATGTGCCCAATGTGGTATTCCCCTGTGCAGCTCTTACAGATAAGGATACAGGGCGGATTGCACTTTATTATGGCTGTGCGGATACGGTAACCGGCCTGGCCTTTACTACGGTGAAGGAGCTGATAGGATTTACGAAAGAACATACTTTATAACTTATTGAAAGAAACGGAGGAAAAGAATACGGATAATGGGTAAGTTAATCGGATATGTCGGCACCAGAGATCTGAATGAGGTGACTGCAGAAGATAGTAAGAGTCTGGATGTGATCAATATAGCTTTCGGGCGTATAAACCAGGGGGTAGCGGAATGGAATCATCCCGAATGTAAAGCTGTATTGTCACGGATAAAATCCCAGAATCCGGATATAAAGATTATATTATCCATGGGAGGCTGGGGAGCTGCCGGATTTTCAGAGGCTGCCATGACCAGGGAAAAGAGAATACGTTTTGCCGCTTCTGCGGTAGAGCTCGTAAGAGAATATAATATGGATGGAATAGATATAGACTGGGAATATCCCTGTTACCGGGTGGCTGGTATCGATGGAAGCGAAAAAGACAAAGAGAATTTTACCCTGTTACTGGAAGACTTCAGAAGAGGACTTGATGGGGCAGGACATAAGGATTATCTGCTGACCATTGCGGCAGGCGGGGGTGAATATTTTACTGCCTGCACCGATATGAAGAATGCGCAGAAGTATCTGAATTATGTGCAGTTGATGACTTACGATTTAAAGGGAGGTTTTCAGAATTTTACAGGTCATCATACCAGTCTGTATTCCAATAAAAGAGATCTCTTTCCTGCCAGTACGGACCGTGCGGTGGAATGCTTTATCCAGGCAGGAGTTCCAAAGGAAAAGCTGGTAATCGGTGCAGCCTTTTATTCCAGACAATGGAAAGGCGTACCAGATATTGAGCATGGTCTGCATCAGATGGCAGCCACGACCGGAGGCTACGGCCCTGCCTATCACAGCCTCCTTGAAAATTATATTGACAGGAATGGATATGTCCGTTATTGGGATGAGGAAGCAAAAGCCCCTTACCTGTTCAACGGAGATACCTTTATAAGCTATGATGACAGAGAGTCGCTGAAAGGAAAAGTAGAGTATGTGAAGGAGAAAGGTCTCCTTGGACTGATGTATTGGGAATACGGCTGTGACAATTCTCATACCTTAACCGGATGGTTAAGAAAGCAGATTGATAAAACACCCGGGATTAACGGGAATTCCTAAGTTTATTCTTGACAGAAAGTTCTGTGCAGATGGCAGCATAGTCCAATAAGAAAAATAAGAAAGAAGTCCCGATGGCCTTCCTTCACACAATGGATCTGGGTATAGGATGTTGTGTGGAGGAAGGCTATTGTTATTTGTGAAAAAGGTCATATTATTAGAGAAAAAAACTTTAATTATTACACTTTTTATTAAAAGAAATTTGTCATATAATAAATTGTATAAATACTGAAACATACTCTTGGCAGTTAATATGAATTATTGATAAGCTAAGTCATACCCTGATTTTCGTCACTGTTACATCTGTAAGCAGGAACGGCATGTAATGGGAGCTGGTGCTGTTTTAGTGAAGGTTTGCAGGTTATGGGAAAGGCATGGTTATTATATGGTTAAGAAACATAAGCTTATGGGCATTCTCTTATGTTTGGTGCTGGCTGTTACTATGATAGAGGGCTGTGCTTATAATACTAAAAACGCAGAGATTTGGGGAAATACAGACACTGCCGGTGATAAAGATAAGGATTCCGGGAATGAAGGAAAGGCGAAATACAAAGAATTCATAACGGTGGACGTTTTCGATTCCCAATCCAATTATCAGGGAATACAGTCGGGGTGGTTTGCGAAGATAATCAAAGATAAATTTAACATGGAACTAAATATTATTGCACCAAATGTGGCAGGAGGCGGTGAAACCCTGCTTCAGACCCGCAGTGCAGCAGGGAATCTGGGTGATCTTATCCTTACTTCGGCAGCCGGCGGAAAGCTTCAGGATCTCGTTACGGCTGGACTGATTATTGATATGACGGAGTTTATGGAGGGAAAAAAGAATCTTTCTAAATATCAGACTGCCATTGAATATACCAACAAAACACTTGCAAAAGAGGAGGGAATCTGGACAATCCCGTCGGAAATATCAGAAAGACCTGCAGATATGAATCTGGGTGGTGCGGTTTTGAATTTTGGAACCTATATCAGATGGGATCTATATAAGCAGCTGGGATACCCGAAAATGAAGACCCTGGAGGATATGCTGCCGGTCATGAAAGCGATGCAGGACATAGCCGGAGTCAGTGATTCCGGTAAAAAGGTCTATGCTTTCTCTCTTTTTAAGGATTGGGACAGTGACTACCTGGGAGCTGCTAATCAGATACCTTATATGTATGGTTATGCACCGATTGGTTATGCCTATGCAAAAGCAGACGATTCCGAGGAACCTCAGAGCGCTTTGGCGGAGGATTCTTTGTATATCAGGGGTCTTAAATTCTTTTTTCAGGCAAATCAGATGGGACTGCTGGATCCGGAATCAACTACTCAGAATTTTGATGCTTTATCAAAGAAATACAAGGATGGTGCAGTACTGTGGTCACCCTGGTCCTGGCAGTCATCCGGATACAATACAGCAGATCATACCTCTTCCGGCAAGATGTTTAACACGGCTGCCATCGAGGATTTTCAACTGTATGACTGGGGCTGCTATACCAAAGGAAATCCGTATAATTCCATTATGATAGGCAGTAAAGCCAAAGACCCGGAAAGGTTAATGGACTTTATTGACTGGCTATATTCGCCGGAAGGTCTGACAGTAGCTTATTCCGGCAGTTTATCCGGTATAAAAGGACTTATGTGGGATGTAGAAGGCGGAAAGCCGGTACTTACAAACTTTGGTTACAAATGCCTGACCAATGGTGATAAGACCCTGATGCCGGAGGAATATGGCGGCGGTACGTATTTTGACGGTATTGAAAGATTGAATTTTAAAGCCGTATCAGATGGTGAGATCAACCCTGAAACTGGCTACCCCTACAACTATCTGATGTGGGATAATTATATATCCTTAACCCTTACGGATATGGAAAGGGACTGGCAGGCTCATATGGAGGCTAAGAATGCTACTGAGTATTTTTATAAAAACAATCAGGCCGTTATATCTGTAGGCAGCGGTTATGCCGTATCGCCGGAAGATCCGGATATCACCACTATCCGGGCTCAGATCCGGTCAACGATTGTTGAATATTCCTGGAAGTCAGTGTTTGCGAAGGATGAGGAGGAATTTAGCCGGTTAATACAGGAAATGAAGGACATTGCCATGGGATTAGGATATGAAAAGGTCTTAAATATTGATCTGCAGAATGTAGAACAGCAGAAACAGGCACGAGCAGCAATTGATAAATAAAGGTATGCAAGAATTTATGGGGGTGTTTTATGTACACAGTTCTGATAGCAGATGATGAAGCAATCATCAGACGTGGATTAAAGAAAGTGGTCAATTGGGAACAGCTTGGCTACCATATTATTGGAGAAGCTTCGGATGGGGAAGAAGCGCTGTCCTGCCTGTTGAACCACAATCCGGACGTTGTACTGATGGATATAAGGATGCCGCTTATGGACGGGCTGGAGGTTATTCAAAAGGCCAGAGCAGGCAATTATAAAGGAAAGATAATTATCTTAAGCGGTTTTTCTGATTTCGCATACGCCCAGGAAGCTATATGGTATGATGTTAAATTTTATCTGAACAAGCCACTCAATGAGCTGGAGCTGGAAGCAGCCTTGAATTCCATATCTCATGAGCTGCAGGAAGAAGCCAGGGAGAAGAGGACGGTCAGCCATTACCGTGAAAAAGCAAAGTTTGCCATCTTAAGGGATCTCATTAACGGTGAAGCGGATATCTCGAGGATTAATTTAGCGGATCTGCATATGACAGAGAATATCTTCCAGGTGCTGATCTATGAGAAGTACAGTCACAACATAGCGGATATTTCCTATAATTTCTCTGAAATATTAAGAGTCACCAATCAGAATAGTAATTCACTTGAAAGTGTGACGATCAAGGAGAATCAGGTCATCATTCTAAAAGGAGAATTTGCCATCGGCCAGTTCAACCGGTTTATTGAGAAATTTGAATATGATCTCAAACCACAGAAGGGTTCACCTTTAGATACCTTGTTTATTTCTTATGGAAGAACTGTTTCAGAAGTCACGGAAATACGCACCTCTTATCTGGATGCCTTATTCTTAATGCAGAGGCGTTTTTTCTGTGTCCAGGACCAGCATACTATTGGACGCCTTGATAAAGAGGAGGATAAGAGCGAAAAGCTTCCTTTCGACCATGATATGATAAACAGTTTCTTCAATCTGCTGGTAAATTATATACAGACCCACAACCGGAATCTGTTGGTGGAAACACTGCACGAACTGGAAAAGAAGCTGAATAGGTGTGAAATTAATATACCTGATATCAAATTGTCTTTATCGGACCTTTTTCTGCAGATTAAGGACAAAATAAATAATTTGTATGCAGGCAGCAAGATTCTGTTTCCTACCAATACACAGATTATCAATTTCATAACCACCAGGAATTATCTTTATGAAATACTTGCTTTTTTTACTGAGGAGTTTGAAATTATCATGAATACAGTGGGTGTTTCCGGCAATGACAGTGTGATTGACAGTGTAATCTATTATATTGAGCACAATTACAAGGAAAATATGAAACTGGAAAGTATAGCCTGTCTGTTCGGATATAACAGCTGTTATCTGGGAAAACTGTTTCACGAAAAAACCGGTAAAAGCTTTAATTATTATGTGGATTATGTCAGGGTACAGAATTCGATAAAACTCTTAAAACAGAATAACATGAAGGTTTATGACATTGCAGAGAAGGTCGGGTACCGTAACGTAGACTATTTTTATACCAAATTTAGAAAGTACACAAATCTCACTCCTACTGAATACCGCAGACAGATGCAGCAGGGGTGAGGACAGGGAGAGCGGCGTTGCAAACAAAATTAAAAATAAAAATAAAGACACAAATGTATATTATATTTATCCCTTTTCTTGTGATACCGGTTGCCTTCATCGGATTATTTCTGACTCTTTATTTTGCCAAAGCATTATACCAGCAGACCTATTCTCAGCTGGAATCCGATAATCTCAGGGTAAAATCCATTTTACTGGACTGTACCCTGAATATCTTTAATATGTCTGAAGATTTTATAAATGATAAAGCCCTGCTCTCAATGCTCACGGAAAAAAATCCGGAGGAAACGGAATTCAGCAGCCGGATCAATTCATACGACCGTTTTGATACTTATATGAAAAACAATACAGCTTTGGCAGCCATTACCGTGTATACGACCAATACCTCATTGCCAGAGAGCTTTTACATTAAACATGCCACCCCTGCAGTGAAGGAGGAATGGTTTTCCAAAGTCTCCATACCCTCTGGCAGTGCCTGGGTCAATTATACTCCGGAAAACAAGGAAAAGAGCTTGCTGCAGCTTACCTTTATTCGTTCCTTTCCCATTGTTGACTCAGATGAACATACCAATGATGCGGCTATCCTGGTGGTTACGATCAGTACGAATTATCTGAAGAACCGTATACAGAACAATAAACTCTTTACAGCTGTATCTCTGAACAGGGACGAAATTTTCTTCAGTACGACAAGATCCGTTCAGGGTGAGAATCAGCAGGTCCCAATTGATTTTGAAGAAAAATATTTCACTTATAAAGGTGCTCTAAAATATCACGGGAATAAGGTCTTAGGCTATATTTCCTCTCTGCCGGCTTACCGGTCCAAGGATATCTATTATATTACCACCCTGGATCTGGAGGCATACAACAGTATCTTTAAGATTGTGGTTATGTGCGTGGTCATAACCCTCGTATCCATTGTCATACCTTTAGTAGGAATCTTATTTTATACAAAGAAGTTCAGTTACAGGGTAATCTCTCTGCGAAAGGCCATGAGCAGTGCCAGCGCAGGGGAATATGATATTATTGATACCTTACGGGGAGACGATGAACTGACGGAGACCTTCTTTGATCTGAAATATATGATCCAGGAGATAAAGAAGAAGGAATCGCAGGTATATGAAGCTCTTATCAAACAGAAGGAATTGATCAATCAGCAGCAAAAGATGGAGTTTAAGCTGCTTGCCAGCCAGATTAACCCTCATTTTATTTATAATACACTGGAAACCATCCGTATGCTGGCAATTGAGAACGATGATTATAATGTGTCCACAGCTATCAAGCTTTTGGGACAAGCAATCCATTATGTATTGGAAAATACAGAAACCTTTTCAACTACCTTGGAAAAAGAGCTGAATTATATTGATGTCTATCTGCAGATTCAGAAATTGAGATTTGAGGACAGGATCAGCTATTGTATAACGATTCAGGAGGATATCAGGATCAGGGAATATCAGATGCTGCCTTTATTGCTGCAGCCTATTGTAGAAAATGCAGTGACCCATGGGCTGAAAAACGTCAAGAAGAATGGATGGATCAAGGTGGAGGTGACCTCAGATAATAAGTCTGCCCTATTTATTACAATTGAAGATAACGGTATTGGTATGGATACAAGAGAGCTGAACAGGTTGGATACGAAAATCAAGGAAAAATCAGATAATACGAGAATTGGAATAGGACTGAATAATATAAATCAGAGAATCAGATTGTTCTATGGAGAAGAGTATTACATGAAGCTTGAAAGTACACCCGAAAACGGAACAAAAGTAAGGTTGATGCTGCCTCTTATACCTGTATAAAGTTAAAGTGTTCATGCGGACTTTAATTACAGAAACCAAATAACAGAAACCAAATAACAGAAGACTTACAATTAAACACTATAACAAAGCTTTATAGGATTTGAGTGCTATAAACGTACGAACTACGTTCGAATAAGCACACAAATCCTATAGTTGTCTAATGGCTAATCAGCTATGAGCCACAATTCTGTGGGGTACATAGGGTTCTTCCATATAAGCTACTTCTTCTGCAGTAAGCTTAACTTCCAGGGACGGTACTGCTGCTTCCAGGTGAGAAATCTTTGTAGCACCGATTATGGGAATTGTCACCGGTTGTTTTTGCATCAGCCATGCCAGGGCTATCTGGGTACGGGGAACTCCGTGCTTTTCTGCAACTTCTGCAAGTCTTTCCACCACCAGTCTGTCGGCATCAATAGTAGAATCGTATTTGTCTCTTTGTACCCGGTCGGTTTCATAGCGTTTTGTGGTCTCTGACCAGTCTCTGGTCAATCTTCCCGAAGCCAGGGGACTATAGGGTGTCAGTGCTATTTTTTCTTCTTTGCATAAGGGTATCATTTCCCTTTCTTCTTCCCTATAGATAAGGTTTAAATGATTCTGCATGGATACAAATCTTGTCCAGCCGTTTTTCTCTGCTGTATAAAGGGCTTTCTGAAATTGCCAGGCATACATGGAGGAAGCACCGATATATCTTGCCTTACCTGCCTTCACCACGTCATGAAGTGCTGACATGGTTTCTTCGATAGGAGTATTATAATCCCATCTATGGATAATGTAGAGATCTACATAATCTGTCCCAAGACGTTTCAGACTCTTATCAATCTCGCTCATAATAGCTTTTCTGGATAGGCCGGCTCCATTGGGACCTTCTTGCATTTTATTGTATACTTTTGTTGCAATGACGATTTCATCGCGGTTTGCATAGTCCTTTAAGGCTCGTCCGAGGATTTCTTCGCTTCTGCCTAAAGAATATACATTAGCGGTATCAAAGAAATTAATACCCAAATCAAGGGCTTTTTTTATAACAGTGCGGCTGTCTTCTTCTGCTAATGCCCATTTATGGACCCAATTTATCGGATCACCGAAACTCATGCAGCCAAGACAAATTCGTGATACATCTAAACCAGTGTTTCCAAGTTTTACATATTCCATATGATTATCCTCACTTTCCTAATAGTATGATATAAGTCTACAGTATAGAGTTCACTACCTGTCAAGTAGTTTTTTAACAAATGGTAAAATTTATCATCAGATAGTATTGCGCTAACTAATTTTCCTATGCAATTTAACCTTAAGTCCGCAGTAATCATATATGAATCTGTTTAAATTCTATACAAAAATTCATGTGGACATTCCTAGTGGTATAAAAATAGTAGAATTTATATTGGTTAAAATTCTACGGTTATGTTAAATATCTATGATTGTTAGTGAATTGTTGAAGAGATATAATAAAACTCAGTAAGAGTGATAAAAACTATGCAATATAACGAAAGGGTACTGGTGTTTATGTCGAAATCAAAAAGGGAACAAGTAAATTTAACAATAAAAAAGAAGAGCAAATGGGGAGTGTTTAGAGATAATTTTGAGCTGTCAATGATGTTAGTGCCTGGTATTATCTTCTTTCTGGTTTTCAGTTACATACCGATGCTTGGAGTAATTATTGCATTTAAAGACTATCGTAACAACTTAGGTATCTTCGGCAGTGAATGGGTCGGACTTCGAAATTTCAAGTTCTTCTTTACTTCGCAGGATGCTTTCAGGATTGCCAGAAATACCGTAGGTTACGGTTTGGTATTCATAATACTTGGAATCGTCTGTGCAGTAGCCATTGCCATACTTCTCTATGAAGTCAAGAACAGACTGCTATTAAAGTTTTACCAGACTACCATGATATTGCCGCATTTCTTATCCTGGGTTATCGTCGGTTATATTACCTATATCTTACTGGAACCCAACATGGGTATAATGAACCAGATTATAAGGTTCTTTGGCATGGAAGGCGTCAACTGGTACCTGGAACCGAAATATTGGGTGGTTATATTGCCGGTGGTTCAGATATGGAAAAGTGTCGGACTCAGTTGTATTATGTACTATGCAGCTTTAATGGGAATAGATGAGCAGTTATTTGAGGCAGCTTCTATTGATGGGGCAAGCAAATGGAAACAGATTTGTTATATTACCATACCATCCCTGGTTCCGCTTATGACCGTACTGACAATCTTAAATGTCGGCGGCATTATCAAAGGTGATTTTGGTCTCTTTTATAATATACCCCGTAATGTGGGACTATTATATCCTACCACCGATATTATAGATACTTATATTTACCGTGGGTTACAGACTGGTGATGATATTGGAATTACAACGGCAGTAGGCTTGTTCCAATCCTTTGTAGGATTTGTTATGGTAGTAGCTACCAACAAAATCGTTAAGAAGATATCACCTGAAAATTCATTGTTCTAGAGGAGGCAAACGTGAAAAGCAAGAGAGCGAATTTACCGGTTAATATATTTTTTATAATATTTTCACTGGGTTTTATAATACCGTTTATATTAATCATTTCATCGTCCATTACCGATGAACAGACACTTATAACAGAAGGGTATAAATTGATTCCCCATAAGTTTTCGTTGGAAGCTTATAAGTATGTTATGAAAAGTCCGGGGCAGTTGTTAAACTCCTACAAGGTAACAATTTTTTATTCCCTGGTTGCCACAGCTTTAAGTATGGTTGTAATGACTTTAATGGCTTATCCATTATCCAGAGCCAGTTATAAGTACAAAAAGCCGGTAACTTTCTTTATTATTTTTACAATGTTGTTTTCTGGAGGATTGATTCCTACTTATATATTAATGACTAAATATCTGCATCTGCAGGATAATATCTGGGTATACATCTTGCCTAACCTTGCTAATGCATTTCACATTATCGTAATCAGGTCTTTCTTCCAGGGACTGCCGCCTTCACTTGTTGAGTCTGCCAAGATTGATGGTGCAAGAGAACTGCAGGTGTTTTACAAAATTGTACTGCCTTTGTCAAAACCGGTTATTGCCACAGTTTCATTATTGAATCTACTGGCCAGGTGGAATGACTGGAATACTGCTTTGATTTATATTAGAAGCAAGGAATTATTTTCGTTACAATATCTGCTGCAGCAGATATTAAGAGAAGTACAGTTTATCAAAGACATGGCAGAGAGTGCACCGGTAGCAGGAATCAGTATCAATCTGACGCAGCTTCCTTCTGAGACCATAAGATTTGCATTGTGTATAGTAGCAGCAGGACCAATGCTTATCATCTTCCCGTTCTTTCAGAAGTATTTTGCGAAAGGTTTAACAGTAGGTGCGGTAAAAGAATAGAGGTTTACATATCAAAAGGAGGGTATTTTATGTTAAAGAGAATGAGAGTTTTCGTTGTAATCTGTCTTATGTTTTCCATTATCCTAACAGGTTGTAAGGGCAGCAGCAATACGCCGAATAATACTAACGAAACAAAAGAAACAAATGCAGAGCAGGGTGACCCTACAGGAACGACAGAACCGGAGAAAGAAGCAGAACCGGTAACTTTAAAATGGGTATTCTTAAGTCCTGGCGAGCAGAAGGATGCCCAGGAGGTTTGGGATAAATTCAACGAAGAACTTCAGAAATATCTGCCCGGTACAACTGTTAAGTTTGAGGGTATCACCTCAGCAGATTATGCAGAAAAATGGAAACTAATCAGTGCTTCCCAGGAAAATGTTGATATCGTATGGCATGGCTGGATGGTTCCTTATGTAACGGAAGTAAGAAAAGGTTCCTATATGGAGCTTGACAAACTGATGGAAGAGTATGCACCTTCCCTGTTAAAGGAGATTCCTGAGAATATCCTGGATAAATCAAGAGTGGACGGAAAGCTTTACAGCATACCAAACATGCAGCAGATGGTTTCTTATGTATCTACTTTACAGTTTCCTATAAAGATATATGAAAAATACAAAGATCAGATCAATGTGGAGCAATTAGCAGAATTGTTTGGTTCCCATCAGAAGATGGATCAGGAATTATGGGATGAACTTGAGAAATATATCGTGATGATAAAAGACGGCGGTGATTTACAAAAAGGTGTCTTCGGCTTTGCAGATCATGTGGAAAAAGGATATGAGTGGATCTTAAACCCTTATAAAATTGATATATACAGCGATGATTACACACCTATCAATCTTTACAGAACACCTGAATATGCGACTTTTGTGAAGGAATATTCCGACTGGTACCAGAAAGGTTATATCAGAAAAGATATCTTAACTGCTGATAATGTATCACAGGAAATTTATGAAGTACGCGGCGGCGGTAACTACCTGGTAGGTCAGGGATATTATCCTACAGAATCTGAAATCGCAACCAGTGAAGCAGCAGGTTCTACCGCTTATGTAAAGATTCCTTTTGACAATTCACATTATATCCCTTATGCAGCTGCAGCCACCAACATGGCTATCTCCTCTAATTCCAAGAATCCGGAAAGAGCAATGCAGTTAATTGAGTTAATAAACACAGAAAAAGGGAAAGATATCTATAACTTAATGGTATATGGTATCGAAGGTAAGCACTACAACAAGATCAACGACAAAGAAATCCAGCCCATCGGTTATACTTCACAGCCTACCGCAGACAGCCCTTACGGTCAGTACAACTGGGCTATTGGTAACATCTTTAACGGTTATGAGATCTACATGGAGAACAAACCTCTTACCTTACAGAGTGATTTCATCAGTCAGGTAAATGCTGATGCAGCTCCGTCAAAGCTTAAAGGCTTTACACTGGATACTGATCCTATTAAAACAGAACTTGCTCAGGTAAATGCAGTAATCGGTGAATATAAAACTACCTTAAACTCCGGTGCAGCTCCGGATGCAGATGCACTGTATAAAGATTTTGTCAATAAGCTGATAAAAGCTGGAGATGATGTGGTTACAAAAGAGATTCAGCGCCAGATTGATGAATGGAGAGCTTCCAAGTAATACAGAAATTGATCCAGAAAGAGCAGCAATTATTTCTAACAACTTTATATTTAATAGTAATCAACAGATAAGTTAGCGAAAAATAAGCAGCTGCAAAATTTAACTGTGGATACTTCAAAGAATAACCTTCTTCCGTGTATGATTATTTTATAGACATGGAAGAAGGATTGTTAATGAGAGAGCGGTTACTCTGCCCGATAGACAGTAATGACATAATTATAAGACCGGAGCATGTATCCGCAGGATAACGCTGAAGAATGCAATCATGACAGTGTCCCTTTGAAAGAAGCTACCGGTTATTTTTATCTGGATCACCGTTATGAAAAAAATAGAAATATCTTATTTAAGAATATGGTTCCGGAACAAAGGCTTTTTACGCCTGCTATGGCTGTATCGCCTTATACAAGACCTTATGGCGTTCCTAATCTGTGGATTGGAGAAGGAGATTTTCCTCATACGCTTACATTATCAGCGAAAGAGCCTGTGGACGCAGGTAAACTTATACTGACCTTTGACAGCTATCTTGAAAATGACAATACCGATAAGCTGCCGGACTGTTTGGTAAGAGATTACGAATTAAAGATTTACTGTAAGAATGGAGTAATAACTAAGAATATAAAAGATAACTGGAAGAGGCATGAAGTTCATGAAATCAACGCGGTGGGCATCGAGAAAATCGAAATTAAGCTAAACAGCAGTTGGGGAGCTGAGGCCGGTATTTACGGGGTGAATTTAATATAGAGAAGTTTTATATCAGGGAGTTTTCTGTAAATCGGTGTCAGTGGTGATACCGGATAGGAGTTTATAACACTAGGTTGTATCTTTAACTTTTGATCAGAGTTATTAATATTATCAGATTGCAGGAATTTAAGCATTACGTAGCGGAGGTGGCTTGTGGAGTGAAGCTGACGAGACAGCTAGCAAGAAAATAATAATACTGAATTCGTCAGTCTTATGAAGCTATTAGGCAGTAAAATTTTAAGTTATCAAGGATACAGATACAGTATGCTGGCAGCAGACATCAGAATAAGAGGTGAAATGAATATGAAATACAGGCAAGTGCATCTGGACTTTCATACCAGTGAAAAGATAGAAGGAATCGGTGAAAAGTTCAGCAAAGAGCAGTTTCAGAAAGCCTTACAAAAAGGCTGTGTCAACTCCATAACATTGTTTTCAAAATGCCATCACGGCTGGGCATATCATCCTTCAGAGGCAAATGAGATACATCCAAATCTTCATTTTGACCTCCTGGGAAATCAAATAGAGGCAGCACATGCGCTAGGAGTAAAGACACCGGTATATCTATCCGCAGGTTTTGATGAAAAAATTGCACGCAGGCATCCGGAATGGATCGTCAGAATGAAAGACGATTCCATGTTATGGACCAAAAGCTTTCTGGAGCCAGGCTATCATAAATTATGCATCAATACACCATATCTGGATTATTTGTTAGATCAGATCAAAGAGGTATGTGAGAATTATGAAGCCGATGGTATCTTCTTAGACATTATCGGAGTTCAGCCCTGTTATTGCAAGCATTGCAGAGAGACTATGGAACGGGAGGGGATGGACCCCTTTAAAGAAGAGGATGTTATGACCTTGGCAGAAAGAGTATATGACAATTATGCAAAGCGGGTAAGAGAAACCATTGACAGTGTTAAACCGGGACTGCCGGTATTTCATAATGGAGGACATATAAGGCGGGGCAGAAGAGATCTGGCTTATAAGAACAGTCATCTGGAACTGGAAAGCCTGCCTACCGGTGGATGGGGATATGATCATTTCCCGCTGTCAGCTGCTTACGCCAGAATTCTCGGTGTGGAGTATCTGGGTATGACAGGAAAATTCCATCAGTCCTGGGGAGAATTCGGGGGCTTCAAGCATCCCAATGCCCTCCGGTATGAAGCCTCTCTTTCTATCGCTAATGGAGCGGGAGTCTCTATCGGAGACCAGCTGCATCCGTCGGGAGAGATGGATATGGCAACTTATACTTTAATTGGTAAAGCGTATGAGGAATTAAGCCTGAAAGAGCCTTGGCTTGTGGAGGCAGAAAATCATGCGGATATTGGTGTGCTGTCTGCTGAAGCGGTTTTAGAAAAGATCGGCGATTTAAATGACAGAGCTTTAGTAGAAGCTGCAAAACTGGCAGATATCGGAGCTGCCAGAATCCTTCTGGAGGGGCATTATCTGTTCAATGTTATTGATGAGGAAGAGGATTTTACAAGATATTCATTAATCTTATTACCGGATACCATTTTACTGGAGAAAGAACTGAAAAATAAGCTGGTGCAATATGTAGAACAGGGCGGTAGGCTTCTGTCAACTGGCTGTTCAGGATTAGATAGAGATAAGACAGATTTTCAGCTGGACTTTGGTATTCGCTACCTTGGGGAGAATGAATTCCGCCCGGATTACTTCCGCCCGGGATTTAAAATAGCAGACCTTGATAATGCAGCCTTTGTTATGTATTCACAGGGTTATGAAATAGAGAATGTTTCAGGAGAAGAACTTGGCAGCAGGGAGAATCCCTATTTTAACAGAACAGCCGCAGCCTTTTGTTCTCATCTTCATTCGCCAAGCAGGAATGAAAAAGCAGGACCCGGAATGGTAAACGGAAAGGATGGCATCTATATCTCATGGGAGGTATTTAGGGATTATGCGACTACAGGAAGTCTTATTCTAAAGCGGATGGTTCAACATGCTCTTGACCAGTTGCTCAAAGATAAGATGACTGTTAGAACGTCCCTTCCTGCACAAGGAATCGTAACCCTGGCAAAGCAAAAGAATCGTCTGGTTGTCCATCTGCTGTATGGAGTTCCGGTTAAACGAGGAAAGAACACTGAGGTAATAGAAGATATACAGCCTCTATACGAGATTGAGGTACAGTTAAATTGCATGGAAGAGATTAAGCGGGTATATCTTGCTCCCGGAGAGCTTGCGCTAAATTATACACAGGAGAAGGGAACCGTACGATTTAAGGTACCAAAGTTTGAGCTGCATCAGATGATTGTGGCTGAGTATTAATTTCATTATTACATTATTAATAATAAAGATAATAATGATGATATTGATATTGACATTAATAATGTTGATGATGATGTTGTTGTCTACGGTTTTAAGCAATCCACTTTATGAAAAAAGAAGTAGTAGCTTATGCAATACGTGGAGGAATTTATGCTCTATTGTTTGCACTCACATAATTTTTGTACTAACGTTCAGATGGCCTATGAATACCTGTAAGGAAGGACTTATAAATGAATTATACCGTCTTTGTGAATAATCAAAATATCAAAATTAAAACAACACATATATTTCCCATGCCCTATAACGAAGTACAGGTTAGCGAATATACACAATTTACAATGAAAGAACCTGTAGATTTACGGATTCATTCAGAAACACCTCTTCAAAGCGTAGTAATAAGGCCGCTTAGTTTGGGATTAGATTATACTTTCAACGAGCATGAAATCTTTCTTCATCTGGAAGAAGCTAAGAAGTTCTCTGTTGAGATTAATGGAAGCTTTTATAACAACCTCATTGTTTTTGCAGAGGCTATCAAGTATGAAGACTTTAACAAATATGCTGATAATGTTATTTATTACGGGCCAGGTATCCATACCGTGGATGTCCTGAAATTTGAAAAAGATAATACCATTATATATCTGGAAGAAGGAGCCTTTCTAAACGGTAAGATGGAATTTAACCAATGCAGCCACCTTACAATCTGCGGTTATGGTACTATCAGTATGGAAAAATATCCTCTTGAAGTCAGGAATGTGTATCAGAGATGTATCGATGTTCTCCATTGCAAAGCAGTAAGCATCCGGGATATTACCATTACTGACAGCAATGACTGGAGTCTAAGGATTTTTGGCTGTGATAATGTAACCATTGATAATGTTAAGATCTTTGGCTGCCGTGGCAATTCTGACGGAATAGATATCTGCGGTTCAAGAAATGTATTGGTACAGAACATTTTTACCAGGGTATGGGATGATTCCTTTGTCGTAAAGGCCTTTAATACCGGGGATGTGGATAATGTAACTTTCAAGGACTCCATTCTCTGGAACGACTTTGCAAGACCTCTGGAGGTTGGCGTTGAACTTAGGGCTGAAAAAATCAGGAATGTCCGTTTTGAGAACATTGATATTATTCATTCTCCTACTGGATATCCCTTAATGGGTATTCATCATGGAGACAGGGCTGAGGTTTCAGATATCTGCTTTGAAAATATAAGAATTGAGAACGCACCGGGGGCTCAGCTTTTCGATATCCGAATCAGGGATTCGGTCTGGAACAGAGATAAAGAAAAGGGAAGTATCAGAGATATCACTTTTAAAGATATCTACTACATAGGAAATCCCGGAATCGACTGGCTCCTTTCCAAATCCAGATTGCAGGGCTTTAACGAGGAAACCCGTATCAGTAATATTACCTTTGATAATATCAAGATTCTTGGGAAAGTGGCAACCAATGAGAAGGAATGCGGGCTGCTTACTATGGAGTATGTGGATAATGTAATATTTAAATATCAGGAGGATACCCCTAAAATACAGACCATTGACTCTAAACTTACAATTACAGAAGATTTTCACTTAACAGGTAATGGCTGTTATCAGGGAAAAGTCAGTATAGAGCTTAAGAATACAGGAAAGAAACCCCAAAAGAATAGCTTCTGGCTGCAGATTTCTCCTGCACATACAGGAGAATATAAGAGAGAACCTCAGGACTTTACCTTAGGGGCAGAAGAAAGTATAAGCTATGAGTACCAGGTAAATCTTCCGCCCGGTAAATATGTTCTGGCAGTACAGGCAGAAGATGTGGACGTATGCTTTGACTGGCACTTCCTAAACCTTGACTGGATACTTTCTGAAACAGAGAAAGTGGAGGAAACACCTGAATTTGAATTTATTAATTATTACAACATAAGAACCACGGGGTTAAAGGCTTCAACCTATAAAGGCAATCTGCTATTGCAATCGGATATCTTAAAGGATAGTAACAATAGCCTTATAATCTACACAGCGCTTCCAGTTCCAAAGAGGGAAGAGGAAGTATTATTCTCCGTTGAGGAAACTGATTTTGGAGTGGTTCCTGCGGTGTTAAACGGTAAGCAGGGACTAGAGCTTGCTCCCCAGCTGCGCTGTCCTCTGGAAATTACGCTGGTATTTAAAAATGAACCAAAGGTAAAGGAAATAAAGAAAATCCTGATACCCGGAGGTGAAGATGGCTTTGCGTCTATTTCTTTTGAAGAGCTTGGGCTGGAAGCAGGCACAAAAAACTTCTGGATGGAAATTGAGGCACAAACCGCCCAGGTAGAGAAGTATAGATATCCCTATACCTTATTTCATTCCGTAACACCACTTACAAGTGCCCATATGTTTGCAAATGTGATAGTACAATAGTGATTATTTAATAATGTTAGTGATTATACAATAGATAAAAAATAAGACATTATATTATTCATGAAAAATATAAAAAAGAATCAGTGAAGTACGTAAGGTTATAAGAGCTAGAGTACACAGAAAGGAGTTTTTATATGAAAACAATATTATTCCAGGGAGATTCAATTACAGATGCAAATAGAGACAAAGAAGGAAAAGACAAAAACAGGATTCTGGGAGATGGTTATGTTAATTTCCTGGGAGCCAGCTTAATGTGCGACTATCCGGGTATTCAGATCAAAAATACGGCTATTGCCGGTAACAGAATTTCTGATCTTTACGGCAGGTGGATCGAAGATACTCTAAACATTGACTTTGATGTGTTAAGTATCTTATGCGGAGTAAATGATATCGGATATGCCTTAAGACTGAATATGGGAGCAGATGCAGAAAAATTTGAATTTGTCTTTGACAGAATGCTGCAGGAAGTAAAACAGGCAAAGCCACAGGCAAAGATTGTGCTTTGTGAGCCCTTCCTATTAAAACCCGATATAAATGAAGCAGGGAATTCAACAGATATTGTTGAAAACTGGGATATATGGAACAAGCATATGCTGGAGAGAAGAGCCATCGTAAAAGCTCTGTCTGAGAAATACCAGACTATCTTTGTACCCTTTGGCAGTATGTTCGAGGAAGCACTTAAGAAAGCACCGGCAAAACACTGGTCCCCAGACGGTATCCATCTAACTATGGCTGGTAATGAATTAATGGCCAGAGAATGGTTAAAGTGTGTTGAAGGAGAACTGAATGTATCAATTTCATAATGAGAGAAAAGAGATAACTTTTGATAATTACAATACTCCCACTCCTTGGATGAACTATCTATCCAACGGTACCTTTCATACCATGATGTCTCAGGCAGGAGGCGGCGTAGCCTTTTATAAATCTCCTCAAATATTTCGAATCAACCATTACCGTTTCTTTCATCTGCCTACGGACAGAAGTGGTTTCTATACTTATATTAATGATGGTCAGGATATCTGGTGTCCCACCAGTGAACCCTGTAAGAATAAGCCCGACTGGTGGCAGTCCACTCACGGTATGGGTTATACCAGGTTCCAGGCAAGAAAGAATCATCTCGAGGTAACCACTACTTATCTGGTGGGGAAGTATGAAAATGCACTGATCTGGAATTTGAAATTAAAGTCTGCGGAGGATAAGAAAATAACAATATATCCTTATGTGGAATTAGGCATGATGGAATTTATGAGAGAGCTGCAATGGCAATGCTATAATAAGCACCAGCTATCGGTATATAACAGGGAAGATGTCCTAATATACCATTATGGTGTGGAGGAACAGCCAAAACCAGCTGAAACCCCTTTAGTATACTTTGCCAGTGATGTTTCTGTCAGTGGTTTTGACTGTGACAGGGATGAATTCATCGGCAGCTACAGAAGTGAGGAAAATCCCTGCCGAGTAGAGAATAATGCCTGCTCCGGTTCCACCTTATATGGCGGAGATCCTTGTTTTGCTTTACAGCTGGAGGTGGAGCTTAAGGCAGGAGAAGAGAAAGAGATAAATATATTCCTTGGCACAGCTATGACAGAAGAAGAGGTTATGAAATCTGTACAAAGCTGCAGACAAAAGGGATTTGTAGAAAAATCCTTTGAATCCCTTTCCGGGGATTGGGAAGCCTTCTTTGAGAAATTCAAATGTGAACTTCCTGATAAAGAAGCAGAAACCATGATTAATATATGGAATCCCTATCAGATGGAGAGGAATTTCCAGTTTTCCAGAAATATCAGTTATTATGCAACAGGTACCTTTAGAGGAGTTGGTGTCAGAGATACAGCGCAGGATATTTTGGCAATGATACCTCTTGATCTTAACCGGGCGAAGGAGAAGTTGAATTCTCTATTCACCCAGCAGTACAGGGATGGCCATTGCAACCATTATTTCTATCCCAATGAAGGCTGGGAACCGATTAAGAGAATTCACTCCGATAATCATCTATGGCTGGTCATGGATGTATATCATATTGCAATGGAGGAAGGAAAGCTTGACTATCTGTTAACGGAAGTTCCTTATTATGATGGTGGAAAAGATACTGTCTGGAACCATATCAAAAAGTCCATTGAATTTACCAAACAGAATCTTGGAGAGCGAGGATTTCCGCTTATGCTTTCCTCTGACTGGAATGATATGCTTTATAAAGTGTGCAGAGAAGGTAAAGGCGAAAGCATCTGGACCAGCATGCAGTTTGGAACTGTGCTGCCGATGATGGCTCAGTTGTCACAGCTTATGAAGGAAGATGGTAAAGCATATCTGAGATTATACGAAGAGCAGAAGCAGCTTATAAATTCCATCGCCTGGGATGGTGAGTGGTTCAGACGCTGTATTACCGATGACGGAACTTTTATAGGGTCGGAAGCGGAAGCTCAGGCTAAAATCTGGCTGAATACCCAAAGCTGGGCAGTGATCAGCAGAATGGGAGATCCAGATAAACAGCTGCAGGCTATGGACAGTGTAAAAAAACATCTGGATACGGACTATGGAATTAAGAAGATACATCCTTCAATGAAGGATTACCCTACCAAAGAAGACCCACTTACCCACTACAATAAAGGCTGCGGAGAGAACGGGAGTATCTTTTGTCACGCTAATACCTGGGCTATTATAGCCGAATGTATGTTAGGAAGAAGCGAACTGGCGTATAAATACTATCATCAGCTCCTGCCCATGGTGGTACAGGATAAGGCCGGTGAATACCGTTATAAAGCAGAACCCTATGTCTATGCCTCTAATATCTTCGGGCCGGAAAGTGATAAGTTCGGACTGGCAAATGTCTCCTGGCTGACCGGAACAGCAGCCTGGATGTATCTGGCAGCTACTCAATATATTCTGGGAATCAAAGCAAAGTGGGAAGGTCTTGAGATAGCTCCCTGTATCCCGGAGGAATGGACGGAAGTTAAGATAGACAGGGAGTTCAGAGGCTGCAAATACCACATTACAATTAAGAATAAAGGTAAGAAAGTCTTTTTGGAGCATGTAGAAGGGCGTAAGGAATTCTCAGTAGAGATATAAGTTTCAAAAAACTTAAATGCAAAGAAGCTGAACTTTAACGTTTGCAGTGCACAGCAAAATTCATAAAGTTTACTTGTATTTTTCCTTGTGCTATAGTTAAATATATAAGTTGGATTTTGTTTAACGCAGCACAAAATAATCTGATTAATATCAGCAAATTCAACGAGGAGATGAAGTATGTATCAGGTAATCACAGTAGATGACGAACTCGTAATCCGTAGTGGAATTACGAATTTCATCAATTCCGAAATTGAAGACTTTAAGGTATTGCATAGCTTCAGTGATGGCTCAGAAGCTATCGATTTTATAAAAACAAATGATATAGATCTAATTATTTCTGATATAAAGATGAACCGCGTATCAGGAATAGAGCTTGCAAAATACATTTTTGAAAATAAACCTTACATTAAAGTAATTTTGCTCAGTGGTTACAGGGAATTCGAGTATGCCAGATCTGCCATACAATACGGTGTGAAAAATTATATCCTAAAGCCCACTAACTTTGCAGAATTTAAAGAAGTACTATCCCAGATGAAACTGGAGCTGGATCAGGACAGAGCAAAAAATGACCAGGTACAGTTTATGGATAAGATCAAATTATTCTATTCCAATATATTATCTGGTAAGAAGAAGGAATCGGTGGATATCTTGCTGTCAGTTTTTGAAGATGTGAAGGATAACTCACCGACTAATATCGGGCAGTATGTTTATGATTTGTATGAGATAATTATTGATAAGCTTAATCTTTACTTAAAGCTTCAACTCAGTGCGGATAAATTTAATTTAAAGCAATTACTGTCACAACATAATGTGCAGGATTTAAAAGATAATGCTCTTGATATTCTGGAGCGGATTTCAGGAATGTTATTAAATGAGGAAGAAGCCTCCAATGAATTTCTTCTTCAGGATATCAAGGAATATATGAATGAGCATCTCCATGAGGACATTTCCTTACAGGATGTTGCTGATAAGATGTTCTTTAGCACCGTATATTTCAGCCGCTTCTTTAAAAAGCAGACAGGTGAGACCTTCAGTAATTACCTGCTCCGAGTTCGAATGGAGCAGGCAGTGAAGTTATTGGAGAAAAACCTTAAGGTTACGGAGATCAGTGAAGCCTGCGGATACCATGATCCCAGTTATTTTGCTAGGATTTTCAAAGAATATTATAAATACACTCCCAAGGATTATGCCAGAAGGTTCATGAGCTGTAAGTAGGAGATCAGGGGGACATAAATTGAAGAAAAAGAACAACACATGGTCTTATATAAAAAGCTACAAATTCAACAGTATGTTTATCCGTACATTCCTGTTGGTTTTTGTTATGTTCTCCATTCCTTTTTTTCTGCTCAATGATTTATATTACAGAAATGTAGAGCGTATCGCAAAAGATGAAATTATTATGGAAAACAACTCTTTGCTCTATGGCGTAAGGGATATTTCCGATACCTTATTAAGTGATTGCGATATGCTCTGTACCTATATTTCTTACAATGACAATGTTCAGATGTTTATGGTAAATGACTGGTTTACAGATCTTAACAGTAAATCCATGAAGGAATTCACTCAATTAGTAAAGGCAATTCCTTTGATCTATAAATACATAGACTCCATCTATGTATACTCGGAATACAATAACTCCGTATATATTGGTGAAAGAAAGAGTCCACTAAAGGAGTTAAAGGATATTTCCTGGTTGGAGGAGTACAACAAGCTGGAGGATATTTCCGGTCGTACGATATCAAGGCTTAAGAATAATAACTACCCCAAGATTATTTCTATTATTAAACCGATTATCATGGATCATGAGAAAAAGGGTGCGGTTATTTTAAATATTAACAGTGAGAAACTCCATAATATCATTACTACAGAAAAATATCAGAATCAAAGCAAAATCTATCTCTACAATGACAGCGGCAATATCATAATGTCCAGCGAGGAAAATCAGTTTGGTAACGAGATTAAGGATGTCTCTTACTTAAAAGATATAGTAGAGAGTGGTAGTGAGACTTCTGTAATAAAAAATATTGATGGGATGGATTCTGTTATTTCCATAACACCCTCTGCTAAGTTTGGTTTTACCTATATAAGCATTACCTCTATGTTTCATTATCAGAATAAATTAAATCAATTAAAATCACAAATACTGCTGCTTATTATACTATTAGTTGTTCTGAGTATTGTATTTGCTTATTTTGCTGCAATCAGAAGCTACAAGCCGGTGGCTGAAATTATTACGGTATTGGAAGAACCACAGAAGTTTAATGATTACAGTGATCCTGCAAAAGCCAGACTGAATGAACTTAGATATATTATTAGTACCATACTAAAGCAGATTCAGGCAAATGAGATTATGAAGGATGAACTGGAGAGCAAATTAAAAATGCTGGATCAGTCACAGTTTGCAATGCTGCAATCTCAGATTAATCCTCATTTTCTCTATAATACTCTGGAAACTATCAATTGGATGGCATTTGACTTAACCAAAGGGGATAATAACGTATCAAGAGCCGTTAACAGCCTTGCCCAGCTCTTTCGGAATAATGTGTATCTGGGAGATTACATCATTCCCATAGGGCAGGAAATTGATAATACACAGAATTATCTGAATATCCTGGAATTAAGATATGGAGATGTCTTTAAAGTCGTATGGGAAATCGATGAAAGAATAAAAGAGTATTCCATTATCAAGATCTGCCTTCAGCCTATTATTGAGAATGCAGTATACCATGGTTTGAAACCTAAGGGCAAAGAGGGGCTGTTGAAAATTCGAGGTGAAATTTGTGACAATGAAACTATTCTCTTTCATGTATATGATAATGGTGTTGGAATGAATCCCTTCCGTTTAGCTGATATTAACCAAAAATTAAACGACAGAGAGAACCAGATGGAGGACCATATCGGTATCTATAATGTGAATCAGAGAATTAAGATTGTATTTGGTATGGAGTATGGAATTAGCATTGAATCGGAAGAAAACCTTGGTACAGAGGTACTGATTAAAATTCCCATGGTTAAACTGCATTGATAAGAGTTCTTTACTTGTCACAGGTTTATTAGAAAGGTGGTTGATGCCAATGAAAATACTGGGTTGGGAGAACAGTGAGGTTACTCTTAATTTAAGAAAACAGGTTGATGACCTCGTACTGGAGGCAATGATTGGAAGTATTCCGCAGCTGCTTTTTTCCGGATATATGGCCTTTGTTGAAAAGGGCAGTAGAAGAGAGTCAGAATTAGCATACTTTGAGAGAAGAAAACAATTAGCTGCTTTCTGTTTATATCTGCAGTATCATGAGAGAACGGAAAGTGATTATAAAAGGGCAGTAAATTACTTTGAAGAACTTCTATGGGCGGTTAATAATGAATTTACCTGGTGCGTAATGGCACACCTTCCCCAGGATAAGAATAATTTTCTGGAAAAACCGGAGACACAGATTGATTTGTTTGCAGCGGAAACCGGAGAGACACTGGCGGAAATCTTAAAGCTTCACAGTAATATTCTTCATCCGTTTCTGGTAAATGAAATAAGAAAACGGATTACAGAGCGTATATTTGAACCCTTTCTGGCTGGAAGCTGGTGGTGGGAAACGGTTCAAAGCAACTGGTGTTCCGTCTGTTGCGGTTCTGTTGGTATGGCTGCCTTACTACTGACAGAGGGGGATTATAAACTTAAGCTGTTGCAAAAAGTTGATATCGGACTGGTGAATTATTTGAAGAGTTTTGGCGAAGATGGTGCCTGTGAAGAGGGAATCGGGTATTGGGTATATGGGTTCGGATATTATATTTATTATATTGCCCTTCGAAAGGAAATGGATCCTGAATATCAGCAGAAGGAAGCGGTAATGAATAAAATAAAGAAAATCTCAGAGTTTCCAAGAGTTGTACAGATGAGTGAAAAATCCTTTGTTCCTTTTTCAGATGTAGCTGCAAAAAGCTTTCTGCCTACGGGGCTGCTGTCTTATCTGCAGCAGGAATATGGAGTTAGAACACCTGCCTGTGAGTATATAACTCCCTTTGATTTTGATAACGGTTACCGTTTTACTCATCTCAGCCGTAATCTATGGTGGACGGATAAAGGGATATTCCATAGAGAGCTACAGGATGAAGGGGTATATCTGCCTGACAGGCAATGGCTGCTGCAAAGAAAGAATGGTTGTTTTTTAGCTGTTAAGGGTGGAAATAATATGGAGCAGCACAATCATAACGATACAGGAAGTTTTGTACTGGCTATTCAGGGTGAACTCTTCCTTGCTGACCTGGGTGCAGGCTGCTATACAGCGGACTATTTTGGTGAAAAACGCTATGAATTTGTTCAACCTAGATCACGATATCATAATCTGCCGCTTATAAATGGACAGGAGCAGGTAGACGGTGCAGTGGAATGCAAGGTGGAAACGGTCTCTGTAAATGAGGAATTTGCCGATATTACCATGGAGCTTAAAAGGTTGTATGCCCTTCCTGAGCTTAGAAGTCTGAAACGAAAGATTTCATCAGATATGATAAAGGAATCTGTAATACTGAAAGATTCAGTGGTTTCCACAGAAGAGATTGCTATAGAGGAAGGTTTTGTAAGCTATCTAAAGCCAGGACTAACAAGAGAAGGAGAGATAATAATCCAAGGAAAAGAGGGGATATTAACTCTCTGTTACGAAAAAGCTCTTTTGGATTACAGCCTTGAGGAATTTTCTTTTGAAAACCACTATGGTGAACAAGTTACAGCTTATCGTATTGGGTTAAAGAGTAAAGAGCTGAAAAGGGAGTTTACCGTAGACCTTTCCTTTGTCTACAGAAAATGTTAAGTTTTATATCGAGCATTTTAAAAGGCTTTCTTTGAAGCAGACTTTTGATAACGGGGATATGTGCTATAATATGTGGAGAAGGATACACGGCTTAATTGTATTGGCAGTGTATCCTTCTTATTTATTACATCACCGAAAACAGCTTCCCACATGGTTGCGATGCCAAAAGTAGCCAGGACAAGAAATAACAGCTTCACACCCATGGCAAATAGGATGTTCTGCCATACAATTGCACGTGTTTTTCGTGCAACCTTAATAGCAGATACAATTTTTGAGGGTTCATCTGTCATTAGTACAACATCTGCTGCTTCTATGGCAGCATCAGAACCCAAAGCTCCCATGGCAATCCCAATGTCGGCTCTTGCAAGCACAGGTGCATCATTAATACCGTCACCAACAAAGACCAGTTTCCCTTTTGTTCTTCTCTGCTTATCTAATTTCTCCAGCTGTTCGGCTTTCTGATGAGGCAGAAGTTCAGAGTATACGGTGTCAAGACCGATTTCTCTTGCTATTGCTTCACCTGCAATCTTATTGTCACCGGTTAACATGGCAGTATGATTAACGCCTAAGGCTTTTAACTCTTTTAAGGCTTTTTTACTGTCAGGTTTGATTTCGTCCGATATGACTATGTAACCGGCATAAGTACCATCCACTGCCAGATAAACGATGCTGCCCACTTCTTCAACCGGCGTCCAGTCAATTTGCTGAGTCTCCATTAATTTCCC
>JAQSXJ010000136.1 GCA_029256725.1 Anaerocolumna sp. | reverse complement strand
TTCTTTTACTCTGATGTAGTAATAGCTGTAGTCTGGTTTCAGGGTTACATTTAATTCCTTGCTCAAGGCATTTACATCCCAGGAATATACTACTCTTCCACTGTTTGCAATTACTTCTGCTTTCTGAATCTCATCATCTGCGTCGTTTAGTAATACTTTCAAATTAAGACTTTCAGGTACTTCCTTAATGATACTACCCATAAATTCATCATTTACAGTGTAGGTTATTTCAAGGTTCTTATCTTCTGTGGCATAAACCTTACGATCTTTTAAGGCATCGTAAATACCCTGTTCTGTGAAGTTATCTGTTATGATAACATCTCTTGCATCGTTTGCGTTACCCCATTTACCTTTGTGGTTATCCTGATTATTGGTCGGAGCTACATGCCAGCCTTTATCAAGAGCCATGGTGTAATAATTATAAGAGGGGAAATATCCGCCGCTGCCAATAGCCCCTTCTCCATTTCCTACTTCCACCAATGTAATACGGGAATCGATTTCCGGATCCCAATAAGCAAAGTCACTAAAGGTACCAAAGGTTGTGCCGGGATGGTTGAACTGACTGACAGAAGCCGCTCCTTCCGGCTGGCTTAATAATGTATAATAAGCTTTCATACCGGCATCGTTGGTCTTATTGTTAAGGGTTGTGTTATTACGGCTTACAATACCCTCAGTGTTCCAGGTATTAATATGTCCGGGTCCGCCTGACCAGGTCATTTCAAAACCGCCAAGTGCAATAACTCCTCTGTTTTCTGCAGCAGCATTGAATTCTGCAATTTTACCCTTGTATTCATTCCACAGAGTCTGGCTGCCGGCTGTCATTAAGCTCTTGTTATAAAGAGAAGCCTCTGGGTTAATCTCAGTTTTAGTATCAAAGTAGTTGGAGTGATCTGTGAATGCAGTAAAATCAACATTATCACTCTTGTTAATTTTGTTGATATAGTCAAGCGCATTGTCTAACGTACCCGAGCCGTCGGAATAAGTTGTATGACTATGTAATTGCCCGAAGTATAGATTATACTTTGGTGTACCGACTGTAAAAGGCCAGTCATAAGTTATTGCCTTTCCGTCCGCACGAGTAATCACTACAGTAGCTGTGTACCCCCTATCCGCCAGCTCCTGAACCGGTGTATAAGAAAAGGTTCCGTCAGTGTAATTCATGGCAACAGTATCCAATACAACCGTACTTCCTGCTTTTAGGATAAGCTTAGCTGTCGGAGCGGTTCCAACATTTACTGCTGTTACGCTGATTACCGGCCTCTTTTCATCACCGGTCTTACCATTACGTTCCGGTGTAACTTTTACGACCTGCGGTTCATCTATCACTGAAATTGTTTTGACATTACTGGCTGCTTCATTGCCCGCTTTATCTTTCGCTGTTATGAATAAGGTAAAGGTAGCTACTTCTGAAGTAAAAAGACTTCCGGGAATTGTTGCTTCCCAGGTGGTATTATCAGCTGCATTCTGTACCAGTGCTGCTTTATAGCCGGTTTGATTTACTGTGTAGGTCAGCTCCGCTTCTGCTACTGCTACGTTATCCGCAATCTTAACAGATACCTTATAATCCTTGCCAAGTTCTGCATTTTCAAAGGCGGGCAGGGTTATTACTGGAGCTTTTGTGTCATTTTTAACAACATAATCCGTTGAAGAACCAACACGAAGCTGATCGGTGGTAGTATATTTGGATACACAGGCATACAGATCAACCTTTTCGCCGGCTGCTACACCAAGGGGATAAGTTGCAGCACGATAGATTGGTATACTGTTTCCGCTGTTATCTGTTACTGTTGTACTTCCGTTACTGTTGTAGGTACCAAGTGTGACATCTCTGATAACTACCCATTCAGACACCAGGGAATCCTTAAAGGCTTTCAACTCACTGATAGAAGTAAATTCCTGTGCTTTTATCAGCTGTGTTTCTGCTGCCGGCGTTATCAGCTCTTTCCCGGTAAGATTCTGCAGCTGAGGAACTCCACCATATAAAGAGGTGGTACCTGTCACTTTTACAACATCGCCGATGTTATAACCAGACAGGGCATCGTATACCTGAAGTGCGTATATGTTTCCATCAATGACATCTTCCAATATTACAGTATTGGAATTGTCATAGTTACCGAATCGGTAAACAAGCTGTCCCACTACAGTAATTACTTGTCCTGCAGCAATCTGGCTGCCTTCCAGGACAGATTTCGCACCTTCCGGTATAACTGGTATAGGGTCGTATAAGGTGGGGTCAGTTCCAGGATTCTCAACAGGTATGTAATTAAATTCTGCTATATCACTGTCTTCATATCCTGCTGCTTTTGCTTGTGCATAGATAGTCGTATCTGTATTTATTACAATTGGTTCTGCATAATCCATCCAAATCGCAGAAGATGAAACTGTCTTATAATAAATGCTGGAACCAGGTGTACCACTGGTTAAACTGATGGCACTTCCTGAAACTATTTTGCCGGAGGCCATACTTGCTTTTGGTGTTTCTGCTTTAATGGAAACCGGCGGAGCACTGTTATCCAGCTTGTACAGTGTAAAGGCAGAAGGATAACCGGCATTGCCTACAGCAGTACCTGTTTTATATGCTCTGAATTTATTCTCAGTTGTTTTATTACTTGCTAATATTACAGTATCTGCACCGGCTCCTTTAAAGGAAAAGGTTCCATTATTAAATTCTGTTTCCCAGTTATAATCACCTGGTTCTATGCCGTTTACATTACCTCCTAATGGCTTTATAGATATCCCATTAGCATCTGCTAACGTAACGCTATTACCTGAGACCGTGAGGTTCCATACCAGGGTATTATCCGGGTTCACTACTTTGCCATCTACAGGGCTAAGCGCATTGGCACCTATCCACTTGGTACCGCTGTCATATGTACTCATGGCATAACCGGTGTTTACTATTATTACATACTTACCGCTGGTAAGCTCAGCTGCTGAACTGACAGGCACATAGGTACCGGCAGTTTCTGCTGCATAACTTTGGGCAGGAGTTACGGAAAATACCATAATAATACATAACATCACTGCCAGACATCGTTTTGCAAACACTTTCATTCTTTTTCCTCCTTATGATGATATACGCAATTTGTTTTACTGTTCTTACACTAACTTTGTTCTTTCATTAGTGCTTAAGCTTAGTAAAGAAAAAAGCCAACATTTGCATATTAGCAAATATTTCTTATTTTACCATTAGCCAACAGTAAACATCTTGTAAAATCTCTTATGGTAATTTATCATCTGCCGTTATTCGGAATTGTGCGTGACAAAATTTATCTTTCGTACTATGCTATTTAATTTTACATCTTATGCCATATATTAACAATTACTTTTCAATTACAAGAAAGAAGAAAAAGAGACAAGCAATCTGAACTGACCCCAAAAGTTAGACCTAAAAATCTAACGATTGGGAGATCACATCAATCGGCTTATCTCTTAGATTAGAGCTTATATTTTCATTTTCTTTACCAGTGTGTAAACAGTCTAGTTTTTCTTTCATTTAGCTCTATACTTTATGGGGTTGTAAGGATAGATAAGATGCCTTTACTTTCTCAGCATTTGAAGCAACTGTTTGATATATGTCATTCTATTTGATCTCTCTTTCAGATAATCTGAATTATAGCTTGCAAAACCGCTGCCTTCTACGGGATAATTGACTGCCGACCAAAAAATAATATGTTTTGCTGACAAATTATCCGTATCTGTCAGAAACTCATCCAGAAGCGTATTTAGTTTTTCCGTCATTTCATTAGAGACCTCTAGTAATCTGACGGATATATCATCTTCCCTTTCTCTGGAATCTTTTAACAATACCGTAATACCCGGATACCTGAGTATATATTCCATTACCTTATTTATTGCAGTAATAAGTTTATTTTCCGATTCCAGTGTCATATCCATCAAGATAGAAGATATCGATAAGGTATTTGTAATATACAATTCTCTTACTTGCCTCATCAGTTCCTCTTTGGTACGAAAATAATAATTTATGGCACTTATATTTACTTCAGCTTCTTTCGCTATAGCACGTACAGATATATTTAGAGAACGGTTCTTTCCCACTAGATATAAAGCTCTATCCATAATTTTCTCTTCAATGCTTTTAAATTCTCTCAATTTTAACCTCTTTACGATTTATCTTTTCAATTGTATGTATTATAACATATTATAAGAATACATCAAAGGTTAATGACAACTATATCCGATAGTATAACTGCTTAATTTGTTTCAGTTAGCTTCTTTAAGAAATAAGTACTTTCTTAACCTCAAAAGCTTTTTACCGTAGACCACGATCTTAAACACAGAATATTCATATTTTTGCTATAGAATAGAATTGCAGTTTTCATAGCTATGTACTATACTTATAGTATTAATATACAGTTGGACAAGATGTCAGCTGTAATAATAAAACACTAATAACAAGAGAGGTTAAGATGAAGGGTAAAAAGCAAAGCGATAATTCTTCCATGAGTTTGGGGCAGCAGAAGCGCCTGGAGAAAAAAAGAGAAGTCGAGAGAGTGAAACGGAATGCACTCTTAGGTAAAGTAATTTCCTATTCTTTAATTGTACTAATTTCAGCAGGTCTCATTGGCGCAGTCAGCTATTCAGTCTATCGTAATGTAACAAAAATTAAACCTAGCAGCGATTATAGCACTTATTTAACAGACGATGGATTTATAAAAGATGTGACTGCAAATGAACTTGTAGAGTTGAGTGATTATAAAAACATAACTGCTCCTTTAAGCGAAATAGAATATTCTGATGAATCCGTTGAAAGCGATATTAAAGCTCTTTTGGAAGAGCACAAAGAGTTATCAAAAGAAACCGATGCTGCAATTAAAGATGGGGATAAGGTAAACATTGATTATGTTGGCTCTGTTGATGGTGTAGAGTTTAGCGGCGGCAATACCAATGGCGAAGGTACTGATCTTGAAATTGGTTCCAACTCCTATGTTGACGATTTTGAAACACAATTAATCGGTCATAAGATTGGAGATAAGGTATCTGTTAATGTCACTTTCCCTGCTGACTATTCCAGTGCAGACCTTGCCGGTAAAGATGCAGTATTTGAAGTTGTAATCAACGGAATTTATGTATCACCTGAGTTTACAGATGAATTTGTAAAAGAAAATCTATCTGAAAATGCATCTACTGTTGCAGAATACAAAGAATATTTAAAGAAAACAAACTATGATAAAAATTTAGATACCTGGTTGGAAAAGTATCTTTTGGAAAATACAACTGTTAAAACATATCCAACAAAATACTTTAATCACTTAAAATCTATTAAGAAATATGAAGATCAGATGTCTGTAGATTACATGAACAACCTGTATTCCTCTATGGGTTATACCCAAACAACGACCTTTGAAGAATATGTTGGCATGTCAGAAGCGAAATATGATACCAATTTAGAAGATGCTATTAAAGACCGTGCAAAGAAAACCCTGCTGTATCAGGCAATCTATGAAAAAGAAGGACTTTCTGCTTCCAAGGATGATTACGCTGCTTACTTTGATGAAGACTCCACCGGCGGATATGACGCACAGGTAGAACAGCAAGGTGTTGGTTATGTAATGCAGCAGATAATTGATAAAAAAGTATTAGATTATGTGAAAGACTTGGTTACAGTTAAATAACTAAATAAGGCTGAACCTTTAAGATTAAGACATAATAAGGCAGAACCTATTGGTTCTGCCTTATTATGTAATATATAATTCGTTCATTTTTTAATATACCATTAATATTAAAGGATTCTCACTCGGATTTTCAATCTAATAATCTCTGAGACCAGATGTGTAAAATTTGTCACTAATACCTCTCATTTTACATCAAAAACATATTTTAGATCATTATACTCAATACCATCTTAAGATTATTCTTTAAATAATTCTTGTAATTTTTGTATTAATCCCATACCTTCCTCGCTCACAGATACTTCTAACATGAAATCTTCTATAAAACTATCAACTACATTTTGAAACAATTTAATCGGTATATAATATATACCTTTCGGGTTATTATACTTTATTTCGCTATACAATTCTGTATTATCCCATGCTATTTCAATGGTATCCGCAACCCGTCTAAAAAGAACATCTGCTAGATATGAACCTCCATTGTTAGAGTACCATGAATGTTTAAAATACCAATCTTGCCTTTTTTTAAACCAGGTATCAAATACATCAATATTATCAGAATCAAAATCTCCACTATTATAATACAGTTCTAATGCATTGTTTCCTTCACTAGGTAATGGAAATTGACTTTCATTTAGAATGTTATTTTTATTTTTGCAGAGCCATTCTACAATAAATATTAAATCCCATTCATATTCATGTCTTTGATCTTCTCTTAAATATGTACATACTGATTTGTCATTGACCCACATCTGAAAAATCCCCCATGTAGGCTCATTCTTTCCCGATACATTGAATGGACAATCTTTTAATTCGTATGCAAAAGCAAAAACCTCTTTATTACCAAAATATTTCATAATTTAATCACCTTTATTTACTTGTTATAAATTTTTTATATAATACCTTTGTAATTAAACCATCATCAAGCATCTTCCTCAATACATCAGCCGGAACTTCTTTGGCTGGATTTGCAACTTCATATGGATGCCAACCATCTCCGTCTGGCTGAAACTTTATGAGTTTATCCTTGTAAATATTATATTTTTGTTTATTCTTTGAAGATGTATATGCATGATCTAACAACTCTTGCCCTACTTCGTCGTTTGGAATTGGGTTTGGACTACCCCATCCTGACTTAGGATCATGTTTAGGACTTGGTTTATAAACCGGTTTGCTCTCTCCCTTTATTACTATTTATCCCATCACCAGACATCAAATTCAGCCCATCACTAACCAGATTTTGAGCACTGTTTACAGCTATACCTCCCCCGATGCTCATGGCTGCGAGACCTGCCGCT
>JAQSXJ010000135.1 GCA_029256725.1 Anaerocolumna sp. | reverse complement strand
CTTTATGTATAGGTGTAACAATTATGAATTTAAAACGTATTTATGTGGCATACTGATAAAGCAACAATCGATTTCTAATTTTTTGTCGAATGATTTGCTTTATAAGCAAGATATTCGCATTTACATCTTTTATAATCAAATTGTTGCTATATTTTAGAAAAACGGAGTGATACATATGAAAAATCTTATCGGCGATCGGGTTAGAGAAGCAAGATATAAGAAAAACCCGAAAATAACACAAGTTGACTTGCTTGCCAGACTGGCTATACGAGGTGTCTACATGGAGAGCACCTCCATATCAAAGATTGAATCCTATAAGCGGCCGGTAACAGACATCGAACTGGTAGCATTAGCGGACTCTCTAAATGTAAGTATTCTATGGCTCTTAAATAAAGAGTGATGTAAAATCCAAACCAAAACTGCACATACTCTTTATACCGGGTATGTGCAGCTTGGTTAAAAAAGTTTCCTTTTGAGATAAATGTCAATGTTTCCTTCTCTGTCAGCTTCAAGTCTGTCCAGAATACGCCGCAGGTTCACATTATCAGAAAAAACTTCTTTTATATAGAATTCAGGATTGCATTTTGGTGGTGGTGAAGGATTCTCCTTTCCCTCTGTCTCTTGCAACTGGTTATTTAATTTTTTGATCTCATCAGCAAGATTATATGTTCTCTCTCGTAACTCTTCCATTGAGATAATTTCTTTCGTATAAAGCTCTATGTACTTTTGACGCTGCTTATCTTTTTTACTGATTTCATTTTTGATCTTTTCCTTATTATAGTAATCAGAGGAATCTGCTGCACTATAACAGCATTCTGACAAAGTACGCAGAGCATTAGGACTTTGCCTGATTATATCCGTCAATTGGTTTATAAGTGCATCAAGGAGCTCCTCCTCAGGGATTGTTATATTATTACAGCAGCTTTTTGTTCCATTCTTATTACGGGTACTGCATACCCAGGTTACCAATGGTATTTTGTAATTCCTGGTAAGTCTTCTGAAATACCCTCCGCAATAATTGCACCTGATAAGCTGGCTGAAGGGGTGCTTCGTTGACTCTCGGCTCTTCTTAAGCTCTTTGTCCTTATTTCTCTTATTCTTTATTTCTTGTGCTTTTTGAAATACCTCATCCTCTACGATACGAAATTCCGGCTTATATGTAATCTGCCATTGCTCTTTATCTATAACCCTCCTCTTACCTGTTAGAAAGTCTTCTATTTCCTCTTTTCCATTTATTATCTTTCCGATATATATCTCATTGCCCAGCAAACGGCATATTCCAATCTGACTCCAGGAACATCCTCTTTTTGTCCTTATGTCCTCTGTATTAAGTAATTCAGCTATTTTACCAGCCCCTTTTTTCTGTTGTGTATACAGAGCAAAAATACGCTTGACTACCTTAGCCTCTATTTCATTGATTTTAAGGTCAAAGTAATCTCCAGGAACTTTATCATATCCATAAATAAGATTAGGAACTCTTCCAAGTCTTGCATTCTGCTTTTTTCCAAATCTAACACGCTTTGATGTATTGGCACTTTCCTCCTGTGCTATGGCACTTAACATGGTCAGCATGAACTCCGAACTTTCTGAGGAAGTCTGATCATAGTTAACAAAGACTACTTTAATTCCTCTTGCTTTTAATCTGCGGATACTTGTAAGGAAGTCCACCGTATTTCTTGCTAATCTTGAAATATCCTTTATCAGCACCAGATCAAAAACACCGTGGGATGCATCTTCTAACAATTTAAGCAGCTGTGTTCTATTCTTCATCTTGGTACCGCTTTTACCCTCGTCTGCATATATGTGCACCAATTCATAGCCGTTCCTTCCTGCATAATCCAGGAAAAAGTTCTGTTGGCTTTCCAAACTGTCAAGCTGCTCTTCTCTTTTTGTTGATACTCTACAGTATGCCGCTGCCCTCAAAAAAAGTCATCCCTTTCTGTTCCCTGCTTATATTTATTCGTAATCACTTCCTTTATAATTTCTACCAGGTATTTAGCAGTACGTGCTGTAGGTTCTGTATTATGGAGAGTAACTTTTATATTTCTTTTCCCAGCCAGTTGTTTCTCTTGTTTTAATTGTTTCATTTTTCCAGCCAATTGTTTTTATTTAATCTTATGACAACCCTTTCCATGATATGTTTATTTTGTGGACAAATTTACTTCAGGGAATTTATCTCAGTCAAAAGATTGATTAGGAAGAAAAAAACTGACAATACTTGTTAAGTTTTATTTATATGCATTAATTCAGCAAAACAATCTAGTAATATTCCACAATTATTTTCAGCAAAACCTCTTTATAAAGCACAGATTGTATGTCAAAATATAAAAAATTCTAGGAGGTATGATGTAATATCAACAAACAAACAGCCAATCGGTTATCTGCCCGATGAGCGTCCCCCTTTTTGAACTTATCCTATTCGCACTACAGCAAATTGTAGTTATGTTCCCAGAACAGTATTTTTATACTATTACTGCTAATATCTTCAATCTTCCGACTTTCACCTTCCCCAAGCCGTCTCTGGCAGCTATTGCAGCTATTGCAGCTATTATGCCGATTGCAATTGCCACTATCCCTGAATCCACTGCCCATATCTACCAGCTTGATATTTATGTAAATAATCTTGCCAAGAAGCGAGGTGCTAAGCGTTATGATATTGAAGATAAATTAGGTCTTAACCTTATCGGTGACGGTGTTGGTGATATTGTCTCCGGTTTAATTGGCGGCCCTGCCGGAACAAATTACGGTGAAAATATCAGCGCGATGGCTATTTCCAAAATATTTTCCGTACCCGTATTAATAGCCGCCTCCATTATTACAATGGTTATTTCCTGCTTCACCCCTTTGATCAATGCTGTATATTCTATTCCTACACCGGTTATCGGTGGTTTATCCATCTATCTCTTTGGTATTATAGCAGCACAGGGAATCACTATAATGATGGACCGCAAGGTGGACATTTTTAAATCCAAGAACCTGGCCATCATAGCAACTATCCTGATTATTGGGCTTGGCGGAAGCTTCGGATATCCAAACGGAATGATTCCGGTCTTTGGTATTGAATTTCCTGCAATTGCTACTGCCGCCGTATTTGGCATTGTATTAAACCTACTGCTGTCCATTGGTGAAAAACCTGAAGCAAAAGAATAATTGTTTACTTGTGATACATAAGAATCAGATTTGACAGACAAAAAGAAGGTCACTGTAAATGAGTGACCTTCTTTCATAGGTAAAAATTAATAATTTATATTACTTTACGTTATTTACTGAATAACCGCTAATACAACGAAGTTTAATACGAATAACCCTGTTACCACCCAAAGGATAGGATGAATCTTCTTTGCTTCTCCCTTGCAGATCTTTACGATGCAATAGAAGATAAAGCCTGCAGCAATACCATAAGATATGCTGTAGCAGAAAGCCATGAAAATGGAAGCAAAGAAAGCAGGTATTGCTTCATCTAAATCTGTCCAGTTAATTTCCTTAAAAGAAGACATCATCATAATACCAACCGCTATAAGAGCAGGTGCAGTTGCCTGAGGCGGTACGATGTTAACAATAGGTCCCAGAAAAATACTTAAAAGGAATAACACAGAGGTAACTACGCTTGTAAGACCAGTACGTCCGCCAGCTCCGATTCCTGCAGCACTTTCAACATAAGTAGTTGTATTAGAGGTTCCAAAAATGGCGCCGATTGAGGTTGCAACAGAATCTGCAAACAAAGCCTTGTCCATCTTAGATTTAAATCCGGTTCCCTCCTGAAGAGCTTTCTCATCTGCAGCGTCAAAGATACCCGTTCTCTTACCTGTACCAACAAAAGTTCCGATTGTATCAAAAGTATCGGATAAGCTGAAAGCAAAGATAGTCATTAATACAAGGGGAATTCTTGAAGCATCGCGAAAAAGCGAACCAAGACCCTCCGCACCAAGTGCAGCACCAAAGGTTTCACCAAGCTGTGAGAAAGATTCTCCCAGTCCTGTAGTGCCACTTAAATCAGAGACATTAACAACTCCTAAAGGTATGCCAATAATGGTAGTTGCAGCTATACCTATAAGAATAGCTCCTTTTACCTTTAAAACCAGAAGTATAACAAACAGTGCAATTGCAATGATGGAAAGAATAACTGCCTTGTTATCAAAATCAACAAGAGCAGGTACAGCACTGCTGCCGCCGATAATCGTTCCGCTGTCTAGTGCAGTATAAGTACCCGGATCTAATGTAAATTTGAGTAATCCGGCATTTTTGATTCCAAGATATGCTATGAATATACCAATTCCGCCGCCGATAGCGCTCTGAAGGCTGGAAGGAATAGCTTTGATTATTAACTTACGAACTTTAGTTACAGTGATTAAAATATTAATAAGGCCACACAGGAAAACCATTGCCAGTGCTTCTTTCCAGGAAAAACCAAGAAGGAATACAACGGTATAGGTAAAAAATGCATTTAGTCCCATACCAGGTGCCTGAGCATAAGGCACATTTGCAAATAGTGCCATTACGAGGGTACCGGCTACAGAAGCTATGATAGTTGCCAAAAATACCGCCCCAAAAGGTATCCCTGTCTGACTAAGCATCTGTGGATTTACGAAGATAATATAAGCCATCGCAAAAAAAGTTGTGATACCAGCTACAATTTCTGTGGAAACCGTGGTGCCGTTTTCTTTCAGTTTGAAAAACTTTTCCATAACTTTCTCCTTTAATTGTAAAATATATAAACTGCCCCTTTGCAGGCGAACATTGTCTATTATAAAGGATTAGAACAGTTTTTAATAGTTCTAATGGCATAGGTTTTTTATTAAATATTATAATGCTATTTATATATTTTGCTAATATATGATTTATCTACTAAAATATGGTTTAAATTCGCGCCAAGATTTCCATATACTGTATATCATTACTGTTTTACAATATTTCATTTCCATTAATTAGAACTTTCTTTTATTTAGATATTCTATCCATTCTATTTATATGGTATACTCATGAAAAAAGAAATCAGAAAGGGAATTTTCTATGTTCTATCAACTTCAGGACAGACTCAAACCTATCGACGTAACAGATTACACTCCCACAATCCTTACTCTTGGCATTATAAGCCTTAAGGAACTGACAGAACTTTATACTGTCTTTGGTTTCGCGGAGGCCACTGTATTGGAATGTCAGGATGTTACCAGGAAGCTACATGGCGGAATGGGAATTTATGATGACTACCATTTTGGAATTATCAGAGCTATTGATACCAGATACTTTATTCATCTGGAAGACAGGATCGGCATCTACATTAAGGAAAACCTTTTTCTGATTGTAATTATAGAGGATCAGGATAACAGTATTCATATGGATTTATTGGATTCTTTGAGCCAGATTAATTTTACGAAGATTTCTCTGGAACGTCTGATATATGGATTTTTAGAAAGGTTTTTAACTAACAACTTTACAATTCTGGAGGAGATAGAAGACAGCATCAGCAACTTTGAAGACAGTATTGATGAAAACAGATTTCCCAAGGATTTTTATCATGAAATTACAAAGACAAGAAAAAGACTGCTTCTTCTGGGTAATTATTATGAGCAGCTTATTTCGATCGGAGATGAGCTAATGGACAATTCCATCGGATTGTTTGAGGAGGACAAGCTACGTTATTTTAAACTGTTTACCGACAGAGTCACTCGCTTAAGCAATAATGTTAGAAAACTGGAGGATTACAGTATCCATGTAAGAGACTCCTATCATGCTCAGATGGATTATAACCTAAATAGTATTATGAAGCTCTTTACTGTTGTTACAACGATATTTCTTCCTCTGACCCTGATTGTAGGCTGGTATGGTATGAATTTTAACATGCCAGAATTCGGCTGGAAATACGGTTATCCCGCAGTAATTATATTAAGTGTTTCCGTTATAATCATTTGTATCTTATACTTTAAAAAGAAGAAATTCTTATAAGGGATTCTCTCTGAAATATTCATCTGTTATGAACTCTGCGCTCTCTACCCACATTAGAGAGCCTGTTTTCTGCAGCATTTCATAAACCCTTGAGCGATAGAACTCATAGAGGCAGTCGTCAAAGGGCTTACCAGTTTCTCTGGCTATCAGTCTTACCACATGTTCAATTTTAATTATGACATCCAGGGTCACGTCTTCATTTCTGTAAATATAACGGTTCTGCATATTTATCCCATTGCATATCCCAGGTCAGCCTGGAATACTGCCACAAATAGAACAGTTCGAACAAGTATCGAGTGGCATCCTTTCCATATATTTTATACTGCTTTTAATTCTGACATTCTTAAGGGTGGTAATTCCTTCCGTCCTATATATTTTAGATATTCAAGGGCTCTGGGTGTATGCAGCGAGACCTGATCATGAGCCTTATAGGGTCTTAGCCTGTCAAGGGCTGTTTCCTCAGAATATATTCCCGCCACATAAAGGGCTATTATTCTCATAATGTTATCGTCGGCTACCGGCCCGATTACTATATCGTATGTATGCTGAATTCCTCCGTATAGCCTGTTGTTCTTAATCATCTCAAGCCATTCTCTGGTAAGCCCCGGATACAGCTTAACAGAAAGCTCCTCTGTCACAGCTAATTGAAACTCCATTACATATTTGCCTTCTCCTCCATACCGGATATACATATTTTCAGACCAGCCCTCTGCCTGCTCTCTAAAAGTCGTAGTGTAAAATCCTCTTCCAAAGTCCCTTTTATCCTTAGAGTAGGTTAAGTCTACCTTATCAAATACAACATTGGTGCCATGATATAAAGTAAAATCATTTTTCATTCTGCCTTCTCCTTAAAATGTCCTCCACAAAGTATATGCTTTCTTCCAGACTTTGTGTATGCAATAGCTTGTACTGCGTACGTAAGAGCTCCAATATGCCATTGTGCTGAAAAAGAAGGTAGACTTCCCAAGGCTTCATATTGTGGTTCCAGGCATATCCTTCTATCGCCTCGACTACCATAAGGTTCTTATCATTCTCTGAATCCTCCAACTAATTTCCCCCTTTCTTATTATTTCGTTCACTTTTGTTACGGCTTTATGTA
>JAQSXJ010000134.1 GCA_029256725.1 Anaerocolumna sp. | reverse complement strand
TTCACCAAATCTCTGGAAGTGAACGATCTCTCTTTCCCTTAAGAATCTAATAGGATCAATTACATCTGGATCCTTGATCATACGAAGGATATTGTCATAGGTAGTTCTGGCTTTCTGCTCTGCTGCCATATCCTCGTGGAGGTCGGTAATCGGATCACCTTTTGACTGGAATACGGTTGCACTAAAAGGTGTTCCGCTTGCTGCCTGAGGCCAGAGTCCAAGGGTGTGGTCTACAAAATAGGTGTCAAAGCCGGAAGCTTTGATTTCATCAATGGTAAGATCCCTGGTAAGCTGGTGAACGATGGCACAGATAATTTCCATGTGAGCCAGCTCTTCGGTTCCAATGTCTGTTAATATTCCTTTTACTTCATTATAAGGCATTACATATCTCTGTGAGAGGTAACGCTGAGATGCTGCCAGCTCGCCGTCTGGGCCGCCGAACTGCGTAATGATGAATTTAGCAGTTGCAGCATTAGGGTTTTTAATGTTTACAGGGTATTGAAGTCTCTTTTCATAAGTCCACATAATCAGCACTCTCCTTCCCATGGCCATGGATCATTAATCCAAGTCCACATATTGGAGGGCGCTACATCATAGGCTGATAAAGGACCATAACAGTCTCTGTACTCCTCCATTGCCTCTGTTCTAATCTGCCTATACATTTGAAAATACTCTAAAGCTTCTTTATCACAAGGGTGAGTATCCAGAAACAGCCTAGCATCATCAAGAGCAAAGCTAGCTTCAGTAATAATGCACATTAATTGATCTCTGCTTTTACTCGTCATGGCCTGCCACCTCTTCCTCCGCATTTATTACCCGCTGCAAGAAAAGGCAGATCCAATTCCTGAAAAATTGTACCAACCTGTAAAGCCATTCCTGTATCGTAGATATTTCTCCACTTCTGCATAGGAACATAGGACATTGCCAAAGGCAATTTGTCAAGACATTTATCAACACTGCCTAAATTGTCACAACCGCCTTTTACAGCTTCCAAAACTGGTGTAACCCCGCAGCCACATTGCTGATTCTGATTGTAGCCCATGTTTCTGCCACCGTGAGGGTACATCGGACGTCTGTAGTTATCCATCTGGTAAACTCCTTTATAAGATATATATTATCTTATGAATACTATCTGGGTTGGTGACATTTCTTTGTACTTTCTGTGTTCTATAATTCAACTAATTCCTTAGTAGCGCTTATTAGATTTTCACATCCGTTACCAGTTATAAGTACCTGATCTTCTATTCTTACACCACCCCAACCAGGTATATATAGTCCCGGTTCCACTGTAATAACCTGATTTGCTTTTATTACACTTTTACCGCCTGGTCCCATAAATGGTGGTTCATGTACAAATAAACCCACTCCGTGTCCTATTCCCGAATAATGGTATTGCATATATTCGGTATCTGCTATGGCTTTAAGGGATGCCTCATAAGCCTCATTGCAGGTTATACCTGGGCGCAGAACTGCCTCTACCTCTGCAACCATCTGCTGCTCCAGTTTATATACCTCTTTCTGCCTATTATCTGCCCTTCCAACAACAACTGTTCTTGTCATATCAGACAGATATCCTTTAAACTGGCAGCCATAATCCATAAGAACAAAGTCCCCATATTCTATGGCTTTACCGGAGGGAATTCCATGAAGCAGGGAAGTTCTCGCACCAGAAATTACAATTCCTCCATAAGGCTTGGTATCTGCGCCTTCCATAACCATATAATGAGATAATCTTGAAGCAATTTCTTTCTCGGTTATTCCAACACGAATATCTTTGCATATCTTATCAAAGGCACAAGAGGCAATGTCACAGGCAGCTCTTAAATATTTTATTTCTTCCGATGACTTTACAGAGCGGATATTTTCTATAACCCCCGTCTGTGGAATCAGCTCTACTGCTAACTTTTGTTGTATTGCCGAATATGTATCAAAGGTGATATGTGTACTTTCAAATCCAAGAGTTTTGACCTGTTGCTTTTCAGTCAGATAAGCTATAGTATCTCCCATATCCTTACCGGATTCCCGCCAGTTCACAATCTCAAAGTCAGGGCATTCGATTGCTGCCTGCTCCGTATATCTGAGATCCGTAATAAAATATGCCCTTCCATTCGTTATGTATAAGCTGGAATCCTCACCGGTAAATCCACTTAGATACCTTACATTTACCGGATTGGAAATATAAAAACCGTCCAGGTGGTTATCCTCCATATAAGTTAAGAATTGCTCTTTCATTCACTTTAATCCTCCTGTTATGTAAATATCGCAATCTGTCTTTTATAACATATTAGTTTAGTAAATATTTATAGGCAAAGGTTATCCCTTCCTGCAGCGATAGCCTTAAGTCTCAACTTTTTGAGCTCTGCCGAGCTTCCCCGAGCAAGGCAAAGCGTGCGGTGCTAACAGCGTGCCACGGGTCTTTGCGTAATATAAGATATTGCAAAGTGGGTCTAAAACACGAACCAAAGCTTCATTACTATCTTAAAGCTCAACTATAGATATTCCAAAGTATATACACCTTGCACCATATCTTATACTGCTTATGTATTAATTGAATATCTTAGTTTGATTTCTGCCTAGCTAGATTACTATTTTCTTCCTTAAAATTAACCTGTTCTCGCCGTCAGCTAAAGCGTACTCCGCTTTCCTGCCATCCACCACTACTCCTAATATATTATCTCCCCACATTATTTCATAGGTACTATCCAGTTCACTTTCAATAACCACCATAACTGGAATGTCCTCTTTGATATCCTTTCGATCTACTAAGAAATGTATTTCCTCAAGATCTTTTTGAAGAGATACAGAAACCGGTAACGCGAAATGTCCTTTATCAAGAGTGATATGAAGTTTCTTGCCGCCAGTAAGATAATGAAACCTTCTGCCCACACCATCTGTAGCCTTAATATCATAGCAATCCCTATTCTCTGTCAGTTCCCCACCATAAACCACCTTTCCAAACAAAGGGTCTTCCGTATAAATCACTGCCATACCATGAAGGGCTCCGCAGTATCCCAGATCAATCTCGCAGGAATAATACCAGGGGCCAAACAAATGAGGCTGGTCCAACCAGGTCGTTCCATAGGGCAGAGGTTCAAATCCTCCGCTTGCTGCACCGTCATGTTCCTTACCGGGAAACCAATATCCATAATTACTTTCTGCATCACCGCTGTTTAGCAAAGCCCAGGAGCTAAGCATAGACCCGAAAGCCAATCTTAACAAGGAGTATGGCTCCTCTGCATAATATAGGGCATAGTCAAGGAGCGAATACCCTCCCATCTGGGACATATAACTTAAGGTATAGAAGAAATTATTGGAGCGGTAATCACTTCCATACCAATAATAAGAGGGCTCCAGATAACCACGACAGGCAATATTGCAGTTTGTCTGGTGTTCCATAAAGCGGGCAGCATCCGCATAGGATATGGTTCCCTCCTCCTTCTTATCTTTCACAGGCTTATCTGCTAACCCCAGTGCCTCCTTTGCAAAAACATGTGTGGATTCAAAACCAGTGGTATCAAAAGGATACTCTGAGCCAAAGATATCCTTGCATTCATTTACAAAGTATGTAACCTTACGTCTCCAGTGAATTGAAAGCCTTTCAGCTTTTTCTGCTTCTCCTTCTTCTTTCAGACTTTGAATAATAAAAGGGATTACCCATTCATTATAAAGGCCGGTTTTGTAAGCAGACCACTCTGCAATTTCAGATGGTATCAGAAACATAGCAAGGGCAGTACGGTAAGCCCGCTGTAAATACTCAGCCGGTTCTAAAGAAGTCTTGATATTTTTATAATTCCTGGCAACCTTATACATATTGTAGTACATCATAAAAATATGTGGATAATCATATATTCGCCAGAGATGAAGTTTGCCTCTTGCTCCTGTATTTTCAGAAGTTCTGTTCTGATGCCAGTCCGGTATTCCATAAATGCCATAAGGAAATTCTTCCTCCTCTGTACACTGAAGACCTCCCCAGACAAAATTCTCGATATAATAGTCCAGAGCCGCAACTTCCTGCTGCACCGGATATTCTGCCAGTTTTCCAGATAAAAAAGCCGGTTTTGACAGCCCCGGATCATCACAGCTCACCTCATAGATACGCCAGTCTTTTATTTTGTCATAATTGTCCGGACTTAAGAGAGCGCCTGTCTCGTTATTCCATTCCGCCAGTAATCCGTCATACCAAAGGTTCTGATCTTTTATCTGTTTATCCGCAATGAAAGCACCTCTTTTTCTGATCATGGTTTCAATGGCTTCTGTAACAAAGAACTCAAGATACATTTCCTTGTCGTTTCCATATGCTATTCTTATGGTATTCTCCCCTAATTTATGGAACAGTATTTGATAAAGGAAGGTTTCTGTATCAATATTTACAACAGTTATCTCTGTATGAAGAGGTTTATCGGAAGAAAGGAATAATTCCTTGTGCTTACTTCTTACAGACACCAGGACTTTCCCATTTCTTTGCACTGTCATACCGGGAATTACTTCAATATCCAGCGAATCATTCTCTACCAGAACCTCCCTGGCTTCTTTATAATCAGCCGCCCAGGCATACAAGAACTCATATTCCACACGCTCACCAGGAGTTAGCACCAGTGCCTTATCCTCTTTCGCTCTCCTGCTGCCCTTCTCTGCTGCGGTTTTACATGCCTTTTCACTTACCGTATAAACACATAAGATCTTTTTTACTTTCTCAGGATTTATCTTTGCCTGCTCCTCTGAGCCTAAATCATAATATACCAGTTTCGTGTCCTGCCCCGGCAGCATAACCAGGAACGGCCCATTTCCGTCACATCTGGTATAAATATTATGGGAACCGTGGGAAGAAATAAAATGATGTCCTATTACTTTGGAGACTGCCGATTCTCCCCAGGTAAACTCTGTATTACAGGGCAGTGCAAATCCTGCATTGCCTAATATAATGTTTTTATTATCTATGTTGGATACAGTAATTCTCTGTATTATCCTATTTCCCTCTAGCTTAAAATAACTTTGTACTTTTAATCCATGCTCTATGACAAATCCCGCTTGAGAAAAGCTGCTCTTCTCTTTGCAGGTTTCCTTATCCTGATAGTTATCAGTTTTCCCAGGTATCCAATGAAAGGTATCGGTACCATTATAGATGTCAAGAAAGAATTCCGAAAAAGTCTCACCGGAAAGCACGAACTGAGTCTCCCCCTGATCTTTTGTACATTTTATAGATGTAAATCCGCCACCTTTTACAACGGCTTCAAAGCTGCCGTTTACCAGATGATAGCTCTTACTCATACTTACACCTCCCTTGTCTTATTCTTTTACGGCACCAATTGTAATACCGCCTACGAAGTACTTCTGAAAAAACGGATAGATACAGATAACTGGAATGGATACGATCATCGTAGTGGCTGCCCTAATAGAGGTGGTAGTCAGGTTCTTCATAGCTTCAAATTTCTTTTGATCACTTAAGAGTTTAGATGCCTGCTCTGCTTCCAGAAGAATCTTACGCAAGTACACCTGAAGGGTATCCCAGTTTCCGCTGGAATTATAAAGCATAACGTCAAACCAGGAATTCCAGTGGTTTACTATTAACATAACAGAAACAGCTGCCAGTACCGGCCGGCACAACGGTATCATAATACTGAAATAAATTCTCATTTCCGAAGCTCCGTCAATTCTGGCGGATTCCGTCAGACCCTCCGGAAGCCCCTGCATATAAGAGGCAATCAGCATCATGTAATAAGCACCAAATAAACCAGGCAGCCAGTATACTGTAAAGGTCTCCATTAACCCCAGCTGTGAGAACAACAGGTAAGTAGGGATAAGTCCGCCTCCAAAATACATGGTAATTATAAATACGATACGCATAAATCTGCGTCCCGGGAAATTTCTGATAGTTGTTATGTATGCCAGAAGGCCGGTACAGAACAAACAGGTAATTGTTCCTACCACAACACGAAGTACCGAAATGACAGCACCTCTGAAAATATGACTTCTGCCAAATACATAGACGTAATTGTCAAAGGTCCAGACTCTGGGCCAGAAATAGACTCCTCCTTTCACCGTATCCGCTCCTTCATTTAAGGATATTACCAGCTGATTCCAGAAAGGATACAGCATTACAAAGGCAAATAGTACCATGATGACTGTATTTAATATATCAAATGCGTAGGATAATTTACTTTGTCTTATAAACATACCTTTACTTTGCATTGTCTGCCTCCTTAGAAAATCTTCATATCAGCAACTTTTCCTGATATTTTGTTAGCTAATACTACCAGGACAAAGCCGAAGATGGACTTCATCAGCCCCACTGCCGTTGAAAATGAATATCGTCCCAGCTGAACACCGTAACGGTACACATAGGTATCTATTACCTCATACACATCCTGTGTCAAAGGAGTTCCCAGTAATAATTGCTGCTCAAAACCTGCATTTAAGATATTACCGATACCTAAGATAAATAACATGATAACAGTAGGTGCAATTCCAGGGAGGGTAATATGCCATACTTTTCCGAACCTTCCAAGTCCGTCTACTGCTCCTGCCTGGTACAGCTCCTGATCTACTCCGGAAATGGCAGAGATATAGATAATGGCTGACCAGCCAATGCCCTTCCAGATATTTGCTGAGGTGAGAAGCCCCCAGAACAGATTGGGCTCATTAAAGAAATTAATCGGCGAGTTCACCAACCCCATTTTTTGGAGCACTTCATTTACAACTCCGTCATTTCCCAACACAGAGAACATAATACTGGCAACTACAATCCAGGAAACGAAATGAGGCATGTAGGATATTGTCTGTATGGTTTTCTTAAACACTGTATTTTTAATTTCATTGAGCAAAAGTGCAAAAATAATAGGAATTACGAAAGCAATGGTTAGATTCAATCCACTGATAACCAAGGTATTACGAAAGATCTTCCAGACCCCCGGTAAAGTAAAGAACTCCACAAAATATTTTCCCCCGACAAATTTACTCTCCCCTAGACTTTTCCCGGGATAATATTCAAAAAAGGCTATTGCATTTCCAAGCATAGGTATATAACAGAATACCACTGCCCATATCAAAGCCAAAAGGCTGATAATCCAAAGCTCCTTCTGTCTTCTAAACATTCGCAGGCATTCTGCAAATGATAACTTCTTTTTCA
>JAQSXJ010000133.1 GCA_029256725.1 Anaerocolumna sp. | reverse complement strand
CTGCTTGTGCAACCGCTGTTACTCTTGCTGATAATGGAAAAAGAGTATTTCTAATCAGTACTGATCCAGCTTCCAATTTACAAGATGTTTTTAAAACTGTGTTAACCAACAAAGGTGTTGAAATTGCAGGGATACCGAATCTTATTGTGGCAAATCTTGATCCGTTACAAGCTGCAGCGGAATATAAGGAGAGTATAATTTCTCCCTATAGAGGTAAGTTACCGGATTCCGTAATAAAAAATATAGAAGAACAGCTGTCAGGATCATGTACGGTAGAAATCGCCGCTTTTAATGAGTTTTCAAATTTTATGGCAAATGAAATGTTGCAGGAAGAGTATGACTATATCATTTTTGACACGGCCCCAACCGGCCACACCCTTCGAATGTTGCAACTCCCTTCAGCCTGGAGCAATTTCATCAGTGAAAGCACACATGGTGCCTCCTGCCTTGGACAGCTTTCAGGTTTGGAGAGTAAAAAGGATGTATATAAAAGAGCCGTTGAGACCTTATCAGACAAGACTTTAACTACTTTACTTCTTGTTTCTCGACCAGAGCGGGTACCTTTAAAAGAAGCGGAGAGAGCTTCTAATGAACTAGCGGACATTGGTGTTAATAATCAGGTATTAATCATAAATGGTATGTTGCCCTCTTATGATGATAATGTTTCTGAAAAGTTTTTTTCTAAGCAACAAAATGCAATAGAAAAAATACCAGAAAATCTAAAAAAACTTAAAAGTTTTCAAATACCACTTAGGGCTTATAACATTACCGGAATAGAGAATTTAAGATCACTACTCACCTCAGATCACTACATTCTTAAGAATGAAGTGATAAATCTACCAAGTATTTTTCAGCTTAACGATATTATTGATAATTTATATCAGACGGATAAGAAAGTAATATTTACAATGGGAAAAGGAGGCGTTGGGAAAACAACCATTGCTGCAGAAATTGCATTGGGATTGTCTGCAAAAGGCAAGAAAGTACACCTTGCTTCAACTGATCCAGCAGCACATTTAAAATTTGTTATAAGTGAAAGTAATGGCATCAGATTAAGTCATATAGACGAACAAGAAGAGCTGATGAAATATCAAGAAGAAGTTCTTGCAAAAGCAAGCGAGACAATGTCAGAAGATGATATTGCCTATATAGAAGAAGATTTACGTTCTCCATGTACGCAGGAAATTGCTGTTTTCAGAGCTTTTGCTGAGATTGTTGAGATGGCTGATAAGGATGATGTTGTCGTCATTGACACTGCACCAACTGGGCATACCTTATTACTTCTGGATTCTACTCAAAACTATCACCGAGAAGTGATGCGTACACAAGGAGATATACCTGATTCAGTTAAAAATTTACTACCAAGACTGAGAAATGCAAATGAAACAGAGGTCATAATCATCACATTACCAGAGGTAACACCGGTTTATGAAGCAATGCGACTTGAAGATGATTTAAAACGTGCAGAAATTGCTACAAAATGGTGGGTTATCAATGCTTCACTGTATCAATCTGGAACCTCTAATCATCTGTTGGCTACAAAGGCAAACAACGAAGTCGAATGGATTCAAGAAGTGAATGAACATACCGTGGGACATTTCGCCATTAAAGGTTGGATACCAGATGAAATCGTGTATAAGAGCTAATTTATAAGAGTAAAAAAGAAATATTACACAATTTTTCATATTTAGAAAATGAATTAAATTTTGTTCATAACACATAAAATGAATTAAATCTGGTTCACAAAACAAACTATGAACCCAGATTTAATTCATTAATTTTATAAGTTACCTAGAGTAATATAAGATAAAAAGAGTACAGTATTAAGTTGTGAACCTAAATAATTCATATTATGAACCAAATATAATTCATTTGACATATTCATACATTTTTTTGATAGGGTACATTTTATTTTTTGAAACCCATTTAGGGCATAAAAATCCAACTATTCGCAAAACGCAAGTTTAACGAATAGTTGGGGCTGTTTTCTCTGTACCAGGGGTATCCAGGATAATTTTTGCCCTTGTGCACATGATTAACTATATAATACCAATATGTTTGATATTGCTAAATTGCAGATAATTATTTGATATACTATCTTATTTTTTATACGCAAATAATCCTTTTACTTTCTTCTCTTGCATTAATACTTTACTCATTCATTTAATAAATTATATGTACTATACATTACATTCGATATAAAACTCATCAAGTTAAATGCAATCCAGTAACATGTACCAATACCTTATTTAGAACCCGATTTAGCATTCATATACATATATATAATACATTTACTACACCATATCAATTAAATCCTTTATATTATTAATTAATTTTAACTATTCAATAGCAATTTTCGACTGATTGAATCTTCTGACGTGATAAGTCTGTGTCGGATATCTATAATAGAGACATTAACCTGCTCCCATATTCGCAATGCACAGGTTAGGCTCTCCTGTGTAAAAATAGATGGCTTCTGTTCTTCTCTGTTCACAACAACAGTTCCTCCATATATGTAAGATAAAATAATGCTACTAGTTAGAAAACTCTAACACATTATAACATCTCCTATTACTTTTGTACATGGAAGCAATACTAAAAACTGCTTTGCATCCTTGAATTTTCAGTCTTTTATTAAGTCTACAGACCAGTTAAATCCATAACTGACATGAAAAGTATCCCTGAAATTTCCTAAACTAATGGCAATTCCAGCCTTCATCAGTTCATTGGTATAAATCAGGGATTTACCGTTTTCAACAAAACCGAAAGCTTTAACAAAAGGAAGTTTCTCCTCATAAACCACAATATCTTTATGTTTGATAATGACCTTTAACACATCCCCATAATCAAAGCCTTGTTGAAACAGCTCCTCTACGGGTATATTACTCCACAAATTCCCGAAATTGGGATCGCTGCTTTCTAATATTCCTGCTGCCCTGTTGGCAGTAATCATCGGCTTAGGTATATTATGGGTAACGATATCCTCAACGGGATAGGCAGGACCGACTTCCTCATATGAAATGATACCGCTGGCAAGCTTGGCAGCACAGTAACCGAATAAATCTCTCCCGTGAAATACACTGGTACCTAACGTAGTTTGCAGCCGGTTAACGGTCTCATCTATTTCTCTAACTTCTTCAATGCCTGCATATTCCTTCATATGGGTTAATGAGCCGTTATCCGGTGTGACGATATAATAGCCGTCTTTTGTCTTTGCAATACAGGCTTTTCTTGAAGTACCTACCCCGGGATCTACTACTGAAACGAAAATAGTTCCTTTCGGCCAGAAACCAACCGACTGATATAGCCGGTAAGAGGCACTCCAGGTATCAAAATGAGGAATCTCATGGGTTCCGTCAAAGATCTCTAAGCTGCGGTCTACTGTTTTAACAACACCATACATGGAACACACGGCACCCTCTTTATAAGTAAAGTCTGTCTGGAAAACTAAAATTGGTTTTTCCATGTGATTGCATCCTTTCTTTCTATCAAACGCCACCTTATCTTAACTCACTAGATGACTTTTAACTATAGTTATAGGCACTAAAACTCTTGTAATACCTATATGAAAGAATACCATATTTTTCATTTATTCGGCTAGAGTAATTTTATATTTATGAGTATTTTTTGATATTAATACGAATTAATACAGATTAGTTCTAATTCCTGTATCATTTACCAAGGTACAATTCTTTTGATCCATACAGAGCAAAACACAGCAATCAAAGCCGCCCAGGAAACAAAGCCTGTTACAATAGCAAACATATAAACGATAGCAATGTCCTTATAGCTTTTAATACCAAAAGCTGTCACTGCTAATGCAAAGGGCGGATTAATAACAAACCAGACAATAATACAATCTAGACATAAGTAGATGCAATTTATTAATGATTCATTTTGGTCATTAACCAGGTATGTATAACATTAACTTACAGATAAAATTCTGTCCTGCGTAACCTGAAATAAGGTTTCTCATTTCGTATAATACTGCTTTGCTTCAAATCAATATCACAATACAGGATTTCTTCTGCATCTCCTGCTTTTATAAGAGTATTGCCTATGGGGTCAGCCACAAGGGATTGTCCGGCGAAATTCATATTGTCTTCTTCTCCAACCCGGTTACACATAGCGATAAAGACACTGCTCTGCATTGCCTGAACCCGCACCTCCCATTCAAAGAGCTCCATGGGCTCACCGATTGTATTGGCTGTAGGTATTAAAATCAGTTCTGCTCCCAGCGCTGCACAGGTGCGAATACTTTCAGGCAGATGTCTGTCAAAGCAGATTACAATACCAACCTTGCCATAAGGAGTATTATATACCTTAAAGCCATCATCTGAAGGGGTATAATACTCCTGCTCATAAAAACCTTCACTTTGTGTTATATGTACCATCTTAGATATTCCCAAAAGCTCTCCGGAATTATCAATCATTAAGGAGGCATCATAATTGCATCCCTTTTCCTTTAGATAAAAATTCGGTGATATGAATAGACCCAATTCCCTACTCTTGTTTCTAAGCTCTATAAGAAAGGGATGATTGATTTCAAGTGCCTGCTGCTCCATATTAAGTCCCTGGTACTGAGGAAAGAAAGGTGTGAATTGGAGTTCCGGAAATAAAATCATATCCGCTTTGTTTGCTGCTGCTTCTTCCATAGCTGACAGAGCTGTGTGCAGATTCGTCTCACTGTCATTATTCATTTTCATTTGCACTAAAGCCAGTCTCATTCTCTTTTTTACCTCCTGAAGTTGAATTTAATCTTTGAAAAAGTAGTAATCCCATTATTATAATGGCTCCTCCTATAAAGGTTGCCTTGGTAGGTGTTTCTCCAATCATGAGAAAACCAATTACCGCAGCAATAAAAGGTGTGACAAACATAAAATTGGTAACATCGGAGGTTTTTTCAGCCAGGGATAATCCTTTCGCCCACCAGATATAAGCCAGACAGCTTGGGAAGATGCCCAGAAACAAAATTACCGGCAACTGGTATGCTGGTGCATGTAATACTTGACTACCGGCCTTGGGCAGAAAGAAAAGCAACAATATGGTTCCTCCGAATATGTTATAAGCAGTTGCCTGAAGGGCTGTATACTTCTTAAGATAATATCTTTGAAATAAATTATAACAGCTAATACAAAAAGCTGCTCCAAGCATCCAGTATACGCCTTTGTTCATGGTAAATACACCATCCCAAAGGGTAAGTATTAGTATACCGAGAAATTCCACCGATATAGCAAGCCAGCCTTTAAACTTTATCTTTTCCTTGTAGAAGATACCTGCTAATAATGCGGTTATAACTGGTGCTGTAGCAATCAGAACACTTCCCGTAGCTGAAGTCAGTGTTTTCTGTGCTTGATTAAACACCTGCATATAAATAGTAAAACCTAACGCTCCCGATATAAAGAACTTTGGGATATCTTTTAACTCAGGGAGCCCAATTTTTAGAAATATCCCTACTACAAGAAGGCAGACAGAGGCTACCAGGTAACGAAGCAATCCCAAGGTATCCCCAGTAAAGTGTTTTAGAGCTATTTTGGTTAGTGAGAATGCAGATGCCCATAATATAATCGTGCCAAGAGCATACAGTTTTGCTTTTTTTTGGTCATTCATAATTGTCATTAGCGTAGTTTCCGGTCACATATGCTAACAGGATACTAACTACTGCCTTTCTTATGTATTGGTTGCTGTTTCTTTTTATGTATCGCTTACTACTTCTTTTATATATTGCTTACTGCTTCTTTTATGTATCGCTTACTATTTCTTTTATGTATTGCTTACTGCTTCTTTTATGTATCGCTTACTATTTCTTTTATGTATAACGTATTATATAAAATGTTGGGATAGATTGATATAATGAAATTAACCTTATATTACAGAGTTTTGTATAATTGGATAAAGGATCGTTCTTATGTTATATTGTACCGAAATTTGATATGTGAATTAAGATATATCATTATAGATATAAAAATGTATCCCCATAAGATGGAATATTGGAGCTAAAATATTCGTTAAAGTATTACATGGTAGCTTTCTGCTTACATATAAGGACTTTAGATGTTTTTCGATTACTTGGTAAGGAAATCATAAAGAATTAATAGTCTATGCTTTCTGATAAGTAATATTATCATAACACATTACTGAACTCAATATATTTCCCTCTAGAATGTATAAAATCAAATCAATATATCGACCTTCTTCGAGATATCAAAAGGTGTTTCTAGTGTTTTTCATAAACTAATACCCTGCCAGCAGGGAGTTTAATAGCACGCTCCTTGTTGCTGGCAGGGTATGTATAATAATTCTTAGTATGATTTGACTACTAAAGCCATCCGCTTTTATGCTAGTCCACTTTTTTATACAGATTGACATCTCCGGGTTTTTCCATCAGATCCTTAAACTGAACTATAGCTTCTTTGAAGTGATCTGCGGCCATATGCTGATCCAATGCTTCTTTATTTTCCCATTCCTCAATAAAGGTAAAGATGTGTGAATCAGTTAAATCCTGAAATACATCATAAGCGATACAGCCTTTATCTTTGCTATTTGTATCCTTTACCAATTGACCAGCCAATGCAACGAATTCTTCCACTTTATCGTTTTTAATATAATTCTTCGCTACTACTTTAATCATAGTATATCTCCTCTGCTCTAGTAATATAAACGCTATCTCTAATATGGAATTTAAGCTGAGTAAATCTCATATCTGAAATATTTGTACATACAACTATATATACCACTAATCATAATTCCTGTCAATTGGCTCTACATGTGAATTTCTCATTACACGTTACAAGATAAGTCGCAATTCTTTTACGCAGAAACTTTACTAAGAAAGATTACTAATTCTACAAATATCTAATGCTGTCAGATTATGGATTTGTAAATGTTTAATACGTTCAATATCTTGAACAACAAATATTTATACTTTCAATATTATCAATTCTGCTATGGTTTAATATTGTTAATATTTTGCAGAAGGAATGCTTCTCCATCCTGTCCTTTTATAGTAACCTCCGATAAACTCAGTTTCTCTACGTTTTGAATGAATACTCCCAAGCGGCTGGTTTCTTCAAGGTCATCCATCATATCCGGATATCCCTTCATAGCATTTTCATCAAATTGAACAGTTACATTCTCAAATTGCAGCTCTTCAATTTTT
>JAQSXJ010000132.1 GCA_029256725.1 Anaerocolumna sp. | reverse complement strand
ATGTTTGCAGAAATGGGGATACTTGCTCCTATTACAGATGTGATTGGGGATGAAAACCTGTCAGATTTATTACCTATGACAGTGCAGGCAGGTACATATAAAGAGAAGAAATATCAGCTGCCCGTATATTTTGAGACTCTATTGTTCCTTTATAACAAAGATTTATGGAAAGGTGAAGTACCAAACACCACCGAAGAGTTATACCAGTATATGAAGGAGAATACTGACACAGCAGCAGGCACTTATGCAGTAGTGAATCAGCATTCTACAGCTTATAATGTATCACCTTTTATTAACGGATATGGTGGATTTATTCTTAATTCTGATGGGGAACCTGGTTTGAATAATGCAGCAACCATGGAGGCTATTGAATATAATAAGAAATTTGCAGAGCTTCAGCCCTGGCTTATATCCGGTATCAAAGAAGCCGGTATTAATCTTGGCTATAAGTCTTTGGCAGACTTTACGCTGCCAAATGGCAAGAATCTGGCACCTTTTGCAGGAGTGCAGGGAGTATATGTTATGAAATATGCCGCTGAAGCCAAAAAGGATGCCATCGGTGAAGTATTAAAGGTACTTGCCGGCAAAGAGCTGGGAGCGGAACTTGCTAAGAAATCTAACTGTGCACCTGCCAATGTAAAATCCTATGAGGACACAGAAGTTGCTGCCAATGAGATGGTCGTAACCATGAAAGAGACTGCTGAAACAGCACAGCCAATGCCTAATATACCTCAGCTAACAGTAATGTGGGCACCTACAGAATCTCTTCTGGCAGCAGTTAATAAGTCAGGTGAAGATCTAAATAAAGCAGCAGAAAAATATCAGCAGGAAGCCTTGACTGCCATTGCCGATATGCAATAAACAAGCAACAGAGGGTAAGACATCACTGTGCAGGAAGGAAGTTATAGAATGAAAGGAAAAAAGAAGTATCAGCCATGGCTGTATTCATCTCCGGCAATGGTTCTCATTGGAATCATAATCGTATTCCCCATCCTTTATACCGGGTTTATATCACTGACCAATATGAATTTGTTTCACTGGCTGGATTACAGGGTCATAGGGCTGGAGAATTTTAAGAGGGCATTGTTTAAGGTGGATTCAGGATTTCTAAAGGCACTGTTAACTACCCTTCTTTGGACGGCGGTTAATATGGCGATACAGCTGGTACTGGCTTATTTTATCGCCTTGGGGCTAAATGCACCGGGCCTTAAGTTAAGGCGGCTCTATAAGACTTTGCTTATGTTTCCCTGGGCGATGCCTGCCTATGTATCCATTCTTCTGTGGCGGGTTGGCATGTTCAATACGGAATTCGGCTTATTTAATAAATTCCTGTCAGCGCTTGGACTGTCAAAGGTGAATTTTCTCTCAGAGAATATTCCGGCATTTCTATCCTGCATGCTCTTAAATCTGTGGATGGCACTGCCCTTTATGATCATGATGATTGATGGAGCCCTCCAAAGTATAGATAAGTGTTATTACGAGAGTGCAAAGCTTGATGGTGCAGGGTTCTGGAAGCAGAATCTGCATATTACGATTCCCTTTATTAAGCCGATCATGGCCCCGGCAGTGATAATGACAACCTTTACAACCTTTAAGCAGTTTGATATCTTCTATCTGCTGACCATGCAAAAAGGCGCCTACACAGGAGCTACGATACAGACAATTATTACATATGCACATCAGAATGCTTTTGTTTCGAACAATTACGGACTGTCTTCTGCAGTATCCATTGTTATATTTATAATTATAATAGCACTCTCCCTGTTTACCAACAGGGGAGTGAAGGAGACAGATGAAAAGAAAATAGGCAAGAGAGGAGGGAGCGTATGACCAAGCATAAAGTACGAAAAGCAGTAGGCTATTCTGTGTTGAACCTGGTCTTTATCTGTTTGTGTTTTTTTGGGCTGATCCCAATACTCTACGCCCTCTCCCTTTCATTAAGTTCCGGAGGCGGAGCGTTATCCACGGGAATTTCCTTTTTTCCGAGTAACCCTACCCTGGATAATTTTAGGGCCATAATAACAGAAGAACCATTTCTTATCTGGCTTAAGAATTCGGTGATCTTAAGTGTGGGGACAATGGTTATTGCCATGGGTGTTTCTGTTGAAGCGGCCTATGCTTTTTCCAGATTTCGATTTGCGGGAAGAGGAGGAGTGTTAAAGCTATTATTGCTGCTAAATGCTTTTCCTCAGATTCTATCTATGTTCGCCTTATTCCGCTTGTTTAAGGAAATGGGGCTTTTGAACAGACATTTAGGTTTGATTCTTATCTATGCGGGTTCTATGTGTATCTTTGGAATCTGGAATATGAAGGGATATTTTGATACGATACCCCTTGAGATTGAAGAAGCCTCAAAAATAGACGGAGCCAGTAATTTAAAGCTGTTAGCAGCTGTTATACTTCCTCTGGCAAGGCCTGCAATTATTGTAACCTCTGTTATGATCTTGATTTTTGTATGGAATGAGTATCTGTTTGCCACCACCTTTATGCTAAGTGAGGGCAGCTACTCTCTGGCAGGCGGGTTATATCAGTTACAGACCGGGGATTACGGCAGGAGCTGGTCCATGTTTTCGGCAGCGGCCATACTGGTATCCATTCCGATTCTTATCATTTTCTTTTTTATCCAGAAGTATATGGTATCCGGTCTGACCTCCGGCGGAGTTAAGGGTTAGCTCAATGTATGATGGATTGCGGTTGCCGTGGCACCATGATTGAAAGAAAATTAAACATAGAAAGGAAGCCATCGTAATTCTTTCAATTTCTTATGGCTATATCCCAGGTGCGCCTGCGATAGATGGATACTGACATGAACAAAAGTGCAATTTTACATATTCCTCAGTCTCATTATGCTTTTCCAAACAGCGAGTTTAATATGACCATTCGTTTAAGGGTGGCAGCGGAAGATACAATCACCTGCAGTTTGTACATAGGGGACAGGGCATGTAACAAAAGTCCTGTGGAATTTACGCAGCTGCCTATGAGGGTTGTTGTGAAAGACGAAGTTTTTGCTTATTATGAGGCGGTATTTGATACGCCCTTTAACAGGGTTTGTTATTATTTCAAATTAGAGGATAATGAAGACTGGATATATTATTATGCCGACCGATTTACCAGGGAATTGCCGGACATTTCACTTGAGGGCAATCTCATTGAAGGGCGGAGTGAATATTATCAGTACCCCTTTATCCTAAGAGATGAGATACCAGGAGTCCCGGAGTGGTTTAAGGAGGCAGTGGTCTATAACATTTTTCCTGACAGCTTTGCCACAGGAAAAGAAAGCCTCAACGTTAAGGATAAACAGCTTACACTAAAAGATGGAAATATATCGAAGGCTTTTCTTGGCGGAACCATACAAGGGATAAAGGAAAATGTTGAATATATGAAAGAAATGGGATTTAACTGTATCTATCTAAATCCCATCTTTACAGCAGGGGAATACCATAAATATGATCTGCTGGATTATTACCATATCGATCCTTGCCTTGGCAGTGATGAGGAGTTTAAAGAGCTGGTGGAAGAAGTACATAATAAGGGTATGCATATTGTTATTGATGGAGTTTTTAACCATTGCAGCTGGTATTTCTTTGCCTTTGATGATGTAGTGAAGAACGGGGAGAATTCAATATATAAAGACTGGTTTTATAACCTTACCTTTCCGGTTATAAGACCAGAGAATGGGGAGATACCTGAGTATGCCTGTTTTGCCTATGAAAAGAAAATGCCAAAGCTTAATACCTCTAACGTAGAAGTTCAGAAATACTTTACAGGAGTTTGCAGACACTGGCTTAAGGAATACAAAGTAGACGGCTGGCGGTTAGACGTAGCCAATGAGGTTGCAAGAGATTTCTGGAGAGCCTTTCGTAAGGCTGCCAAAGAGGAGAATCCAGAGGCAGTACTAATCGGTGAGGTATGGGAAAATGCAGAAAGCTGGCTTAGGGGAGATGCCTTCGATTCAACCATGAATTATGACTTTAGAAAACATTGCAGGGAGTTCTTTGCCTTTGGCAGCAGGGATGCCTTTCAGTTTGCCGGAGATATTGGAGCAATGCTGCTTCGGTACCCCACGAATATTGCTTTGGGGCAACTGAATTTATTGGATACCCATGATGTGCCAAGATTTCTGTCTCTTTGCAGGAATGATATTAGAAGATGGAAGCTTGCCTATATCTTTCTGATGCTGTTTCCTGGCGTACCAAGTCTGTTCTACGGAGATGAGAAGAAAATTGCAGGGATAACAGAGCCGGAATACAGAAGGCCTATGGAGTGGCAGAGTAAGGATGAGGATTTTGAAGCTTTTATAAAGGAAGTTCTTTCAGTAAGAAAGAAGTATATTACCGCTGCCTCCGGCTATGAAGCTGTTCAGGCGGGTAAGGGGAGCAAATTGTATTCTTTTGCCAGAGTGGGAGTAAAGGCAAGGATTCTTATATGCTTAAATGCCGGGGATGAGGAGGAAGCAGCAGAGCTACCGGAAATTACAGAGGTTCTGATAGAACATGCAGTTGCGGATAGAGACAGAAACCAGGCGAAAATATCAGCCTTCGGATTTGGCATATATATTACAAAGTAGATTATTACAGGCAGACAATGGGTGAAACAATTGTCTGCCTGTTTTCAATGTTGTTAAAGCGGTTGAAATGACAGAAACCATAGGTTATAATAAGTCATACAGAAAACTCAAAAGGAGTTGTGTTACTCTGACATAAAACGTAATATGATAATAAAGAGCGGAGTAAAATGGTTAGTTAGAAAGAGGTTAGGATGAGATATATTAATGATTTAAGAGATGGGGAAATGATTTCAGAAACCTATCTGTGTAAAACAAAGCAATCACTGAAGACAAAGGCTGGTAAGAGCTACTATTCCTTGTTGTTGCAGGATAAATCCGGAACATTGGATGGTAAGGTATGGGAATTATCCCAGGGGATCGACCATTTTGAAAGCATGGAATACATTCACGTTGAGGGGCAGGTCGTGAATTTTCAGGGAGCAATTCAGCTTAATGTTAAGAGAGTCCGCAGAAGCCATGAAGGTGAATATGATCCCGTGGATTTTGTACCTACTTCAGGAAAAAATATTAATGAGATGTACAGTGAGCTGTTAAAATATATAAGTAAAATAAAAGAGAATCATTTGAAAAAACTCTTAGAGAGCTTTTTTGTAGAGGATGCGGACTTTACGGACAGGTTTAAGAAACATTCTGCGGCTAAGAGTGTACACCATGGTTTTGTAGGCGGTCTTTTAGAGCATACTTTAGGTGTGGTAAGGCTTTGTGATTACTATGCAGACCATTACCCAGCTTTGAACAGAGATTTGCTGGTTGCTGCGGCTATGTTCCATGACATTGGAAAGATGGAAGAGCTGTCACGTTTTCCGGAGAATGATTATACCGACGATGGTCAGTTATTGGGACATATCTATATCGGAACGGAAGTCATCAGTGCAAGAATCAAGACGATACCAGGCTTTCCACCTGCCTTAGCTTCTCAGTTAAAACATTGCATACTTGCACACCATGGTGAACTGGAATACGGCTCTCCCAAAAAACCTGCTATTATTGAAGCGCTGGCTCTTAATTTTGCAGACAATACAGATGCTAAGCTTCAGACTATGACAGAATTCTTAAACGGTGGGGATGAGAAAGCTACTTGGCTTGGTATGAACAGACTGTTCGAATCAAATATCAGAAGGACTGTCTTTTAGGTTGTAATATCGGAAGGAATAAACGGTGAAAGAAGATACTGTCTTAAAGAAAAATGAAGAGTGCACCATAACCATAGAGGATATGGGAAATGACGGAGAGGGTATTGGCAAATACAAGGGTTACACCTTATTTGTCAAGAATGCCTTGGTGGGTGATACCGTTCGTGTCAGAGCAATGAAGTGCAAGAAGAATTACGGTTATGCCAGGCTTATGGAAATAATAGAACCCTCACCCTACCGGGTGGAACCGAAGTGCAGCATCGCTTATCAGTGCGGCGGCTGTACCTTGCAGCATCTGGATTATAAGGAGCAGCTTCACAGAAAACAAAAGAAAGTAACTGACTGTATTGAAAGACTGGGAGGGATTACAGAGGGGTATACCCTTTACCCCATCATTGGAATGGACAATCCCTATTATTACCGCAATAAAGCTCAGTTTCCCGTAAGAAGAAATAAAGATGGAAAGCTAGCCATTGGTTTCTATGCCGGTGGTACTCATTCTATTATAGATACAGAACATTGCTGTATTCAGGCAAAGGACAATGAGGATATTATAAGAGTTATCCGAAAGTTCCTGGAAGAAGAGAATATTAGCATATACGACGAGGAGACCAATAAAGGATTGGTAAGACATATTCTTACTCGCGTGGGTTTTGTTACTCATGAGATCATGGTCTGTCTTGTAATTAACGGTAAAGATCTGCCGCATAAGGATAAGTTGATAGAGAAACTGAAGGAAATACCGGGTATGAAGAGTATTTCTCTTAATGTTAACAAGGAGAAAACCAATGTCATATTAGGGGAAAAGGTAATAGGACTTTGGGACAAGTCTCTTGAGACAGAGGAAACAGATAAAGGTAATTCTGCGATAACCCCTTATATTACTGATTATATTGGAGAAGTTAAGTTTCGCATATCTCCACTTTCTTTCTATCAGGTTAACCCTGTCCAGACAAAAGTGCTTTATGAAAAGGCGCTGGAATTCGCTGATTTAAAGGGCAATGAAACGGTTTGGGATCTGTATTGCGGAATCGGGACCATTTCCTTATTTCTGGCAGAGAAAGCGAAGCAGGTATACGGTGTTGAGATTATACCTCAGGCGATTGATGATGCCAGAGAGAATGCCAGGCTTAATGGCATAGAGAATGCAGAGTTTTTTGTTGGGGCAGCAGAAGAGGTGCTTCCGGAGAAATACCGCAAGGAGCAGATCTATGCAGAGGTTATTGTAGTCGATCCTCCCAGAAAGGGATGTGAAGAAAGTCTCCTGGATACTATTGTTGCTATGGCGCCGGAGAAAGTTGTTTATGTTTCCTGCGATCCTGCCACCCTTGGACGGGATATTAAGTATCTTAGCGGTAAGGGGTATGAGCTTAAGAAGGTTCAACCTGTTGATCAGTTCCCTCATACAGGACATGTGGAGACGGTTGTTCTTTTGTCCCAACAAACACCGAGTGATAAGATTGAGGTTGATTTAGACTTGGATGAGTTGGATGCGACCGGTGCGGAGATGAAGGCAACTTATGCTGAGATTAAGGATTATGTGTTGAAAGAGCATGGACTTAAAGTTTCAAATCTTTATATTTCACAGGTAAAAAGGAAATGTGGTTTAGAGGTTAAGGAGAATTACAACTTGGCTAAGTCAGAGGATGCTAAGCAACCGAATTGTCCGGAAGAGAAGGAAAAAGCGATTGAGGATGCATTGAAGCATTTTGGGATGATATAAATAATATCAAATCTGATGTCAGAATGGATATACTTATTTCGTATAAAAAAACAGGAAAATTAAATTGACAGAGCAAGTTGAGTGTGATAGCATTGATTTAGCTTAAAACAAAAAGGCTATGATGAGAAATAGTAAGTATTAGGAATTTCACAGAGAGAAGATGGTTGGTGCGAATCTTCATTGATCTAATATTGAAGCAGTCTCGGAGCTGTGAACCGAACGGAAAAATCTTAGTAGGCTTCAACGGAATTCCACCGTTATTCAGGAAACA
>JAQSXJ010000131.1 GCA_029256725.1 Anaerocolumna sp. | reverse complement strand
TATGAAGAACTGTCCACCAAAGAAATTGCCAGGTTATTAAAAATCACTGTATCTTCTGTTACCACCAGACTTTCTCGTGCACGAGACCAATTAAAGGAGGTTTGGATTTATGAATGATAAGAACTTCTATAAAGCTACTTTTTCTCAAATACGTACATCAACAAATTTAAATATGGAGGATTATAAAAGAATGAAAACGAAGCGGAAACATCTCAGAAAAATAGTTATTGCCGCAGCATCCGTCTGCCTTATAGCGATTGCTTCTACATCTGTATATGCTGCTAATATGTTCGGTCTAAAGGATATGATTATAGGAAACAATTCCAACCTGCAATCTGAAGATACCGGGATCAATAAAGACACCGATCTTAAGAATACACCAAATAGCACTCAGGAAACCGGTACTTTAGAAGAACCTCAGGTTACCAAAGAGAACTATATTTCACTACAGGGCTTTTCAGACAGTAACGAAAGCAAATCCAGTGCCGAATGGCTTAATTTTACACAAAGCTACGACCAGGACGGTGCCCTGTTAAACAAGGTGGGTAATGGTCCTACCGGTCTGGACTCCAAATACGACCTTTACCTGGTATATACACAGGAAATGGCCGACAAATTGGAAGAAATCATACAAAAGTACGATCTTCGTCTGCACACATCCATTTCAGTTATTACAGACAGTGCGGAATTGATACAAAAAGCAGGCACTGGGAACTTCCTGGGTACTGCAAATACTGCCTATAGTTCTTATATGTATGAAGACGGTACCTTTCATTTTGACGGTGAGGCAGCCTTAGACAACGGTTTGGTTGTTAGTTACCAGTTCGAGCATTATAAAAAAGGAACCTTTAGTGATGTATTCTTAAATATTGGAAATATTGCTGATTACCAGGAATGGAACTATAAGACTGCCAGCCAGCAAACGGTAAGTCTGGCCATCAGCCCTAGCAAATCCTTAATTATTGCTGATCTGGGTGATTCCTTTATAACCGTTAATGTACTGGCTGGCACAGAACATGGATTTCTTGATGATGACGGCAAGATTACAGCCTCCGACTTGGAAGCCTTTGCCGATAGTTTTGATTTCTCTTTGATTAAATAATATACTCAGCTACTATTATAATTCTATTACTCTTAATAAACATAGCCAAACGGCGGAGCTATTTACGACATAGTACGAAAAGGCGCCAATGGAATTCCATTCTTTCCAAAAAGCACTACTTCACTATAATTTGTCCAGCAATAGCGAACCGCCGTTGGCTTTACGATCTGCTTAGAATAGACAAATATTTTAGAGCCCCTGATTTCGTATTCCGCAGGCTGATAATTCAACTCTTCATCTGCAATCTCAAAACCATTATATTCTCCTCGTACCTCAAATCCCTCCTGGGCATAATCAAAACTTAGCTCGATACCCCACTCCTGGTACCTGGCAGAACGATATATTGGCCCAAAGGCTTCTTCCTCACTGATTTTATGAAACACATGATAAAGTGCCTGTTGTGCAAGACGTTCTCCTACCGGTTTCTTATCCTTAGGGTGTATCTCGTTAAATTCACCACAATCCAGGGTTACAGTAATACCGGTATTCTTAACTGTCTGGTAAGTATTCATCTGAGCCTCACGAATCAGGCACCAGTTCTTCATATCCTGTGTATCCTTATAACGATGCATTGGAAGCTGAACCAGCAGAAAGGGCAGGGTTTGATCCCTCCAATCTGCTCTCCATTGTTTAATGAGACGTGTCAGTAATTTCTGATACATACCTGGTTTGTGGTCATCCGATTCCCCCTGATAATAGATAAAACCCCTTAAGGTGTATGGTAAAAGTCGCTTCAGAATTGTATTATATAAACCACTGGGTCTAAAGGGATTCATACAGCTCTTTGGACCCGGCCATAAACAGGGTCCCAGTATTTCCTGAACTTTTTCCCAGGTCATTTCTGTATCTTCGGAATATAGTCTTGTGCTTTCCTTATCCCATTTCTCATGATAATCCTCATATTCTTTAAATTCCTTTATTTGCAGTTCCTCTGTCTTACCTTCTGTCTCCTTATAATATTCCTCCCAATAGGTATTCAGTTCTGCATCCTCTCTAACGGCCTCTTCTCCCATCCAACAGGTTGCTGAAGTTCCGCCCCAGTTGCATCCGATCACACCTACTGTAACATCCAGCTCCTCTGCCAGTTTCTTTGCAAAGATATATCCGACAGCCGACCATTGTTTTGCATTTTCTTCACTGAATTCTGCCCAGCTGGTCTTGGCTTCTTTCTCATAGAACTCATCATTAATATAGGACATTTTATTGGAATAGAAATATCTTACCTTTGAGTTCTTATCATTTTTAAGCATTTCCTGCCCGCCGGTACAATTTCTAAGCTCAAATTCCATATTGGATTGACCGCCTGCCAGCCATACTTCACCGATTGCTATATTTGTAAAATGCCTCTCTTCATCCTCACAGCGAACGGCCAGCTCAAATCCCGTACCAGCTTTCATAGGTGGCAGCAGTAAAGACCAGACCTCTGCTTTTATCTTTGTTTCATAGGTATTACCATCGAAAGTTACCACTACTGTCTTATCAGTTTCACCCTGTCCAAATATACAGATATTTTTATCCCTTTGCAATACCATGTGATCACTGAATATTGCTGCTGTTTTAAATTTCGTCATAAGCTTATCCTCTCTCTAAATCACTAAAGGCAACTCCAAATTTCAACTAAAAACTAATCCTGAAATATTGATTATTATTAATGGTAAGGTATTTCCAAGCAGATAACAATATAAGAATTTAGTTATATAATGCTATAAAAAATAGTGCTTTCTATAGTTTGTTATGCGCTTAATAGTTTGTAACGTACTTATATAGTTTGTACTGCGCTAATATAGTTTGTAATGTTCTTTCGCTATTCGAAAAAAAACTTTTTATTAAAAATACTGCAAAGAAAATAATTTCTTCTACTTGACAACTCCATTATACAAATGCATAATATAATGCAAAGAGATAATATCTGTTATTATTTACCAGGAAGGACGAATCAATGAGTGATAAAATTAAACGTCTGGGAGACGCAGAACTGGAAATTATGTTAGTGATATGGGAGACTATAGAGCCTGTGACCTCTAATTATATATTGGAGCGACTACACAACCGTAGAAATTGGGCTCTTTCCACCTTAATGACTACTCTCACAAGGTTAGCGGATAAGGGGTTTGTTTACTGTGACAGGAGCACACGAACTAATTACTATTCCGCTTTGATTTCTGAACAAGATTATAAGGTAAAGGAAAGCCGTTCTTTTTTGGAGCGCTTATATGGTAATTCACTGCAAAGTCTTGTAGCCAACCTTTATGACAGTAACACAATAGATGATGATGAAATATCCGAACTGCAAAAGCTTATCGAAGAAATTCAAAGGAGGAATGATAATGCTTGAAACCATATTCCTCCTGTTTCTTGAAGTCTCTATTACAACCAGCATTGTTATTCTCGTACTCCGATTGCTTTCCTCCTATCTTAGCAATACTTATGCAATTAAATGGAAATATTGGGTGTGGTTGTTATTAGCCCTTCGACTCATCGTACCTGTAAATCTTTCTATTTTTACTACAGTCCCAGTTAATATTACAATACCTAACAATTTAATAAACGCATCAAATACTTCTGTACTTCCACTTTCGTCACCAATTGCTAATGCTCCTGAGCAAGAACAGATTCTGACTACACCTGTTCTTAATAAAATAACATATTTGGATATGCTTTCTGTCACATGGGTAATTGGTATCGCTGTTTTTATGATATACCAAGTATCCGGATATTTTACCTTTAAGAGAAAAATACTGCGCTGGAGCAGAACTCCGAAAAACAAAGATATACAAAATAATATTACCTCCATCTCGTCCCAGCTTGAGCTTTCAAAAAAGGTTACTCCACTTATTAGTAATAAAGTTTGTAATCCTATGATGATTGGCTTCTTTCGTCCATTACTGATTCTACCAAATGAGATATATTCAGAAACAGATCTTAAATTTATTCTTCATCATGAGCTGATTCATTGTAAACGCAATGATTTATGGTATAAATTATTGCTTGTCCTCGCAAATGCCCTACATTGGTTTAACCCTTTTGTATATTTGATGTTTCGAGAAGCTAGTGACGATCTGGAATTAACCTGTGATGACAAGGTTATTAGAGGTTCCTCTTTCGCTGATCGTAAGGCATACGCTGAAACACTTTTAGCTTCGATTCATTCGCAAACAATGAAAAAAACTGCTTTATCAACTTATTTTCAGGGGAGAAACAATATAATGAAAACTCGATTTATAAACATTCTAAACATGAAACACAGGAAAAACGGAGCAGCTGCATTTCTGTTCATTGCAATATTTATCGGATTATTGGGAGGTTTAGTTGCCTGCTCTTTAAATGATAAGGATTTAATAGAAGAAGAAAAGCTGTATAGCGGATATATTTCTTTAGATAACGATACCCTTGAGTTAGACGAATTTGAGTTTATTACTTTTGAAGATAAAGAACGCATGAAAGAACTGAATTTGACCGATGAATATATGCCAAACGGATATTATATTTACAACGAGTCAGATGAACTTACTTATTTTGATATTACTAGCGAAACTGAGTTTACTTTTTTTGATCTTGGCAACTTGTTTGTGAAAGAAGATGAAGATAAAAAATATACAACAACTTATAAAGAAGAATTCCGGCAATTTTTATATGCTAGTGATGATGTCCCCAGAATAACTCCCTTTTGGATTAAAGTACGAGGTAAAACCGTCCTATCTGTTACAGAGCAATTCGTTCCATAATGAAATTAACTCAAAATAGCCGTTATACAACCTCAGTCTTAAGCATCCTCAGTCAAAGAAAATTGAAATAACACATAATATTAATTTCAATGACTATATAAATGGAATATTAAGAATATCAGTTATATAACGGCTATTCATTTATCAATATAACACTATAAACTCTACAGACAATTACTGTTCTATTACTCCAAAATCATCCACATAAACATATGTCCCACCGGATGGTTTATAGGCATACACCGTTGCACTGGTAACACCTGCTCCGGTTGTAAAAGGAATACTTACCATCGTCCAGGAGGTACTAGCGGAGGTTGCAGTCACATCCGTTCCTCCAAAGCCGTTAACACCAATCTGAACTTGCGCCCCTGTCTCTGCCTTAACCCAGGCAGTACATAGATAGCTGGTATTTGGACTTAATCCCGTAAGAACCTGCTTGATGCCATCTTCACCAGTTCCCAGCCTTACACTCTTAGAGCAGCTTCTTGCATCAGATACACTTGCTGCAGTTCCTGAATGTGTTGTAACCCAGGGTGAAATTATTCCGTTCTCAAGCCCTGACTGCTTCACGATATTATCATAAAGCACACTGTAATTCTCAAAGATCGGATCCGGAGGTGTGGTAAAATTATGCCCTGCCATCCAGTCGGTTCCGCCATATTCATAAGCTCCAATATCCGGTGCCGAACCAATGTAACCATCCGTAATTCCAGGTATTACAACACCTGCATTAATAGCCGGAGACGCTGCCTGCAGCCTGAAGTTGTAGGTCGCTGAATCAGCAAATAACGGATTGGTTCCCGAGGTAATATTATTCCCCTCTGCATGAGTCCCCGGCAGTGTAAAGGCTGTAGTAAAGATGTTGTTGAAAATCCTGTCACCATACATATCCGTCTGAAAATTACTTCCCCAATATCCCACATTTCCGTTACTGTAGGTGGTATTGTTATAAATCAGGTTAAAATTACTGGGGGTATTCAATCTAATTCCCGAATAGTTTCCCCATACAACATTATGATGCACGATATAACCCTTGCTGCCATTATCCAGATAGATACCTGTACCAGAATAATTCTTCGCCAGATTATCATGGATATAATTATGATGAATTACCGTCCCTGCCCGTCCCAGGCAAACTCATAGAGTATTCCGCAGTCTCTTGTCAGCTTTCCTGCATTATACAGATTATTATACTGTATCCGGCTGTTCTGGGTAGGCATAAATATCAGATGACGCCCGGCGTTATATACCGTATTGTGACTGATTAGATGACTTGACCCCAGTAAATAGATTGCCGGGATATCCGCTGCCGAATAATCTGCCTCATGAATGAGATTATTAATCACCTTATTTCCTGTGCCCTGTATGCTCACCAGATTACCGGAACTGTAGGTCAATGTACTGTTCCTAAGCTCATTATTGGTACCGGACATAAATATCCCGGTACTGTATTGACTGGTAACATCCGTATCATGGCTGACATATTCCGCAGTCATATCAGACACTTTACAGTAATTAGAGGCAGACATTCTAATACTGGAGGCAAAGATATTAATTCCGGTAATATTTATGTAAGAGCGGGAACTTAAATCAAATGCATAGGTCCGTTTCTTTGCTTCTACTGTCAGAGTACTTGGATTAACTCCACCAGGTGCCCATAAATATAACCTGCTCGTACTGCTGTCATAATACCATTCTCCCGCACTGTCAAGTTCCTTAAGATTGCCGGTGATATAATAGCTGTTGCCGGCGGCCGCCGCAATACCGATTGCGTCAAAGGTAATGGAACCGACACTTGAACTGGTGATAGTACTTCTGTAAGATTTGTAGCCGGTTCCCGGTACACACCAAACAGTTTTTCCAACCCAATAACCGGCTGCCTGTGTTAAGTCTGCATCATAAATTGTTGTAGCAGAACCGGAGTCAACGGTTGCAAAGGTTGAATTTAAAGGGTCAAGTGTTGCTGAATTAGGCCATCTGGCTTCAAATTGCATCTGCTTATTAACAAATATCTGATCTTTTGTTCCAAGGGAACCAATCATCGGTGCATAATAGACAGAGCCAGAGTAATTCACCCAGCCGGTAACGGGGTCCGCACCGGATACCGTTACAGTCTCTCCCGTATAAGCCTTAAAGTTTATGGGATTTGCAGAAGTTCCGGATGTATTAAGGGTTACAGTTTCCCGGTAGGTCCCCCCTCGTATGATACAGGTATCTCCGGCTGTCATGGTATCTGCTGCCTTTTGTATGGTTTTCCATGGATTTGATAGTGTTCCGGTTCCAGTGATGTCATTCCCTGTCGTAGAAACATAATATACGGAAGCTGCCTTTACGCTTCCCCCACTCAGGTTAAAAGTAAAGAACATACAGCCTTTTCTCTTATTCACAGCTTACCTCCTGTAATGAATTCTAATTTTAGATACGGCTTCTACGCATGGACTTGAGTTCACTGCTAAATATTTTCTAATATTAAAATCTATGCGTATATATAAGCCCTGGTTATTTTATCGACTTTTATCAGCACATAGTCTATGATTCTTTCGGCTGATACAATATACACTTACTGACATTGTTGGTGAAGCTCCCGCTACTGTACCAATCCCGCCAATTCATTGATTTTCTCAATCAGATCCTTGTATTTTCCGGTTTTATCACTTCCGTTTGAAAAACTCCTGAAGAAATTTAATATCTGTTTAACATTATTAACACTATTACTGCTTTCGGAATTACTCTGTGCCATTGTAAATACTGCCTTGCAGATATCCACACTTTCAACCAGAATATGATCAAACTGCTCTTTGTTAATTATCCAAGGGGATTGCAACTTCGCTTGTGCAAGAAAAGCTACCATATGTAACAGTACCTGTTTATACTGTTCTTTGCTTAGTGCATCTGTTACATTTATAAGGCTCTTAAGCAAAAGTTCTTTGGACACCCTATTGATATCGAGATTATTAACATAATCTTTTAGATTTTCAGTAAGAGCCATTGCTGAGAGTCCCCTGGGACCAAAATCATTCATATTGTGATTCTTATAAGACGGCATCTGGTTCAGTAACTCAAGTCCCGCATTAAGTTCATAATTTCCGCTGCTGTAGCTGACAAACCCGGGATTTTCCATTATAGCTTTATTATTAGTACCAAGCATAAGTTCCTGTGACCCTCTGGCTCCGCTTGGAAGAATTGCACCGTTTATCGGGCTTAACGGGAATTTAATATTTACCGTTAAGTTTTCCTCAAAGGTATTCGTTGCAACAGCTGCATAAAATTCCTGATCAAAGGTTAATAACTCCGGATATTTAGCCGCATAAATCGGCTTAGCAGCATAGGTCTTTACAAGCTCAAGTCTTCTAAGTGTTTCTGCATCAGAGGTATTCCAGGTCATCTCCGGTTTGTAATTATCAAAACCCCAGTAGGTGGCAGAACAGTCTAAAAATAGATTTCCCTTAATGGTACTACGGGTTCCCTGGGCTCTGACTGCTACCACATTGTTTGCTCTGTCAGAACCGATGTTTGCAAAGATGTTATTATAAATTTGCAGGGCATGGCCGTTATTATCCGTTCTTATACCGCATACATTAAACTGTTTGGTGTATTGCCCCACCGGGAAGATACCAAGATTATAGATATAATTGTTTCTGAATACAGACCCTCTCTGCTGAGGACTTATCTCATTTCTGGTATAGATGGCATCCATATCCAGACACTCTTTTACGGCATCATGGATTTTATTGTATTCAAAGATATGATCATTCCCGCCAAAATTTATAATACAATGAGGTCCGTCATATACATCGTTATAGGCTACTCTGCCTCCCACACCCTGTAAAGCAATTGCCGGGTTGTATGCCTTATGCTGATATCCGACTCTGTGAATGGTATTGTTTATTATCGTATTTTCACTTGAGGCCAGAGTCTCATAGTCACCACCGGACATAAATACACCGGTTCCTCCTATGTTCTTAATCTCATTATTCTCTAGTTTGATTTTTGTTCCCCGAAAGATCAGTCCACCTTGTCCGAAGTTTCTAATCAGGCAATTAGTGAACTCGATTCCCTCAACGCCCGCACCGTCATCCAGAAAGCCATCCCAGATATGTCCCGGAAAGACCTGGGCTTCCGGATAGTTAGAAGGTGAGGCAAGTCTTATGAAATGAGAAGATGTAGGATCAAAGGTTATGGGATTTGTTACATTGTTCTTAATTAAGAACTCACCATAGGTCATCATCTGATAATCTTTGGTGGTACCCAAAGCTGCGTAACCCCTGCCGCCTTCAATGGTCATATTTGTAACTGCGATATTCTTAGCTCCGTTGAAATAGAAAATAGGTTTTCCTATAGTAGATAACTCAATATTATAGCTTTTTGTATTGAAGTCCGCCGGCGGCAGATAGTAGAGCTTGCCTTCTTCTCTGTCTATGTAATATTCCCCTGTCTGATCCAATTCTTCCAGCAGGTTCTCTGCAAAATACCAGCCATTTGTATAATAGGTCTTTATTTTACCTTCCTTTAACTTGATTTTTTTCTCTGCGGTGTCGATGCTTTCAATGGGGTAATAGTTATTTTCATAATTAATGGATAGAGTACCACATATCCAGGCATCTGTTGCATTCGCCCAACTGGAAGGTCTGTCTATATCATACTGAAAGGACATTTCTTCCGGCAGAAGATATTTATTATCAACGGGAATAGTTCCCTCATTGGGATAGCGTGCCAGAGTCTGATTCTCACCGTTAACAATGAGTTCAGCAGCCATATATTGCCCTTTGTTAAAATAATGATAGCCTCTTGTATTTAAGGCCCCGTATTCTGTAATATCATTTCCTTTTAAATCTGCTACCAGAACATTACCTGCTGCCTCCTGGTCAATTATCCGTACCTTTTCCTCTTCTTTAATTGGTCTGAACCAGCTTTGTTCGATGGGTTTGCTGCCGGATAAGCTTACCTCCTCCCCTGGGTAGGCTGTGTAAGTAATCTTACCACTTTCAGTACCGGAATCCTCCGGACCAAAAACCAAGGAATCGTAAAGATAATAGGTACCTTCTCTAAGATATACTTTGGCACCTCCACTGGGCAGCTTACCTTTACTAATTAGACTTCGTACTGCCTCCTGAGCTTTTTGAATCGTCTTAAAAGGAGCCTTTTTGCTGCCATTGTTACTGTCACTGCCGTTATTATCCACATAATAACTGGCAAAATCCTGAGAGTTTGACATAGTTTCCACATTCGTAGCTGCATAACTTGTCAAACTTGTTGGCAGCAGCAAAAGTGCTGTCAACATAATACAGATAATCTTTTTACCCTTTCTCATACTGAATCCCTCCTAAATTTCTGATTTATTTAATAACGGTTTAACCCCATTATTAACTTGGAAAATCTATCCTGCGGACTGGTTGCGAGTGTATAAATCACTATGTATTAGAGTGTTAATTAATATTTTGATTGGGATTGGAAATGTTAAAATATATCTAAATATTTTTCAATAGTAATATTATTTATTGTTATTTTTTAAATTTAGTTTAATGTACTAACTGATTTTTGATTATTATATTAGTCATTATGTATATTTTCAACTCACTTTTATATGCTTCATTATATCTATTGCCAAATATTTGAACAACAGTAGAATTTTAACATTACTGTAGTATTTTAACCTCTATTATATAAAAACCTGGGAAAATGGATTAGAATCTTTGTTTTATTCATAGTTCAGTTGTAAAAATACAGGAGTATTTGAAGGAGTATTTGAAGGATTATTGGAAGTGTTTGTAATGAATGAGAACTTACGTTTACATCTATGTTCTTTGTCAAAACACAGAAAAAAGAGGCTGTTGCAAAATGAGTGTAAGGCTGTAAATACCCCATGGCTTTCCTGTAATACTATGCCTGAAAGACATGTTGCCGATTTCGTGTGCTATAAGCGAACAATATTTGTACGATTATAGCACACGAAATCGGCAATGTGTCTTGAAGCCGGTGTGTGGAGGAAAGCCATGGGGTATTTACAGCAACATTGTATAAAATGCAACAGCCCCTTCAGATGGCACAATATTGATTAATAGCAATTAAGATTAACTATATATCTATAAAAAATAACTACTATATTTTCATGATTATTTATGGTATTATTTAACATATTTATATTTGCACTATTTGAATGCAAAAGCATGTTGTAGTCGCACGTTTTGACAATGAGACAAACGCTATTTTTGATGAGTGGAAGGCAATGGCATATGAGACACAAAATATAACCTATGACAATGCTGCTGCCTGGCCTCCACATATTACTATTGCAGCTTATGAAGATGTGGATATCAAAGCATTATGTGAATGGTTATCCGAATACACTGCCTTAAATTCCAAAATTGAGATCTGCTTTAATTCCCTTGGTGTATTTGCACATGGTAAACAACTTGATACAGATGTCATATTTGTATCGCCCACTAATTCATTAGAGTTTTCAAATTTCTACTATAATTTTCATGATAAATTGGATGAGTTTTCGGGCAATTATGGTTGGTTTTACACAGCAAAGTGTAACCACCCCATTTTCCATTCAACCATCACTATATGTAATAAGCAAGATTTCAATTTGGTTTTTGATAAACTCAGAGATAATTTTCGTATGATTAAAGGTAATATTTCAGCACTTGAAATCTATGAAAATCCTAAAAAGCTAGTTTCACGCTATGAATTAAAATAATAGTAGAACGATTAAGATTATATGATTTATCATCTCAATCTATTTTAACTGTTTTTATGACTTTACCGGTTGTAAACATCTCTGTTTTAACCATTATCATCACCTTATCAATAATCTGATACAGATTGTAATAATACCTGTAATCAAGTCAAGGACAAACACGGTAATAACTACTCCGATTAAAATAATACTAACCTTATCCCAGCTCCGTGCCTGAATGGCAAAAATAAGAGGTGCGCCAATACCTCCCGCTCCTACCAGCCCCAGGGTGGAAGCACTTCGTACCGCAATCTCAAGATGATTTAAAGAGAAGGAGCTATAGCTTGGCATAAGCTGGGGTACTCTAGACGACCAGCAGAAACTTCAAAAGTATATCTCTGACTATAAACTTCAAGATTATATGGACACAGACCTTTTATCCATTTCCGAACTATGCACCTTTGAAAAAGCAGAACATCTGATACAAGCAGGTGAGGTATCCGACTATCTTTATTTTCTTATTGATGGAAAGCTTATGGTTTATTCCTATACTTCTGACGCCAAAAATATATGTATCAGTTACTTTCAGCATTCCACACTGATTGGAGAAGCAGCTTCACTTTGGGAGTGCACCCTTTCCGTCTTTTCCAATTCCCTTATCGCGAAACAGTGTTATTATCACAACCGCTGCTATAATAAAAAACACAGCTATAAATGCATTTATACCAATTTTTTCATCAGCTAGAAGCCATCCTAAAAAGACCGCAACAATGGGGTTTACAAATGCATAGGTTGATACAACGGAGGGTTCTGCATTTTTGAGCAGCCATATATATGCCGTATAACCTATCAGTGAACCGAAAATAACCAGATATCCAAGTGCAATCCAGGATTGAGTTGATATTCCTGACGGGTCAAATCCACGATAATCGCCATGAAAAGCAGCAACAATCAAAAGTAGAATACCTCCTACAATCATTTGCACACCTGTGGATAACAACGGTGCTGAAGGTAATTTAGCTTTTCTGGAATACATGGAGCCGGCTGACCATGAAATCGAAGCAAAGAGTAATGCCAAAATTCCTCCTGCGTCAGCTGACTGCGAAGTCATTCCGTTAGAATTCCAGACAAGGGCACCTATACCGCATAAACCCAGTAGGATTCCTATAATTGAGCCTGCGCTGGGTTTTTTCGCTCCGCTTATGTAGCTGAAAGCCGTAATCCACAGCGGTACCGTAGCAACGAGTACCGAGGCGATGGAGGAAGGCACCTGCTGTTCTGCCCAAGCAACAACGCCATTTCCGCCAAGTAATAACAAGGCGCCAACTATTCCGGCATTTTTCCACTCTTCTAAGGATGGTCGTTTTTCTCCTTTTAATCGGTATACAATGTAAAGTATCCATCCGGCTATGCTGAAACGTATACCTGCCATCAAAAACGGTGGCATTGTTTCCACTGCAAATTTCATCCCAAGATAGGTACCACCCCAAAATATATATACACACGCCAATGCTAACATAATCATTAATGACTTATTCTTTTTTGCTCCTGCGCTGAAATCTATACACTGCTGTTTCATATCATTTGGTCTCCTTCCTCTTTCTCATACCCTTTATCTTTCAGGCCATCTTCCAGAATCGTGGTGAGTATCAGGGTTGTGGATGTTTCCTGTACCTCAGGAATTTTGACCATTTCATCAATTAGGTTAGTGATATCCTGAGGGTCTGCTACTCTGACTTTCATCATCATACACCATTCTCCGGCAAGCCGTTGTGCTTCTTCGATGGTAACTCCGGGAACATCAAGTGAGATAATCCTGGCAGCAACTTCTTTAAAATTACTGCATTTGATCTTTACCATAATAATGGCTTTTACCTTCTCCTCCAGCTTGTTCCAATTAATTATGCTTCGATACCCTTTTATGATATTTTTATCTTCCAGCCTGGCTACTTTATTGTGGACTGACGGTCGTGAAATATGAAGGCGCTTACTTATTTCTTCATGTGTCAGCCTTCCGTTTTCCTCAAGCAGTTTCATAATCTGAATATCAATCTCGTCCATACTGCACCTCCTTTTAGAACATTATAGCTTATGGTAGGAATAATGTACATATCGTCATATAACATTAAATTTTTACTACTATTAGTAACTCTTTATCTTTTACAATAACTAATAGTTATATTTTTCTTAGTTTTATAGTTTTAGGATTACGATTCGTAATTCATACCAGCTCCCATTGCATGTCGCATCTGCTTGCAGATGTGGCACTGCCATAAAACTTTTTATAATCGTTAGCTTAATACAAATAGCTGTCAGTAAATTCACTTGTCTAACTAATTGTTGACTAGTGTATTTGCTGACAGCTATTTGTACTATCATATCTGCTTTGTAGTGAAAGCCTCGTATGATGAATGATTTTTATTCTATAACCAGTATTCTTGGAGAAGTTTTTTGTACACAAGTTGATGAGAACCAAGCTCCCATTCCTGCTATCAGAATAGTTACTGCTATAACTATCAATATAGTCACCGGATGAATCTGTAACGGCAGCTTTACCAATCCATAATCTACAAGCTTAATCTCAATAAGTGAGGGAAATACAAATATTCCGACTAATAAGCCAATTACACTGCCTAAAGCCGCCACACCTGCAATTCCTCCTGTTACCGCCAATCTTATCTGTTGTGTGGTAAGACCAATGGATTTAAATATCCCATAGTTTTTGCTGTCTTTTTGTACATTTATTCGACAAGCGCTATATATAATCGTAAATAGAACACTCCCAAACAATAATCCTAAGAAGATCATAGGATATACCAAAATTTCTACGACTTCCTTGACAACACCGTCAATCAGTTCTTTTTGGGTCGCTGCGGTTATTCCATCCTTATATTTACTATTGAGATACTTAGCAAATTCATCCGCCTTTTTAATATCATTTAAGTTAATAAAATATGATTCCACTTCATTATAGCTCTCGTTGGTATTTTTCATCACATCAACTGTCACTCTGGCAGAATTGGACCTATTTGCTATGGATTGGTATATCCCAACTATCGTTAACTTTTGCTTATTACCTCGAATATAAACCTCGCTTATATCCCCTAGTTCTTTTCCTATCTTCTTTGCAACGTTAACACCTAGCGCTATTTCATTTTGATTAACAGGATTTCTCCCTTGCATAACAGCTGCTCCCATATCATCATAAGAACCGTCTATTATGTCTATATTAATATTAAGAGTTAATTCTTTATTTTTAGAATTCATTCTGTCTAATTGAAAACTTCCAATAGTAGAACTATATCGTTCAACATTTTTTATTTTATCATCTAAAGAGAGCTCTGCTTCGAAATCAGCCAGCGAAAATCCTGCTTGATTAAAGACTGTTACAGAGATATCAGAAGAATCATAGCCCCACTGTGGAGCATTATTTTGTAAATTAGCTATACTGTATAGCAGCAGAGAGCCAAACATCATTACTGCAGATGTCATGATTGTTAATATTAGAATTAGAAATGCACTTTTCTTGTTTTTTAATAGATTTCTAAAACCTATTACGAATGAAATTGGATATTTCTCAAAACCTACCTGTATTATCCCTTTGCCAAGAACTTGTTTTGCTAAACGGTTGTTTTTACTCTCAGATGCTCCAAAACGTATAGCCTGGGCCGGTTGTATCTGTCGAACCACACGTATCTGCAAATTCGAGAATAAAATAACGACAATTAGTACTAAACTCCCAACTATGGTACATATCAACGTTCGCTCTTCCCACATCCCTGAACTATTCATTCGTATGTTGGATTGAGAACTTTCTATAATGCTGCCAGAAATCACAATGCTTCCAGCTACTCCAATAAGTATACCAACTAGTGAAACTAAGAAAAACTGTAGAACATAGGTCAACTTAATCTTTGCTAAGCTTAAACCGACGGATTTAATAATACCAATTGATTTGTAGTCTGATAAAATGGCATCGGAAATTGTATATTTTATTGTAAATAATGCAATTATAACCATGATGAACCCAAGTAAAATCATAATTGCTCCGATGAATTGATTCATAATGTAATAGAAGCCTGATATATCCTCAAAGTTATTGATATTTTCCAAGTAGGGTGTACCTAAATAATCTTCAAACTGTTTCCAATTGGTACTTCTTTCCTCATAATTATCAAACCTGAGTCCAAACATATAATTTGTTCCCGCTGTTCCCAGGAAAGAAGCATAATCTTCTGTATTCATCCATATCCGCACTCCATTGGAGAATGGTGCACAATAAGGCAGATCAATAACAATCTCAGCAACCTTGGCAGTAAATTTTGATGCTCCTGTGCTAAAATCCAAACTATCACCAACTTTAATCCCATTTGCATTCGCTAAAGCTGTCGGTATCCATATCGTGCCTTTTGGTGGACTTAAGGTTTCTTTCCCATCAATCTTAATAAGTTTATCTACTATAAAGTTTTGATTCGGCGTATCTATCATATAGAGAAACCTATTCTGAATTTTTTCATTCTTATATGATATCTCTGTTATAGTTTTAAAAGGCAATAAATTGGAGGATGTAACGCCTTGTTGATTCGCCCACCATTGGTATACCTTGTGAGGGTCATGATAACCCTGATCTAAGATCATAATCTGATGAGAGCCATTTGTTTTACTATGTAGTTTGGTAAAATTATCTCCTGCATTCAATATAATGGCCGTTGCAGTGGCTATTAATATAGTGGATAGCAGCATAAGAATCATTACTGATAAATTTTGCAATTTCTTCTTTCTTATATTCGCAAAGCAGAGCATCATTACTGTTTTCATAATGTTTTCCTCTCCTTTGATATATATGAGAAAATAATAGCCTCCCTATCAGATATATCTTTTTCCTGGTATTTCTCAAAATCAATTATTCCATCAATTTTACCGTCCTGTATATATATAAAGCGGTCTGCCCTGCATGCGGCTTTCATATCATGTGTAACCATAACAATGGATTGACCTCGTCGATTCATGTCTGTTAATAT
>JAQSXJ010000130.1 GCA_029256725.1 Anaerocolumna sp. | reverse complement strand
ATCCTTGTCTTCTATTGTAATTCTGCAGCTCGTAGACTCTTTCTTTAATAAAATTATGTTCTTCTCTATTTCCGGCTTAACACCGGTTATCAGATTTTCTCTGATTGAAGTGGTACTCTCAGAACACTGAAAGTCATCTCTCAGCCACACTGAACCATCCTCTTCATGAAATGTTACAGTTCTTTTTATGCTGCTGATATTATTCTCTTCATAAGCCTTTTCCAAGTTAATTACAGTTTCAAATGCCTTATCCGTATTAAAATAAGTACAGGCATGTTCTCTGCCGCTTAACTGCCCTTTACCATTTATAATTGGGACACTGTGACCTAAGGAACTGTTACACAGAATGTCATATCTGCCGTTTCCGAAATAATCCTTGGTATATTCTCCGGCGCCAAGCTCTGCCAGGAACATATCTTTCTTATAAACATATAGAAAGCTTCCTATGTCATTATGATTATGGGGTTCCTCATTATGTCCCCCCTTAATAGCAAGTCCTGCTTTGTTCTTACTGCGCATGACATTCCACTGGGCATCCTTTAGTGTATCCTGAGCATTCAGGTGCAGATTCCGTTCTTTTATTGTACCAGCCTTAAGGGCTTCGATATATTCTTTGGTCCATATGTAGTCTCTGTAAATAGCTGCCCACCTGAAACAGGGGTCTGTGTCATAATCTCCCGCAAGTCCAAGGGGTGGGAGGTTAACCGTGTCATATTGCAGGGCAAGCTGCAAGGTAAGTCCCATTTTGTATTTGGTATGGCTGTCGCTATCAGAGAAATTAACGGAAAGTCCATCCTCAAAGTAACATTTTTGCTGAAACTCAGCAATATGTCTGACTTTATCGTTCTTATACAGGTTAAGCTCACCATTGCTATATTCCGCTAATTGCTGTGCAAAAGTTGTAAAGTAGGTCATTCCATAAGTAAAATAACCGATACCTTCCATACAGGTTCCGTCCTCCGGAAAACCTTTCAGGTAATATTGAAGCGAATCTGCAATACGCGCTATCACAGGTTCTAATTCTTCCGGTTGATTTTTAAGCATATAAAGGGAGGCACTTCCCAGGGAACCGCTGCAGACAGCACACCAGTTATGGGTAGAATATTCCCAGCTGCTGTAGGGTGGTGTACTATGAAAGAAGGGTGTTAAGACCCTGCTGAAAACATTGTCTTTCACACTTTCATAAACTGCTATATTGATTTCATCTTTTAAGAGGTAAATGATTTCTGATAAGGCTTGTGCAGTTTCTGCCGCAAATAAATCGATGGTCTTTCTCCATACAGGATTGTTGGTTCTGTCCACGTGAGGCGGCAGTGCCCAGCATTCCTCCAGGCAGATATCAAGCATAACCTCTTCCAGTTTCCTGATATCCTTTACTCTTCTTTTGATTACAGCAAGCATACCAAATACTGCAAGATATTTTCTGCGTTCGAAATATACCGCTTCGAATTCCAGACGATTGCCCGTTCTTTCATATAAGGAATATAAATCCTCTGAAATCCATGGCATCTCTTTTTCTCTTAGTTCTTCCCCTGCCTGCTCGATCTTGTCTATGTATGCTTCTAAGAATTGCTCTAGCTCTGTAACCATATGTGCCTCTCCCCCAAACAAGTTCTCTTTATGCAAATATATGTAATTTCTACTGCCTCATGAAAACCCGTTTCCTTCACGTCAATATTATTTTATAACGTTTCCTCTTCTGTATTGGACTTATTATCCTTAAAAATTTCTGGATAGTTTTCAACAATAGTGCTTTCCAAATCTTCCAATGTTGTAAATTGTTTCGTAATTTTATAAAGGCATATTGTCTGATCGTAAAATTCTTTTGCTTTGTCATACTGCTCCTGCTTATAAAGAAGCTTAAATTTCATAAACATCAAACTGGGTAGAAATCGCATATAATTTTCTTGTATAGAATAATCTATACCTTTTTCTATATATTTTTCCGCATTTACATAGTCTGCAATATTAAATAACAGATAACTAAAATTAAATAATATACCTTGATAAAACATCTTAGCAAACTGGGATGCCTGGTACATAGGATATGGTGCGGGTAATATGTTAGTTTCCAATACATATAATAAATCCAGTAGTATTTTATTCGCTATATCTTCTCTTTTTAGAGACATGTAATTATTGCTCATAAAATTAATAATAGACAATCCCACATTAGAATATGTATTTTTTCTTATAGAGTCTAATGTAAACGATGGATCTTCTACCATTATACCTTTAAGACAATAGTTCAATGAATTCGTATAATTTTTTTCATAAGCAGCGCAAATTGCCTTGCCATACAAAACATGTTGAAGGTTCTCCCCTTTAGCAAAGTCTTTATGCTTTTCATATTTTTCTACCAGACTTTTTAGTAGTTCCATATCTCCTAAAGCTATTGCATTGTTTAGAGACTGAATACCCTCATATCCAATAACAGTATTTACTGAAAAATACATTTTAAAGTATTCATTAAGATCCATGTTGAACTTAATGGATAACTGATTTAATAAATAAAGTGAGGGTTCGAACTCCCCCTTCTCAATACGATAAATTTGCTTCGGTGTACAGATGCCTTTTGCCAATTGCTCTCTTGTCAGGCTTCTTGATTCTCTCAGTTCCCTCAGGAATATGCCAAAATGCTCATAACTCATATAGTAATCCGCCTTTTTAGATGGACATAAGTGTCCATTTATAAAAAAAACACACAATGGTATAATTTATCCAAAGAATAAATAATTATTCATCCGGAGGTAAATTTTATGAAATTATTTTCTAAAGTACGTTACTTTTTTGCTGTTTTACTAGTTCTTATCTCTGTATCTGGTATAACCTCACCTTCCAGAGGTGCTGGTATAATAACTACTTTATCTGAACCCCAACCTATTACTTTTACGACCAGATAATATTTTACTATGAATTATAGCATAATTTTACAAAGTTATCAAATCTTTTGACACTTATGGCATAAAATATCCCTCAAGGATATTTTATATTTAGTATAAATATTATTATTTAATCACAACTAAGATAGTTGATTCAAATAAATTGAAAATTTAATATCACCATTTATTTCCCGAAAGAAAGGCATAACTGTCTAAAGGCAGTGACGCAAAGCTATAGGGCCTAAACCTGAAGGTATGGCAGCCAGTTGCAATTATTTCCTACGAAATAAAATCAAAAATGTACAAAGAGGCTGATCTACTATGTGATTTGAAAAGCGAGGGATTTTAATGAACAAAAGAGGCAGCAATATCAATATGTTATCCACTGATACCAATTTTGAAGAAATGTGTGAACGGTATGATGTGATTGCTGAGCAGACAAACTTAGTCATTTTTGACATCAATTTCGAGGATGATACATTCTATGTATCAGAAAATTTTATGGAATTAACCGGGATATCCTTATATAACCAGAAGAATTCTTTCAAGCACCTTCTTGGTCTGAAGTACATACATCCCAGTGATCTATTGAGATTCAAAGAATTTATAAGGACAGCAAGCCCCGATCAGGCTTCCACCTCCATTACGTTCCGCAGAAGAAATGAGAACAATGAACTGATGTGGGTGCGTTGTAAGCGTAAATGTTATTTTAACGCTGATGGTCGGTTAACGAGAGTCCTTGGCACTGCCCAGGAAGTTAGTAAAGAAATGGTTGCCTATACAGTAAACGGAAATGATCTATTAATGGGTGTCAATATTCCTACTTTTAGCCGGTTTGAATACAAAACCAGACGTATAAGAAGAAATAACCCTGATAAGAAATTTGCCGTTATTGTATTTGATATTAAACGTTTTAGTGTTATTAATGACTTATATGGTAACAAAGAGGGAGACGGAGTATTAAAATATATCGGCACTGTCCTGTCCTCCAATACAGCAAGCTGTTATGCTTATTGCAGGCTGTATTCGGATAATTTCGCGGTATTTACTGAATACAGAAATGAATCCGAAATTTATGATTTTGCTTTATTTCTAAGAAAACAGATGAAAGAGTATCCTCTAAAAATGGAAATCTCCTTTTCTATCGGTGTCTGCCTTGTTGAGAGCAAAGACCTTTCCATGAATGTGCTGTGTGAACGTGCTACTCTCACAAAAAAGACGATCAAGAATGATGTTATGAAGACTCTTGCTTTTTACGAGGATTCCTTACGTAAACGAACTCTTGAAGACAGTGATATTGAGAATGAAATGATTTCCGCACTATCAAACAATCATTTTGAAATGTACCTGCAGCCTAAAATGTCCATCCCTACCACTGAGGTAGTGGGAGCTGAAGCCTTAGCACGCTGGAATCACCCGGAAAAAGGTATCATTCCCCCGGAAAGGTTTATACAGCTTTTTGAGAAGAACGGATTTATAATCTCACTGGATTATTTTATTTGGGAGAAAGCTTTTCAAACGATTGCAAAATGGATGAAAGAAGACTATCCTGTTATACCTATATCGATTAATGTATCCCGTATCCATTTCAGCAACTCCGACTTTGTAGACAAGCTCATGTATATATCTGAGAAATATCAGGTACCTCCTACCTACATAGAGCTTGAAATAACAGAATCAGCATTCTTTAACTACAAAACGGACTTGCAAAGTAAACTGTATACGCTAAAAGAGAAAGGATTCCGACTTTCTTTGGATGATTTCGGTACCGGATATTCGACTTTGAATTTCCTGAAAGACATTCCATTAGATATTCTTAAGATGGATAAGGCATTTCTTGACGGGACTGGAGAGAACCGCAAGGAAGAAACCGTTCTGGAATATACCATAGCACTTGCCAGAAGTCTTGGTATAGAAGTGGTTGCTGAGGGGGTTGAAAATTTCAGCCAGGCAGAATTTTTATATCGTTCCGGTTGTGAAATCGCGCAAGGATATTTCTATTCGCCGCCACTTCCGGTTGCTTCCTTTGAAAGATATGCCGGATTAACAAAATGACATACAATTAAACCTGCTAATAAATAGGGACTGTGTTAACAAAATCTGCTGGTATACAGATAATGATAACACAGTCCTTATTTTAAACATTTTTACACTTTTCTTCCTTTTAGATAATCCTGTCTCTCTATTTAAATAACATTTAACACCATGCTATCCTTATTATAGCTAGAAAGTCTTCATATTAGTATCTTACCTTATTACAGCCTCCCTGTCATCTAGGGAAATGCTGATTAATCCATCTTTGTAACGTCTCCCTTTACTAAATCTACTATATTCACTTTAAGTGTTAATAGACAATAGAACTTTTTCTAATATGTATGTTTCTGGGTTTAATGAGTAATAGCTATAGGTATATAGATATAAACTACAAAGAAATGAGCTATATGAAAGTAATTTCCTTTCCATATAACTCATTTCGAATAATTAATTCTTGATGTTTTTAGTAAATGCACCTATTAATGTTAGTGTTATACCTAGTAACATTAATATACTGCCTATAACAAGGGGAACAAAAAGTTTCATATCGTATATGGTTTGCCACAAGTATCCTAAAGATTTCTGATATACAGTTGTTTTTTCAACACATATAACACCTAAAATTAGAATTACAAGGTTGATAATTGTACCTGTGGTTAGAAATGTAATTCCTGCAATCAATTTTCTATTTGTCATAAAATGTTTGAGTAATTATTAAGCCAACTGGGATGAAAAGAGAACCAGAACCAACATAGTGAGGCACTACCGATCCGTTATCCCATACATTATATGTTTTCTTTTGATAATTCACCCAGGTCTTAACATTTACTCTTTGATTTGCAGGAACTATTATTTTGGTTTCATCAGTAAATTCTTGGGTGACATTAACAGATACTCCAAAAGTTGATTCGAAGATATCACTGGAAAGTCCAACAGTTGCTGAATAAGAAGCGGCAGCAGTCATCTTAAATGTTTTCGTATTTTCAAGATATCCATCGTACCAATAAGAAGTGTATACATCCCAATAAGAGAAACGGTCTCCAAGATCTACGATATCTACTAGTATATAACCAGAATTAGCACGGTTTAAATATTTATTTCGATCTACATGACCCGTATCATATGCCACTGTATCAATGACAATTTTGTTTATTTTATCGGGTTCTGCGAGATTTTGCTGGACAGCAATGATAGCAATTTCTTCTTTGTCAGTTATGACCACTTGGCTACCTTGTGTTAATGATTCTAATTTTGTTGGTTCTGCTTTTGTAATTGTATTTACACTTGCACTAGCAGATATTGTTGGAGTAAAAACACTTAAACTTAACACTAAGCATAGTAATGTTTTAAACAATTTCAATTAATAACCTCCTAAAATTTACTTATTTATTCTCCATTTTTAATATACTACAAGCTCAATAAAATGTCAAATACTTACATAAATATTGATATGAAAAAATTTGAAAACAATTTGCTAATAAGAATTATGGAATTAAGTTAGAAGTAAATATCAATTAAAAATCAGTAAAACATTCTGTTTTTGGGGAAAATATGAATTTGTAGGATGAATATTGATTGAAACTTTAATTAATTAGTATTTCTCTAGATATTTTAATATCTCTGGATAATCTATTTTTGCAGACTCTTCAATCTCTAAACTTGTATTCATTTGTTTAACAAGTTTAAATAAACCTATTGCCTGTACAAAATATTCTGCCGCTTCCTTAAAATTACCTTTTTTATACAGAAGTTTAAATTTATTATAAATTAGATTTGGCATAAATCTTAAATTGTACTCTTTTATCGAAAACTCAATCCCTTTATTAATCATTTCTTCAGCTTTCTCTAATTCATTATCAGCTAGATATATATGTCCTAAATTACATTGAATACCTATATACATTTTTTTAGAAAACTGGCCTGCCTGATACATTGTATACTGTGAATTTATGTAGTACTTTTCAATAAGAGACAATAAGTCTGATAAAATTTTATATGCAACCTCACTTTTTTTCAGATACATATAATTTATACTTATACAATTTATAATAGCAAGTCCTACATTTGAATACATAAACTCTGTTATGGTATCAATTGTAAATAAAGCATTTTCTATTAAAATACCTCTCATACAATATTCTAAGGATTCTGTATAATTTTCCATATCCGTCTCACAAATTGCTTTAGCATAATATATGTGTTGTAGATTTTCTCCTTGCTTAAAATCCTCATTATTTTCATACTTTTTAATCACTTCTTTCAAACGAGTAAGATCTCATTAATCCAACCGCTGTCTTAACAGTATAATACATCTTAAAATATTCATTTAAATCTACATTTAATTTAATAGACAATTTATTTAATAAATATAAAGACGGTTGATACTCTCCTTTTTCAATCCTATAAATCTCTTTTCGTGTACACACACCAGAAGCAAGTTGTTCTTTCGTTAGATTTCTAGCCTCTCTAAGTTCTTTTAAAAAAGTACCAAAATGTTCATAATTCATCATTCACACCTCACCTCATTCGTAACAGGGACATAACTGTCCCCTTATTTTCCTTTATTTCTCAAATTTTCAATGTTATAATGTCAAACAAGGGTAGTTATTTTATGATAATTGCATATCACTTCTCTTAAATAATGTATATTTGTAATAAGGCAAAAAATAGCTGTTATCTTTTATTCCCCCTCAATAAAGTTACTTCTGTTTTATGCCTTATTACACATATATAGTATTTTATCCACCATATTTTGTCAAGTTTTTACTATTTCTACAGTAGTACTTTAACTTGAGTCAGCTCTTCTGCCAATGCCTGATTGGCGCATAGTCCCAGCACATAGGCATAAACCTGCTTAAAGTATTCTTTGTATATACGGTCAAAGTCTATTTTTCCCACCCTTTATCACCTCATTTCTGTTGTTACATAAGTTAGACCCATTAAAATTGTGTTCGTTACAAAAAATATATAAATAATTTTTTACTAATCATCATATTAATTATTAATCATTATCACATTAAGTATAGCTTGCACGAAAGAAGAACTCTATATTAATCTTCTATGTTTAACTCTATTCTTATCTATCCTCTTTATTAACTAGCATGTGTTTATTACAATCGCATTGTTTCTTATTTCTGTAATGCTCTTATTAACTCCATGCTTATATCCTCTCACCGCTACCCACTCCAGAGTTCTTTTGCAAGAACTTCCTTCACGCATTCTGCAAGCCTCTTTTAGACGTGAACAAGCACCGCCTACCTATGCTTTCACACAGGCTGGTAGTGCTTGTTTGATACTCCTAGTGATATTTAATGTACGTTACGATAATGCGTTTATAATCTCCATGATGGTCAATCCCAGTTAGGAGCTAATAGAAAATCTCGAATATTCCGATGCTTAATGCCGTCACGGCTCATATCCAGTTCATCCATTGTGACCACATACTTCGGGAAATTATCCCGTATACTGTCATATGCGCCAAATTCGCGTACAGTGGTTTCTTCAGATGCCAACAGATAGGCCACCTGAACATAGATTTTCTGCCCCTGCTTATTACAGACAAAATCAATTTCTTTGTCACCGGCTTTTCCTACTTTGACATCATATCCACGACGCAAAAGCTCCAGGAATACGATATTCTCCAAAATCAGATTAACGTCTTTCATATTACCGCCAAAAACAGCTTCCCGTATGCCATGGTCAGCGATAAAATACTTTTCATTGACAGTAAGTATTTTCTTACCCTGCAAATCCTGCCGTTTCACACGGTAAATAAGGTATGCATCTTCACAGGCCTTAATGTAGTTAAGAATAGTTTCAGGCGAAACCGTCCTGCTCTCGCTTTTTAGATACTTGGAAATTCCTGTGGCAGAAAAGGTAGTTCCCACATTGGCAGTAATATAAGCAATGATGCGCTCCAACAAATCTATATCCCTGATATTATTTCGCTTCACCACATCCTTGAGGACAACCGAGTTGTAGAGATCCTGAAGGTATTGGCGGCTGGGCTCAGGAGCATAACGGAGATTATTCAGATAAGGCATACCACCAAGGGTAAGATATTGCCTAAAAATTTCGTTCTGGGAAGTGTTTGGGTAAATAGACTGATATAACTGGGTAAACTCCTCAAAGGAAAAGGGATAGACAATAAATTCCACATACCGCCCTGCCAAATACGTAGCCAATTCACCTGATAACAGCTTTGCATTAGAACCGGTAATATAAATATCGCAGTCGAACTCAACCCGAAAGGAATTAACACATTTCTCCCATTCCTCCACTTCCTGGATCTCATCAAAAAAAAGATAAACTTTATCCTTGATTTCGGTGACTCGTTTTAGAATCTCATCATGTAAGGCCTTGGCGTTACATAAATGGGAATTGCTCATATTCTCAAAATTGATGAAGATAAACTGGGCTTCGGATATACCAGAAGAAATCAGCTCTTCGCGTATCATCTCCAGCATAACTGACTTACCGCTGCGTCGAACACCAGTAAGTACCTTGATAAGCTCATTCCCTATAAAAGGTCGAATGCGGCTCATATACAACTCTCGTTTTATCATAAAGGCGTTTCCCCTTTGCTTCACTGTTTAAAGAATATCACAAGTATAAATGATATAAAACATTATTTCTATATTTTTATAAGATATAACTTACACAATATGAATTTTTATATAAAATAGCGGATTTATACGCAGAGACTTTTACATGAGGGAAAGGCTCTGCCCCATTCTGTTGTTCACAGTTTATAGAATGATTACTTGTGGTGAACCAAACTATGGTGGCACTTTCTAAAGATTTTCATTGTAAGTGCCTGTAAATATGAACTTCTCATTTGGATCAAAAGTATGCTCGTAATCACAAATATAACCTCTCAACCAATAGTCATTATCAATTTTCCGAAGATAAAATCCTTTCGGAAAATACAAATCTTCATCTAAAATTTCAGATACTACGGTTACAGCACCATCAGGAGTTTTATGTTTCTTTTCCGTACCATGACTATTGGTATCTTCAAAATAAGCTAATCTTAAAAATGGTGCTACATCAGGAGAACAGATTTTCAAACCAACATTTTCAGCTTGTTTGATGACTTTAAGGAGTCCTGCATTTCCATCCGTTAAGCCTAATTCAATCAATGATATTTCTGTTAAATCAATCGGTTGTCTCTCTTTCGTTACTTGAAACAAATCACTTTCTAGTAGCTTTTCCCCTAAAGGATTGATTAATATATTCTTTTCTTTCAATAAACAAATAAGTTCTTCTTTTGAAATCCCGCCAATTGTTATTTTTATTTGTTTCATAACTTCGCTCCTTTTCTAAGCAATTTATAAGATAATCCTTGAGGAATATTTTTTTACACTGCACAGCAGCGAAATATTATTTTCTATAAGGCAACTCTGGTATAATCTGGAGTGCGGGTACTTCAAGTTAAGATTCTTTTGCATGAAGATCCTTTGCACATTCCGTCTATCTACTTTTAAGGATATAATAACCCGGATCTAACCCAATATAAATTTCTTGACTTTCTTCGGTATTGCATCAGGATTCAAGGTTAAAATTCTTTGATAGATTTTATCATAGGCAGCCTCCGCAGTAATTTTAGGCACCTTTTCCAAGACATCTTCTGAGAAGAAATCCTCTGTTAAGCAGAACACCGCTGCTGACCATCCATATTCTTCACCTGCTCTTGATATTTTTCTTGCCCTGCCGCACATTGTTATATAGAACTTCATCTGTAATTCAGTTACAGCAGCATCGAATTTACTTTTATCTTCTGATGAGAAACCTCCGTATTGTTTTATCAGATGAATGGGCAGCTCTTTATATTCTGTAATAAGTTCATATATTTTCTTTGCAAACAGACTGATATTTCCTGCTTCATATTCATCAAGAAGTTCCCTGTTTCCCCTTCTGACGGCGTAAAAATATGGATACCATTCTTTTATAATATACCCGCTTTTCTTAAAGAAAAATTTGCCGTATGCTATATCCATTTCTTCACGAAGCACTCGCATTCTCCATTCCCAAGGGTCTGTTTCAGCGTCTTCTGTATGCCAGATTATATTCTCACTATAGTAATCACAAAGAGAAAATACTCCCTCGTTATTTCCCCCTCCAACGCTCATACCTGCCTGATACAGGTTGTCCTTAAAATCCTCATAATTATTTATTGTATTTATCATCTTTAGCTTCTCCCTATAGCTTCTGTCTTTTTTCGCCTTACTTTAACCAATTATTTATTCCTTTATTTTACCAGTTTTTCAGACTGTTTTCTACACAAATTAAATTAAGACCCGAACATACATATCTTATGTTTTGTTCGGATCTTAATCAGTAAATCACCATTTTATTAGTAGTTTTCCTTTATTTAGAGCAATATAGATAATCTAGTATATCCTATATTCTTACATAAGGTCTACTAATGCTAAAATTAACAGCTTTAAGAAGTTAATCACAACCTATGCATTACAATTTTTCTATCTGAATTTCCTCCATAAGACATCCCGCCAGATAACGGATAAAGCCAATAACCCGATTCCTCCGGCCAATAGAAGATACTTTTCCTTATAGGAACCGGTCTGCATTACAGAAAACAAATAAAAATCTCCCAGATACTTTCTTCCGGAGCCAAAGTTCAATACATAATACAGAATGGGTACCATATACCCCAGAACCGGCTGATTGCTTAAGGAAAAGAAAAATGCTCCAAGTCCGCCAAGAAATATACAGTTAGCCATAAGTACAAAAAACATACCAGAGAAGGAGAATTCACATCCCCCCATAGCCATCCAGGCTAAATATAAAACCCCTGTGACTGCTATTAAAAGCAGGGCACTCATACCACGAAGTACATGATTCACTATCATGGATTCTTTTTTGGAGGATATGATATCTCTTATATCTCTGTCTATGTCCGGTGTAAATATACTCATTAATAAGATAATACCAAAGAGGCTGACAAAGAGTTCTACAACTTTAGCAGTTTGATTCACATTTAGATGCTTTAGATTTACGTAAGCTATTTTTTGATATCTTTCCATTTCTTCCATAGATTCCTTTCCTCTTACAGTCATAAAGATATATTACTGCTGCCATAAGTATAGCAGCAACTAAGGTATATACGAAGCGATTCAGAATCAGCTGATGTATACCCGCCTGAAAAGCCCGGTAATTTCCCAAGGTATTGAAACGGGGAATAAGATTGAAGCCAAATCCTCCGATCATGTTATTTGAACTGGCAAATATGGAACCGAACCACCATACTACCTGCACCAGAATCGGCAATACCTGCTCTGTCAGTTCACCAATTAAATATCCCAAGGCCGTAACCACCAAGATACTTGGCAGAAGCCAGCCGGTACAATATTTTAGGAACGCAAGATAATCTATCGTAATACCGGTTGTATTCCCGGCATATACTGCCTGGGACAGTGGCATAATGGACAGCAGCAGTATTGGTACAAATAGCATAAAGCATATGGCTGCGTATCTTGCTGTAATTAGTACAATTGAGGAAATACTCTTTCCATATATAACGTTAACTACTTTACTGTGTTTATCTTTTAATATTCTTGCTGTGATAAAAAATACCGGCAGGACCCCTAACAGGATTCCCATGTAATCGCAGAACAGTCTGGCATACGCACCTGACAAGCGGTCTTTTTCATAAATTTCGTTATAGTCCTTTAATGCTTCTTCATAGGTTAATGGGACTCTTGCGTTGTGAACTACAGTATCCTTACTGTAAAAACTGCCTTTTCCAATCAGGTCAGCTGCCTGCTCCATAGAACTTAGGAATTCCTTATAGGTGATATCCGTTCTTACCTCTAACGTTAAAGGGGAATTTTCTATTTTAACAATCATTCCATCTTTTTCCTGATAACCTGTCGAACCATTATAATCATCGGTAATTTTCTTAAACTCCTCCGCTGTTGTACCTGTCAGTTTCTGCAAGATTACTTCTATTTTGGCAGTTTTCTCTTCGTTCAAACGGACTGCTTTGTAAAAACCGATGGGATAGGTGACATAAGTTCCATTCAAGTATTCCTGTAACAGGCTCTCTGTTGCAGTACGCATAATATCTGACTCTTTCGTACTGTAATGATAACCATAGCTCTCCTGCCCCGGCTCCGGTTTTAAGGGAATATCCTCTGACCCCATTTGAGTCAGGTAAAAAAATACGATCATGGCTACATATCCAAGAAACAGGATACTTTTACACCACATCCGGCACTCTTTTAGAAATAAGGTTAACCACATAGGTTTTTCCCCCCTTCCTTTCCCATTAGGTAAAGGTAGGCATCTTCCACATTGGGTTCTGCTAAAAGTGCTTTCTCAAAAGGAACTCCTCCTTCTGCCAGAAAGCGTACTTCTGCTTTACTTCCTTTTGACAGGATGGCAGTGACTATATGTCTGGCCTTTAACTCCTCCAGTTCCATTCTGGAAATCTCCGCGGTATATACTTTTCCTTCTGCCATTTCCAAGAGTTCTCTTACTGTACCTTTAAATATAAGCCTGCCCTCATCCAGTACAGCAATATCTTCACAGGTTGCTTCAATATCACCGACAATATGAGTTGAAAGTATAACAATTCTATCCTGTGCTATCTCACAAAGGAGATTCCTGAAACGTACACGCTCTTCCGGGTCAAGACCGGCTGTAGGTTCATCTACGATTAATACCTTGGGGTCGTGAAGAATTGCCTGTGCTATTCCAAGCCTTCTGCGCATACCGCCAGACATGGCTCTCACCTTTGTTCTGTGGTTGGCAGAAAGGTTCACTTTCTCAAGCAGTGCCGGAATTTTCGCCTTTCTCTCCTCCTTTTTCATGCCGGAGAGTGTTCCAAGATAATCCATTGCTTCATAAGCACTCATTCCGCCGTACATGGAGAAGTCCTGTGGTAGGTAGCCTGTCATACTACGTATCTTCCCGGTTTCCTTAATGTCCGTTCCATTTACCAGCACCTGTCCATTGGTCGGTTCATGTATGGTGGCAAGTATTTTCATCAATGTTGTTTTACCGGCACCGTTTCTTCCAAGCAGTCCAAACATTCCCTCACTAATGGTCAAGCTGACTTCATTCACTGCCTTCTTCTTTCCGTAGGTCTTACTGACATTTTTTAAGATAATTTCCTGACTCATGATAACCTCTCTTAATACTTGTATTTCGCAGGGCTTGTTGTACTTACCCAAGTGCGATTCTGCCAGGAGTTAATTTGCACAATAGCCGCTCTCTTCTATTGTCTAAAAAAATCACCCCTGACTGGGATGATTTTATTCTAAGCTCTAAATATCTATCCTTTCACTACGCCGTAAAAAAACTTGCACAGGCAATAGCACCTCCATTAATTCCATTGGTAAGCTCAAGACTTCCTCCATGTTTCTCGCACAGCAGTTTACATATGGTAAGCCCCAGACCAAAATGTCCTTTTTCCGTCGTAAAATAAGGTTTCTTAGCATTTTGAAGTGCTTTCTTGTCAAAGCCGGTTCCATCATCCTTTATATATAAATAGAGCATTCCGTTTTCTAATTGCAGATTAATCTGTATAAAGTGGGAATAACGCAATGCATTACTGATCAGATTGCCGACAACCTCCAGTATGGCACTGCTGTCACAATTAATATCTCCCACATCCTCTTCCTGCTCTATCGTAATATTTACAGTGACTTCCGGGGGAACCATACCTTTTACCAATTGTTCCAGCTCTTTATACAATTCTTTTCGTGTACGTCTTTTTCTCTTTAGTTCCAGTTCTTCAAAGGTATTTATCTCCTTCATGGTATCCGCAAACTGTTCCAGCCTGTCTGCCTGAGCATCTATTATAGCTAAGGTATCCAACAGCTTTTCCTCTGTAATCTGGCCTTTTGGATGGAATCTTCGCAAGATTTCCGTATGTCCCTTCATCACGGTAAGAGGAGTCCTGATATCATGAGCAAATGCAGCATTTAACTCCCTCTGATCTTGTACCAGCTTCCAGATGCTTTTCTGATTATCTATCAGCCGCAGACGCATCTGGTTAAATGCCTGGCAGATCTCACCTATTTCGTCATTGCTTAGATAGCTGCAATCCAGGCTGAAATCATTTCTTCCCACCGCCTCGATCTCTTTCTTTAATATAGCTAGTGGTTCCATAAGTTTATTCTTATAATATATGTGGCTGACCAGATATATGGCTATACTGGCATAGACAAAGACTGAAAAGGACTCTGTAAGATTAAATATAAGCAGCTTCTTATTAACTCCCGCCGGAATTTTAGCAGAATCTATGGTATAACTCTTATTGTCCATATAAATAATAGCATAATCTTTAACGCCCTCAGCAGATAGAATAACATTCTTCCAGCCTTCACAGAACAGATAAGTCGCCAGATAACAGAACCCGCAGGAAATTATTGCAATAATAATATAAAACCCCAATGACTTTTTTAAGTTGGTATTCTTTAAGTATTTTTTTAATTTATCAAAAAGGCTCTCTATATAATCCATCGATAACCGACTCCCCACACTGTCTCAATCACATCTGTCTTACAATACTGTCCCAGTTTTGTTCTTATTCTTCTTATATGTTCTGTAATAATACTGCTGCTGCCCTCCTTGTCAAATCCCCAGAGTTTCTCATAAATGCTTTCCTTATCATATATGTGTCCTTTGTGAAGGCTTAATATCTCAACGATATCAAATTCCGTCTTTGTAAGTAAGATTTCTTCTTCCCCCCAGTATACTTTTCTGGTGCCATATTCAATCAACAGTTCCCCGGCTACTCTGATCTTACCGGTTCCCTTGCTTCTTCCTTCTCTGCGTAAATGAGCAACCACTCTGGCATGAAGTTCCTCCAGGCTAAAGGGTTTGGTAATATAATCATCCCCGCCAAGCAGCAGTCCG
>JAQSXJ010000129.1 GCA_029256725.1 Anaerocolumna sp. | reverse complement strand
TTATACACCAGATTGAAAATATCAGAAAAAGAGAAGATGCCGTAAAATTGCTTGAAATCTTTACAGAAACTACTGGTTTGGAAGCGAAAATGTGGGGAGAAAGCATGATCGGATTTGGCTCGTATCACTATAAATATGCTTCTGGTCATGAGGGAGATGCAATGATTACAGGCTTTTCACCTAGAAAGGCGAAAATCAGTTTATATCTATTAACCTCTGAGTCTGTACGTGAAAATTTGATGAGTAAATTAGGTAAGCATACGGCAGGCAAAGGATGTATCTATATTACCTCCTTATCTGATATCAATGAAAGTGTGTTAAAGGAATTTATACTGCAAAATATTAATTTCATACGTGACAACTATCCGCAAAACAGTCTGATAAATAAAAATTAAGCGATGTTTAAACCTATATTTGATTGAATTCAAAATATTCTAAGAAAACGAAAACTGTTGCAATTTAAACTGTGCGGTTGAAAGAAGCCCTCTGACATTACAGGAATGTCAGAGGGCTTTTTCCTGCCGCCTATTTAGTTTGCAACTAAGCATCTCTACTCTGCTTCTTGTTAAAGTCTTTTATTTGCACAATTAATGAACTCTATATCAATTGTCTCTTTCAATATTCAGTTTTTAGCAAACTACTTAAGGGGTTCCTTCCTCCAGTGAAGTAAATACTGCAATCAAATCAGCATTAGCAAACATTCCAAATAGTATCAAACTCTGTTTAACTGCCATCTCATAAATCTCAAAAGACTATACTAAGTTCCAGCGAACTAAATGTATTTATTCAATAATCTATAGTATTGCAGGAAGAAAATCTAGCCACTGTTAGAGTCAGGAAGAAGAGAACACATTTGTAAAGAATGCTAATTAATATCCAGTAATTTGATAAGGAATTATTCCTAATCCATGTGTATAATTGGCTTGTGCACGCTAGGTATGCGATATGAAATTATAACCATAAGTTTCTAAGTGATTTTTCTGCAACTATTCCATTAATACTTTTTAATTAGCATAAGGAGGATAATTCCCTGAAATCATTTATCAAATTAATAAATAAAGTAATACTGTGCAGCCTTATTATTTCCTCAGTTCTATTCTTTAAGAATGATGGAAAAGTTATGGCAGCGACAATTAAACTGAACACTAAGTCAGTTGCTCTTGAGGTTGGAAAAACAAAGACATTATCCATATCAGGAACCAAAAGGAAAGTGACCTGGTCCTCCAGCAAAAAGTCAGTTGCTACTGTATCGACCGGAGGAAAAGTGACAGCCAAAGCCCCTGGTACAGCTACAATTTATGCAACAGTTGCCGGTAAGAAATTAGCCAGCAAAATAACGGTGAAGAAACCGATAAAAGTAAGCAGCACTTCTATCTCACTGGTAAAAGGAGCAGCAAAGACCTTGAAAGTAACCGGAACCACAAGTAAGGTCGCCTGGTCGACCAGCAAAGCTACAGTAGCAACTGTTACTTCAAGTGGAAAAGTAACAGCCAAAGCCCCTGGTACAGCTACAATTAATGCAAAGGTTGCCGGTAAAATTTTAACCACGAAAGTAACTGTAAAAGAGCCAATAAAAATAAGCACCAGTTCCTTTACACTAACAACAGGCTCATCGAAAACTTTAACAGTAACCGGAACTGCCAGCAAGGTTACCTGGACAACCAGTAAAGCTTCAGTAGCAACAGTTACCACAGCCGGTAAAGTTACAGCAAGGGCTGTGGGTACAGCTACAATTTATGCAACAGTTGCCGGTAATAAATTATCCAGTGTAGTTACAGTAATAGCACCGCAGGCTACTCCTACACCAACACCTACTCCCACTGTACCGATAGTTCCACCGGTAACGGAGTCCGCTCCGAAGTTGGTTGGGTATTATGCAGCCTGGGCAAGATACTCAGGATTTACGCCGGATAAAATAGCGGCTGATAAATTCACCCACATCAACTATGCCTTTGCCAATATCGATAGCGACCTTAAGGTTACCTTGGGGTATCCGGATATTGATGCCGCAAATATCAGCCAATTAAATCAGCTCAAGAAAACGAATCCTAATCTAAAGACAATAATAGCTGTTGGCGGATGGTCCTGGTCAGGACGCTTCTCCGATGCTGCACTTACTGAAAGCTCCAGAGGAATCTTTGCTGACAGTGTAGTTGATTTTGTTGTCAAATATGGCTTTGACGGAGTTGATATTGACTGGGAGTATCCGGTTAGCGGTGGATTATCTACCAATGTAAAAAGACCTGAGGATAAGAATAATTTCACCTTGCTAATGAAGACCTTAAGAGAGAAACTCAATGCAAGAGGAACGATTGACGGAAAGAAATATCTTCTTTCTTTTGCCGGAGCAGCAGGAAACTGGTATGCTAACAATACCCAACTAAGCGAATTGAGCAAATATGTAGTTTATGCCAATATTATGACCTATGATATTCATGGTACCTGGGATTCTTATACTGATTTTAATGCTCCTTTATATAGCGACACGAATCAGTCGGTGAGTGTGGACTCAAGTATTAATGCATGGATAAATGCAGGCTTTACAAAGGATAAGATAGTAATGGGTGTACCCTTCTATGGGTATATCTACAAATCAGTACCGGATATCAATAACGGGTTGAACCAGACATACTCAGGAGGTGCCTCCATCAGTTTTGCAAATATAGCTGCAAACTACTTGAATGTGCCTGAGTATAAGCGCTATTTCCACCCGGTACAAAGAGTTCCCTGGTTATTTAACGGATCCACCTTTATCACTTATGAGGATGAGCAATCCATGACAGAGAAGGCTAACTATATTAAGGATAAAGGACTAATGGGAGCTATGATTTGGGAAATAAGTCAGGACCCGGACAGGATATTATTGAATGCCTTGCATCAGGGACTTAAGTAAATAGAAATATGATTACGTCTTTTATTCATTCTGTGTCGCGAAGGAATGAATAAAAGACGTTTATTATTTCAGTTAAGGCGTGTCTGAAGAAATATCTCTTATATATGCTTGAAAATCCATTATAAAATTGTTACATAAAACAGAACACTGAGAGCTCTGAAAACAGAATACGACATCCCTTCCAATACTCTCATCGTCAAAATTTATAAGGCGAACCTTATCAGAAAAGAGATTCTTCCAGCTTTTAAGAGGTATAAAGGTAACTCCAAGTCCTATCTCTACATATTGCCTTACATAAAGGGGATCTTCACAAATAATATCTGTTTTGGGATCAAATCCATATTTTTTACAGAAGTTAATCGTATCTTTTGTAAGGATAGCGTCCTTATACATCAGTATAAATTTCTCATTTGACAAATCTGCTAATCGAATAGGATCGTTGAAGGAATTATTGTATTTGTTAACCGCGATACCATATTTCTCATGAAATAATGGTATGATATTAAAAGTTGCCGGCACAGAGTTAGCATCACATATACACAGGTCATAATCTTTAAATTCGGTAGTGGAATTATGATTGATCTTAAAGGTTATATGAGGAGCCTTTATTTTATATTCACCAATAAAATCAGTTACAATTTTCCGGGCACACAAAACAAGAAGCCTTATTTCCGTATTTTCTGATTGATTCTTTAAGCTGCTAACGCCCTTTTCTATATAATCTAGACCGGCTGAGACATTCTCTGAAAATATCTTCCCAGCATCGTTTAAGGTTAATTTATTACTTTGCCTGTTAAACAATTTTATACCTAGTTCTTTTTCAAGCATGGAAATAGACTTTGAGATCGTTGATGCCGGTACACAATATAATCTGGCTACTTGAGAGAAATTTTCTGTTTTTGCAGCTGCTAAAAAATATTTTAATTGTAATAGTTCCATTATGTTTGTCGCGATATCAGACCGACGTTCACTCCTTTTGAAATATGTTTTCTCCTGTAATATTATCAAAGTTTACTATATGTTTCAAGGTATAGCAGTGTGATTAATTGTATTCTGTGCAATATAGATACATCTGTGTATAATAAATGATAGAAATATTCTGAATAAGAGGGGGATGAATGGAAGAATTATTTGAAACATTAATGGTAATAAGTTTTGGACTATCATGGCCTATGAATATTATAAAATCCTATCAAGGACGCACAGCAAAAGGAACAAGTTTAATCTTTCTGGGCTGTATAGAATTTGGATATATATGTTCAATTATTTGGAAACTAATAAGCGGTGATATGCAGGCACTGTTTGCTGGTGATATAACAAAATATGGATGTTTTTTCTATTTACTTAATGCTTTTATGGTTCTAATTGCTATAATAATATTCTATAGGAACAAGGCACTTGATAAATTGAAGTAAGTTTTCAATGGCTTCCAGGGTGTCATTTATCCAAGGTGTCTATACCTGGAAAACAAAATAAAGATATATAGATATATTGGGATATAAATTGAAATCAGTTTTTGAACTTCTTTCATGCATAAAAAAGCAAATATTCAGCTGATTTTATACCCGGAAAAAGAAAAACTAAAAATTCAACTCATATGGAAGGAGAATGATTTAGATGTTTGAGATTAATATAATAAAGGATATTCCTTATTCAGAACGAAAGGAATGCCTGATCGATCTTTATTTACCTATAACAGATTATAAATATCCGGTTTTAATATATTTTCATGGAGGCGGTTTGAATTCAGGAAACAGACAAGATGAGAATATCATTATAAAGCTCGCAAAACTATATGGAATTGCAGTGGCAACGGCTGATTACCGTATGTATCCGGAGGCAAAATTCCCTGAATTTGTTGAAGATAGTGCTGATGCAGTTAAATTTATACACGACTATAATCTGGAACATAATCTATTCAGTGAGGTATATATCGGTGGAATCTCTGCCGGCGGATATCTTGCAATGATGCTGTTCTTTGACAGAAGGTATTTAGATAAGCGAGGTATAGCTGTTGAAGATATAGCAGGTTATATTTTTGACACCGGACAACCTACAACACATTTTAATGTATTGGCGGAGAGAGGAATGGATACACGTTTGATACGGGTAGATGAAGCTGCTCCACTCTATTATATTGAGAAGGATTATGAATTTAAGGATTCCCAGCCGAAGATATTAATTTTATATTCGGATAATGATATTACAAACAGGGCAGAACAAAACCAGTTACTTTATCGTACAATGTATCACTTTAATTATGATATGGAAAAGATAGAGATAAAATGTTTAAACGGATATGAACATGGCGGCTATTATGAGGCCCAGTCTGAAGATGGCACTTATATTTTGCCAAAGCTCTATTCTGATTTTATACAGTAACTTAAACTATTTTTGAATATCTGTTACGATAACCTTTTGGTGTCATCCCAGTTTTCTTCTTAAAAACCGCTATAAAATAGCTCTGTGAAGTGAAGGCAAGATATTCACTGATACGATTAAGAGAATACTGGGAGAAGGCCAGGAGATTCTTTGCTTCTTCAATTCTTTTTTCTTCAATAAAGGTAGTGAGTTTTGTACCGGTCTCCTTATGAAACAGATAGGAAAGATACTTTGGTGTCAATCCGACTTCCCTGGCGAGTTCCGTTAAAGATATTTTATGATGCAGATTTAGTAATATACGATCGATACAGCAGGTAATGGGCAGGGAATAAGTTGTGACAGTCCTTGCATGTGCTTTGGCTACATGTTCAGTGAAGTCAATGGCCATCCTTTCATTTAAGGCATTGAGTTCGTATAAAGTCCGGCATTTCTCCATTCTTCTTATGTAAACATCGCTTAAAGTAAAGGCAGCTTCTTCTTCCATGCCGCCTTCAATTGCGTATCTTGTGACCAGAGTTGTATTTGCAATGCTTCCATAGAAAAGCTGTCTTAGTGGAGTGGTGGACATATTGCCGTATATAATCCTTGGAAGGGATCGATAGGTGGATTCTAACAAAGCCACATTACCTTGTCTAACACAATGAAGGACAGCAAGCTCATGACGGTAAGAGGTGTGATTTCTAACAACCTCCCGGTTCTCAAAAAGCTCAGAAATAAAGATTCCTTTCATCTGATTTTGTATATCAGATAACCGATAGCTGCTGATATCTTCAAGCTCCGGTGCTTCTTTGTTTAAGAACAGCATGGTCATACGAAGGCTTGAACTGAAAAAGGGAAGGGACACTACGGGAAGGACATCGGAGAGCAGCTCCAGTTCCTTGGTGCTAAAGGAATTTGAAAAAGAAAGGGCATGCATAGACATTGGTACAAGAAATTCTGAAAAAAGCATGGGTCCGCCCAGACAGTAATATCTCTTCTGGTTGTAAGGAAAAGCAAAAATAAAATACAATTCATTATCCTGACAAAGGATATCATAATCCTTCTGATTAATCCGATGAATAAAGTCATTCATATAGTCTGTTATTTTTCCCTGAATCACAGGGGTAGCAGCAGTTACGAAAGAAGCTTCTGGCTGCAGCTCTTGATTATATATGAACAAGGGAATCCGGTTTATGTCAGTATTTCCGGTACTTCGCTGGTATGGAAAACTACAGTTGATAACAGCTGCCTTTTTGCCTTTGAAAACACCCAGGGTACAAAGGCTTTTCCGGAAGCAGATACCAATGTAGATATCTTAAGCTCAGCAGGAAGTACTGTGACCCCTGAGAATGCCCTCTCTCGTCCAGCAGTCGGTGAGAACATTATTGGTTATGCCGATACCCATGCCCACATCAATCATAATCTGGGTTCCGGCCAGGCTACCTTTGCAGGAGAGGCTTTCAGTCCATTGGGTATTGAGCAGGCATTAGCCGATTGTTCCGGTAATCACGGCAGCGGCGGTATCTTTGATCTGTGGGGGAAACTGGTGGACGGAGCGGGGTCACATGATACCGGTGGATACCCGAATTTTAATTACTGGCCAACTAGTTATTCTACCAACCATCAGCAGACATATTATAAATGGCTGGAGCGTTCCTGGCTGGCTGGGCAAAGAGTACTTGTGCAGCAGTGTGTTAATAATAGGACGCTGGCACAGATTACCAATGCACTGCCTCCTTATAAAAACGGACCTGCCGATGATATGGTAGTCGCAGAACTTCAGATACAGAATATCTATAGCATGCAGGATTATATTGATGCACAGTGCGGGGGGCCAGGAAAAGGCTGGTTTCGTATTGTAACGGATTCGAAAGAGGCGAGACAGGTTATCAGTGAAGGGAAGATGGCAGTATTTCTTGCACTTGAACTAGATACAGTCTTTGGTGTGGATAAGGATTACATCGGTCTGTATGAAGCTGGGCAGATAACCAAAGCCGAATGCGATACAAGGCTTGCTAACATTGAAACTCAGCTGAGCAAATTATATAATCTGGGAGTACGCAGTATTTTCCCGGTGCATGCCTTGAATAATACTGCTTATTCAAAATAATATTTTATACAAAGAATGCATAATGAAAAATGCAAGGAGCTGGCTAGTGAGCATATATTAGTAGTAAGTGAATCATGGTTATTATAAAACGGGAGGATTATATGTTACTGCTAAAATCTATCATTTCACCCTTTGCCTCAAAATACCTGCAGGATAGAAAAAATGCACATTGGCGGAAAGCAAACAAACATAATCTAACTACAATAAACTATAACAGTCCTAGTGACCTTATCAAGGTTGGCAAGGGTACCTATGGTCACATTAATGCCCATTGGTACGGTTCGGATAAGGAGCAACTCATTATTGGAAGTTTCTGTTCTGTTGCCAGCAATGTGAATTTTATTCTAGGTGGGGAACATAATTACAAACGAGCTACGAATTACCCCTTTCCTGAACTTAAATATCATATACAAAATGATGCAGTTTGTAAGGGACCTATCACTATTGAAGATGATGTATGGATTGGTTATGGTGCCATCATACTTTCTGGCGTTACATTAGGAAGAGGAAGTATTGTGGGAGCGGGAAGCGTAGTTGCAAAAGATGTACCTCCGTATGCTATATATGCAGGTAATCACATTCTTAAATATCGTTTTAGTAATGAAATTATAGACAGGTTAAAGGAGATTGATTTTAAACATGTCAATGTGAAAGAGTATAAAAAATATTCACAGAGTGAAATTACCATGGAAAATGTTGATGCAGTAGTTAAGTCTATGAGTTCTATATAAAGGGCCAGTGCCATGTTGCCGTCAGTTAGTGTAACCCTGCTACGATCCCTTCCTCTGACTTACCTGAGAGAAACATTGGGTTCCAAGTCATAAAAAAGAAACATATTTCTGTCTTTATGGTATATATAAAACGTGCTTAAATTATTAAAGGAGAACAAAAATAAAACAGAACCAGAATACATAAGTGTTTTCTGGCTCTGTTTATATAATTAAGTCTTAACGAAATGACATTGAGTATTTATCTGGGTTTTTAAAAAAACCTTCTGGACTAATTTGTATATTTTGGGTCCACTCATCAAATGCAGCCGTTAATTTTATAATAACCTTGGGGATATTCACAAATAGGGCATAATGCGGGAGCACATATTCCACTGATTATATTACCACAGCCTATACAAATCCATAAATTATCGATGTCTTTGCAGAACAGCTCGTTATTTTCCATATTTTCAGCATAGGTGAACAAAGTGCTGTAATGATTCAACTTAATATTTGCAATTCCATTAAATAAAGAAGCCAGGTCGTTATAGCCTTCTTCGAGGGCAATGCGGGAAAACTCATTATAGAGATTATTTGCTACAAAACTTTCCGTGTTGGCAGCATCCAGTAAATTTTGATAGGTACTGGTATCTCCATCGTTAAGAATACGGCGTAATCTTTCGGCTATGAATTGAGAATTTCTGGAGATAGTCTCAAAAACATTGCTGATTTGCAGGAGTACCTCTTGATCTGACCTTTTTCTGTACAGGGCATATAATGCGTTACTTCTTAACTCATTTTCTAATGCGGTTTGAAGGTTAAGATAAGACCTGCTTTCTTTAAATTCCAAATTAACTCCTTGCGATATTAACATTTCTTGGCTGTTTAATATATAGTATGAAGAGCAGAGACATTTAATGACGAGATATAAAGCTTCTCCTTGTCATTTGCTGTTTCATGGTTTAGAGTAAAGCCTTGGCTTCCTTTGAAGCAGCGAATATAAGATCAAGTGTTTTGGTAGATTGATTGAAAAGTATATTATAACCTCGACTTCAACACGGCTTATCATTACTGCGTTAAATCGTATGAATATGATGTCATTATTTGATGTGATTATTTGTGGTGACATATGCACCAAAAGCAAACCGAATCCAGAGGGATATTTAAAGGCTATGAAGTTTCTTGGTGCAAAACCGGAAGAATGTATTGTATTTGAAGATCCTCCGGCAGGAATACATACAGCAAAAAGCGATGGTGCATATGTTGCGGCATATTGTGGTTCAGGAATTAAGCAAGATATCAGGGAAGCAGATATTTCGGTTGACTCATTTCAGGAATATCATAAATCATAATTCACCATAAAATACTTATTAATCAAATAAATATTAAGGGTCCTTGAATCATAAATAATAGATTCGAGGATTTTTTAGTCCTTTCAAAACTATCATATCAATGAATTGTGAAAATTGATGACAACTTTTAATTTTTATGGTAATCTGATAGTTATAAAATGTAAAAATTTAACATAAATAAACCTTGATTAACTATAATTCTATGAATATTATACAGTAAGGCAAGAAAATGAAACAATCCGATATGACAATTACAATAACCCGGTTAAAAGGATAGGTTCGAAAGATGCATAAAATAATTACTAAAATATTATTATCCATGAATCTGTTTCGGAAATTAATGATTATGTTACTGCTGATATCAATTCTTCCAATTATCCTGATTCAGTCTGCTACCTACAAAATAAGTACTTCCACTATTGAACGGCAGACTAAGGAACTGATCAGGGCGAATCTTTTGCAATCCAGCATCAGCGTGACAGGTTTTTTTCATGTTTATGATAATATTATGCTGGATATCTACACAGACAACAGTTATATCGAGAACTTAAAATATATCAATGTCTGGGACACAAAAAAATATTACCAGGCAAAGCATCGAATTGAAGAAAAGCTTGAAGATATTGTTTATGTGTATTCAGAGATACTTGGTATTGCAATTGTCGGTATAAATGGTGATGCTGTCTTTTATGATACAGTTACGCTGTCGGGAGAAGAGAGTTATTGTTTTGATATTAATAATATAAGGACGAATGAAATGTTCAAAGAATCCCTGAAAGTAAAATATGCCATATATTCTGACACTGTCCGTAAGACGGATAAGAACTATGGAAATAGAAATTATTTCTACATAGCTCATCAGTTGACAGATTTCAATAATTATAAAAACGGTCCGGTAGGAAGCATTGTATTATGTGTAGATGAGAGTGCACTTCGAAAGGTTTATTCCTCCGGCATGGATTTTCAATCCAATGTGACCTTCCTTATAGACCGGGAGGGAGATATCATATCCTTTCCTATAGAAAACTATGCAGGGCTGAATTTATATAAAGAGTATGGGAATGAAAGTATGGAGAAAGCGGCGAAGAGCTTCTTTGAAAAGCAGAAATTCATGGCTGCAAAACAGCTGGATGTGCATACCAGCAGTATAAAAGACGGAGTATTTACCCTAATAAGCGTACAGAATTTAACTTACGCCTTTAAGGATGTAGAGAACATCTCAAAAATCATTATATTAATTGGAATTCTAATTGGTATCGTATGTATCATGATTGCTATGTCTTTCGCGGCCAGTACAGACAGATCGGTTAAGAAAATAATACATGGAATGAAAAAAGCGGATCAGGGTGATTATGACGTTAGAATATTATTGGAGGGAAACGATGAATTTGCAAGAATTGCCAGACATTTTAATGATATGATACTGCGGATAAAAGAATCCAATCGGCAGGAAAAGGAAGCGCTGTTGCGGAAGAAGAATGCAGAAATCAAATCTCTGGAGGCTCAGATCAATCCACATTTTCTTTATAATACTTTAGATGCAATTAATTGGGTTGCGGTTGAACATGAGGAAATCCATATCAGCAAGATGTTAATTCATTTAGCCGCCATCTTAAGATACAGTATTCAAAAAAGCAATGCAATCGTGACTATTCAGGAAGAGCTTGAGTATTTAAAACGGTATATCTATTTGCAGCAGGAGCGTTTTTGTTATTCCTTTCAATGTTTAATTCATATGGAGGAGGGAACCCAGTACAGTAAAATACATAAATTGCTCATACAGCCCTTAATTGAAAATACCATTGTCCATGGTTTTCCTGGAAAGACAGATCTTGACGAAATCCATATACTGATTCAGAAACAAAACGATGGGTGCATACAAATACAGGTAAAGGATAACGGAAAAGGTATGTCACAGGAGCTGGTAGAGTTATTTAATAATTATGATTCTCGAAGAGACAATATAGAAACAAGCATAGGCGTTAGAAATGTCATAACAAGACTACAATTATATTACGGCAGCAGCAGTTCTTTTCAGGTGACTTCCGGAGAACAGGGAACAGTGGTAACAATAAGAATTCCCTATGAGATATAACTGAAATAAGTCAAGGGGAACAAAAGAAACCAAGGTAAGAAATCATGAAAGTATGCGAATTCTGATTGTAGAAGATGAACCAAAAACAAGAGAAGGTTTAGTTAGCATTATCAGTAAATTTACGGAGTATGAAATCTGCGGTATTGCCTCAGACGGGACGGAAGGAATAGGAAAAATAAAAGAATTAAAACCTGACCTTATCATAACAGACATACAGATGCCGGAAATGGATGGCTTAACCATGCTGCGCCAGGTGGAGCAGGATAACCTCTCTTATTATGCATTGATTCTTACCGGTTACTCATCCTTTGAATATGCCAGAACTGCTTTGCAGCTGGGGGTAATAGATTATATCTTAAAACCCGTTGATACCGTTAGTTTTCTATCGGTATTACGTGAAACGGAGACTAAGATAAGAAAAGAAGAGCAGCAGAAAATTGATACGGCTCATTTAATCTGGGGGTTGATGACCTGCAAACCCCAGGTGAAAGAACAGCTCCTTCATCAGCTGGCGCTGCAGTTACATGTAAATGACAGGATGGAACTCACTCTATTTCTGGTTAAACCGGACAGTATCGATCAGGAAACAGCCGATGAAATGCTCCATTGCATAAAGGAAAAGATGGATGAGCTATGCATTATGAATATACAGGCGGTACATCTGCCTTCTTCTTATGGAATTCTTGTGCTTATAATGGATACGGGAAACAATAAACATATAAGCAGGATGTTTTCTACTTGCATTTTACCTGGTCTTCACAGTATTGGGGGGTGTCACTGCAGCTATACGACTATAACCGGACTGATTTTGATAAAAGAGGCAATAACGGAACTAAATAATTTATTATCCTATGGGTTTGTTTGCGGAAGTGAGGTCATATTGGATAAGGCAATGGTGGACAAACTGACATTTACAACAATCAGTTATCCAATGGATTTAGACAACCGTATCCGAAAGGAAATCATGAACGGAGATTATGAGAAGGCTTTGCGGACAAGTAACAGATTTAAAGAAGTAATCATTGAAAGCAAGGGCAGACCTGAGTTGATAAGAGAATATACAGCCAGATATTCCTCCAGTATCTATAATGCTGCCAAGGAATACAACTCAAAGACTGAGCCACTGCTGATCTTTCACTATTTTATTAATAATATCATAGACAGCAAAACGAAAACTGACCTTACAGCAAATTACGAAAAAATCGTAAATACTGTTCTGGCAATAGAACGCGAAGAAGCAGATATTGATAATTTAACGGTACTGAAAGTAATTAATTACATCCGAGATAATTATAGAAATGATATTACCTTATCCGAAGCGGCTAATCTGGTGGGAGTAACGCCGGAATATCTGAGTAAATTATTCTATCAGCAGATAAAAGTTAATTTCGTTGTTTTTTTAAGGAATTTTCGAATCAGCATAGCAAAACGTATGTTATTATCCGGTAAATACCGAATACAGGAAGTTGCTGACCAGGTTGGATTTAAAGATCCCAAATACTTTAACAAGGTATTTAAATCGGTCTGCGGCATTTCACCGACTGAGTACAAGAAGGTGATATGATGAAGCTGTTTCGGTTAAACCTGTTGATATCCCTGTTGGTATTACTCATCTTATTCCTGATAGTCAGCAACTATACCCGCAGCAGTTCTAAGCAGACTCAACCGGCAGGCAAAGAGCCTGTAGGTAAAGTCCTGCAGATCTTATTTCCTTACGAGACTACCGTAAGCAGTAAGATGCTCTTGCGCTTAGCAGACCAGTATTCGCAGCTTCAAGGTAATCCAAAGATAGAGGTTATCTTCTTGTCCAAAAATGATTTCAAGAAAGAAATCTGTATCAATCTGGATCAGGAACGCTTGGCGGATTTGATCATATGCGATAATTCTATAATGCCTGCTTTAATTAATCTCAATGTACTTAGAGATTTAAGTGATTATATTTATAATACATATAAGATGCCTCATTATTATTGGGGGCAATGGAACAATACGAGAAGTGACGGTAAATATTATGGAGTTCCCTTTACCTGTGACCCATATGTGCTCATATGGAATAAGAAACTCTTTGAGGAAAGTAATGTTTCCGTCCCTAAAACCTGGGAGGAGTTAAAGACCGCTGCCAGAGAGGTTCAGAAAGTCGGTATTTACGGAATCGGGATCGGAGCAAGACAACCGGAAGAAATGACTGCTGTCTACCTGCAGCTGCTCTATTCTACAGGGGGATCAATCAGAGAAATCAATGGTGAAGGCGGATTGAAAGTATTTGAGTTACTCCGCTATCTGAAAATAAACAAGCTGCTTCCTGTACAATGTATCAATTGGAATCAGGAGGACTTGACCAATAAATTTCTGGATGGAGAAATTGCAATGATGATCAATAATCTCAGTGCACTGTCTGTCATCAAAGAAAGTAACGCTGATTTTGAGATTGGAGTTGCAGCGGTGCCCTATGAGAAGAAAGAAAACTATATGTTTCATGGTAAAAATATCGGTATCTCAGTTACTGCAGATTATGAGGCTTCCATCAGGTTTCTTGACTTTATCACCCAGAAAAGCACCGTAAGAAAGATTGCAGAAGAATCTGAAACCATACCGGTGCAAGTGGATGTGGAATATGATTTTACACAGGATGGATATGCTGTCAGCCAGGATTTCATCCAAAAGCAAAAGGAACATGGAATTGCCAAGAGTTCGCTTAATTCATGGTTTGATATTTCGGCTGCTATATCCGATGGAGTATTTGAGCTGCTAAGTGAGACAGAACCCTCACTTCAGAATATAGCAGATGTCATTCAGGATAAAGTCAGGATAGCAATTATAGAAAATTAATCCAACAGCTAGATTAATAATTTACTCCTTTCTTAAAAATTTGGAATTTTAAGGGATTACCTTAAGGTTTAAGATGAAAAGGTAACCAGATTACAAATTCTTTAAGGGTAGAGGAGGTATTTAATGAAAAAAATAATGCGCAGGGTAACGGCATTTATAATGATCGTAATGCTCTTGTCCTTTATGCTTGCAGGCTGTGAGAACAAGGCCAGTAAGACCGATGCCGGGAATGCAGCGGTGACAAAGGAAGCAGACACAAAAACAAAAGATGAGAACGAGCCGGCACCAGCAGGAGAAATGACTGAGGTTGGTACGCCAAGAAATGATACGCTGATTGTTGAATGTCAGTCACCTACTGATACACCAGGACAGTTTAATTCCTATATGCAGGGAACCCAGATGGGTTTTGGTATACATCAGCTTATGTCAGCTATGATGTGGGAAATTGATACAGTAAAGGGTGAGCAGTTTGGTGAGGTGGCAGATGGGATGCCCCAATCCAATGCTGATTTTACAGAACATATTGTTAAAATCCGTCAGGGGATCAAATGGTCCGATGGTGAAGCTTTGACCGCCGAGGACGTCGTATTCACCTTTAACATGATAATGACGAATACTGGAATAAGCCAGAATGCTTATTATAATCAAATATTTAAATCTGTTGAAAAAACAGATGATTATACGGTTAAGATTGTAACAAAAAAGTCCTTTCCCAGACTCGCACAGAGATTTGGGGTAACAATCTGGGGGAATGACTTAAGGATCGTACCGGAACATATCTACTCTAAGGAAGCAGATGTTACACAGTTTAAGGATTCAGCGCCTGTAGTTGCCGGTCCATATACTGTAAAGGCATATGATGAACTGGGTAAATGGATACTTTATGAACGCCGTGAAGACTGGCAGGCCAGTACGGTTGGGGTAGTAACTGGAAAAGAACCCAAGGCGAAATATGTATGGTTCAGAAATCTTGGTGATGATACCAGTCGGCAAATGAGTCTTATTAATAATGAAGTTGATATTCTTTGTGAGGTAACACCGGAAATGCTTGAGGTCATGACAGCTCAGAATCCCAATATTGCATGCTGGTACAAAGATTTTCCCTATGCTACCAGTGATGATCCCTGTTCAAAGGGTTTGCTGTT
>JAQSXJ010000176.1 GCA_029256725.1 Anaerocolumna sp. | reverse complement strand
GATAAGAAAGTATACTGATGGCGTATATATTTACATCCCCAAAAGCGATACAAAACGTAATAAGTGGGGAGAAAATACAAATCACCATCGCGAAATGAACTTAAGAAATTTACATATTTATGATAAATTTTTAGAAGGCGTTAATTATAACGAATTAGCAGATTGCTACCATTTGTCTGTTAACAGTATTAGAAGGATTGTTCTGTCGCAAAAAAGAAGAATGGAGCCTGTTAGAGCTATGATGAAAGAAATATTAAAAGAATGGCATATAGTTGAATGTCCAACGCAAACATACCATTCAACTTGGTGTGTAAAAGAGGAGTTTGTATTAAAAGAATATAGTGTTGAAAAAACATTACTGAGAAATATTCAAATGCATAAAATTCTTCGTGAGGCGGGAGTCCTTGTCCCAGAGGTCTGCCCACTTGCAAATGGTAAAGAATTTTATGAAAAAGATGGCAAAATGTATATGCTTACAACGAAATTAAAGGGAAAAAATACTGTTGATATCGACCAACTTGATGAATCTTGGTTTTTTTATTTTGGACAAATTCTTGCAAAACTTCATGTTGCGTTTAGAGAATGCGAAAAAATGATGAGTTTTTGGAATAATAGTCTACTGGAAGAAATGCAAGGTTGGGTGACGAGAAACTTAGATGAATTTGCACCGGAATACTTAGCAACAGATGAAATTAAGGAATCTATTCATCAGTTATCAAAAGTATATCGAGAATTGCCAAAACAATTAATTCATAGAGATGTGCACCTGGGAAATTTTTTGTTCGAAGATAAGCAGTTTTCAGGATATATTGATTTTGATTTAAGCCAGAGTAATATCAGAATTTTTGATATCTGCTATTTCTTGTTAGGTATTCTAATGAAGGAAAATAATAATGTGGTGAATGAGGTGTTCTGGTTTAATATTGTGAGTCAGGTGATTGAAGGATATGACTCACTTGCAAACTTGAAACAAGTTGAGCGGCGTTCTATTACATGTGTTATGAAGAATATAGAATTACTATTTGTAGCATACTTTTTGGAAATCGGAGATGAGAAATTGGCAAGAGACTCGGCTGATTTATTTTTGTTTGTAGGTAAAAACGAAAAGAAAATATTAGATGTCGTGATGAAATGATAGAATATTTTGATATCAATAAAACATTCAAATAACCTCATATAATGACTAGATAAGCGTAAAAAAGCACTTAACGATCAATACATCAAGTGCTTTACTCTTTTACATAATATGGACATAAGCTATCTTTAAAAAGTACTTCATCTGGGTCTCGTTAAAGGCAGGTCAAGATTGCTGTTATTCTAATTCTAACTTAAATCTAGCATTATATAAGTATCTTTCATATATTTTCAATTATGAGTACCGTCACATAAATAGTTGTTACTTGAGTGTTATTGATTTTACCTCTACTCTTTAATCTTACATAGATTTTATCACCTATAGATGCATTTTTAACAATTACAGGATTTTTTGCTGTCATCTGAGTCCATCTTGCCTTCGCAAGGTCTAAGGTCGAGGTTAGGTTCACTACAGTATATTCATAGTAGGTTTTTGTATTCGCATCTGTTATTTTTATGGTTGTTCCGGTGATAGTCACGTTCTGGGGAGCCGGAGCCTGTGGGGCTATGTTAATTACTTTTACGCTCGAATTCAGCTTTTTATCAGAACCAGAGTTATACAATTCAATTGTTCCACCCTTAATTGTACCTGCCCCAGTGATTCCTAACTTTTCTGTTAAATCAAGATAAGTAACCTTAGAGTCTATTTTAGGAAAAGGAGTCTCTGAACCATCATTAATAAAGTATCTTGTCTCACCAGGCTTTAGTCCTGTTAAGATCAACTTACTACCATCTACCTTGACTGATGGTGCTGACGGTCTTTTACCAATCTTAAGGCTTATAGTTTTGCCCGCTCTTTTTGCTACTGTAGCTGTTGTTCTGAAATATAGCGTTGCTCCTTTTATCTCATAGATGGATGTGAACATAGATCCTGAATTTGCTAACGTTCTCCATTGTCCATTTGGACCTTTTTTATATTCTATTGGAGTCGTCGTTGATGTATAGAAAATTTGACCTACACCGCTGCTGATTTTATAACTTTTGATAATATTGATGATAAATCAACCATTCTAGAAGCGTCAATCAATTCCCAAGTTTTCCTTCCATCAGTACTCATGTAAAATTTTGTACTAGCTCCAGGCCCTGCAGTAACAGTCGCAGTCTCCTGAGTATAATCAACAGCTATAGTTACGGAAGTTTCTGCTGCATTGGCTATTCCTACTCCTATGGGACTGCTTAGAATCAAACTCATAATCATACAAATGACCAGCAATTTCTTAAATAATGAGCTCTTAACTCCCGTAGCCTTCCTCTTCTTTTGAATATCTCTGACATTATTATTTTCTATTTGGCTGTTTGTTAATGTACTGTTTTCAATATCTGTAACTTTTGTTCCGCTATAATTCATTTTTCCATCCCTTTCTCTACTGTTAATCCCATAACTGTTTCTCTTAAAAGATATACATTATTCAATTTCTCAATTCTGACAAAAGATACTCTTTAAGGCTAAATATTTTTACTAGTCAGAACAATTTATAGTCCATTTACATGAATATTCTGGTAATTCTCCTAATTATTTGACGAACTAAACTTAAATTGGTATCCATATTCCTGGATATAATATCCTAGGAATCCCTTTTCTAAATCTTTTTTCTTCTGTTTATTCTGTATTAATCCGAGTATTAGCACCAGTATTAAGCCAAAGTTTATTTTATATCAGAATCTATCTCAGCAATAATTCCTTATAAAAATTTTCTCATCTTAAAAGTCAACACGTCTTCAAAGTCTTCTCATCTTCAAAGTCTTCTCATCTTCAAAACCTTCTCATCTTCAAAGCCTTCTCATCTTCAAAGCCTTCTCATCTTTGCTAATAAAGTTGCAAAAAAGCTACCTATATCGAGCTTTTAACTCAATATAGATAGCTTCTACCTAACTTTATTTTATTGCCCTTTCAATGTCGGAACGATCCGCTAATGGAAATTTACTCATTAGAAATTCCACGATCTTATCCTTGGCCTGGACTGTGTCTAAGTGATATGCAGAACGCACGTGATCTGCTCCAAACAAATTCTCACTTAGGGTATAGCTTGCCACTGACCAGCCATATTCTTCATTCTTTTTATTGTATCTTCTCATCTGTAATGAAGTCAAGGTTCCTTCGTAGCCCTTTTCACCGCCTTTACCAAAGCCGGCCGTAACCTTAAGCTCGTTGGATAACATATCTTCGCATTGCTCCAGAACTTCTATAATTCTCTTTGCACGATGACTTGCCAAGCCGTCCTCATATCTACTATCGAAGTCATAGCCATCTCTACGAAAAGATGCCAGGTATGGATACCATTCCCTAGCTACAAAGCCTGCGCGATTACCAAATAACTTACCATAGGCAATCTTGCCTTCTGTAGCAATAACTTCACGCCAAGACCATGGATCCTCTTCCCGATTATCTGACCACCAGGAATTGCAGCCTGTAATTTCTTCTACCGAAAACCCTAATACATTATTCTTAAATAAAGGCAAGAAACCAATTTCATTAATATAAGTAGAAAGTTCCTTGCTGGACTTTATTCTATGCGGGTCGTTATCAGCAAGTCCTTCCATCACCCATTTACCATCGATTGTAATCATAATTTTTCTCCCATA
>JAQSXJ010000028.1 GCA_029256725.1 Anaerocolumna sp. | reverse complement strand
GTTTACATGCATGGTTACTGCTCTGGGGTTTACAGAACTGACGCAGGAAGCAAATACTTCCCTTTCAGCCTGGGATACGATATCTCCCTTGGTGATAACTACAAAGTCGGCAGCTTTTAACATAGGACCGATTTTCTTAGGGGTATTAATACCGGAAAGGTTGTCAATAACGCAAACTCCCTTGATCTCCTTTAAGTAAGGAGAGCAGCGGTTGCATAATCCTGCGGATTCTGTGATAAGCAGGTCAAGCTGTTCTTTATTTCCCCAGTTAACTACCTCTTCAATGTTGGAAGCAAAGAAGTGGTCGGGGCAAAGAGCACCGGATAAGCCTTTTTTAACAGGAATACCTGCTTTTTCATAGGCGATATCATCATCTGTGTATAGACAATCGAATTTAATGACGCCTACCTTGATGTTACGATTCTGAAAGGAGGCTATTGTTTTTAAGATAACAGAGGTCTTACCAGAGGAGGGAGGTCCGGAAAATATAATCAGATTCATAAGGACTCCTTTCCTGAGGCATTGTAAAACAGCTCCTCTATATAAGTAATCAATTCTCCGATGTCATTGTTGTGGATAAAGTCCCAGCCAACCCACATAAACTTCTGGTCAGGAGATAAATGATTGTCCACGATAGGATTGGTAGAAGGGAACTTACCACCAGAGGATAAGATTTCACCGATTTCTTTTGAGTAAAGGAAGTCGACAAAAGGTTTCAGCTTATCTTTGTTCTTTGCTTTGGACAGAAGGAAGATAGGGCTTATGATTGCGCCGTCCTTAGGCCAAACCGGGCGAAGTGGGCCTTTCTTATCTACCATGCTGGCAAAGAAATAGGGTGTAACCGTAACTGCAGGGACAGGATTGCCCCCTTTTGGAATATGTGCTTTTACCATCTGTGCCGGGTGCATGTTCTGTAAGAGAGCCTTGCCCATCTTCTTAACACCGTCTTCTCCGTAATGGCGGTAGATATGGAGCAGAAAGGCGTTGAACATATCCAAATCTCTCATGGGTAAGCTGATGCTGTTCTCAAATTCCGGTTTCATTAAGTCTTCCCAGCTTTCAGGCATCGGACGGTCACCCAATACATTTGTATTTACCATAAAGATAGCAGAAACAACACCAATAATAGCGTATTGACCTTTTGGGTCTCTTAACGAAATATTTTCATTGTCAAAATCAGAATTCATTTGAGTTACACCGGAAATGTCTTCAAATACACCGGATTCCCTGTATTGTCCCATAAGTTTCTTATCAAAGAATAAATCAAAACCGGCAGACAGGTAAAGGTCGGAAAGTCCATCGGCATTGCCATTAGCAGTAAGTATACGTTCTTTCACATCGTCCAGTCCAAGGTTGGCAGATTTCAGATTATAATCCACCTGATAATCCAGTGTATCCTTTACAGAATCAAACCAGCCAGTGAATTTCTCTAAAAGCGGCAGGCGGATGGGGCAGGGGAGTACACCTTCTATACGGATATCGCCGCCGGTTTCTTTCTTGGCTGCATACAGACCAGTTGAAAGGTCCGGATTACTTCCTTCAATAGCTTCTTCAAGCTTCTGTATAAATATTTCCTGGTTCACTTTACGCAGTGACAAAGCCATCTCCAGTGTAACAGTTTTACCCATAGTACTTCGCATAACAGGGTTATTCAAATGCTCAAATCCGCTGGCAACAAATATACTAATGGTATCGGGATATTTCTCAGTTATATCATAAATGGTATCGGTAATGTTAAAGTAGCGTGACATATTTATCTTCCTTTCTTAACTCATAAGTTGTGAAAAGTATTGTTCAAGTAATGATTACATTATAACATAGTTCTTTTGAAATGTTTGTTGTAAAAACAACAAATGAACATAGAATATTGATACAATATATCATATATATACTTTTTAGAGCGATTGATAACTGCTTTTACCGAAACGTTCCATTTTGCGATAAATAAAGCTGTGTAATGAGATATAAAAATTTAAAGTATATATATGACATTAGATGTCAGGATAAACATGCTATTCTATACCAATATTAAATAAAATATATATGGTAGGAATTCTAGCGGAACTGAAATTAAGATTTTATGGGAGAGTGACTTAGGTGGCTCTCATTTTGGTGTTGACTACTTAACAATTGTTAAGTATAATAGTGCTTAACAGTTGTTAAGTAGGAGAGGAAAAATGTCTGAAGAAAAGAATATAAAGATAAATAACAAAGAAAATATTGAAATGACAGCACTTGAGCTGTTTGCAAAACATGGCTTTCAGGCAGTTTCGGTAAGAGATATCTGCAAGCCTCTAGGATTGCGGGAAAGTGCTATTTATTATCACTTTGCAAATAAGCAGGGGATTTTGGATTCACTTTTATTAAGAGTTGATCAGCTTATTCTGCAGATGAAAACTGAGTTTGAAGCTGCCTTTTCAGAAGCAGCTGAAGTAAGTGATGAAGCAATGTGTGCTGTTGCAATTGGAATGCTGCAGGGTTATTTACTTCATCCTGTGGTTTATAAAATGATAGCAATGCTGACCATAGAGCGGATATCCACTTATAATGCTCAGGACACTTATCAAAAGCTTGTATTTGAATTACCGCTAAAACAGATGGAAATGGTATTTGCTCAGATGATTGACAAAGGATTTATTGTTCGAAATGCTCCAGAGGTATTGGCACAGGAGTACTATGCAATTATTTATTTTGCTTTTCAAAAAAATTGTATCGGGCCGGAACTGACCGATGAAAATATTGCTCTCACAAAACAGGAAATTAATAAGAATATGAAAGATATCTATAACAAAATGAAGCAAAGGTAAAATGGATTCTTTTGCTTATTCTATTAATGAAAATTTCGCAGGCATGTCAGCTATACAAGGGGATAAGGGGAAAGAAAGACACATTATACGAAAAATATTTTAAGGTGTGGATTACAGTGATTACTATAAAACTCATATGCTATAAAATTCTTCTGCATAAAAGTCTTCTGCATAATTGTAAGGCTAGAGAGGCAGAATGGAGGAAATAATGAAAGGTTATAAAAGTAAAAAAGCAAAAGCTAATATCCTTAGATCCTACGACCAGTTAATGGAACTATGGGGAGTTTCCTATGAAGATATCTGGATTGAAAATGATTATGGCAAGACTCATATTATAACCTGTGGAAATAAATCGGGAGAACCGCTTGTATTATTTCATGGTGTAGGTGATAATTCCGCATTGATGTGGATCTACAATGCAAAAGCACTGGGGCAGCATTACAGGCTCTTTGCAATTGATACAATGGGAGGACCCGGAAAAAGCGAACCGGGAATAGGTTATAATAAAAGCTTTCATGATATTGACTGGATTGATTCGATTCTTAATGGACTTGGACTGGATAAGGTACATATGACAGGAACTTCCCACGGTGGTTATCTGGTTATGTATTACCTGCTTAAGAGACCGGAGCGTGTTATGAAAGCAATCGGTATGGCATCAGCAATCTCAAATGATAATAGAAATCCAATGTATACAATGATGAAGATATTTCTGCCGGAAGCCTTGTTCCCAACGAAAGGGAATGTACTTAAACTGATTAAGAAATTATCAGGGGAACATCATCAGGTCTTTACAGAAAACCCTGTAATTATGGAACATTACGCAAGTTTATTAAAAGGCTTTAACAATATGGCAATGGGATATCACAAAGTTGTACCCTTCACAAAGGAAGAAGTCAGTAAAATCGGCGAAGGTATTTATCTATTGTTAGGGAGAAGAGACCCTTTTGAAAAACTCGGCGGGGAAGAGGCAGTAAAGAGCAGAAAGCTAAATGCTATGTTTTTTGAAGAAGCAGGGCATGGCATTAATCATGAGGAAGCTTCAGAAATCAACCGGATAATAATAAAGATTCTCAAGGGAGAAGTAGAAGATATACGCAACTATAATACATAGAATTACAATCTAAAATGCTCATAATAGTATGAATTGATATTAACAATGAGTATGTTTTAACATTTTTAGTAAATATATCAGACAAATTTCTCCATAATCAGAAAAAGTACTGACTAAGTGTCAAAAACCATGGATTTTTACTAAAAAAACAAGTATAATATAGTCCTTGTTACCCAGCCTGAACGGATGTAAAATACCGCATAAAGAGTTGACAGTAAGGGGTAGACAGCAGACAGAAGGGAAAGACACGGATGATATTATCGAAACAGGACAAACAACGATTAGCAAAATTAGAACAGGACTATGATAATAGCCTTTATATAATAGAGGAACTAAGTAATAACTACGATAAAAGCAAAACACAATTAGAAAAAAAAGAACAGGAAGCGAAACAGCTCCAACAGAAAATATCCTTCTACCAGGGTGAAATTGCTAAGTATAATGAGATTACTGATCAAGTGGAGGAGTATGTTAAAGAGAGAGAAAACCAGATTACACGTTTAAACAGTGAGGTTACGGAGTGTAAAGCGAAAATTTCAGCTCTGTTTGTTGAGAAGGATAGCCTATCCAATATCATAAAAGAACAACAGACAAATTATATAGAACTGGAAGAGCAAAAAAGACTCTGTGAAGAAGAGCTTGGTGCTCAAAAATCAAAATCAGAAACCAAGGACAACCAGTTAAGAGAGTACGCAGAGCTACTGAAAGAAGCAGAAGTTAAATTTGTTGAAAAAGAAAGTGAAATAGCTAGTCTTACGGAACAGTCTAAGGTGTTAGAAACGGAACTTGAGGCTAAGAATACCAGTCTTACTAATAACCTTACCCAGATGAAAGAATTAGAGGAAGCAGCAAATACACAAAAGGATAAGTTGATTCAATTAACAACTCAATATGAAACGTTAAAAAAAGAATCAGAAGAAGTAAAGAAAAATAATGAGCAGATGTCTTTACAGCTAAAGAACAAAACAAAAGAATTACAATCAAAAACCTATGAAATTGAAACTTTGGCTGCTTTGAAAGATGAATTAAATACTTCTCAAGCAGAATTAAAGGAAGAACTAAAGTCCTATTCAGAAAGAAATAATTCGTTAGTAATTGATAAGGAAGAACTGTATACCAAACTTACAGATATGGAAAATCTGTTGAAGGTTTCTGATCATGAAAAAGAACAGCTTAATAAGCAGCTTGAGAGCTTAAATAATAAAGCAGAAGATTTAACATCTAAAATTAATGAACTGGATGAACTGATAGAAATATCAGGAGAAGAATCAAAGACTGTTATCCATGAGCTGAACAAAGCCAAAGAAGAGAATCAAAGATTACAGGATGAAAAGGAAGAACTGAAAGAGCAGACAAGCATACATATTAAGGAGTTAAGTGAACAGTTTGAAATTCAGAAATCTGAACAGCAATCTAAATTTAATGAAGAAATTTCTCGTACTATTGATGAATTAAGTGAAGAAAATGAGGCTTTAAGAGCACGTGCTGCACAAGAACTGAATGAATGTAAGAAACAAGCAGAGCAAGAACTGTTAGAGTTCAAGGAACAAAAAGAACAGGAACTAGACAATGTAAAAATTATAGCAGCCCAGGAACTGGAAGAATTATTAATTCAAGCAGAACAAGAAACAGAAAAAGCGAAATCTCTAGCTGAACAGAAATTAGAAGAGTACAAGAAGCAAACTGAGAAAGAGATTAATGATATTAAAACTCTGTCAGCACAAGAGTTAGAGCAGCTCAGGAAGCAAATGGAGCAGGAAATAGAAGAGATTAGAGAACTTGCAATCCTTGAGCAGGATGAAATTATAGAAAATGCAAGAAATGAAAAGAAGCTTCTGGAAGATCAGATTACAGAAGTTATTTATGAAAAAGAGCAATTACATAAAGAGAATAAAACAGTAACGGATGAGAAAAATGATCTCTCTGTTAAGCTAAAACTATCAGAGACTGAAATCCAAGAATTATATAATGAGAATCAAGAATTACAGTTAAAAAACCAAGAATCACATAAAGAGAACCAAGAATTACAGGCTAAGAACCAAAAATTACGAGCAGAGAACCAAGAAATACATGATCAGAAAGAAGAACTAAGGATTCAAACAGGATATGAAATTAATACACTGAATGAACAGTTCCAAAAAGATAAAACAGAATTACAAATAAGATATGAAGATGAAATCTCAGAAATAAAACAGCAATTACATAAAGAAAATGAAGAGAAATCAATACTTGCAGAAAAGACTTTTGAAGAGTATAAACGATTGGCTGAGCAGCAGCTGGAGGAATACAGACATTTAACAGAAGTCGCTGAATCTGAGTTAGAGAATATAAAGCAAAAGACAGAGCAAGAAATAATAAACATAAAAGTACAGTCTGAGGAAGAAATAGAAGAACTCAGGAAACAAGCTTTCCTTGAAACAGAGCAAATAAAAGAGAAGGCTCAGAAAGAGAAGGAGCTTCTGGAAGAAGAGAAAGAAAAGTTGCATAAGCTCATTAAAACCTCAGAAGAAAAAATTGATATTCTTTCAGAAAAACTTAAATTTGCAGTAGAAGAGAATCAAGGTCTAATGAAAGAGAGAGAGAAAATCAGCAAAGATACATTACTTGAATTTGAATTTCTGAAAGAGCAGTTCCAAAAAGAAAAATCTGAACTGCAAACCAGATTCAATGAGCAATTAACTCATAGCAAGGAACAATTACTCCAAGAGAAGCATGAAGTGGAAAAGGCAGCAGAACTAGCACTGGATGAATATAAACAAGTTACTGACAAGAAACAGGAAGAATATAAGAAAAATTCTGAACGACAGCTGGATGAATGCAAGAGACTGTGTGAACAAGAACTGGTTGAAATCCGGAAAGCCTCTGAAATAGAGCTGGCGGAATATAAAAAACTTGCTGAACTTGAAACGAATAATATAAAGGACCAATCATTTAAAACACTGGAAGATTATAAGAAGCAAGCTGCTTTGGAGCTGGAAGTTATCCAGGAAAATGCTAAGAAAGAGATAGAGCTTCTTAATAAACAGTTAGAGGAAGTAATTCGTGAGAAAGAACAGTTGCAACAGCAGAAGGAAGATTTGAAGATAACAGAAGATGCTCCGTCAGATTCAGGTCAGAAAGTACAAGAGCAGTTGGAACAAAGAAAACAGCAGGTGTATCGTTTAGAGCAAAAACTGCGCAAGCTTCATCAGGAAGATGTAAATAGAGCAGATGAAGTTAATGAAAAACTCGCTCAGTTAAGTCAGTTGTCAAGAGATAACGAGATATTAACAGAAAAAATCAATAATTCTGCGGATGCTATCGAATTGCTGAGATTAAAGCTCAAAGATACTGAAACGGAGAGAGAACTGTTACTAAGTAGTATGCAACAAAAAGAAGAAGATATCAAATCTGTCACTCATACCTTGGAAGTCCAGAAGGATACTAGTTTTGAGCAGTATAAGGCGCTAGCGAAGCAAAATGAAAAGATAGAAGAACAGTTGAAAGTCATACAGCAGCTAGTTGATAAAAATAATGAATTAGAAAATAGCTACGACTTGTTAAATGCCAATTTTATGAATTTGAAGCAAACAGATGATAATAATTCAGAAACTGCGCGGTTAACAGAGTTAATAAACGAAAAAAATAAACACATAGATAACCTGGAAACCCAGATTCTAGAGCTCATGATTGAGATTGAAATGATGTAAAATGTAAAATTATATCATATTGTGAAAAATTGTGTATACGATATTGTTTTTATTTGATATAATTACGAATGTATAATATTTAACAATGCGTGGGAGGAAGTTATATGTTTGAGAAGTTATCAAAAGTTGGAGCTGCCCTATTTCTAATAGGAATAATTTCATTGGGATTATCTTTTATAGGGCTGCAGTTTAAATTTCTATTCTTTCTGGGAGAATACAGACGTACCGTTGAGATTGCCAGTATCGTTATCGGTGTAATTCTCCTATTAGTAGCCAAAGTATTTGGCAATAACAATAATAATGAAAATGAATAACAAAAGGGTATAATGATACATAAGAAGTCTTTGCACTTGCTTTCAAGCAAATTTGCAAAGACTTTTTATTTATTATGGTTTATACAACAAATAAATAATTCTCTGTACTAGAATAATGTGGTAGCTGGTTCGTTACTCCATAGGATAGAACAATATAATACAACTTTTAAGTAATATGAGCAAAATGATTAAAGAAAATATATTCAATTTCCTATATCATGGATGGTAGAGAGCAGCATGACTGCCTCACATAGAATCACGATTGCTTGAGTGATAAGGGGGTATTGGGTGATACGATTATTTGATCAGCATACTATAAGAAAAATTAAGGAATTAGAAGGAGTATGGGATTTTCACGGAGAAGGTGAGGACAAGTTATATAAAATGCCAGTACCCGGTTGTTGGGAGCAGCATCCGCAATTTAATACGTACAGAGGTAAGGGAATATACAGTAAGAAGCTCCAGATTAGCGAAAACGGCAGCTTAAGACTGGAATTCAAAGGCATAAGCCATACGGGAGATGTTTACTTTGACGGTGAACACATTGCTCATCACTACAATGCCTTTACTCCATTTAGTACCATAGTAAAGGATGTGAAAAAAGGAGAACATGAAATCAAAGTCCTGGTGGATAACAGCTTCGGCGAACATTCAGCATTGCATCTACCAAACGATTATTATACCTACGGCGGCATAACCAGACCGGTATCCTTGGCAGCAATCTCTGATACTTATATTAAAAATATTAGATTTAAGCCTTACCTCAAAGAGGGAATCTGGAACGCAGATGTAGAGATTACTCTTCACAATATTTCTGCTGATATTGCTAGGGTTAGCCTAAGAAGCAAATTAGAAGCCTATGAAATAAAGACTGATACCATAGAAGTCCCCGGTGAAGGAGAAGTAACAGTATCCTTAAAGCAGGAGTATCAAGCCGTTGAAGCCTGGTCCAATGAGAACCCCAGACTATATGAGTTAAATACCATTCTTTACATAGAAGATGAGCCGGTGGATGATCTTATTGAAAGAGTTGGTTTTAGAACTGTTGAAATAGAAGGTACCAAAATAAAATTAAATGGTAAAGAAATATTCTTAAAAGGATTCAATCGTCACGAAGACTATGCAGTAGTAGGATGTGCCATACCATTGCAGCTTATGATACAGGATATGGATATTATGCAGGATATGGGGGTCAATGCTTTACGCACATGCCATTATCCCAATGATGAACGCTTTTTGGATCTGTGCGATGAACGGGGAATCCTGGTATGGGAGGAAAATCACGCAAGAGGGCTATTACTTAAAGATATGCAGAATCCTAATTTTGATAAGCAGTGCGAAGACTGTATTCGAGAGATGATAGTAAATCATTACAATCACCCTAGTATAATCATTTGGGGAATCTTAAATGAGTGTGCCAGTGAGACAGAAGAAGGCAGGGAAAAATATAAAATGCAGTATGAGCAGATAAAAAGCCTAGATAACTCACGCCCCACCACCTCAGCTACCTGTCGTCATCTAACGGATATTACCCTTGATTTACCAGACATTGTATCTTTTAATATGTATTCCGGCTGGTACAAGGATGTCCCGGTAAAAGATACGAATGATAAAGAAATCGCCTGGATTAAGGAAGCTGGGGGGGAAGGTAAGCCTATCATAGTAAGTGAATTTGGTGCAGCAGCTATCTACGGTTACAGAGACCGCTCAAGATGCAAATGGAGTGAAGAAAGACAGGCGGATATCATTGAGGAGAATCTCAAAGTATATATGAATGATGATAATATATCCGGAATCTTTATCTGGCAGTTCGCTGACTGCAGAGTAACTGAAGAGGGTGAATGGTTTACCACAAGAGCAAGATGTCATAATAATAAAGGTGTTGTGGATGAGTACCGAAGACCTAAAATTGCTTATGATGTCATCAAGAAGTATTTAAGTCTTAAGTAAATTATCTACATAGTCTGTATATATAAAATCCATGAAACGCTAGTAAGGAAAGGAAGGAGATTCTGACTTCTAAGCGATTCATGGATTTTAAAAGTTATATGATAATATATAATTACCAAAACAAATGTGATTTAATTTGTTGATGGTCCTTCTGTAAAGGTAACCGGCTTATTAAGAATTAAAGGGATGAGCGGTTTATAGTTTTTTGTAAATTCGTTTTTACAGGGTTTTCTCATTTTAGGCTTAATGATAATACACAAAAATCCTTGAAACGCAGTAAAGGCAAGGGTTTAAGTCTTTGAGACGATTCATGAAGTTTGTAAAATTATAAGGCTCCAAAATATAAAACACAGAATTTGAAACGGTCTCGAATGAAATAAGATATAATAAATCAGTCTACAATAAACTAGCCTGAAATAAACAAATCTATATAAAATTAGTTATATTACATAGGTAACACAACAACAAATGATGTGCCGATATCGTTGTTTTTTACGGTTATAGTACCCTCATGCAATTCAACGATTCGCTTGGCAATGGTTAAGCCGATGCCGTTTCCTTTTGTTGCATGGGAAGTATCACCTTGGTAGAATTTATCAAATATACGTTCAGCAGCCTCCTGACTTATGCCAATACCCTGGTCGGAAACAGTGATTGTCATCTTGTCCGGTTTTTGATTAATGTTAATTGTAATCATAGAATTTTCCGGTGAGAACTTAATTGCATTATCAATTAAATTGGTCCATACCTGATTAAGCAGCTCCTCATTTCCACAGAAATTAATCTCATCGTAATCAAAGCGTATCTCAATATTTTTCTCTGCCCACTTATTCTCAAGTATTGCAATTATCCTTCTGATCTGTTCACTGCCATTATAACAAGTCTTGTCCTTTAATATCATCTGGTTTTCTACCTTAGAGAGATTAAGCACATTGGTAGCCAGTTCGGCAAGGCGTTCCGATTCATAAATAATAATATCCAGATATTCGTCCCGTTCTTCTTTGGTCAGATCTTCATATTTAAGAATCTTAGCAAAACCTCTTACGGAAACAATAGGAGTTTTGAATTCGTGGGAGAAATTGTTTACAAAGTCTGACCGTAGCATCTCAATACTTCCCAGCTCTTCTGCCATGTGATTGAAGCTGATGCTTAAATTCTGTAATTCCTCCGGCCCTCTTAAATTAATCCGAACATCAAAGTCACCTTCTGCTAAACGGTCTGAAGCTGAAATAATCTCTCGCAGAGGGGACAGGGGAAAACGGCTGAATACCATGGCAACAATAGTTCCTACTATAATACTAAAGATTGCAAACATAAAAAATGGTGCTATAGTGGCATGGGGTTTAACAAATCCAAGCTGACTTAAGATAAAAATTCCAACAAACATCAGCAGCATAGTAAATAACAAAAGGAGAAAGATGATAACTGCAAAGAGCATAGCCATCTGAAATTTCTTTAATCTATTGTGAAGTCTACTCACACTTTTTCACCGCCTTATAACCGATTCCCCGAATAGCAACAATTTCAAATTCCGGATAAGCTTCAAAACGCTTTCGAAGCCGGTTGATATGAACATTTACTGTGGTATCCACTGTCTCAGATTCCATACCCCATATTTCATCCATTAGTTGAATTCGGGTAAAGATTTTATCGGGATAGGCTAAGAGTTTATACAGCAGATAGAATTCTTTCTGAGGCAGGGTCTGCTTATCCCCTTCCCGTTCGACAGTAAGAGCATCATAATCAAGGGTCACCTTACCAATATGCAGTTTATGCTCGTTTACAATCTTGGCACGGCGTAAAAGTGCCTTGATACGTAAGAGCATCTCATCTTCATTCACAGGTTTTACCATGTAATCGTCCGTACCGGAAATGAAACCTTTGCATTTGTCCTCCGGCAGCTGCTTCGCCGTTACCATAAGAATAGGAGTATTATTGTGACAGCTGCGCAGCTGTTCGGTGAATTCATAGCCATCCATTTTCGGCATCATAATATCTAAAACCACCAGATCTATATGCTGAGTATCCATTATATCCAATGCTTCGATTCCGTTTTCAGCAAGAAAAACTTCATAGCCGGCATGTTTTAAGACTGCTTTCATAAGTCTGGCGGTATTCTTATCATCTTCTGTAACCAATATATGAAACATGAAATCGGCACCTCCGTTCACTGCTATATAAGTTGAAATTCAAACATACCCACGGGTTATGTCTCTGAATAAATATTATACCATAAACGTTAACTAAAAATAAACTTAAGACCATTTTTAATCTGCAGACCATTTTTTCATCTGCAGATATATAATAGGCAGCTTAATAGAAACTTATTTTTGGAATTAAATTTCGGTTTTTCTCATTAGTTAATTTTCAGTTTTTGTTTCCCGTATATAATCGGCTTCGTTGAAAGGGCTACTAAGAAATTATTACTTAAAGGAGAAAATGTCTATGCTGCAAATCAAAAATATATGCAAGAAATACGTTACTGGCGGTCTGACACAGCAGGCGCTGAATAACGTTACCTTTAATCTCAGGGACAGTGAATTTGTTGCTATTTTAGGACAGAGTGGTTCCGGAAAAACAACACTTTTAAATATTATCGGCGGTCTTGACCGTTATGATTCAGGTGATATCGTAATTAATAGTGTTTCTACCAAAAAATATTCCAACAGAGACTGGGATTCCTATCGTAATCATACCATAGGATTTGTATTTCAAAGTTATAACCTGATTCCTCATCAGTCGATTCTGGCAAATGTAGAGCTGGCTCTTACCATTTCCGGTATCTCAAAAGGCGAACGAAGAAAGCGTGCAAAAGAAGCCCTTGAAAAGATGGGACTCGGCAGTCATCTTCACAAACGTCCAAATCAGATGTCAGGTGGACAGATGCAGCGTGTTGCCATTGCAAGAGCTTTGGTAAATGACCCGGATATCCTCCTTGCTGATGAACCCACCGGTGCGCTGGATTCTGAAACCAGTGTTCAGGTAATGGATTTATTGAAGGAAGTTGCCAAAGACCGTCTGGTCGTAATGGTTACCCATAATCCGGAATTGGCAGAAGAGTATGCCAGCAGAATTATCAAGCTTCACGATGGAGAAATCGTATCCGACACCAATCCTTATGAGGTTGATGAGACCGGACTGGAAGCCCCTAAACATAAGAATATGGGGAAGGCTTCTATGTCAATTACCACAGCTTTATCCTTAAGCTTTAACAATCTGAAAACGAAGAAGGGCCGAACACTCCTAACCTCTTTTGCAGGTTCCATCGGCATCATCGGTATAGCCTTGATATTATCCTTATCCAACGGAATCAATGCCTATATTGACAACATACAAAAAGATACCATGTCTTCATACCCAATAGCCATCGAAGCACAGTCACTGGATTTAAGCAGTTTACTTGCAGCCGGAAGGCAGTCCGGTATATCAGACGAGGCAGAGCATGAACTGGATGGTGTATATTCTAACTCCTCCGATATGGAACTGGCAAAAAGTGCAACAACCAGTATCAAAGAGAATAACCTTACAGAATTTAAGAAATATCTGGATAAACAAGACAGTGAAATCCATCAGTATGTAGGGGAGAACGGTATAATCTATTCTTATGATGTTAAGTTTGATGCTTTTGCCTATGATCCGGAAGGTGAACTTATTAATACCGACGGCAGTGATTTTACCAGCAGTAATTCCTCCTCCATGACAGGTGGTACGTCAATGGGCGCAATGCCAATGAGCGGCTTTTCCTTAGGGGGTATGTCCATGGGTAATCTGTCATCTTCCAGTAAGTTTGAGGAACTTCTCCCTGGAACAGAGGGTAATCTCATCAGCCCTGCGGTAACCGATAATTATGAGGTACTCTATGGTAACTGGCCCAAAGCCTACAACGAAGTAGTTCTGGTATTGGATGAAAACAATGAGGTATCTACCTCCGTGCTATATGAACTTGGTATTTTGCCCTCTGCAGAGTATAAGGAAATGCTTGAAAAGATCGGGAATGGAGAAGAAATCTCTTTTAAAGATCATAAATGGAATTACGAAGATATCAGTAACCAGTCCTTTTATATACTCCCTGAAAGCGATTATTATGTGAAAGGGGAAAACGGAATATATAAATATGTTGCAGAAGAGAAGGAATCTTTGGAAACCCTGTTAAAGGACAGCATCGAGCTTAAGGTTTCAGGAGTTGTGAAACCTCAGGAAGACGCATCCTATACCGCAATCTCTGGAAGTATCGGATATACGAAAGCTCTGACCGATACTCTTATCGAACGCACGAATAACAGTCCGGTAGTAAAAGCGCAGGAAGCAGCGCCGGAAACCAATGTAACTAACGGCATGTCCTTTACACCGAAAAAAGATGAGGTAAAGATAGAGGAGACGATTAAATATCTCTCTGGGCTTAACATTTCAGATAAAGCAGCCGTTGCTGCTACAATACTTACCTCAACGCCTGCAAATAGCCAATCTGACAATACAGAGACACAGAAATCAGGAGCTGATATGCCGACTCAGGGACAAACAGGTTCTGTCAGTGCAGGGATGTCCTCTCAAATGAGTGAGGCCGATCTTGCAGCCATGTTAGATGCCTATTTACTGGAACCGGATAATGAGACCTTGTTAAAACTCTATGATACGTATATCCAGTCAGGAAGTTATGACGACAATATGAGTGCCTTTGGAGTTGTAAGTCTTGATGCACCGGCATCTATCAGTATTTATGCCGACAGCTTTGAAGGTAAGGACGGGATATCCGCCTCAATCGAAGACTATAACAAAACGGCAGGGAAAGAAAATCAAATAACCTATACGGATTTTGTAGGGCTGCTGATGTCCTCTGTCACCACAATTATCAATGTGATTTCCTATGTACTTATTGCTTTCGTTGCGGTATCCCTGATCGTATCTTCCATTATGATTGGTATCATAACCTTTATTTCCGTACTAGAGCGTACGAAGGAGATTGGCGTTCTTCGTGCTATCGGTGCTTCAAAGCGGAACATTACACAGGTATTCAATGCAGAGACATTTATTGTAGGAGCTATATCCGGTCTGTTAGGTGTCGGGTTAACCTGTCTGCTGCTCCTTCCCATAAATTCGGTTATCCATGCAGTGTTAGATACCACTGCAGTTAATGCAGCTCTTCCGGTTACCAGCGGATTAGCCCTGATTGCATTAAGTATGGTATTGACCCTGATTGCAGGACTCATACCTGCTAAAAAAGCAGCAGGAAAAGATCCTGTAATAGCGCTTCGCAGTGAATAAGGACAGAAAGGAAAGCGTGTTATGATAAAAATATTAAAGTATTTTAAAAAGACAGAATGGCTTCAAGTTGTCCTCTGCCTGATATTTGTAACAGGTCAAGTCTGGTTTGACCTAAAACTGCCGGACTATATGTCTGAAATCACTATGCTGGTGCAGACAGAGGGAAGTGCCATGTCAGATATTTGGAGTGCCGGCGGGTATATGCTGCTCTGTGCTCTGGGTAGTTTAGTTGCTTCTATAATAATCGGTTATTTTGCCGCCCGCCTTGCAGCAACGCTGTCCTACAGACTTAGAATGGGATTGTATAATAAAGTAGAAGCCTTTTCAATGGAGGAAATCGGTCGCTTTTCCACATCTAGTTTAATCACCCGTTCCACCAATGATATTACACAGGTGCAGACCCTTATCGCTACGGGACTTCAGGTTATGATCAAAGCCCCGATCCTGGCTGTATGGGCAATTATAAAGATATCGGGTAAAAGCTGGCAATGGTCTGTTTCTACAGGAGGAGCAGTATTTGCACTGGTATTATTAGTATCCGTGCTGGTTATATTTGCACTACCAAAGTTCAAGATTGTCCAGCAGTTAACGGATAATCTTAATCGTGTAACCAGAGAAAATCTTACCGGTGTCCGGGTGGTACGTGCATATAATGCAGAAGATTATCAGGAAGCAAAATTTAATAAAGCAAATGATAAAATAACCAAGACCAATCTGTTTACCAATCGCATTATGGCGATTATGATGCCGGGAATGTCTCTTATCATGAACGGACTTACTCTTGCGATTTACTGGATTGGGGCATACTTGATCAATGGTGCCGATCTACCGGACAGACTGTCCCTTTTTTCCGATATGGTAGTGTATTCGTCGTATGCCATGCAGGTTGTTATGGCATTTATGATGCTTGTAATGATATTTATCATGCTGCCCCGTGCTGCAGTTTCAGCAAAACGTATCAACGAAGTTCTGGACACACAGCCTAAAATCACAGATGGTGATCTGGACACCAAGCCTTGGGGAATGGGCGAAGTAGAATTTAAAAATGTTAGTTTTCAATATCCAGGGGCTGCAGAATATGTGCTGAGAGATGTTTCCTTTAAAGCAAATTCCGGAGAAACTGTTGCTTTTATCGGTTCTACCGGCAGCGGCAAGAGTACACTGATTAATCTTATACCCCGTTTTTACGATGCCACAGAAGGTCAGGTACTGATTGATGGAGTGGATATTAAGAAATACAAACAGAAAGATCTTCATGATAAGATCGGCTATGTTCCACAGCGGGCTGTTATCTTCTCAGGAGATATCGCCTCCAATGTGGCCTTTGGCTATAACGGAAAGAAAAAAGCAAATGCTGAGGATGTTGCAAATGCAGCATCAGTAGCACAGGCAAAGGATTTTATAGAGAAACTTCCGGATAAATACCAGGCACCCATTTCCCAGGGTGGTGCGAACCTCTCCGGCGGACAGAAGCAGCGCCTTGCCATTGCCAGAGCAATCTGCAGGCAGCCGGAAATCTTTATATTCGATGATTCCTTTTCAGCATTGGATTATAAGACGGATAAGGTACTGCGTACACAGCTGGCTGCCCAGACTCTTGGTGCTACCACCTTTATAGTTGCCCAGCGTATCGGTACGATTAGAAATGCAGACCGGATAGTAGTACTGGATGAAGGAAATGTTGTGGGAATCGGCAAACATGAAGAACTGCTTAAGACCTGTAAGGTTTACCGAGAGATCGCCTATTCACAATTATCAAAGGAGGAACTTGGAGATGAGTAAAGGACCAAACTTCAATAATCCACCAGGAGGCGGATTTGTCGCAGAAGGTGAAAAACATGAATTCTCAGCTGCCTGGGGGAAATTAATTAACTATTGCAAGCCTTATTTTCCTGCTATCATCCTTGCACTTATCTGTGCAGTTGGCGGAACCGTGTTTACCCTGGTAGGCCCGGATAAGCTCCGTGAAATGACAGATGCCATTACACAGGGAATTATGGGAAGCATTGATATGAAAGTGGTTGGAAATATTGCATTATCCCTGGCTGCATTTTATGGTGCCAGTGTGGTGCTCTCCTATTTACAGGGTTTTGTTATGGCTACTGTAACACAAAGAGTATCCAAAAGCATGCGTACTGATATCTCGGTTAAGATAAACAAACTGCCTCTGAAATATTTTGATAAGACCAGTTATGGTGATATCCTCTCAAGAGTTACAAATGATGTGGATACCATCGGGCAGACCCTGAATCAGAGTATTGGAACTCTTGTTTCAGCAATAACCTTACTGGTGGGGTCAGTTATTATGATGTTTGCTACCAACTGGATTATGGCATTGGTAGCAATAGGTTCCTCGTTGTTTGGATTTGTAATTATGATATTGATAATTACACGTTCACAAAAGTATTTTACAGAGCAGCAGGAACTGTTGGGTTCCATAAACGGACATGTAGAAGAGGTCTATGCCGGACATAATGTAGTAAAAGCCTATAATGCAGAAGAAGAATTAAGCGGGGAATTTACACAGATCAACAAGAAGCTGTTCACTTGTAACTGGAAGTCACAATTTATGTCAGGACTTATGATGCCACTTATGGGCTTTATCGGGAATCTGGGTTATGTGGCAGTCTGTGTTGCAGGTGCAGCTCTAGCGATTAATGGTTCCATTACCTTTGGAGTTATTGTTGCTTTTATGGTATATATCCGTCTCTTTACCCAGCCACTTAGCCAGATTGCTCAGGCAGCCACAAGTCTTCAGTCAACCGGAGCTGCAAGTTATCGTGTATTTGAATTCTTAAGTGAGTCAGAATTAGAAGACGAAAGCGGAAAACATGCTGTGATGAAAACTGCAAAAGGAGATATTGAATTTAAGAATGTCAAGTTTGGATATTCTGAGAATAAGATTATCGTAAAGGATTTCTCTGCAAAGGTAAAAGCAGGGCAAAAGGTAGCGATCGTTGGTCCCACCGGAGCAGGAAAGACTACGATGGTAAATCTCCTTATGAGATTTTATGAATTAAACGGCGGTGAAATTCTAATAGATAACATACCTTTAAGGTCCCTGACAAGAGAAAATGTCCATCAATTGTTCTGTATGGTGTTACAGGATACCTGGCTCTTTGAAGGATCAATTCGTGAAAATATCGTCTATAACAAAGAAGGGGTGACAGATGCAGAAGTAGTGGCAGCCTGCAAAGCAGCAGGTGTTCATCACTTTATCAAAACCTTGCCGGAAGGTTATAATACGATTCTAAATGAAGAAGCTAGCCTTTCCGCAGGGCAGAAGCAGTTGATTACCATTGCAAGAGCCATGATTGAAAATGCACCTATGCTGATTCTTGATGAAGCTACAAGCTCCGTTGATACACGAACGGAAGTTCTTATACAGGAAGCTATGGATAAGCTTATGGAGGGAAGAACTTCTATCGTAATTGCGCATAGATTGTCTACCATTAAAAATGCAGACCTGATACTAGTCATGAAAGATGGAGATATCATTGAAAGCGGAAATCATGAACAGTTATTAAAGGAAAAAGGCTTTTATGCAGAACTTTACAACAGCCAGTTTGATGAGGCTTCTTAAGGAAGTAAACTATGAGGTATTAGAAGGCAGTCATTTGTAGTATACAAAAAGTATGCCAAGAGTCAATTGATATAATAGATAGTTAATACACTGGTATTATTGAAACAGGTGATTTTATTTTTCTCTCTTTATATGAGAAAAATGTTGGACAATCCATTGATATGCAGGTGAACGCAGCAATAGCTTATAAGGGATAATCTGCAGTATAAATAATTTGTATAATTGGAAGTACAAGTAAAAAAGGATATAGAGAGCAGATAATCTGTTCTTTATATCCTTTTTTTAGTTATGGAAAAACTGAAACCAGACAAAATAATATAAGATACTTGTATTATAAAAATTATGAATATATAATAAATTATAGCGATTAACGAAATCAGAGTAGTCTAGGAATGTATATTCTAAAGAAATTTTTAACTAGTAGATAATTAAAAATTATAATATAAGGAGTTATAAATTATGCCATTGCTTGACATGTCTTTAGAAGAATTAAGGAAGTATAACGGAAGCAGTCCCTGCCCCTCTGATATCGATGAATATTGGGAAAGAGCCTTAACAGAAATGAAAGCAACTGATTCCAAAGTAGAATTGATACCGGCTGAATTTCAGGTTCCATTTGCTGATTGCTTTGATCTGTTCTTTACAGGTGTAAAAGGAGCAAGAGTACATGCAAAGTATCTGCGTCCCAAGAACATAGACACAAAACATCCCGCTATCCTGCAATTTCATGGTTACTCGGGTCATTCTGGAGATTGGAATGACAAACTTAATTACGTAGCTATGGGGTATTCTGTTGCTGCCTTGGATTGCAGAGGACAAGGGGGAAAATCTGAAGATGTTGGAGGGGTAAAAGGTAATACTTTTAACGGGCATATTATTAGAGGCTTGGACCAATCGGTAGAAGATTTACTGTTTCGCCACATCTTTCTGGATACAGCTCAGTTGGCACGAATTATAATGAACATGCCGGAGGTAGACGAAACAAGGGTTGGCGCAATGGGAGGTTCTCAAGGCGGAGCTTTAACTCTTGCCTGTGCAGCACTGGAACCGGGTATTAAAAAGCTTGCACCTGTCTATCCCTTCCTGTGTGATTACAAAAGAGTATGGGATATGGATCTTGCAAAGGAGGCTTATGCAGAGATTAAGAATTATTTCAGGCAATTTGATCCCAGACATGAAAGAGAAGATGAGATTTTTATGAAACTGGGGTATATAGATTTACAGAATCTTGTTAAAAAGATTCAAGGCGAAGTGTTTATGAATGTAGGACTAATGGATGCTGTATGCCCGCCTTCTACACAGTTTGCGGCATACAATAAGATTAATGCCAAGAAGACAATGGATATTTATCCGGACTATGGACATGAGAATATACCACAAATGATGGATAGAGTATATACATTTATGATGAGTTTGTGATTTAAGTAAAACATTAAGCAAAAGTGTAAGACTGTTAGAATCCCTGTTAGAGCAAAATCTGACAGGGATTTTCGCATTTCAATTAATCTAAGTAGAGTCGTTTTAGCAGATTAGTGTAATCGGATTTTATACCGGAACTCCACCAATGGAAAAGAATTTACATATTTTATTTGTGCTAAGAATTATTTCCTTCATAATGTTCTCCAATCGATGTTTTATTGAAGTTTATCAATACTTGTGCGAAAAGTCTTAAAACCTTCCTGCTAAATGCTTCTTAATAATATAACACGGAATTAAGTTACAAAGTTCTTGCTTTTTCCACAGCAATCCTTAATAATGGAAATTAATATGCAAATAGATAATGGCATATATAAATCGTATAAAGGGGAATTTATGAGGACATTTAGAAGCTTTATAGCATTATTTATTGTTTTTGTGCTTATGATTCAGATGATGCCGGTTTTAAAAGTTAAGGCAGAAGAAGTTGTATTTGAAGATCCGGCTTTAGAACAGGCTATCATAGACCATCGTGGCTATGAAGGACCAATTACAGTAAGTTATTTAGAAGGGCTTAGTTTTCTAAATATAGAAAATTATGGAATTGAGTCTATTAATGGCCTGGAATATGCAACTAATATGAAATATCTAATGATGAGTGACAATCAGATTACGGATATTAGCTCATTGACCACTATGAAAAACTTACGCAGTGTAGAGTTTAAGAATAACCAAATTAAGGATTTAACTCCTTTAACCTTGCTTAAGGAATTAAACCATATCATGGCATCAAATAATCAAATCAGTAATATCGGTATTACATCAGGATTAACAAAATTAGAAGAAATCTATATAGCAGGTAATAATGTTAGAGATTTAACTCCTCTAAAAAAAATAACTTCTTTAAAAGTACTGGATGTTTCAAACAACAATGTCCTAAGTATAGAGCCTGTTAGAGATTTAGTTTCACTTAATAATCTTAACTTTTCTGGTAACAGCGTTAGGGATATAACACCGTTAATGAATTTGAGGAATTTGGAAAAGCTTGATGCCGCAGGTAATTGCATAAATCTTAACAGTAAGATAAATAAATCAGTTATAGAATTTATGCAGAAAAATAATATTGATTTTAATGTGGATGATCAGGATACAAGAGGTCAGGATATTTCAATCGATGAAGTGCAGGATATAAAGCTTAAGTGGAATACTCTTTATGATGATGAACTGGCAGACTCTGACTATCATGTCAGTGTCAACAATTATGCTTATGGTAATGGAATATATGTGTCAATTGAGGGATACACCTCCAAAGACGGAGTTAAATGGAAGAAAAATGCAAACTTTAATAGAAAATATCCTTTCTCAGGTATAGTCTGGGGCAAAAATAAATTTGTTGCCTTGGGAGGTTTTTATGATGATGGGAAAACCTGGACTTCGAAGGATGGAATTAACTGGACGGAAAATAAACAGAAATTTGATGCTAACGGCGCTATGAATGATATAACCTTTAACGGTAAAATTTTTGTAGCAGTTGGTGGGAATAACTATGGTGGCAGAATAGTTTCTTCAAGTGATGGGGTAAACTGGACGGTACGCAGTAAGGATATACCAACGGATGTAAAAGGAATAGCCTGGGGAAATGGAACTTTCGTAGCAATGGGTTACCAGGAATCAGTCTGTGCGGTATCCAAAGACGGCATAAAGTGGAAGAAGGTAAAGCTTCCAACGAAAGAGAGTTTATGGGATATCTGTTTTGTTAACGGTACCTTTATTGCAGTTGGAAACTGGGCATTTATAACTTCAAAAGACGGAGTGAAGTGGACAGCACATTCTTCTAATGGATACTATTGGAATGAAATCTATAAGGTGAAAGATCGTTATTTTCTGGAGGGTTTTAAATATGTGGATGAAAGAACCAAAAAAGAATCCATAAAAATTAGCCGGACTTCGAAGGATGGTAAGACCTGGACAGATATTAAGAGCAAGTCGGAAGGCTTTCAAATAAAGAATATTACCTCTGACGGTAAAAAATATTACAGCTATCCATTAGAGGGTACTTTTACATCAACTGATGGTGTGAATTGGAAGCTTTCACAAAAAGAGAATATAAGACCTTGGAGTCTTAGCAGGTCTGCTGTTGGGAACGGTAAGTTGGTAGCAGTAGGAGGAGATCTTGATAGAATGGATCCGGAAATCGAAAAAAAAGATTTTCGCTTCTGTCTGCAGATCAGTTCCAATGGTACATATAAATATGCTTCTGATATAGGGAAATATCCATTAAATGATGTTATATGGACCGGTAAGAACTTTTTTGCAGTAGGATATGGCGGAACAATGATGACTTCGAGAGACGGTTTAAAATGGGAGAAACAGAAATCACCCACAGGAGAATCCTTAAATAGAATTATAAAAGTTAAGAATACCTATTATGTGGTTGGAAGTAATGGATTAATTCTATCCTCCAAGAATCTGAAAATCTGGGCAAAGCAGAAGACAAATGTAAAAAGTGAACTAAAATCCATTGCCTGGAACGGTAAGTCTTTTGTGGCGGTTGGCAGCGAATCTTTAATGCTGATTTCTGATAACGGAACTAAATGGACAAAAATCAAAAGAAGCGACAAAAATGATTACTCAGATATTGTATGGGCTAAAGGAACTTTTGTTGTCACCTCTTTCGATACCATCTCTTATGACAATAATTCTAAAATGGCATCCATGATTTATAAATCTACCGACGGAAAAAAATGGAGCGAAACTGTTATGGAGGATAATTGGGGCAGAGATGGAAAAGGAGAGGGCTTTTATGGTATAGTTTTTACGGGGGATATGTTCGTAGCCTTAGGGTGCGGAGGAACCATAAGCCTTTCAAAAGATGCAATACATTGGACATTACAGGAGGATGTAAAGGGGTTAATTGCTTTTACGAATGCGCAAGTGTTTGATGGGAAAATGTATGTAATAAGCCTGAGGGAAATTGTTTATTTTGCGGATTTAAAGTCAATAAGTAAATAATTAGTATGAATTCAAAAGCAGCGATTGTTAAGTCGCTGCTTTTGTCCATCTTATCGATTATAAGGTATCAATATATATCTTTTGTGTCTGCTCCGGGCTATATGCCTGCCAATTGAAGTATTTTCGTATGTTTGATCTCTCTTCAGCTTAATTATGGTTTATAAATCTTTAATTTTCATACGGTCAAGTTCATCTTGCTGTTGGTTTTTCTTCTTACGTTTTTGAGCATTTGAACTAATAAAATATATAACAATGAATATAACCCCAACAATTAGTAAGACAGTAAACAGAAGCAGAATGAGTATAATAATAGACATCATTTATCCTCCTTTTGGCTATTTTTATATCCAGCAATCAAAATCTTTGCAGTATCGAAATCAATTTTTTCATTAAGAGCCAATCTTTTGATTAATGAAATAAAAGGATCATTTGCTGTATCCTCACTTATCGTTATTTTCTGAATAAGTCTGTCTAATCGTAAACGAACAGTGGGATAAGTCACACCATATAGCTTTGCTACTTCTTTGAGAGAACCTGAAGCCATAAGAAAATTTTTCATAAATGCAGTGTCCTCATCATCCAGATTAGACATCCATTCAGGGACAATTTCCATAGTATTGAACCATACCTTTCTATATGACTTTAACTATATTAAGCATAATGTTTAACAATATTAAAGTCAATAGGAAGGTAGAACTTTATTTCTAGTGTGTTAAATTAGTTCATTAAGCCTGTATCATCCTTATTAGATTTACCATCTCAATTGCACTGGCAGCACAGTCAAAACCTTTGTTACCTGCTTTGGTACCGGCTCTTTCGATAGCCTGTTCAATAGTTTCTGTTGTCAGCACGCCAAACATTACCGGAATACCGCTGGTCAAGGATACATGGGCAATTCCTTTTGAGACTTCACTGCACACATAGTCATAGTGTGAAGTACTTCCACGAATAACTGCACCAAGGCATATCACCGCATCATATTTGCCTGAGGCAGCCATTTTGGAGGCGATAAGAGGAATTTCAAAAGCACCGGGAACCCATGCTATTTCAATATCCGTTTCCTCAACTTCATGACGCTTTAAGCAGTCCAGAGCACCGCTTAACAGTTTGGCAGTAATAAATTCATTAAACCGTGCGGCTACAATTCCAATTTTAATCTGTTTGGATACAAGATTTCCTTCAAATACTTTCATATTTTATTCTCCTTCATTATCATAATGCAAAATGTGTCCCATTTTTTCCTGTTTGGTTTTTAAGTAAAAAGAATCGTATGGATTAGCAGACATTTGTATTGGAACTCTCTCGATAATATCCATGCCAAAGCCGGAGAGTCCGTATACCTTTTCCGGATTATTTGTCAATAGGCGAAGGGTTCTTACACCCAGATCTCGTAGAATCTGTGCACCGATATGGTATTCCCTTAAATCGCCGTCAAAACCCAGGGCAAGATTGGCTTCCAGGGTATCCAGTCCCTCGTCTTGCAAGGCATAAGCCCGAAGTTTATTAACAAGGCCTATACCCCTGCCCTCCTGGCGCATATAGAGAAGGATCCCTCTGCCTTCCTGTTCAATCTGTGACAGGGCAGCAGCCAGCTGCTGACCACAGTCACAGCGCATGGAACCAAAGGCATCTCCGGTAAGACACTCAGAATGAACCCGGCATAGAAGGTCCTCGCCATTACCGATGTCACCTTTTACAAGGGCAACATGATGTTCTCCGTTTAACTTGTTAATATAACAATAGGCTTTGAACTTACCGTATTTTGTGGGCATGTCACTGATGGAGGTCTGTTCTACCAGTTTGTCTTGTTTCTTTCGGTATTCCTGTAAGGCAGCTATGGTTATGAATTTCATATCCCATTTCTCTGCAAGCGTTATCAGGTCAGGGGTGCGCATCATAGTACCGTCCTCCTGCATGATCTCACAGCACAAACCGCATTCTTTTAATCCTGCCAAGCGCATCAGATCCACTGTTGCTTCTGTGTGACCGCCTCGTTCCAATACACCGTTACGTTTAGCAAGTAAGGGAAACATATGTCCGGGTCTGCGGAAATCTTCAGGCTTTGCATTTTCCTCTATACACTTCATAGCGGTGAGGGAACGTTCCACTGCGGAAATTCCCGTAAGGGTGTTAACATAATCCACTGATACGGTAAAGGCAGTACTATGATTGTCGTTATTATCTTCAACCATCTGCGGGAATTCTAATTTCTTGCACAGCTCTTCACTCATGGGCATGCAGATAAGCCCTTTTCCGTAGGTAGCCATAAAATTAATATTTTCTGTTGTAGCAAATTCGGCGGAACAGATAAAGTCTCCTTCATTTTCCCGGTCTTCCTTGTCGGTAACAAGTATTATTTTACCTTTGCGAAGAGCTTTAAGAGCTTCTTCAATAGTGTTATACTGAAACATATTTACCTCCATTTCATATTGCTGATATGCAATGATAAACCACAAAATAAGCTACCTTTTAAAAGCCATATTTGTTTAAAAAATCCCTTGTGATACTCCTGTGATTATCCTGGGGAGGAGAGTTTAACAACAGCTTTTCAAGGTATTTCCCTACAAGGTCGTTTTCCAGATTCACAGTATCACCGATTCTTTTGTGAGAAAGAATTGTAGAGCTTGCTGTGTGAGGTATGACAGACAGTTGAAATTCCGCTGCGTTAACCGTCACTACTGTCAAACTGATGCCATCCACTGCGATAGAGCCCTTTTCAACGATGTACCGTAAAAGTTGATGTTGAGTAGAAATAGTATACCAAAGAGCATTTTTGTCTTTTCTTATTGCTTTAATGATTCCCATACCATCAATATGCCCGGAGACCATATGTCCTCCGAAACGTCCCTTTGCAGGCATTGCCCGTTCCAGGTTTACCATAGCTCCTGGCTTCAAACTTCCAAGATTAGAACAATGGATCGTTTCAGGCATCACATCTGCCTTAAAAGTATTTTTGTCGATGTCAGAAGCTGTAAGACATACACCGTTTACGGAAATACTGTCTCCGATGTGGAGATCTTCAAAGATTATTTTACCCTCTATAAAGAGAATAAAAGACTCAGAACTTTGCCGCAGTTCTTTAAGTATACCAATTTCTTCAATAATTCCTGTAAACATACTGAACCTCACTTTCAATAAGAATATCCTCGCCCAGACAGGTGATAGAACGGTTAATTAAGGAATAAGCCTGTGAGGGGCTAGCCATACCGATTCCTGAGACGGGTGATTTTCCCTTCGTACCTCCTAAGAGTTTCGGAGCAATATAAGTCTGTACCTTGTTGACGATGTTACTCTGTAAGGCTGACCAATTAAGGAGGCCGCCGCCTTCTAGCAAAATACTGTCAATCTCTTTCGCGCCTAGTTGTTCCATAAGTTCGTTTAGATCCAAATGTCCTTGTTTTCTGGAAACTGTAAGGAGGCTGCAGCCAGCATCGGTATAAGCTTTCTGTTTTTCCTTATCTGAACAGGAGGTAGCCAGGAGGGTAGGGACTTCTTTTGCGGTTTTTACAATTTGTGAATATAAGGGGGTTCGTAAGTTAGTATCACAGATAATTCTTATAGGATTTTTGCCCTTAGCTAAGCGGCAGGTAAGCAAAGGGTCATCTGCTATAACCGTACCCACACCTGCCATAACAGCTTGGTAACGGTGGCGGTCCTCGTGTACCCTAAGACGTGCAGCTTCCCCTGTAATCCACTTAGATTTTCCCGTATAGGCTGCGGTCTTTCCATCCATGGTCATTGCATATTTCATTACCACATATGGTTTTTTTGATCGTATGTAATGAAAGAAAACTTCATTAAGCCGGTCACACTCAGTTTGTAAAATACCATCCAGACACTCGACACCCCGGCTGCGGAGCAATTCAATTCCTTTCCCGGAAACCAAAGGATTAGGATCTTTGCTGCCAATCACCACTTTTTTGATACCACTTTGTAAGATGGCATCCGTACAGGGAGGGGTCTTACCATAATGGCAGCAAGGTTCCAGAGTTACATACAGCGTAGAGCCAATCGGTGACTGGGTACAGCTTGCAAGTGCATTTCGTTCTCCATGGAGACCACCGTATATTTCGTGATAGCCCTGACCAATAATCTGCCCCTCCTTAACGATAACAGCACCGACCATAGGGTTTGGATTTACGAAACCTTTGCCTTTTTCTGCAAGTTGTAATGCATAAAGCATATATTCTCTGTCATCCATAGAATACCTCCAAATAAGAAAATGCCTTGAACACTAAATTCAAGGCATTTTCAGCAGGCTGGCAATGTCAATTTAGCACAATATACTGTGCGGATACTGCTACATCTTCTTTCATCCAGACTTTACTGTCGGCTTCGGAATTACACCGAATCATGCCTTACGGCTCGTGGGCTTTACCACCGGTAGGGAATTGCACCCTGCCCTGAAGATTGTATTCAATTGCATTTATAATAATACGATAATAAATAATTGTCAATAGGCTGATTTATTTTCTGTCAATATATTAATATTTACAGGATAAAATGCAGGCATTGTAGATAACAGGCAAATGAATTGTATAGGAAGTTCTTGGGCGGAAAGAATATGATAATGATTGCTGTATAAGTTATTAACATGTATATCAAATATAGCATACATAACCGGTATTTATACCGAGTAAGAAACTGCCGGGAGAATTAAAATGTGGTACTGCCAAGATAATGAGTAAGGAGAGGTTAGATAACCATGCCAAAAATAATATTAACAACAGAAAGCGGTTGTGATCTACCAGAAGAGGCTGCAAATAAATACAATATTCTAAGGGTACCTTTTAGTATAAACTTTCCTGATAGAACAGTATATGACGGTCAGATACCCATACAGGAAATTTATGATTTTTATGAACAAACCAAAAAAATACCGAAAACCAATGCAGTAAGCCCCTTTCAATATACAGATTTTTTTAAAAATATTTCCGGTTTATATCCGGAGTGTGAGATAATCCATATCGGTTATTCCTCGGCCTGTTCCTCCTCTTACAGCAATGCTGTTCTTGGTATAAAAGACTGCAAGAGTGCGAAGGTACATCTCCTTGATTCGAAAAATGTATCAGGAGGACTAGGGAATTTAGTTCTGAAAGCAGCTGAAATAATAGAAGGCAATACAGAGGATTCAGCGGAAGAACTGCTGAAAAAGATCAGCCCTTATGTGAATAAAGTTCAGACCTCCTTTATACCGGATACGCTGGATTTTTTAAGAGCAGGCGGAAGGGTATCCAACGGAACAGCAATTGGTGCTGCTATTTTGAAAATTAAACCAAGAATTGACATTATAAACGGAGAACTGTTAGCTGCAAAGAAATACAGAGGAAGTATGCATAAGATTATTTCTCGTTTTGCAGAAGATTTTATGGAGGGAAGGAATTTCGACAAGAGAGAAGCCCATATCATTTATTCCAGAGGAACAGAGGAGAGTGTTCTAAAGAAACTACAGGAATGCTTGTATAACCATGGTTTCCAGCAAATTAAAATCAACATAATCGGCTGTGTTATGACGATTCATAGCGGCAGAGGTGCTGTTGGTATATCAGCAGTGGAGCTCTGAAGCAAAAAACTGAAAATAATGTTGTCTGGCATAATAAATCAGGAAAGCGGCAAGGTGTCTTTGGCATATGCCGCTTTCTTATATTCCAAAGTCCGGTGCTTTGATAGTTTGATAGTTTGTAATGCACTCGAAATAAGTTTTAACACAAATGGAAAGTTAAAAACAAGATATACGATTGTTTTACTTGTATAAGACGAAGTATAAGAGTACAATGGGAAAAATAATAGGAAAATTACAACATTTTATTGCTGTAAAAAGATAGAAAACAAAAAGGAAAACGTAAATGAGAATATTACTGATTGAAGATGATAGAGAAATAAGTGAAATGTTAAAGGATTTTCTACAGGCAAACGACTTTGAAGTCACAATAGCCTTTGATGGTGAAGAAGGTTGTAATGCCTTTTTTTTGCAACCCTTTGATTTGATTTTACTAGATCTTATGATACCCAAAAGAAATGGTATGGAAGTTATGAAGCACATTCGTACTAAGAGTACTGTTCCCATTATTATAATGTCTGCGAAAGATACGGACTCTGACAAGTCATTAGGGCTTGGACTTGGGGCGGATGACTATATAACGAAGCCTTTTTCAGTGACTGAAGTTCTGGCGAGAATAAAAGCAAATATTAGACGTTCAACACAGTATGCAGCGTTGCAGAAAAGAGAAGAACTTACGAAGATATCAATGGGGGGACTGACAATGAATCTTGAAACTTTTTCTGTAACCAAAGGAGAAGAAATAATAGAATTAACAGCAAAAGAGTTTGCGATTCTCAAATTGTTACTGGAAAATCCAAAGAAAGTTTATACAAAGGCTCAATTGTATTCGCTTGTATGGCAGGAGAATTATTATGGGGATGAGAATGCCGTAAATGTGCATATAAGCCGTCTTCGAACTAAGGTAGAGGAAAATCCCAGAGAACCCAAATATGTACAGACCGTGTGGGGAATAGGGTATAAACTCGGAAGTTTAAAGGAGTAATGAAATGCTGTTATTTATTTTGTCAATCGCGCTTGTCCTGGTGTCACTAAAACTGGTTTTGGTAATCTATGAGAAAAGAAAAATCCTGCAGCAGTTATATCATATTACATCTGACTTAGAGGCTATTTTAAGTAAGGATACGGATGAAAAAATTATGTTATTTACAGATGAGAAAAAAGTAAGTTCATTAATCGAACAAATAAACAGAACTTTGGAGATCTGCCAGAAGGTCAAGATTGATTACCGAAGGTTGGATTTGAAAGCTAAGTATATGTTGTCGAATATATCCCATGATTTAAAAACTCCATTGACTGTAATACAGGGGTATCTTGAAATAATGTCAATGGATGAGAAGAATAATGCCAAAATGATTAACAAAGTAACCGATAAATCCAACCAGTTAATGGAATTAATGGATAAGTTCTTTGCCCTGGCAAAAATAGAAGCCGGTGATCTGGATCTGACTAAAACAAGCATTCATTTGTGTGAATTTTGCCGTGCAACTATTCTTGATTTTTATGAAAACTTAATAGAAAACGATTTTCAGGTGGATATACAGATGCCGGAAAATGATTTTCAGGTATTTTCAAATGAAGATGCGCTCAAAAGAATATTATATAATTTAATCACAAATGCAATCCGTTATGGCAGTGAAGGGAAATATCTCGGGTTAGTATTACGTGAAGAGGAAACGGAAATTTGTATAGAAATTATTGATAAAGGCATAGGAATAAAGAAATCAGAGATAGATCGTATTTTCGATCGATTATATACCATGGATGATTCAAGAAATCAGCTGATACAGGGTAATGGACTGGGTCTTACAATTGTAAAAGAACTTGCTGAGAAAATAAATGCAAAAATTGTTGTTGAGAGCGAAGAATATGTAAAAACCACATTTACTTTGAAACTTAAAAAGATTATTTACTGATAAAATTGCAGGAAAGAAATTTGTAAGAATTATTCAAGAGTTTTGAAAACTCTGTATGCTAAATTAAGATAGAATAATAAAAAAGGAGAACTAGTATGGCATATCTTGTAACTACGAATAATCTTACAAAAAGTATTGCTGGTAAGGCAATCATATCAAATTTAAACATGCATATTCCCAAAGGAGAAATTTATGGTTTTTTGGGTCCAAATGGCTCGGGAAAAACAACCACAATGAAGATGCTTCTCAATCTTTGGAAACCAACTTCAGGTGAAATCGTTTTATTTGACCAAAAATTAATGCCGGATTCCTATAACCTATTAAAAAGAATAGGAAGTATTATTGAATTTCCAACCTTTTATGAGGATCTCAGTGCAGAAGAAAATTTAAAATTCCATTGCGAATACATGGGGTACTATAGTCCCAAAAGCATAGAACAGGCATTGAGCATGCTGCATTTGGAGGCAGATAAGAATAAAAAAGTAAAAGAATTTTCCTTAGGAATGAAGCAGAGATTGGGTATTGCAAGAGCAATACTTACAAAACCGGAATTACTGATATTAGACGAACCGACAAATGGCCTTGACCCGGCGGGAATGAAGCAGATAAGAGATCTGCTTACCATGCTCTGCCAGCAATATGGAATAACAATCTTAATCTCAAGTCATCTGTTATCGGAAATAGAAAGTATGGCTCATACCATCGGGGTAATACACCATGGTAAAATGATTAAGGAAATATCTATGAAAGAAATAGCTGATATGGGAATTGAATACATAGAGATTTCTACTTCTGAAATAAAGAAGGCAGCTTATGTATTAACGGATAAATTAGACTTGCACAATATTAAACGTATAGAGGACGACCGGCTTAGAATTTATGACAGTAAAATAGTACCGGCTGAAATCTCCCGAGTTTTTGCAGAGAATAAAGTCTCAATGCAAGAGCTAACTATAAAATCAGAATCTTTGGAAGATTATTTTCTGAAGTTAACAGGGGAGGGAAAGTAAATGTGGAAATTAATAAAGTTAGAGTGGAAAAAAAATAAAGTTTCAAAATATATATTTAGTGCAATAATCATTGTTGCATTAATTGGATTATTTATGTTTGCGCAATGTTATCTTGGAATTGCCAATGATGAGTATACAGGAATACCGGATTCAGTACCAGGTATGGAAACGATGGGTGTACAGATTGAATTATTTACAAATCTTTGTTTCCTGGTATATACTGCGGCTATGATGTCGACCTTTATCATTACACCTTATAAAAATAATACGATGAATTTGATGTTCAGCTATCCAATTAAGCGTAAAAAAATTGTACTCTCACAGATGTTGTCGGTCTGGCTGTTTTCTTTTTGTGCATTGCTTCTTGGTAAACTATTGATTTATACACTTCTTGCAGCTGTCTCTGGAAATATGAAAGCTTATTTTATTTTGGGATATGATATGAAGAATTTAGGTTTCTATATACAGATTATTCTAAAATCGGCTATTACTGTTTCACTTGGATTTATAGCTCTCTTCGTGGGAAAAGGAATGAAATCTTCAAAAGCTGCAATAATTACATCTTTTTTATTATTCGGGGTTATGAATGGAAATATAGGAGAATTTACACTGCGTAATAATTTCATAGTTCCGGTTGTTTTGATTTCTGCCTCACTTATCTGTGCATATTTATCTATGTATAAGTTAGAGGTTAAGGATCTGACATAATAAGGTATGAGCTAGGCAAGATGTGATACTGAAATATTGTTTATAGGATTAATTAGGATCCATATCGGTTATTCCTTGGCCTGTTCCTCCTCTTACAGCAATGCTGTTCTTGGTATAAAAGAGTGCGAAGGAAGGTACATCTCCTTGATTCGAAAAATGTATCAGGAGGACTAGGGAATTTAGTTCTGAAAGCAGCTGAAATAATAGAAGGCATAGCCGATAGCAAGGGGGGCGCGAGCGAGCGATTGCAAATCGGAAGGAAGCCGGACGGCAAATCTCTGGTCTGACGAAAACCAGTGACTTCCTTTGCCGTCTGGTTCCAGTGGTGCTTTAAATTTACACCATTCATGGTTCCTTCAATCATGACCATGCCACGGGAAGGCAGAGTTTCACTTGAATTAAAAGGAATTTTTATGATTTTACGTGACTCAATTCTTATAACCTTGCTGAACATATGCTCACTCCCTTAGAAGCCCTACCAGGGCTTCTAATTTGTGTATGTTCAACCCGTCACATTCAAATATCCATTCTTTTTCCGGGGCTGTTTCTATTACCCGGCATACTGCCTCACAGAAATCCTCTTCATCTCTTGTTCCGTTCAGATAAGGCGCTCCTATTTCACAGTAAATAAATTAGAATTTCTTGTTACATAATTGCCCTTCTTATCTGTGAATCTTACATAGACTCTGCCATTAAATCCTTTCTGGATTGTAACCGAATTCCCATTAATCCACTTTCCTTTTTGGCCGTTATCCTCTAGCATGTACTGAATGGATTCTTTACCGCTGGCTCCAAAATCAGCACTAAAATTCAAGATCACGGGGGACTTTACGGTAGAATTTCCACTCTTTGAACCCCAATTTACAAATTTGATGTCTTTTGCCTTGGATGTGATCATTGTATTAATGGGTTGCTTTGAAACATAACTGAATCCGGTTGTTTTCTTGGTTGTCACATTGCCGGCACCATCAGTAAATCTTACATATACACATCCTATGTAATCCTTCTTGATTGTTACTGCATTTCCATTTGTCCAGGATTGTTCCGGGTCAAATTCCTTTCCCCTTGGGACCAGCATATATTCTGTCTTACCATGGTCACTGATACCGAAATCTGCATTAAATTGCAGTGTTACGGGACCGGAAGCTTTCTTAGAATAAGTATCCATCGCATATGTATCCAAGAGATTGATTCCTGAAACATTAGATACTACTATACAGTTCTCAGGAGCTGTTGCATCCAGAGTAAATCCCTGAGTTTTACGAATCATAGTATTACCAAGCTTATTCACATATTTTACATAGATACAACCCATAAAATCTTCATTTAGAATCAGCTCATTTTTACTTAATTGAGCCCATTCTACATTGCCCACATTATTAAAAAGATCTGCTGGTGCTAAAGCATACTCAATCTTTTCTAAAGAACTTACTCCATAATCTGCATTGAATACGATTGGTAACGTACCACCTAACAGTAACTCATAATCTTCATCATCATATTCATTTTCAATTGTGAGGCTGTTCCCTGGAATTGTAGCACTTGGATTAGATAAGTTCTTTGTCTCAGCGGTGTTACCTCTGATACTATTTCCGGTTAATATATCAATGGTATCACCTGCATAAGAATAGGGTGTTTTATCTGCTGTTATTTCTTTTCCATCACTTACCATAGTGATGGTACCTGAGACATCCGTCCGGTAGATATCGGTATTCTCTAGCTTTTTTAAAGTGGTAATCCTTGGAAATCTTGCCGGTGCACTTTCATCACAGGATATTACAGAAATAGAAGGATCTACTGCATTTAAGAATTCCTGAGTGCTTGAAGTCAACGCACTGTGATGTGCCACCTTTAATACATCTGATTTTAAATCATATCCTTTATCAAGCATTTCTTTTTCTGATACACTTTCGGCATCACCGGTAAACAGGAATGAGTTCTCACCATTTACCACCTTAACGACAATGGAGTTGTCATTGTAGGTTGCGTAATCACTTCCATTTGGAGCCATAAAGGTTACAGTAGCTGACCCAAGCTTAAAAGATTGTCCCATAACAGGTGTAATCCTCTTAAGATTCTTGTTCTCGACAGCATCAATAAAATTATTGTAAGATGGGTCTGGGAAAGAGGTATTTGTCATAATCAAATTACCTACCTCGAAATTCTTAATTACATCAATCAACCCGCCAATATGGTCTTCATGTTGATGGGTAGCTAATATGTAGTCAATCTTTTTAATATTCTTGGATTTTAGAAGATTAGTTACTGTAGGTCCCGCCATAATAGGCCCCCCATCAATTAACATGTACTTTCCGTTGCTTTCAAGTAATGCTCCGTCACCCTGTCCTACATTGATAAAGGATACTGTTAGATTATCATTTTCCATAGCACTTACTGTTATGTTTTCCAGCATTAAAAACATAAGGGTAAGGCATAGTAAAAGGTAACTTAATAACTTAAAGGAGTTTATTTTTTGTTTGTACTTCTGTCTTTTTTGTATCATATTTCTACCTTTCTCTGACTGCATTAACCTATATCCTTTTAAAGCACAAAAATTTGCATCCCTGCTTATTTATGCCTTAAAATATAATAATAAAAGATATACTAATGAATGTAAAGTGTAGAAGGATAAATTATCGAAATTTAGAAGGATAAATTGTAGAAATTTAGGGGTGATTATATTGAAAATAACAACACGCCCTAATAGAGTTTATCCAAGAAATAATGCTGTTTGCAAACTGAAAGATATTCAGCTTGAAATTTTGAGCATGGAAATTATCTATCTGGAAATGCTGCACATTGTTATAAGACATTGAATAAGTTGGCAGAACAGCAATAATTAAAAAGAGAGTTAACTATTTTCATATTACATACAAGCAACCTTTGATTAATTTATTAATTTCAAAGGCTGTTTGTTTTTCGTCAAGATCAATAATACGCATTTTAATGAAAACAGTATCATATAAATAGTCTTACATCTTACCTTTTCTATACTATATAGATAAAATATTAATATTTTTCTATAAATCAGTCATAAAAAGGAAAGATGACGAATAAATATAAAGTTAAATAATACCAAAGCTTGTCTTATAAATTACGACAGAGATATTTGTGTCATATTGAGGGGGTCTTAAGGACAGCTGCCAAGTAAAAGAAGGGGGGCACAAGGTCAGTAGCAGCTATTTTTAATGATAAAGATGAGAAAAAGGAGGTAGTAATAATGATTAAGGGAAAAGCAAGAAAGGTCATTACCATGTTATTATTTTTTATCATGACCTTTAATTCGGTAACAGCTCTTGCAGAAAGTAAATATTCTCTTCCGGTATCTTCCTTAAAGGAAGAACTGCATGTCCAGTCTATGAATAAGATAGAGTCTGGATTTATTGACTCTGCATCGGATGAAGATCTCGTAGAAGCAATCATATACCTGAGCAGTCAGGTAGACAGCATGGGGGTAGCAAGCGAAGCTGAGGGGAAACTGTCATCAGCCTTAACACCTTATAACACCAAACTTGAAGTAAGAAAAGAAGTAATCGGTGCTTTAAAGGATAATGCAGAGGATACCCAGCAAAAATTGCTAAAATACATAACCCAGGAAGAAAAGAAGAAGACTGTCACAGAGTATAAGCCTTATTACATTATCAATGCAGTTTATGTAAAGGCTACTAAAAAAGTAATTGAAAACATTTCGTATATGAGTGAAGTTGAGAAAATATACGAAAATAAAATCGTTAAGTTAGATGAACCGCAGGTAACGGCTGGTGAAATTCAGGCCAATGCAGATGGTGTAGAATGGAATATCGAGCGAATCAGGGCAGATGAAGTTTGGGGTCTTGGAGTAGATGGAACCGGCGTTGTTGTTGGAACCATTGACACAGGAGCTACCTGGACTCATCCTGCCCTGAAATTAAAATGGAGAGGATACAACCCAAGCGATCCCGCAAACCCCACCTCGGCAGGAAACTGGTATGACCCGGTTAACGGAAGTACTTTGCCGGTGGATGAAGCCAGCATACCCCATGGTACCCATGTACTTGGTACAATCCTTGGACAAGAGCCCGACGGAAGCAATAAGATCGGTGCGGCACCCGGTGCCACCTGGATTACTGCCAAGGCTTTTACCCCGGATGGTGGTTATGATGATGATATCCTCTCAGCCGCAGAGTGGATGCTTGCTCCCGGGGGAGATCCTGCCGCAACTCCCGATATTATTAATAATTCCTGGGGCGGAGCTTCCGGTTTAGATGAGTGGTTCAGACCTATGGTAACTGCCTGGAGGGCAGCTGGAATCCTTCCGATATTCTCTTCCGGTAATGAGAGAAATGCAGCAGCACCACCGTCTTCTGTCAGTGCGCCTGCCAATTATCCCGAAAGTTTTGCAGTAGGAGCTTTGGATATTAATAACGTAAGAGGAGATTTCTCAAGAAGAGGCCCTGGCCCTTACAACAATGTGAAACCGGATGTAATTGCTCCTGGTGTTAATATACGTTCCTCTGTACCGGGCGGTTATGAAGGCGGCTGGGACGGAACCAGTATGTCAGCGCCGGCCGTGTCAGGAACAGCAGCTTTAATCCTGTCAGCAAATAACTCTCTTTCCATTGAAGAAGTGGAAGAATTATTAAAGGATACGGCAATTCCTATAGAAGATGCCAATGACGCCGGGGATCCCAACTATGGCTACGGCTATGGCTTAATTGATGCTTTTGAAGCTGTTTCAAGAATTGCAGGCGGAACCGGTACCATTGAAGGGAAAGTAACCGTTGAAGGAGAAGACCTTGAAAATCCTGTAATTGTTCATAACCAGGTCATCACAGAAACCTATTCCGGTGCCGGTATCCAGATACAGGCTGAAATCTCTGATGATGTATCTGTTATTGAAACAGAACTTCTGGTAAAACAAAGCGGAAAATCATACTGGATTACATTGCCTCTTACGAGAAGCTCAGGAGATTATAAATCCGGGGTATATACCGGTACTATTCCTGATGATCTCGTAGTACAGCCGGGTTTTGTCTATAAGATAAAAGCAAGGGATTATGACGGTAATACAGTAGCAACAGGTGAATATAAGGTTGAGATCAAATTTGGCGCAGTTCCTGACAGCTACAGTACGGATTTTGAGAATTATCCCTCCGGATGGCTCTTTGAAGGAGACTGGCAATGGGGCGAACCGGCAGCGGGAGTTGGTCCAACGACCTTAAGCGGTACAAAACTCATAGGAACGAATTTAAAAGGCAACTATTCCAACAGCGGAGACAGTATATTGGTGTCCGTGCCCTTAGATCTTAGGGATACGACCCTTAAATTCGCTCAGTTCGAGGTGAATCAGTGGTATGATATTGAAAATAATTACGATAAGGGTTTTGTATATGTAACAGGTGACCTTGGTGAGACATGGAATCAGGTAGGGCCTATCATAACCGGTACCAAGACCAGCTGGAGTAAGCTGACCATAAACTTAAGCGACTATATAGGTTCTTCTGTTCCCGTATATATTGCGTTCCGCCTGGTTTCAGATACAAGTGTTTCAAAGGTCGGCTGGTATTTAGAGGATGCGAAGTTTATCGCTACAGATAGAATCGCTCCTTCAGTTCCTGCAAATCTAACCGGCAGTGTCATTCTCAATACCGCCGCTATAAATTGGCCTGCCGTGTCAGATACTGATACAGCTGGTTACCGTGTCTACCGTTCGGATGCTGTTGATGGGGCATATGCACTACTGGCAGAAACTGCAACGAATTCCTATGGGGATAACAGTATTGAGGCACACAGAACCTATTATTACAAAGTTTCCGCTTTTGACTTTGCAGGGAATGAAAGTGGGTTGTCATTACCCTTAACCCTTGAAGTGCAATCGCTTGGTGACTATATTTATTATGAGGATTTTGAAAACAACAACGGTGCTTTCTTAACCGGTGGTACCAATAATTCCTGGGAGTGGGGAGTACCTACCTCCGGACCGGGAACAGGCTTTTATGGTGCAAAGGTTTGGGCTACCGGACTTGCAGCCAATTATTTAAACAGCAGTAATTCCTGGCTGGAAACTCCTGAAATTCAGCTGCCTGAGAATAAGATCAGCACCTTGACAATTGGTCAGTGGTATGAATTTGAGAACAAATACGACAAAGGATATATCCAGATATCTAAAAAAGAGGGTGATAATTGGTCGGCCTGGACAGATTTAGCTCCCGGAGGTTATTATACCGGTGATGGAAAAGCCTGGGCTAATACCGAACTTCTGCTGGATTCCTCCTATACAGGAAAAACTGTAAAGATAAGATTCCTGCTGACTTCTGATACCTCTCTTAATAAAGCTGGCTGGTATATTGATTACATCATGGTAAATGCAGCGAATGCAGCGGCTTCCAGTGTAAAATTACCGGATTACAAGAAGGCAGATAACAGTTTAAGTCTACAGAAGAAAGAAATTGAAGTAAAACCTATCAAGCTTAATTTGAAGGAGAAGAATACAACGGTTACCAAGAAATATGAAACTGTAAGCGACGCTTCCGTTCAGGCTATATCCTCTGTAACCGCAGGTCTGCCTGCCGATGCGGTAGTAACTATACTGGAAACAGGAAGAAGTGCTAAAACCAATCCTGCTGACGGCAGATATACCTTAAAGCATGCAGTAAATGAAGGAGAAGATACCTGGACTTTACGAGCTGAAGCTTATGGATATTATCCGGCAGAAGCACAGGTACATTTAACGGAGGACCAAACCGTTAAGAAGAATTTTGTGCTTAAAGAAAAGCCGAAAGGAATCATAAAGGGTAAGGTTACAGACAGATATTCAGGAGAACCGGCAGCAAATGCAGTTATAAGGGTTAAAGAGGATTCAAAACTCCCTGTTGTAACGGCAGATGCAAATGGTGAATTTATAATCCCGAATGTTTACGAAGGCACTTATACCTTAAAGGTAATTGCAGACGGTTTTGAACCCGGAGAAATCAGTGCTGTAGTAACTGGTAATGAAACCACAGAAGTGACGATACCTCTTAAACGGTTTGTGGGTTATGAAGAAGAAATCGTATATGATGACGGAACCGGTGAAAATGCATTGGTACTCAATGCAACAGGTAACGGATTGGCTATCAGAGTAACACCCACACAGTATGGTAAAGTAAAAGGTGCTAATATCTTTTTCTGGGGGACGGATTGGCCTTCACCGGGAGGCAATCAGATCGGAATTACCATTTATGACACAGATGCCAGCGGTAATCCGGTGAAATTAAATGTTTCACCAAAGGTAGTCAATGTTGTAAGAGGAGAGTGGAACTATATTGATCTATCAGAGTTTGGTTTCTCCACCAACAGAGATTTCTTTATAGCAACCTCTCAGACTGCTGTGGGAACCGCCTCACCTGGTACTGGAATTGATGAAGACAGCCCTTATGCAGACAGATCTTATCTGTATTCCGGTGATACTTTTACTCCTATTGCAGAGGAGGATGTAGCTGGTGGTTTAATGATTCGTGCAAGAATGGAATACTCGGTGGATACACCGGTTATCACCAACTTAGAGGATGTCAGCTATACCAACCAGGATTCAATTTTGGTTGAAGGAACAGTGACAGCTGATGGTAAAGTCAACCTTTATGTAAATGGCAGTAAGACAGAGCAAGTAACTTCTGTAAATAAATTCTTCCAAAAGGTAATACCTCTGACGGAAGAAGAAAGTATCATCACAGCAACTTCTGAGTTAAACGGAAAAGAAACGGAACCCTCAGCGGCTAAGAAAATAATCAAGGATAAGCTGGCACCGGAACTCATCGTTACTGCACCGGCAGACGGTTTAGTAACAAATGAGAGAGTAGTAGACATTACCGGAACAGTCTTTGACCAGCATTTTAACAAGCTTGAGATTAACAATGAGATTGTTGTGGTACAGGACGGAGCTTTCCATGTAGAGAAGATTGTTTATGCAGGAGAGAACGTATTTACCTTAAAGGCATATGATCAGGTAGGAAATGTCACGGAAAAACAGATTAAGGTTATTGTGAAAAAAGATGTCCCCGTTATATCCGGACTGGAACCTGCAAGTGACGTTAACCTTACACCCGGACAGACGCTTACCGTTAGCTTTCACAGTGAGCCAGGTGGCAGCGGAGCTTTCAGAGTTGTGCTTCCTACCAGCCTTGCGGCACAGTCTGGCAGTGGTGTTGCCATGCAGGAAGTTAGCGAAGGTTATTATATAGGAACCTGGACTGCACCTCAGGCAAACATAAACGGACTTGTAGTTGAAGCGGAATTTGTGGATAGCGCAGGAAATAAGGTCACAGCTACAGCAACCGGAAAAGTAAACATTGTAAAAGAACAGGGTATAATCGACCTTACCCCTTCTTCCAATGTGACGCTAAAGAGTAGTGAAGTATTGACGGTAAGCTTCAAGAGTCTGGCAGGAGGAACAGCGTCCTTTAGAATAATTGCCCAGGATCAAAATGCTATCAAACCTAAGACTTTTACCATGAGAGAGGTTTCTTCCGGATACTATACAGGAACCTGGATAGCTCCCAATTATACGAAAGCAACAGGATTGTTAGTGGAGGTTACCTATACAGATATCTATGGAAAAACATTAACTGCAACTGCATCAGGTACCATCGATCTGGTGCTGCCAAACAGCGGAGGATTGTTAATGCCGGAAGTACCTGTTATACCGGAGTCTCCGGAGAATCCCATCTATCCGGTTCCAGTAGGACCAGGGGAAGAATATTAGAATAATAAGATGCTTGATATAATGTAAGAATTAATTTAACAGGGTGTATTGCGGCAAAGGTTAGCAATTAATATTTGTTCAATGCACCCTGTTATTACTGAATTGCTATACAGCAGCTTAATAAGATTAGCGGAATATGAATTGATTCGTACAGGATTAACTTTCCCCAAAATGTATTGTATGGTAAAATCTCCTTGGGTTAAAGCGTATATAGTAATAGAGCGGTAAACCTGATTGGATCTGATTTTCTGCTCTGCTATAAATAATATACGACTCAGTTTTTTAGGGCAATGGGAATTAGAATACGAAATGTTGTACCGGTTATTGAATTTTTTTCGGCTATAATGTGACCATGGTGGGCTTTCACAATGTTTTTAACAATACTAAGGCCCAGACCTTTTCTTTTATAGACAGAGCTGTTATTCAGAAAACCTTCTGCACCGTTAAACCTTTCAATTGTCTCAGGCGTTAACCCGGCACCGTTATCAGAAATCTCAATTACAGTATAAGTGTCCTCAGATATAAAAACTTTAATCTCAATACTTGTATCTTCTGCATTATGATGGATAGAATTCATCAACAGATTTTGAATGGCACGTTGTAATAGCTTTGAGTCTGCATAGATACGTAAAGATTCCACAGCTGGAAGAAAAGCAAAATGATACCTGGCTCCGGCGGGATCATTCATAACCTCAGCAACCAGTCTCTGGAGAAAAGGGATTAAATCGAAATCTTCCAATCTTAACGGCAGTTCTGCTTGCTGGCCTTCTAAATTGTATACAAGGTTCATATCGTCTGCTAATTGTTCAAGATATTTCCCTTTGTTATAGATTTCATCTAAGAAATTATCAGATTCTTCCTTATCCCAACGATAGTCTTCTGCTTTAAGCAATGAGGAATATCCGATAATATAGGATAAAGGTGTCTTTAAGTCATGGGAGATACCATTAATCCAGTTCTTTTTGGATAGTTCCAGTTGTTTTCGTTCCTCTTTCACAGACTCTAATACTTCTGCCAGATGAGAAAGATCTTCTAACACTTCTTTATAAAGAAAATATCTTTTTTTCAATTTACCTCGTTTATAGATGACTTTACTTAATATTCCGGAATCATAATTTCCTTTTGATAGCTGCCTTACGAAGGAAAGGATGAAAAGCAGAGGTTTTACAAAGTATCTGCTTAAAATAAGACCTCCGCTGACAAAAGCAAATACAAAAGTAAATAAGTAAAGTAAGGATTCCTTCTTCTCGGTAAAAGTCAATAAGAACAATGCCTGACTATCGGTATCAGACTTTGTAAACAACGGCATTATATGTTCAAATACAAAGGCTGTCAAGACTCCCATGTATAGCAGGAATAGGAACAAGCCCCCGGTAAAAAACAGGATAAAACGCAATCTTAACCTCATTTTTATAACCATGCCTCTCAGTCAAAAATTTTTATATGTAATTACATTTAGTTATATACAACACCCATACATATCTTAGAAGACATGAAACACTGCTTTAAAAAGAGTGAAAAGTAGATTTATCTCAATACCCCATATATCCCAAACTTATTGTAACGTTCTTTTTGCAGCGTTATCTTTAGTAGATTTAAAAGTCCGGCTTCATCATCTACAATTAAAATCTTTTCTTCATTATACATAGGAATCCTCCGATAATGGTAGGCTTTCGTAAGCTGGTACTATCAATAATATCATACGAATGCAGAGCCAACAAGAAGATTGTAGATTTTATATTCTGTTGGTGATGCTTTTACTTTGTTTTGGTTTTCATGAAATATAATCATGAGTACAAACCAAAACAATAGAAAGGTTACCACAATTGAAATTAATCGTATTTGGTTATTATTTCAGTGGAATAAGAAGATGAAAATAAAACGTAAAAGAACAACTAAAATGCTGACGATGAACGTCCTTTTACTTGCTTATCCTGCGGATATAACAAAAGTATCACCTGCGGTAACCGTAGCCTGGCCTTTTAAGGAAGAGGCTGTAATAGGATTTGGTGGTGACCGCGTGGAGGATAATTTACCCCATGCCGTTTGGGCTTCGGAGCGCTGGGCATATGATATTGTGATGGAACCCTATAACACAGGCAGTAATGAGACTGATAGTTACGGAATATGGGATAAGGAAATATATTCCCCCGTTTCAGGAGTTGTAGTGGAAGCCTATGATGAGGAAGAGGATATCAGGGCAAATACAGAAGAGTTTATATCCTCCGATGGAAATCATGTCTATATCAGAATTGCTTCAACTGGTACATACCTTCTGCTGAACCATTTGAAAAAAGACAGTGTGGTATTAAAGACAGGCGATGAGGTAGAAGCAGGTGATTACATTGGTCGTGTGGGAAACAGCGGCTCTACCTCAGAACCCCACCTGCATATTCATCATCAACGACAGGATCCAACCAAAATGCTGTTGCCGGTTTTTGCAGAAGGGCTGCCTTTATACTTTAAAGGAATAGAAGATTCCATGCCGATTAAGGGAAGTGTAGTTAAGCCTTAATATGTTTAAACCTAATATGAGCTAAACTTTAATATGTATTAACCCCATTCAATACTCGTATTCAGCTCATTATAGCGGTCGATAAGGAAAGAAAATCGAATAAGAAACAAAGTATTAATATCTGAAAGATCAATCCCACAGATTTCCGTAATGCGGTCTAAGCGGTACACCAGGGAATTCCGATGAATAAACAGGCTTTCAGAGGTCAGCTTGATATTACAGCCTTTCTCGATATAGACACACAGAGTTTTATAAAGCTGTGAATTATTTGCATGGTCATATTGTCTCAGTGCTGCCAGTGACGGATGACAGAAGCTCCCTAGCTTGTCAGGATATTTTGTCTCTGAAAGTAAATGAAAAAACTGATAATCCTGATAAAGACAAACCGGTTCTTCGCTTTTTAACTTCTGACCAAGCTCAAGAGCGGCATAAGCCTGGTCAAAGTGGCTTACAAAGTTTTCGATATTTGTAAAGGGATAGCTGATGCCGATACGAACATATTCTTTCTTTGCAAGATCTCTTAATAATTCAGGCAATTTATTGCAGAGGTCAGACTCCTCCTGTAAGGGAATAACCGCAGCGATGCCGTTTTTATGATAGGTTACATGAGTGTCTGCAATCTTAAGTTTCAGTGCTTTGGAAGTATAATTCTTAAGATACAGTTGTCCTAAGTATCTGGTAGGGCGAAGATACAGCACCAGCATTTTATCAGGAAACTTAAGGCCTGAAAGACGAGTTGCAATGTCTTTGGCGGGAGCACCGATCAGCATGCTGTATAATAATTCATGGTAACGGCTGTTGCCTTCGAATAAATCAGGTGTATAGTAAGCTATGGTATAACTGACAGCATGACTTATTGTACTTAGCATTTCAAAATGAGAGGGAAGAAAGGGATTATCTCCTTCTATCATTAAAAGAAATCCAATCTGGGTTTTATTATGAAAGACTTTGCTGCTGATTTTACGGTTGGAGGATTGGCTGCAGACGACTTCAAAGGCAGAAGTTGTCATAGAGGCGTTTTTAATTACCGTTAAATCCTTAACAGCATTAATGAATTCGTAACTGCAATAACCCTGGACAGTATTTTCTATCCATAGGGGATCAAGGACTGGTATTGAGATGGATTTGGCAATGATCTTAAAGTTCATATCACAAAACACCAAAAAGTTACCAAGTCTGACAGAAGCGGTATCAATTACTGCTTCTATGCTGCGGGAATTGTCTGCCAGAGCAGTAAGTTCCTCAAAAATACCCTTACTGCGGGTGGTTTCAATCAGATTCTTAACCATATTGAACAGGGCAAAGAGATCCGCTTCTGCTACCATGGCAGCATTACAGCCGGTGGTAACGGGAAGTGGGTCTAGGCCTGTACTGGCAAGAATACATTGTATAGGAGAGACCAGCTTGGTAATTTGTTTATCGTAACCAAAATATAATGTGCTCTTACGGGTATTGATATCTTTGCCGTCAATCAATGCAATATCCTGTAACTCCATATCTTCACCTTCACTTAATATATCTATGCTGTATTCCTCGGATATTCTTTCGATAAGCTTTTTAAATGTCATAATAAACCTCAATTCTTTTAAGAGATAATCGCTGATTCATATTTTAGTGCATGGTAACCAAATTGTCAAAGTTTTATCATTCATCATACACGTTGTGAAATTATCTGTAATCCTGTATTCTTATGTTATCAACAGTGTTATAAATTTAACAATATTAGTTGGAGGTACAGAATGTATAACAGATTATTTGAAGCGGGAAGCATAGGCAAGGTAACTTTTAAAAACCGCTTAGTCATGTCTCCCATGGGTTGCGGCCTGGCTAATCTAGATGGAACGCCCTCAGAGGACATGATAGCATTTTATGAGGCAAGAGCAATCGGAGGAGCAGGACTGATTATTCCTGAGATTACACGTATAAATGATATAAACGGAGCCGGTCTTATGAGACAGTTATCCGTTACCAAGGACAGTCATATTGAACCACTGTCAAGGCTGGCAGAAGCAGTACATAAGCATGGCAGCAAGATATTTATCCAGCTTCATCATCCGGGACGTGAAACGGTATCAGCCCTTCTTGGCGGACAGCCAGTAGTAGCACCTTCAGCTATACCCTGTAAACTCCTGAATCAGGAAACACGTGCCTTGACAACAGAAGAGGTGAAACAGTTAGTACAGCAGTTTGCAGCTGGCGCCGTAAGAGTACAAAAAGCCGGCTGTGACGGTGTGGAATTACATGCTGCTCATGGATACCTCCTGCATCAGTTCCTCTCTCCCTACACCAATAAAAGAGAAGATGAATACGGCGGAAGCTTCGAGAATCGTTTGAGGATTATAATCGAAATCATCGAAGGAATCCGTAAAGAGTGCGGTCCTGATTTCCCGGTAGGTGTACGCTTAAGTATAGAAGAATTCCTTGATAAGACTGGTGTAACCGAAGAGTATATCCATGTGCAGGATGGCGTTAAGATTGCCATGGCACTGGAACAGGCAGGAATTGATTTCATCGATCCAAGCTGTGGACTGTATGAAACCGGAATGACCTGTATAGAACCAATATCCTTCCCTCAGGGTTGGAGACGTGATTTCCTTAAGGCTGTAAAAAGCCATGTGAAGATTCCTGTAATCGGTGTTTCCGTTATCAGAGAACCTGCTACAGCTGAGAAGTTCTTAGAAGACGGTGTGGTTGATTTTGTCTCCATGGGTCGTTCCTGGAATGCAGATGAGGAATGGGGTAAAAAAGTTCAGGAAGGAAGAGAAAAGGAGCTACGTAAATGTATCTCCTGCCTGCGTTGCTTTGAAAGCTTAAATGAATATAATGCTGCAGGTTTACCGCCCGAATGTGCCTTAAATCCCAGATATGCAAGAGAGAGAAAGTACGGAAATCTGGTACGTGACACCAAAGGACACCGAGTTGTTGTAGTTGGTGCAGGACCTGCCGGCATGACAGCAGCACAGACACTTGCACTAAGAGGAATGAAAGTAACATTGATGGATCGTCAGGCAGAGCTTGGCGGAACGGTTAATCTTGCGAAAAAACCTCCGCTTAAAGAACGTATGCAGTGGATTGCAGACTATTATGGCAATGAATTTGAGAAGCTTGGTGTGGAAGTCTTACTGAATACAGAAGCAGATACAGAAAGCATTATGGCCTGTGAACCGGATGCGGTTCTCTTAGCTTCAGGTTCCACTTCCATCATTCCTGGCAAAATACCCGGCATCAATGGCAAAAATGTGTATACCGTAGAAGACATATTATCCGGTAAGGAAGTCCTTAAAGGTAAGAAAGTTGTAGTAATCGGAGCAGGTCTCACCGGTCTTGAAACCGCAGAATACTTATGTGAAACAGAAAATCAGGTGACAATTATTGATATGCTTGATAAACCCGCACCAAATGCGAACCATACCAACGTTGCCGATGTGTGCGGACGTTTGGCAAAAGCAGGTGCACATTACCTGTTAGGACATTCCTTAAAAGAGATTAATGAGAACTGCGTTATTCTGGAAAAGTTAGAAAATAAAGAAGAAGTTAAAGCGGATACAGAAGCAGTCGTACTCTCTCTTGGCTTCCGTCCTGACAGAACACTGGTATCTGAACTGGAATCCAGAGGAACGGTAGTGAAGCTTATAGGAAGTGCCATAAAAGACGGCAGTATTGCACCGGCAACCCGTACCGCTTTTGATACAGCCTCCAGACTGTTTGGCACAGAAGAAAAGGTACCTAGTTTTAAGGCGTCAAAGGAAGAACTTCCAAACTTCGGTAAGGTTTCTCTAATGGACAATCAGGAAGGAGTCTATATCAGTTACCTGACAGACCCCACAGCCATTGAAAGAATTCTTCCTCCCCCGTTAAAACCTTTCTCTATGCCGGTGGTTACTTTATCAGTATGCCATGTAAATAATCCGACCTTTGCAGATGATTACTACGAGGCGATCCTGGGTGTTTATTCAATCTACGGTAAAACTTTGGGGCTGTATACCATGGGACTTGTTCTGGGAGGTCCCGGAGCAGAAATGGCTGTTCAGTGCGGCAGGGATAACGGAAGTATTCCAAAGAAGCTGGGTGGAGAATTTGTAATAAGACGAAACGGTGATACCGTAACAGCAGGGGTAACCAGAAGAGGAACACAGCTGGTTGATATCAAGATGAATTTAGGAGAGTATAACAGTCCTATGACGGCAGCTTTATACCAATTCCCGGCGGCAGGCAAGCAGACCTTTGGAGGAGGCTTTTACTTTCACTTTGACAGACAGCCCGATGAAAATGGCGTAGCTCACTTTATGAACGGTGCTCTGCTCATGAACCAATGTGAATACAACTATAAATCCTGGGAACCAGGTATTGTATCAATGAATTTAAAATCCAGTATCGACGACCCTTGGGCAGAACTTCCCATCAATACCATAATTGGCGGGGCTTATTCTAAGAACAGCCTCTTAGTACATAAGCTGAATCTGGTAGAGAAATTAGAGGCAGAGGAAGTCATTCCCTACCTGCTGACCGGACGTTACGACCGTACAGCTTTTATGGAAACCGGACGAATTTAATAACTGGTGGTATGGATATTTAAAAGTTATAGAAGCAAAAGCTGAAAAGTTAGTAGGCAAAAAGTCGAAAAGTTAGTAGCAAAAGTTGAATAGTTCTAGTTCAATTAAATATAAAATGAAAGGAATTAAGAATATGGAGAATTTATTTGATTTAACGGGAAAAGTAGCAGTAGTAACAGGAGCAAGTTCCGGACTGGGAGCAGATGCAGCACTTGCTTATGCAAAAGCCGGAGCAGATGTAGCCCTCTTAGCAAGACGTTATGATAAACTTCAGGAATTAAAAGCAGTAATTGAGAGCACAGGACGTAAAGCCCTTGCAGTAGCTTGTGATGTTACCAAAGAAGAGAGCGTGAAAGAAGCGATGGAAACAGTGTTTCATACCTTTGGACACGTGGACATCTTATTAAACAATGCCGGTATTGCAGTACGCGGTGGTGTAGACAGCATGACAGAAGAGGAATGGGATAATGCCTTTGATACCAATGTAAAGAGTATATTCTTAACCAGTAAATACGTAATACCGAATATGAAAGAAAAAGGTTATGGAAAGATTGTAAACATAGCTTCCGTAAATGCAGTAGTTGCTGATAAAAATGATATGTTTATCAGACATTCCTACAATTCCTCCAAATCTGCCGTACTGGGTATGACAAAGGGAATGGCAGCATCTTATGCAAGATATGGTATAACAGTAAATGCAGTTGGACCTGCACTTTTTGAATCCGAGATGACTGCTGGAACACTGTTTAAATCAGAACAGTTTCTGAATGCCTATAATGCAGCAAATCCTGCAGGCCGTCCAGGAAAAAAAGGTGAACTAAACGGCACGATTCTGTATCTCTCCAGTGATGCTTCCAGCTATGTACAGGGTCAATTTATCATTGTAGATGGCGGCGGTTCAATTGTTTAAGAATACTGTTTTGGTTTTGGTGTATAATTCATTCGGATTAGTATAAATTTAAACGCATTCAATCATTGATTGTTTTATAATGATTGAATGTGTTTTTTTGCCGGTATTATCAGCGCTGTCATTGCAGGAATTGTATTTCTTGTTAGTCTGCAGCTCGGCTCCTCCTATCAGCAAGGAAACTGAAAGTCTGATTGGTCTTGTTGAGAACCTATTAGATTTTTCGAGATATCAGTCTGAACGGTTTCAGCTGACCAAAGAGGAAGTGAGTATAAATAAATTGATAGAGGACGCTGCATTTCAGTTAAGAAAGAAAGCAGAGAGTAAGAAGATCAGTATAAATGTTATTACAAGTCCGGTAAGCATTCTTGCAGACGGTGACAAACTTAGGCAGGTAGTATTGAATGTATTGGACAATGCTATTAAATTTTCCCATCAAAGTAGTTCCATTAGGATTGAACAATCTGTTGAAGCAGATTCTGTAATAGTAAAAATCAGCGATACCGGTATTGGTATTAAAGCAGATTATATTGCTGATATTACAGAATCTTTCTATAAGATCAATCCTAAAATCATGGGAGAAGGCCTGGGCTTGCCATATCAAAGAAAATAGTAATGCTACATGGGGGAACACTTCTGATAGAAAGCGAGTTTGATAAGGGAACATCAGTAAGTATTACGTTACCAAAAGCCTGAGGATAGAACTATTACTAATATTTGGAATATATTTGTTGACAGAGGATTATGAAGCCGCATAAAATATAGCAGCCAATAAAATAAGAACCCCGGACTTCCTTAGAAAGTCCGGGGTTCTTATTGGTATAACGAAATGAAACTTATGCTAATTCTACGTTAACAGCCTGTAAACCACGAGGTCCGTTAGTAATTTCAAAAGTTACATTCTGATTCTCTTCTAAAGTCTTAAAACCGTTTGAAGAGATTCCGCTGAAATGTACGAATACATCTTCACCGTTCTCACTGTTTGTGATAAATCCAAAACCTTTTTGTGCGTTAAACCATTTTACTGTACCTTTGTTCATGAAAGATACCTCCTAATAATATTAAATTGTGAATATTTTGGGTGAAAATAAAAAATCACATATTTGTGCAAACCATTAAATGAAATGTTTAATGACTTACATAAATATGTGAATCAAAATTTGCATCTAAAATAACATTGATATAATATCATGAATGTAATCAGGTGTCAATACTTTTTGATAAAATTTTTAATTTATTTTTGTTATTTTTGTTATTGCTGTTTTATCTAAAGTATGTCTAGTACAGAAAAACCACTTCTCCCTTCGTAGTAGTACCCTGTTTGATACTAGAACTCTGTCGTAAGGAGCAATGGTCGTCCTGTTAACCTGCAATCTATTTATTAATTAATCTTCAATCCCAAGCTTAGCCTGTTCAATCTTCTTAATATCCAATTTAGTCATTTTTAAAAAGGATTTTGTTATCCTGTCAGCTTCTTCTTTTGTACTGTTTCTTAATATCTCATTCATGACAGTGGGAACAATCTGCCAGGAAACGCCGTATTTGTCTTTTACCCAGCCGCAGGCCTCGGCTTCGGGAACATGGGATAATTTATCCCAGTAATAATCGATTTCTTCCTGAGTATCACAGTTGATCATAAAGGAAAAAGCTTCATTAAAGTTTTCAACACCACCGGAACCATGATCCATTAGAATGAATTGAAGACCGGGTAAGTTTAATTCTCCGTAGTTGATTACAGGTCTTTTATCTTCCAACTCACCTTTACCATAGCGGTTAATATAGCCTGCAGAAGAACCGGGAAAGATGGTAAGATATTCGTTAAGGGCTGTTTCAGCCTTGCCGCACACGTCAGCAGCGAACAATAGACAGGGGCGGATTCTTTGATGTTCTGTAATATCTTCTACCAGAAATAACTGCCAGTTAACGCCGTATTTATCAGACAACCATACATAATGCTTGCTAAAGGGATATTCCCCTAAAGGCATCAGTTCGGAGGCACCCTCCGATAGCTGTGAGTAGAGCCTGTCCACTTCTTCTGCTGTTTCACAGGCTACTATAAGGGAAATAGAAGGATTAAGAGAAAAATAGGGACCTGCACTGATTGCGGAAAATGTAACATCTGCCAGTTTAAAATCCACAGTTTCCACATCCCCGGAAGGTGTATCATGAAGTTCTCCGATATGAATAATCTCAGAATTTTCAAACAAACTTACGTACCATTTGGCGGCCATAACAGCATCCTTGTCAAACCATAAATGAGGAACGATTTTTTGCATATTAATGTCTCCTTTCATAAGAATTCAGAGGTTAAATTAGTTATTGATTTTTCTATATGAGTTTACTCTTTTTTTCGCTTCCGAATATAAAATTTCATGAAGTAATGACCTTCTTATAACTGGCTGAGTTTTAATATCCAGATTTCACTTATATAGTAACATAACCGTATGTAAAAATATAGGCAATTCGGACTAACATTATACCAATAAAACTATTTCATAGGATACACTTGTTGAATTTAGAAGAAGTTCAATAAAGCTGATAGACTTTTTACATATTGTATTAAATAAGTCATTGATTTGTATTGACTTTGACGCGACGTAAACGAGTATACTTTTGCCTGTAGCCATGATTCAAGGCAGTATTAAAACTTTTAGGCGAAGGAATGAATATGGATTAAGGGAGGACTTAAATATGGCAGAAAATATTACTTTTGAGAAAATGGAAAGCAAAGATATTGAAGAATTAACCCAAATTGCGAAACGAGCTTTTGATGAAGACAGCCGGATACATTTAAACAAACCAGAAGGAGGGCCAGAAGGGTATGATGATGGCAGTTTCTTAAGAAAATGGGGTTTGCATCCGGAGTCCACGGCTTTAAAAATTTACAAGGATAAGGAATTGATAGGTGGAATCATTTTATGGATTCATGCTAATAAGCATAATTTCCTCGGAACGATTTTCCTTGATCCAACGGAAGAAAACAGAGGGGTTGGAACAAAGGTATGGAAGTTGGTTGAAGAAATGTATCCTGATACATTGAGCTGGAGTACGGAAACACCTATCTTTAGCAGAAGAAATCATAATTTCTATATTAATAAATGCGGATTTCACTGTGTTAGAATTGATAAGCCAAAGGATTTGGAAGAGGGCCTCTTTCATTTAAGAAAAGAAATGAAACTATAAATTAAAGATAGTAAAGAAATAACTAAGTTGCCACGCAGAACCCCCTGATAAGAGTTGCTGTAAGCACCTATTTAGAGTACAATAGTAACGATAAGAAAAAACTATTGACAATAAATGAATGTTCGTTTATTATAGAATTATGTTGAGGTGATATCATGAGAAAAAAAGACGATGAAAAAGAGAGAAGCATAAAAGAAGCAGTTATCAAACTGATCCTTCAAGAAGGCTTTCATGGTGCTTCCATCTCAAAAATCGCGAAATTGGCGGGGGTTTCGCCGGCAACAGTTTATATATATTTTGATAATAAGGAAAATATGCTGCAGGACATTTATACGGAATACTCAGAAGAAATCTTTGATTATCTGTTAGACAGAGTAGACATCAAAATGACCGGACAGCAGTTGCTGGAAATACTTATCAGAAGTTACTACAATTATATTCTAGAGAATAGAGAGATTTTCAGCTTTGTGGAGCAGTTCTCCAACTGTCCCTCCTTAGCCAATGGCTGTTCCGGGAGAAAGAAAATCTGTAACATCCGCAGTCTTATGAATGAGATGAAGCAGAAACAGGTTATAAAAAATTACAGTGATGATAACTTGCTGGCGATAATTTTCTATCCTGTCAAAGCAATTGCAGCGGATAATCATAAAAGCGAAGCTGAAAGAGCGGATTTGCTAAAGGAGATGATTTTAATCATACAGGAAGCAATATTGATACAATAAATTATAGCGAGATAATTTTGTTAGTTTGGCAAAGAGATCTCGCAATTATTTAACAGTATAAATAAATGAATATTCATTTATACCAAGGGAAAGGATGATAGTATGTCAGATAACTATAATAACAATAACCAGGGAGTTGTTTTTCCTGTTTCCAATTCAGTCTTATTACCGGGTGTAGTAACGAAAGTTCATATAAAGACACCCGATGAACTGCAATTACGATATCTGAATAATGAAGATATCACAAAAATAATCCTGCCATTAAAGCAGAATTTTGGACAAAAAGGATTAAAGGAAGAGGATTTCTATCATATAGGATTAACCTTTCAGGTTAATGAACTGGAGAAGACAGAAAGAGGTCTTTTGCTTACCGTTAAGATAGAAGACAGGGTTGAGATCAAGGAATTGCATTTTCTTAATGGTCTGATTCATGGAGAATATGAACTCAGTCCTGAAGATACTGATTTAGATGATAAGAGCAAAGAGGAAATGCTTGATTATCTGAAGAAAGTTATTAGGGAAATCAGCGGTAAGTTCCAGGGGGGTGAACAATATAGCAGAATTGTAGATGAGTTTAAGGACTTAAATACGCTTATGGTATATTTAAGCCAATACATGTCTATCTCAAATGATGAGAAGTATGAATTACTTGAAATCGAATCTTTAAAGTCCAGAAGCTTAAGGTATATGGACCATCTGTTAAAACAAAAGGAAGCCATAGAACTTCAGCTGCAGATCTCTGAGAAGTTCTCAGAAAAAGCCAATAAGTATTATAGAGAGTCCGTACTCAGGGAACAGCTTAAAGTTATCCAGGATGAACTGAATGAAGGAAAAGACAGAGGCACCCAGAAAGATAAAGATTTTCTTGCAAGAATAAAAGAGGCAGCTATGCCTGCTGACATTGAAAATGCAGCGTTAGAAGAATTGGACAAGTTAGAAGCACAGGGTCCTAACAGTTCAGAATATAATGTTATCCGTAACTATCTGGAACTTCTGATCTCACTCCCCTGGCGAAAAGCAGAGGCAAAGCCGATTAATCTTGAGAGAGCCAGACAGATACTGGATGAACAGCATTACGGTCTTAATAAAGTAAAGGATAGGATTATTCAGCATCTGGCAGTTATGAAGCTAAAAAATGATAAACGCGGTTCTATACTTCTTCTTGTAGGACCACCCGGAACCGGTAAGACTAGTCTTGGTAAGAGTATCGCAGAAGCACTTGACAGAAAGTATATTCGTTTAAGTCTTGGCGGTATCAGAGATGAAGCTGAAATCAGAGGGCACCGCAGAACTTACGTAGGTGCAATGCCTGGAAGAATTATTCAGAGCATAAGAAAAGAAGGATCAAATAACCCGGTTATGGTTCTTGATGAAGTTGATAAGCTGGTAGCCGGTGGTTACAGCGGAGATCCTGCCAGTGCCCTGCTAGAGGTTCTTGACCCCGAACAGAATAACACCTTTACCGACCACTACATGGATCTGCCTTATGATTTATCCGATGTATTCTTTATTGCAACAGCTAATTCCTTAGAAAGCATTCCGGGACCTTTACTGGACAGAATGGAAGTAATTCAGGTATCCAGCTACACGATGGAAGAGAAGTTCCATATTGCTAAGAATTATTTACTTCCTGCCGTATTAGAGGAGCATGGTTTGACCGAAGAGCATCTGGTAATAGAAGAGGAAGTTCTTCAGAAAATTATCAATGATTATACACTGGAAGCCGGAGTCAGAGGTTTGAAAAAGCAGCTGGCAGCCCTTGCAAGAATTACCTCTGAGAAGATTGTATCCAACAAAGTTGAGATTCCATATCAGATCAAAGCAGATGCACTGGAAGAGTTATTGGGAAGACAGGTATCAAGGCATGACAGAGCACAGCAGGACAATCCTCCGGGAGTTGTAACGGGTCTTGCCTGGACACCGGTAGGCGGTGAGATTCTCTTTATTGAAGCTACGGACATGCCAGGAGGCGGAGCGGTGATGTTAACCGGTAAGCTTGGTGACGTTATGAAGGAATCCGCAAGGATATCCTTAAGCTTATTAAAATCCAGGCTGCCTCTTAATTCCGTTAACTTTAAAGAAAGAGATCTGCATATTCATGTTCCTTCCGGAGCTGTGCCAAAAGACGGACCATCAGCAGGTATTGCTTTATTTACCGCACTTGCCTCTCTGGTTACCGGCAAGAAAGTGGATTCTAAAATTGCTATGACTGGTGAGATTACCTTAAGAGGAGCAGTACTTCCAATTGGCGGACTGAAGGAAAAATTACTTGGTGCGCAGAGAGCGGGTATCAATAAAGTTCTCATTCCAAAGGATAATATTATTGATTTAAAGGATGTTCCCGAGGAAGTAAAGCAGCAGCTCACGGTTATTCCGGTAGAAACCATTGAAGATGTATTAAGAGAAACCTTAGAAATCTCATTGCCAAGGATTGAACATGTATTCAGTCAGCAGGTTATGGGCGGTTTAGCGATAGAAGTTTAATCAGGAAGGGGCTGTTGCATTTTAAACAATGTTGCTGTAAAAGACCCCATGGCTTTCCTCCACACACCGGCTTCAAGACACATTACCAATTTCGTGTGCTATAATCGTACAAAAATTGTTCGCTTTTAGCACACGAAATCGGCAGCATGTCTTTCAGGCAGTGTATTACAGGAAAGTCATGGAGCCTTTTACAGCCTTACATTCATTTTGCAACAGCCCCTTCGCGAAAGGAGAAAATATGAAATTACAGGTAACAAAGGATACATTAATCGGTGAAGTTTTAAATGCAGATAATACCACTGTTCCTTATTTTTTCGAAATGGGCATGCATTGTCTGGGCTGTCCCGCTTCTTCTGCTGAAAGTCTGGAAGATGCTTGTGCCGTACATGGTGTAGAAGTAGAGGAACTGGTAAATCAGTTAAATGATCATATGAATAAGTAATTTTGTAATAATTCTGCTTTGCTAACAGATTTATGGCAGGTTAATGGTAATCATAAAAGAGGGTGTCTCAGAAGTTATCTTAAGCAAGTTATTAGATTCTAGATATTGAATTCAATGAATTCCTTATGTAGTATCTGACAGCTGTTACTAATTATAGATGACTCGTGACATCCTCTTTTTGCAATACTTATTATTTTTGTAACCAGATTTGTTGAAAGGATTATTTATAGAGCAGGATAAATCACAGAAAGAGTATCATAAAGCCAGCAGAAGTGTGGAATATTATTATAGCTTTGAATAAGTGATAGTTTAGGCTTGCTTACCAATGGTACTTTAGTCTATAATAGGGTATATAATGTCAAAGTAATATTTAAATAAGAAAAGCATCTGTATGTCTGAAAAGAGGGTACGTGGGTTATGAGTGACCTCTTTTTTGACTGTAAAGACATGTAATTGGAGGCGTGTATTATTAAACGTAGATATACTTTATTTACTCTAGCAATCTTAAGTATTCTATGCGGTGTTCTGATAGGATTCTATCTATTCTCATTGGATAAAATCAGCAATATTTATATCAGCAAGACCCAAGAAACTGTTTATAATATGAAAAAGGATATTCTTAAAGATACCGTTAATAACATGATATCGGAAATTGATGTCAGAAGGAAAACGAAGGTAAAATATCTGGAAAAGTTCATGACCAGAACAGCAGCGGTCCTCAAGCTAAAAACTGAGCTTTCCAGAAATGAATTCAATAATTTCATTATCAACTTTTTTAAAGGAAACCCGGACTATGAATTTGTACAGGTTATTCTATGGGACACGAAGGAGAATAAAGCTGTATATGATCCATTGAATCTTTCAAAGTCCAATTGGGAGGATATGCTAAAGGATGTGGTTCCTGAAATGGCTACCTACCGTTTAGTAACTCATGGTGAGGAAACCATCTTCCTTGGTATTAGCAAAGAATATGCTGATCAACTGGTTAAGGCGGAAGTCTCAGATATTATCAGGAGTACCAGATTCGGTGATAATTCTTATGTGTGGGTCCACAAGATATTAAATTATGCAGGTGGTGACAATTTTGCAATACGGATTGTTCATCCGAATCTTCCGGACACAGAAGGAACATATCTTTCTACCAATACAGAAGATATTAATGGAAATTTACCATATAAGACGGAGCTACAGGGTATTAACAAAGACGGGGAGCTATTTTTTACCTATTATTTCAAGGAACTGGAAAATGATAGAATATCAGAGAAACTGACCTATGCAAAGTTATACAAAGATTATGACTGGGTGGTTGCTATGGGAATTTATCTGGATGATATTCAAGAAGACATCGATTTAATGAATCAGCAGAGCAAGATGCTTGTTTCCCGGCTTATGCTGGTATTGCTGTTAGTTTTTGTCATTATATTGTTTATAAGTTATTGTGTCATAGCCTTAATTGAGAAAATACGTTACCATAATACCAGTAAATTAATGGAATCGGAAATGAATCAGGACATTCTTACAAGGGCAGGTAACCGCAGAAGCGGTACGATTGATATTAATAAAGCCTTTAGAAAGTATTTAAAATGTGATTCAGACCCGGTAATTATGATGTTTGATATCGATCATTTTAAAGGAATCAATGACGAATACGGACATGCAACGGGTGACCTTGTACTGGTGGAGATTGTGAATGCCATCAGCGGAGTTATAAGAAGCTCGGATAAAATTATCCGTTGGGGCGGAGATGAGTTCATTATTATATTTAATGGTTTGCAAAAGAAAAATGCCCTTGCCTTTGCTCAGAGTATTTTGTCCGTTATATCAGCTTTAGAGATACCTACCGGAGAAACTATAATTAAGCCAACCATATCAATCGGTATTTCGTTTTTTCAAAAGACAGATACAGAATGTATGGACATTCTAAAGAGGGCTGACCGTGCTCTGTACATGTCTAAAGAAAAGGGACGAAATCAGGCAAGCCTTTTATAGCTTGGATGAAATTAAGCTAACTTTCTGTAGCTTTGGACGAAATCCGTTGAGCGAAATAAGAGACAGAGGAATAACAGCAGTATGAGTGATAAGAAAGAAGCTTAAAATCCTTAAATATCATAAATAGAAGTATAATGCCGAATTTATTCATGAAGTAAATAAGCTTATACAAGTTGAATTTTATTATAATATAGAATTCTACGATTCGGTTCAGAACCCAACTAATCTGAAATAAAATCAACTTGTATATTAGCTTCATGAGATAAATCCGGCATTATGTGATTAGTCATTCATCTTATGGTTCTTATGGTTCTTATGGTTCGATACCGGAACTTAAAATATTCGATACATACGTCGTTATTTTCTCCCAAGGTACATAACTGTCAGCGCTTTCATGAAAAGAATAGTCATTGGTCTGGGTATAGTTAGACCAGTCAGCTTTAGCAACCCGGATTTGTATTTCGATACTTTGATTAACAGCCAGGCTGCCGGCAGCAGTAGTGAATCCGATCTCCAGATAGTTATCAGCACCAGCCTTAGGAGCAGCCAGTGCAATAAAATTACCGGTTACATTGCTGCTTCCCACATGAGACCAGTCACACCAGAAAGTTTGGGATTGGCTGCCGTCCTTCGTATAGTAATAATGCAGCTTGACATCGGATAAATTAATTGCTTCTGTACCTGTATTAGTTAACTTAAGGCGCAGGGAAAGAGTATTTGCCTCCGCTGTTTTCGCGCCGTTGTAGAAGGTCAGTGAAAGCCCGGTAACTGCTGATTTTCCTGTGATTACAAGTGCTGTATCGTTGCCTGCACTGAAATCAAAGATCAACCTTATTGTGCTATCCGAAAGAGAGGAGAGATATTCTTTCTTTAGGATAACTGTATTGCCTGACAAGATATAGTCACTACCGGCAATCAGAGGAGTGGCTCCGTTATAGATAGCAAGGAGGGAGTTGCCGTTAAGGGTAAGAGCAATGGGAATATCAGCTGGTACGTCTTTGTCAAATACAGCTTTCTCAGGGGTTATAACGGAGTTTGGTACGGTATCAGTTACGGACAGAGTAAGCAGCTGTGCGGTTCCGGCACTAAAGACAAAGGTAAGGGCGGTAGTTCCAGTTGGCAGGGTACTAAGATATTCCTTTTTAAGGATTATCGTATTGCCGTTGATGATATAGTCAGTTCCTGTAGTAAGAACAGCAGTGTTATCTAAAATAGAGGATAGAGTATTGCCGTTTAGCGTCATGTTAATGGTAATATCAGACGGTAATCGTTTTTCAAAGGCAGCTGTTATAGGTGTAATGACAGAGCTAGGTGAGGTATCGCTTATACTTACTTTTAATACAGGGTTGTATTTGGCGTTATAGTCAAAGGTCAGACGTGTAATGCCAAGGGTTTGCCGGTTTAAGTATTCTTTTTTTATGGTTATCTGATTACCGGAAATGCTATAATCAGTTCCTGCTGTTAAAGTGCCTGTACCGTTCTTTATACTGTTTAAGGTGCCGGTGCTTGAGGCCGTAATCACAACATCTGACTGGCTTCCGGCTGTTTTATTATAGTCGACTCTGCCTGGTCTGATATAGGGACTTTTAGTTGTATCACCAACGGCTATGACAAGTACCGGGTCAACACCACCGTTATAGTCCAGAGTTAACCGGTATATTCCTACCGGTTGGGCAGCCAGATATTCTTTTTTAACAAGCAAAGTTGTACCTGTTACCAGATAATCAATACCGGAACGTAAGTTACTTCCGTTATTTTTAACAGCTGTTAGAGTATTAGCCTTGGGATTTAAGGTTATTGCAATATCTGACTGTTTCTCAGTATTCTTATCGAATATGGCAGCAGCAGGACTTATGGAAGCACTTAAGGCGGATTCTGCGCCGTAGATGCCTACTTCATAAATGGAGTAGGGCCAGCTGTTATTATACCTCTGCATGCCATAGATTCTTACATATCGTCCCGAGGCAGTAAGACTGATATCCTCTGTTCGTCCTTTACCGCCGTATTGGGTGTAGACGTCGGTCCAGGCGGTGCCATCTGTAGAAACCTGTATTTTATACTGGGTTGCATAAGCAGCCTCCCAATAAATTAGAACTCGGTTTATGTCCTTTACAGAGCCCAGATCAATAGATACCCAGTTGGGATCAGTGAGAGAGGAAGCCCATCTGGTATCAAGACTGCCGTCAGTAATATTATTACCGGAATAGAGACTGCTTTCTAAAGAAGAGGCAGTGACGGTTCTTCCAAACGCAAGATTGCCAGCAGGAAGTGGCTCTGCCGGTAAAAGGGCAGGAAGATTGGAGAGCATGGATACAGGTCTTTCAGCAATATTTTGGATGCTGTAGGGACTTGTTACGGCAACTTCCAGACCCCACCCGTGAAGTGTATCGTAAGTACCGTCTGTTGACATATCAAGAAAGGTCTGAGGATTATTCCCCGGTCCAAATTCCCAGGGAAGATAGCCTATCTGATATTTGTAGCAATACTCAATAATAGTCTGATACGGTATCTTGCCGGATTCTGTTTCATCCCATATATGGCCGAATTCACCTACTATGAGAGGAAGATTTAAGGCAACCGTTTCTGTTAGTTCGTCAATTACCCTCTGAGCAGTATAGCCCCAGGCCTTCGGCCACCACATATGGACAGAGAACATAAGGTTATTGTCTGGATCTTCCGTTAACAGGTAGGGTCCGCAGCTTTGCAGGATATTAATATCCTGTCCGTAACTGCTGGCATCAATAACCAGAGGAACGTGGATGCCAGCTGTACGCATTCTGTTAACAGCGGTTTTGTAACCAGCTTTAAAGTCAGCTTCCGATACTTGCTGTCCTACTTCATTTCCGATATTGACTAGAAGATATTCCTGATGCTTTTGAAGCACAGCAACGATATCTGGTCTTATCCAGTAATCAACCAGAGCAGGCAGTTTAGACCAGTCACCTGTTGCATCATGGAGTTCCACAATAGGTATCATATTTTCAGCACGGCAGTTGCGGATAGCAAGATCTAATTCTTCCGCAGTTCCTTCCAGGGACCAGACGATTCGAACACTGTTTGCCCCTGTCTTTGCTATCTCGGAATAGGAGGGGATGCCATCCTTATCCGTCCAGACTATCATCTTATTAATACCGTACAGGATTACTTTTTCGCCCTGGTTGTCATAGAGAAAACGACCCTCTACCCGAAAACCGGGATGCTGTGTATCTGCCGCTGACACTGCTTGTCCTGTTGACAGCAGCAGAAATATAAATGTAATAAGTGTACATAAAAATAAAAGACGTTTTTTCATTATTTATACCTTCCCTTCTTTATAAATTTAATGTTACAGAAATATAAGGCAAAGTGTATGCTCCAGCCCATAAACATACAGCCTTCCCTCGCTGTTCAGGTTGCCGGTAAAACCCCAATTACAGGATGTCTGAACAAGTTAGTCAGTTATGAAACCTCCTTTCTTCATAGAATGAAATCCGTGTAGGCCGGTGAAATTAATGTATTATGAAATGAAATTGAGTCCGTTAGAAGGTAAATAAAATGGTCCTAAAGAGGATAAATCAATATTTTACTAGCGCAATAGGGATGGAATAGTTGAGTCAGATTTAAATGATTGCCCAGAGTTGAGAGTAGCATGATGACATATAAAGTTGATCAGTTTTAAAATATGTAGCTTATATAATGAGTAGACCAAGTAATAAGCAGCCGGTGTAATGTATCTAAAATAATGAGTAGACTTTTATAATAAGCAGCTTTTATAATGAGTAGACTTTATTATAAGTAGCCTAATAACAGGCAGCTAATATAGTAATAGAATATATAGTAGGTTGTCGATGTAAAAATATTGACCATATAATTACTATTTTATTTGTAACTAGAATCTTCATAATAAAAATGTAAAAATATGGTTTGTGTGATATATATTATAACTTGGCATTTAAGAGAATGCCATAGTAATCTTTAAGTTGAGCAATTATTCGTAAATATTCTTATCTGCGTAATTAATCAATAAAATAACACCCTTACCCCTGGGAAAACCAAGGTGTAAGAGTGCTGATGGGTAATAAAAGCTGAGGGGTAATAA
>JAQSXJ010000027.1 GCA_029256725.1 Anaerocolumna sp. | reverse complement strand
AAATTGTAACAAAGGAGAGGTATTACCCTCTCCTTTATAATATTCCAGCTATTCATATTACATTTTTAATTAACTCTTTACAATTTTAACTTCAGCTTTACCGTTATTGACACCAAGTTCTACGCTAAAATTCAGCTTACCGCCAAGATTAGTCTTCATCTTGCCTAAGTTGGTATCATCAATATAGATTTTATATTCCTTTTCTGCCTCCAGTTCAAGTGTTATCTGAGAATCCTCATAACCTTCTACTGCAAAACTAACTTCTCTTTCGGTAATGTTTAACTCATTTACTGAAGTTCCAGGTACTGATTCATATACGATCATACCGTTCTTTTCTAACTTTGTAATTTCCTTAAAGGTCTTAACTTTATACAAATCGCCATTATGTTCGAAATCATTGACCTTGGATTTCTCGCTTAATTCATAATTTCCGAAACTAATTGTCCCATTGCTTTCTTTACGAATTAACTCTTTTACAATTGACATGTAAAAATCCTCCCAATAGATAAATGCTTGCTTTTTCTTTTAGTCATATATGCTAATCATATGGATCAGGAGGGCACCCCTCCTTCTCCACTTAATGTAACGCTTTATGATTATAGCTCATATTATACTATATTTTCGTGTCAATTTCCACAGGATTATTCACAAGTTTTGAATTATTTTTTGGAAATTTTGATTTCTTTGTCGATTAATCCAACGAAAGCTGTATCCCCGTTCTTAATCTTACCTTCCAGTATTTCTTCTGCCAGCTTATCTTCAATATTAGTCTGTATTGCTCTTCTTAAAGGTCTGGCACCATAATTCTGATCGAAGCCTTTTTCAGCAATATGAGTGGTTACCTCTTCTTCTATTTCAAGTATAATACTCATCTGTTGTTTTGCTCTCTTAGTGATGGAAGCAAGCATGATACCTACAATACTCTTAATATCATCTCTGGTAAGAGAGTGGAATACGATCATTTCATCAATTCTATTTATAAACTCCGGCTTAAAGATACGTTTTACTTCCTCCAGTACCCCTTCACGCATCTTCTTGTAATCTTCTTTTTCATCACTGACTGAAGCGAAGCCAAGCTTTTTGGGTGATATAATATTCTGGGCTCCTGCATTGGAGGTCATTATAATAATGGTATTCTTAAAGCTTACTTTTCTTCCCTGGGCATCCGTTATATGACCGTCATCCAATACCTGCAAAAGTATATTAAATACATCAGGATGGGCTTTTTCTACTTCATCAAAAAGGATAACAGAATAAGGATTCTGCCTTACTTTTTCACTTAACTGGCCGCCTTCATCATAACCGACATATCCCGGAGGCGATCCAATAAGTTTTGAAACACTGTGCTTCTCCATGTATTCGGACATATCTACTCTTATCATGGAATTCTCACTGCCAAACATAGCTTCTGCCAATGCTTTTGAAAGCTCTGTCTTACCTACACCGGTAGGTCCAAGGAATAAGAAGGAACCAATCGGCCTTCCCGGATCCTTTAAGCCTACCCGGCCTCTTCGGATTGCCTTTGATACAGCAGACACGGCATCTTCCTGACCGATAACTCTTTCATGAAGGATCTTCTCCAGATTCCTTAAACGCTCAGATTCTTCTTCCGCAAGTTTTCTAACAGGAATCTTAGTCCAGCTTGAGATAATGTCTGCAATTTCATTCTCGCCAACAATTAAGAGATTATCCTGCTTTTCTTTTTCTGTTTTTACCTGTAAAGTATTGAGGCTAAGAGTTATCTCTTCCTGCTTTCTCTTTAGATCTCCGGCTTTCTCATATTCTTCGTTCTTAATTGCCTGTTCTTTCTGCTCTTCTAATTCCTGAATCTGAGTTTCCAGCTCTTTCACCTCAGGTGAAGTAATATAAGTGCTGAGTCTTACTTTGGAGGCTGCTTCATCCATTAAGTCAATGGCTTTATCAGGTAAATAGCGGTCATTGATATAACGGCTGGACATCTTAACGGCGGCTTCTAAGGCTTCATCCGTAATCTTCACCTTATGATGTGCTTCATAACTGTCTCTTAAACCTTTTAATATAAGAATAGCTTCATCTTCTGAAGGCTCTTCTACCACAACCGGCTGGAATCTTCTCTCCAGTGCGGCATCTTTCTCAATATATTTACGGTATTCTTCTCTGGTGGTGGCACCGATTAACTGCAGCTCACCTCTTGCCAGTGAGGGCTTTAATATATTAGAGGCATCAATAGCACCTTCTGCACCGCCTGCTCCTATAATTGTATGGATTTCATCGATAAACAGCAGCACGTTACCATCACTCATAACCTCACTGATTACCTTCTTGATTCTTTCCTCAAATTCACCTCTGTATTTAGAACCTGCAACCATTCCGGACAGATCCAGCGTAAGGACTCTCTTATCCTTAATAACTTCCGGTATATTACCTTCAACGATCTTTCTGGCAAGTCCTTCTGCAATGGCTGTCTTACCGACACCGGGTTCACCTACCAAACAAGGATTGTTCTTGGTACGTCTGCTCAATATCTGAATAACTCTCTGAATTTCTGATTCTCTTCCAATTACAGGATCTAATTTACCTTCTTTTGCATATTCCGTTAAATCCCTGCTGTACTGATCCAGGGTAGGGGTATTGGATTTTGCCTTTGCCTTACTCTTATTAGCAGAATATTCATTCTTGGCGGTATTCATATCTGCTCCGATAGCTGTTAGGAGATCCACATATAATTTCTGCAGATTAATGCCAAGTGTATTTAATAATCTGACTGCGATACAATCTGATTCTTTGATAAGTGCGACCAGAATATGTTCAGTTCCTACGGACTGGCTCTTTAACCTCACTGCCTCTTTAAAGCTCTGATCAAGTATCCTTTTGGATCTTGGTGTAAAGCCGTCAACTTCACTTGCTTCCATGGTAGAACTGGGAGCAATCAGCTGATTTACCAGCTCCAATACCTTATTTACTTCCACTCCGTTTTTCTCCAGAACTCTGGCTGCCACACCATCGGATTGTAACAAACCTATAAGAAGGTGTTCTGTGCCTACATAGTTATGGGATAATTTATAAGCAACTTCTGTGGCAAAATTGATAGCACGTTTTGCTTCTTCGGTATATCTCTCATTCATAGTTTACACCTATTGCGCCACTAATAAAATCAGTACTTGAGTAAAAGAATCTGTAGTGGCATCCTTTCTTTTCAATTTTCTTTTACCCTTTTTAAGGTGAAAGGTATTATATAAGTTGAATATTAGTTTTTTCCTTTTCAAAGTGTAAAATGCTGATGTTTATATAATTTTATGCTTGGAAAAAGAAAAAACTCTATTCAGCTTATATAATCCTTATTCCTTATCTTTGATAGATTCAATTATTCGCAACACTGGATTGCGCTACAATCTCCGATTTCCGCGCGGTTGCTTTAACAGATGCCTTCCAATAGCTATCAGACTCCCTGCCGGAAATCAATTACTTTATAATTAAGCCATATCCGGAAGCTTCTCTCTTACATAATCTGCTCTGAAACTGTCTCTTCTTATACTTCCTATAGTCTTATCCAAAATACACTGTAAATTACCTGGCTGTATCTCCATCATTAATTCATGGACATTGCATTCTTCCTTTAAGGTGATTAACTCCAGATCGACTCCTAGCTTTACCTGTGACAGTAAAGTCATTGCATCCACAGAGGAGAGCTGCTTTGCATATTTTAGTACACCAAAGGAACGATGAACCTTATCTTCAAATTCATCATAATTGTGAGTAAGGATATATTCTCTATACCTGCGTTCCTGTTTCATTACTTGTTCTACAATACGGTTAAGACTGTCTATAATTTCTCTTTCCGTACTGCCAAGAGTCTTCTGATTGGATATTTGATACAGATTGCCTACACTTTTGGATGCTTCTCCATAGGTTCCTCTTAAAGCGATTCCATACTGGGACAGTTCTTCTGCCAGTTTGGTAATCTTACCTGTTACAGTCAACGCGGGAAGAAACATCATATAGGATGCACGAAGTCCTGTTCCAACATTAGTGGGACAAGAGGTGAGATAGCCATATTTTTCATGGTAGGCATAATCGAATAATTCACTTGCGATGTCATCAGCAGCATTAGCCTCAGCGAATGCCCCCATTATATTCATACCTCCGGTAATCGACTGTATTCTTATATGGTCTTCTTCGTTTAACATAATACTGATTCTTTCATCTTCTGACAGGATAAGACCTGTGCTCTGTTCTCTATCTAATAAAAGAGGACTTATTATATGCCTCTCTACCATAGCAGTCTTTTCCGCATCTGTTAATAAATCCACATTGCAGCTGTAATATTTCTTGGCTTCTTTTGCCTCTAAAACAGCTGTTGCACCTTTTAACTTTTCTACCAGTTCTAATGCCTGGTTATCTGTAAGCTTAGCTGAGAATGGAAAAGACTCTAGATTTCTTGCCAACCGAATACGGCTTGATATTACCACATCACTGTTCTTTCCGTTTTCCTTATACCACTTAGGCATTGTTCATCTCCTCCTTCTTTAACTGACGGATTCGATCTCTTATTCTGACTGCCTCCTCAAATTCTTCTTTCTCCACGGCATCCTGAAGTTTTATTGATAATTTATCTATTTCTGACAGTTCTTTCACCAGCTTTTCTGTCTTTGTTTCAAAGCCTTTGGGTCTCTTACCGTTATGGGTATCAGAACCCTGAATGCTCTTAAGGCTCTTCTCAAGTACCTTCTTAAAGCTCTCATAACACTCAGCACATCCGAAACGACTTTCTTTTAAAAACTCTGAATAAGTCATTCCACAGCTCTTACAACTGGGCTCCTTTTCCGTTTGCTCTGTTCCATGGAGACTTCCAGGGGCCTGATAATTACCAAGTATGGAGGACAACAGGTTACCAAGTGTCATTTCCTTATTAAACATTCCTGAACCCATGGAAAAAGAGGTGTATTCCAAAGCACATTCTTCGCAGAGATGTTGTTCTTTCTTCTCGCCGTTAATGATTTCCGTATAATAAAGCTTTGCTTCGTTTTTCTTACACTTATCGCATAACATAACTACATCCTCCTGTCCGGATGTGATTTCGGTTACGGCTTTCCTTTCTCTTTGGGGTCGGAACTGAAATCACAAAATATTCGATCCACAATTTCGTGAACTTCTTCACAGCTGATGTTCTTGCAGGCTGCTTTGGCAAGCAGTACACGCATTTCAAGCGCCAATTCTTCCATGGCTTTAAATTTATCGACACTTACAGCTATTACTGCACCTTTTCTGCGATCCAGTTTAACATATCCCTGCTGTCTTAAAATAGTATATGCTTTATTCACAGTGTGCATGTTAATGCCGATATCATCTGCCAGATCACGTACAGAGGGGAGATTATCACCGTCTCTGAACTCAGCGTTGGCTATACCAAATATAATCTGATTACATAGCTGGATGTAAAAAGCTTCATCACTATTAAAATCAATAGTCACTATCAAATTAACCACCTCCCGCAACATTCGTTATATTTGTTATACTGTCAGTATAACAAATATATTCTAAATGTCAAGTAGCAACAACTTAATCTTCTGAACCTTTATTTTTAAGCATAAGCTTAATTATTCCGATAGCAAGAGCACTGCAAATTCCAGCCAATACAGCTGCTACGATACCAAGGATCATAATCTGGTTCTGATAATGCTGCGTATCTCTAGTTTCTTTATTTATAACTAACTTTTCACCTTCTTTGATGCTGACGGGATTAAATCTCTGTATCGTATTCTCTCTTCTGTCATACTGATAGAAACCCTTCAGTCCATGTTTATTCTCACCATATAATAAAAGAAAGTCTCCGTCCATATCCTCTGTATTAGTATATACAGAAACTGATACCCCATTTATCATAAGAGATGTCTTTGAATAACCAGTGGGTATTGCAGCATCTTCTTCAGGAATCAATAGATGCAGATAAAATCCTCCTGTAAGATAAGTCTCTTCGCCTGTCTTCTCAAGCTTAATTTTGCCTGCTTCTGCCTCATTACCGTCTTCGGGTTCATTGTTCTGTTCTTCCTCTGTAACAGCTGTCTCTTCTTTTATAACATCCAATTTATAAATATTTGCCTTGCCCGACTCAGCTTTTACATTGACTTCAACTGCATTATGCCCTGGTTTGAAATCTTTATTACCGCTGATTGTTACAGTAGCTTTACTGTCTTCCGGCAATGCACTGATTACAAGCTGATTCGTATCTTGATCAATCGTTATGGAATAGTTGTTCTCCTTCGGGTCAAAGTCACCTGACAAAGTTCCTGGATTTACTTTGAGTTCTTTCAGATTGGCATTATCCGAGGCCTTATCCTCTGCCGCAACCTCAACTACTAACTGATTACTGGAAGCTGACATTTTATCTGCAGATTCAAAGGTATAGATACCTGTTTCTTCATTAAGAGCAAAGGTGGATTTACCTAGTCCCACAGCCTTGAATTTTAAGGCATATTTTCTGCTGGATTCTCCTTCCTGCACTCCCATATCCGTTATTTTAACCAGGCCTTCTCCGCCTGCTGCAACACCACCGTCACTTTGATATTCCAATATATCAGCATTATATGACAGATACCCTTCAAAATCTCCTATGAGTTCATCCGACGAAAGATAAATACTAACAATTACCGAATCACCTTTTTTTACATAGTTATTATCTGCCTTAATATTAACACTTACTCCTGCTGCCATACATACTTTGGCTGGTAATAATACTATTAATGAAAATAAAAATAATCCGATTACCAATTTATGTCTGTTTTTCATAAGGATTACCTCTCTTTCGTTTTAAGGGGTGGTAGCTGCTTCCCTGAAAACATTGATGATATAATTTCTAGTACTGCCATTCTCTGCTGTTACAGCTATAGTAACCGTATTATTGCCTTCGTTTATAATGATATTTCCCGTTCCCTGTACAGTCGCTTTTGTGCTTACAGCGCTGGCAGATACTTTAATGGTAGCTGCACTGTTTGGCACAATGAGGGAATATTGCTGGTCAACTTTTAGATCAAAAGTCGGCGATAGGCTGTAACCATCAACTGCCAGAGTCTTAAGCCAGTTATTTGGATTATAGGCTTTAACAGGTACCTGGCTGACAGTTTCCGGCATGTTTAAGTATACCGGCAATGAGAACACCAATGGCATTGTACTCATGTTGCTGTAAGCTGTATAGGTTTTAGACGCCTCCGCATTAGGTGCTTCAATATTAGCCATATATTGATGTGAGAAAGTTGAGGTAGTTGTCATATTGAATTTCTGTAGATATATTGTATCCTGTCCTCTTTTTATATAAGTACTTCCTATAATATAAGAACCTCCAACAATTGCATCATAGGGGTTGTCCCAGGGAATTAGATACTGCATGTTTAAGCTGCTGCTCGTTGTTCCGTTCTTCGCATATTTAAGGGCATTTGCTATTGCACCACCTGCAGCAGTACTATGATATGCACCTATGTTAAAGAAATTATAAAGTCCCTGATAACCGGAAAAGGTCCCAGATACACTGGCACTTAAAGTAGTCACACCGGTAACTACTTCCTGTTTTGACCGGCTGGCAAGATGGTAAGGACTGACACCGGAATAAACTGCTGCATCCATAAAGCTTTCAGAGTAAGCTTTTGTTACGGTAGCCCCAGAATCATTTATGAAGGAATAATTCTTATTATATAAAGGAGTATTATACAAGATACTTTCCACTCCTACGGTATTCTGATACTGGCTGTTAAATGCCAGTGTCTCAAATTGAAAAATCCCTTTTTCCGTAAGGAAGTTTCTAGGATCCATATAATATCTCAAACCTTCTGATGAAGGAGTAACCCAAGTCGAACCGTCAAAGGGCACAAAGGTATCTGTCTCCCATTTATAAGCACCTGCAGCCAGTGATTTCCATTCAATGCTTTTTCCATTGGTTATAAGATTAACTCCTAGTACACTTTCTTTTGCTATGGCTGTTTCCCAATCGATTCCTGTATGAAAAGCATTAAATACCCAGGTCGGATGAGCCTGATGTAATGCACGCAGGCCCGCTTTGTAGCTTTCCGGAAATCCCTGAGCTGTTATATAATTTTCAAATTCTGCATTAGTCATTCCTGTGGATGGTGTTACTGATGGTGTTACAGTCGTAGTCGGCGTCCCATAGTTTAAGAAATCCATAACTGTGCCATCCACAAAACTGCCTGTTCCATTCGCAATGAAAGAGGTTTGAACATAACCTTTGGCTTCTTTTCCGCCTTTGGTAAAACTTACATAATACCAGGTCACAGAACTTTCTGTTACTGTGTTCAGTATAGAAACTTTCTCATTGATTGCCAAAGTTACCGGGATATATGAGGTTGTTAGAAGGAAATCCTGAGTACCCTTAATGTTTACATATACGTATACGGAACCATTGTACTGTACATACCCATCAGTTGCACCAGGTGTAGGTGTAACAGTAGGCGTTGGAGTAGCTGTAGGTGTTGTGGTTGGTTTTGGCGTAGTGGTTGGTTTTGGCGTAGTTGTGGGTGTTGCTGTGGGTGTAGGTGTCGCCGTCGGTTTTGGAGTTGCCGTCGGTGTAGGCGTTGTGGTTACTGTCTTTTTAGTAAACAGAATCTGATTGGCAGCAATAAAACCTGTATATTTTACACTGCCTTTTTTATAGGTTACTTTAAACCATTTCTTTCCGTTTTTATCTGTGCTTTCTGAAGCTACCGTAACAGCTGCTTTTTTTGCTACAGTTATATTATTTCCCTTGCTGTCTTTTATATAGACAGAGCTGTCTGAGGCCAGCTTCCTTATCTTAACTGCCGAGGTTACGGTTCCGTTTGCTGCTGAGGTAATCGTCAATTTGACATAATCACTGATAACATACCCTGTAATTGTTTTCTTATTCAGAGTATAGGATATGCTATACCATTTTTGTGAATTTTTTATAACTTCATCAGTAATAGTAACTTTTTGATCCTTTCCTACAGTGGCAACCTTCTTCGCTGTAGTACCAGCTGAACTTCTGACGTTAACATTGGTGGCTGTTACTATAGCACTTAGTTTCAAAGGAACTGTTGTCTTAGTACCTGTGGAAGTCTTATCAGTTGGTTTGGGGGTAGGAGTGACAGTTGGTGTAGGCGTGGCTGTCAGTGTTGTACTGCTGGTACTTTTACTTATATAGGTTCCTAAAATATAACCTTCTGATTTGACTCCACCAAAGGTAAAAGATATTTTATACCAATCACCTTCTTTTTTAACCAGGGTTACTTTTTCACCTTTTTTCAAAAAAGCATTGCTGCCTTTGACTTTAACAATAGCATAGCTTGTCCCGGGACCGGAACGAACATTAAGACTGGTGGCGGTAACAGTTCCTTGGCTTTCAGCCTGGACTTTTATCGTATATGCAGGTAATATCTGCAATGCAAATAAACTTAAGCATAACATGAGTACCATTATTCTGTGATAACTAGTTCTTTTTTCCATAAATCCCTTCCTCTTTCTATAAAAACTGTTTTTCTTGTGTCCGATTCTTCTTATGTTAATTAGGAGTTTTCTATAAATTCCATATTATTCCTTGTACTTCAATATTCTACAAAATACATATGGCACTTCTGTGACATTGTCGACAGAATACTTAATAATTTATATCGACATAAAAAAAGAAAAGAATGAATGTCAAAATATTCATCCTTTTCTAACTCTGTTTATCTTATAATAACTTAAGCTTCATCAATTGCTTTACCGATATCACTTCTTGCATATTTATTGGTAAAAGTTACCTCTTCTGCCGCCTTATAAGCATTTGCCCTGGCTTCTTTTAGAGTGCTTCCTGTAGCCGTAACCCCTAAGACCCGGCCGCCAGCTGTTACTACTTTATCCTGGTCATTGGCTGTTCCGGCATGAAAGATAAAAACACCGTCATTATTTTTAAATTTATCAAGCCCTTCGATCGGAAAACCTTTTTCATAAGAAAGAGGGTAGCCAAGGGAAGCCAATACAACACATACTGCCGCATTATCCTCAAACTCCAAGTTAATCTCTGAGAGCCTTCCCTCCACACAGGCTTCAAAAACTTCTACTATATCATTCTTAAGCCTTGGCAGTACCACCTGTGTCTCAGGGTCACCAAATCTGGCATTATATTCAATTACTATAGGTCCCTTATCCGTTAACATCAGACCAAAGAAGAGAATACCGGTAAAACTTCTGCCTTCTTTCTTCATAGCAGCCATAGTAGGTTTGTATATATGTTCCATGCAGTAGGCATCTATTTCTTTGGTGTAAAAAGGACTGGGAGAGAAGGTTCCCATACCACCGGTGTTGAGTCCCTGGTCATTATCCTTCGCTCTTTTATGATCCTGAGCACTTGTCATAACGGCAATATCCGTACCATCACAGAACGCAAGAACAGAGACTTCCCTGCCGGTCATAAATTCCTCAATCACCATCGTATCACCGGAGGAACCAAATTGTTTATCCTCCATTATAAGCTTAACACCATCACAGGCTTCCTGCCTGGTATTACATATAAGTACACCTTTACCCAAGGCAAGCCCGTCTGCTTTCAGCACAACAGGATAAGTACAGGCATTCAGATAATCATAAGCCTTAGCGGCTTCAGTAAAGGTCTCATAACCTGCTGTGGGAATGTTATATTTCTTCATAAGATCTTTTGAAAAAGCCTTTGAACCTTCTATGACAGCTGCTGCTTTATCAGGACCAAAGACACGAAGTCCCCTTTGTTTGAACACATCTACAATTCCCCCAACCAGTGGATCATCGGGTCCAACTATGGTTAGATCAATGCTTTCTTTTTCAGCAAAGTTTGCAAGCTTATCAAATTCCATTACACCTATAGGTACGCAGTCTGCATATTCTTTAATTCCTGCATTTCCCGGAGCACAGAACATTTCTGATACTTTCTTACTTTGTGCAAGCTTATAAGCTATGGCATGTTCTCTTCCACCGCCACCGATAATCAGTACTTTCATACCCAACCCTCACCTTTCTATTTATCTGCCCTATCCGTTCTTTATATTATACGTACTTTATTATTCTCTATTAAAACCCGGTTATTTGCGATTAAATCAATGGCTTCCGGTAAAAGCTCCCACTCAGCTTCCTCCATTACCCGCTTTTGTAATATTTCAGGGGTATCTCCCTCTTGAATCATTACTGCTTTTTGGAGTATGATTGGTCCGGTATCCGTTCCTTCATCTACAAAATGAACTGTAGCACCTGTAACCTTGACCCCGCGCTCAAGTACTGCTTCATGTACCTTAAGCCCATAATAGCCGGTTCCGCAAAAGGAGGGGATAAGTGATGGATGAATATTTATAATCCGATCTTTATATGAATTAATAATAATTTCAGGTATTACCACAAGATATCCGGCAAGTACCAGCAGCTCCACTTCATATTCCTTCAGTTTCTGAAGCAGTGCTTTATGAAAGGTGTCCCTATCCGGAAAATTCTTTGGGGCTATCACTTCAGCCGGAATATTATTCTCTTTCGCACGGACAAGAGAATATACACCCTCTTTATTACTTATTACCACATTTATCTTTGCATTGGTAATCTTACCGTTATTGATATTATCTATAATAGCCTGAAGATTGGTACCACTGCCGGAGACCAGTATTCCTATGCCTAGCATAAGGTTACTCCTTTATCTCCTTCTTTGATATCACCAACAATGTAAGGACTTTCTCCGGCTTCTTTTAAAAGGGTAACTGCTGTGTCAACATCCTCAGCAGCCACTGCTAATAGCATACCGATTCCCATATTATAGGTATTATACATAACTTTCTCTTCTATAGAACCGTCCTTTGCAAGCATTGAGAAAATAGGAGGAATAGGATAGCTGTCTTTCTTAATATAAGCATGGACACCCTCCCTTAACATTCTGGGTATGTTCTCATAGAAACCGCCTCCGGTTATATGTGAGCAGGCTTTAATCTTAATCTTCTCTTTCTTTAAGGCAGACAAGGCCTTGACATAGATACGTGTTGGTGTCAAAAGAGCTTCACCTAAGGTTGTTCCCAGTGCCTCATAGTACGTATTTAAAGACTCAGTATTCATATGAAAGACTTTTCGTACAAGAGAATAACCATTGCTGTGAATTCCGGAGGAAGCCAGTCCAATCAATACATCTCCTGCTTTTAGCTCTTTGCCGTCAATCATATTCTTTCGGTCTACGATACCTACGGCAAATCCCGCCAGGTCATATTCCTCTACAGGATAAAAACCTGGCATCTCAGCAGTTTCTCCTCCTATTAAGGCAGCTCCGGCTTCCTGACAGCCTTTTGCCACACCACTTACGATGGCAGCAATCTTCTCAGGATCATTCTTACCACAGGCAACATAATCTAAGAAAAATAAAGGTTCACCACCGGCACAAGCAATATCATTTACACACATGGCAACGCAGTCAATACCTATGGTATCATGTTTGTCCAATAGAAATGCAAGCTTTAATTTGGTTCCTACTCCATCGGTTCCTGATACTAAGGTAGGCTCCTCCATATTCATAAAACTCTTTAAGGAGAAGGCTCCGGAAAATCCACCTATACCTGACAGCACTTCCTTCCTCATGGTTTTATCGATATGCTCTTTCATCAGTTCTACCGCTTTATAACCAGCTTCAATATCCACTCCGGCATTCTTATAATCCATATTTGGCTCCCATCTGCGTGTTTTAGCACGTCTCTTTGCTCTGGTATTTATTATTGACGTTTAATTTATTTTTCTTTCAAATATTCCTTATAGCCTACTTTCGCAAGCTTTTCAGATTTAGCTGCTACGGTATCCTTTAAGTTCTGAGCATAATCTTTGATACGTCCTAATAATTCAGCATCAGAAGCTGCCAGGATTTTAGCTGCCAGGATACCTGCATTCTGAGCACCGTTTATTGCAACTGTTGCAACGGGTATGCCGGCGGGCATCTGAACGATGGAATAGAGAGAATCTACACCACCCAATGATTTTGTCATAATAGGCACGCCAATAACCGGAAGTGAGAATATTGCTGCCGTCATACCGGGTAAATGAGCCGCACCACCAGCACCTGCAATAATTACTTTATAACCTTTTTCTTCTGCTGTTTTTGCGTAATCATAAAATACATCAGGCATTCTGTGTGCAGAGATTACGGTAATGTCGTATTCCACCTTTAGTACTTCAAGCACCTCTGCTGCTTTGCTCATGATCTCCAGATCTGAATCACTTCCCATAACTATTCCAACTTTAGCTGCCATATTAAATCCTCTCTTTCTTATCTGTTCATTATTATAAACCAGTGTATAAGTATCATCTTCATTTGATGGTTCCATTTTATCATAGCTGCCTGCTTTTGTCTTATGATTTCCTGTTATTAATTTCTTATTGTATTTATTAATACAAATAATAAAAAGGCTTCATTATGAAGAAAAATATATAAATACAAGAAAAGAGAACAAGTTGTTACCCCCTTTATCAGATCAAAATCCGACTTTTGGAGTGTATCAACATTGTCCTCTTTTTGTATTATAAAACAACTATATTATATTAGAAATCGTTTATTGAAAAGCTTCATTTAAACTTTCTGTTCCTGACAGCACAAACCTTCCGGCTTTGATAATAGAGGTTTCTTTGCCGCTCTTATCAACTACAGTTATTTCAGCTAACTCATCATATGGAATTGTAATATCCGTATGACAGTTAAAATAAGCATTTTCAATCTCTGTTAATCGTAGAATGGATACTTCATTATCCTTTGCAACGATTTTCTTACCATCAGGGTTACGGAGTGTAAGTTCTTCACTCATCTTATAACAGGTGTCACCAACTGCAAAATGAGGTCCTGTTTTCTCAGCTATGAGTATAGGAAGCTTATCCCAAATTCCGTATTTACCAGCCATTACATAGGCAGTGGTATTGGTTCCAATTGCAAATTCTCCCATAGGAAGGGTGTCCTGATTGTAGAGTATATTTTCTTTCATATATCGTTTATTTTCTTCCGGGTCAGTGAAATTACCGCAGTTATACTCTGTTATCATACCATCCTTAAAAGTTATAGTAAGGTCTGTGTATTCCAGTCCATTTAAGAATATTCTGGATACATTTAAGATTCCTTCTGTACCTGTAAGTTTTGGTGAGGTAAATACTTCGCCAACAGGAATATTTACATCTGCGGTACAATTCTCAAAAATGGTTTCAGTGGCAGGATCTTTCAGTTCATATAACATGACCTTAAGATCGGTACGATTATTTCCGGTACCTTTTATTCTGACATATTCACCGGTATCCAGACAATCAATAATCTTTTGCTGAATACCTTTGTAAATATCATTATCCAGGTTGTTTACCTTTACAGTCTCACGGAAGATTTCTTCAAACTGTTCTCCTATTTCAGTAATCGGATAAGCAATTATGGTGAAGCTGGTTTCATCACCTTTAATATATTGGTAAAATACCATATTGGAATCACGCTGATAAGCCACTGATAACTTCTGCTGCCTTTTGTCAAGCTTAATAACTTCATCTTTGGCTTTTGGTGCAAAGTTCTTCTCACCGAATACCTGTATAAGAGCAGGTCCTGCAAAACCTGCCGCCTTGTCTTTATACTTCTCAAAAGAAGCTTTATAAGCCTGAAGTCTGCGTTCATGAAAGGCTTTGTCCATATATAATCCAATATCAAAACGGTGGTCATAGTCATACTGATAGTTTGGACCTGTTGAATGATAACCGATTCTTAAATGCTGCTTCTTGTCCATGCTGGCAGTAGCAGTACGGTACATAATAGGTTTTAAGCCCATTTCCGCAAAATACTCAATAGCATATTTCACCATTCTCTCAAAACCTATGTTGTAACGGATACATACTGTTTTCTTTTGACTTAAATCAATTCCGCCTGCCTGGAAACCTCTTCTATAACCATCTGTATAAGTAAAAGCCATTGCTTTTATCTCATCTTCCGGCAGCTTATTCAGAAACTCTGCTGTTTTAATCTCATTTTCTCCGATATATTCACCGAATTGGTACAGATATCTTAAGTCTGATAAATCCCAGCTCTCTATAATATCAGCAGCAAAAGAGAGCTCCTCATCCAACAGTTCTCTGGTACGATATTCCATGATATCATTGCAGTTGTCCATATTAAAATCACAGACTGCCCGCTTGATATCCTTATAGGTATACTCATCTTCTTCTTCAAAATAATTGTATATCTCAATCAGCTGCTCCATATAGATTGTCATGAAATATAGTCTGGATTCTGCTGCATATACAATCATTCCTCTGATTTCAGCATAGAGATAACTTAAGATTTTGCCGTATTTCTTACCGAGCTTTTCAGCTGCAAAAGCAGGGTTAGCATAAGAACTTTCATAATTCTCCTTGAGAATATCCTCATAAAGGCTTTTATTGAGTTCTTGTAATTCCTTCAAAGACAACTCTTTAAATTTATTTTCTTCAGTAAGTGCAGAATAACTCACTGCTTTTTCTATGAATGCTGCTACTTTTATAAAATAATCTCTGCAGGGTTCTTTTACACTCTCTTCCGCTTGTATTTCTTTTATACGCCCCACAGCAAGCTCATATCTTTCCCTGATACCGTCATTCTGTTCTTTCATAAGTTCCTGGTAATTCAAATAAGAAACCTCCTTTATACTTCAATTTTATTTTTCCTTCTGTTACGATTGTAAGTAACTTAAACACCTCTTATTATTATGTTACAGGTACCTATTACATAAAGATCCCCATCACATAGAGTATAAATAAAGTGATAGTAAGAATACCGTTTATAGACATTCCCGTAATTGGTGCAGTATAATAGATTTCTTTTTCCAAACAGGCTCTTACACCTACAATAAAACCTATAAAACATAAAATAAACAATATCATTCCTGCGATACCAAACATGATGGAACCGTTCCCTTTGTATATCCCTGACACAATAAATAGTGCCAGAAGTCCGGCAATACTCACACCGCCTATGACCGTTGACACCATCCCTTTTACAGAATGACTTTTCCCTGTAAACTTATAACTGTCTTTTCTCGTTTTAAACATATATCACCCCTTAAAGCTATATCTATATAAGTTGAACTTATATTTTATATCTGTTTTATTTCGTTTTATTTATATTTTCTTCGAAATGATCTTAGCATCTTTCTTGCAAGAAAAAAGCATAGACCTCCTATAAATCCTCCTATGGTATTCATTAGAAGATCATCAACATCAAAAATCCCCACTTTAAAGATTAATTGCAGCAGTTCAATTGTAAGGCTGAATTCCAGGCTTAAAAGAGTAATATTTAATAGTTTTCTGTTGTCCGGACTAATGATGGGTAATACAAATCCAAATGGTGCAAATGCCAGAACGTTTCCGAATATATTAACAATAAAAGCCTCCGGTCCGATGACATCTCTGTATTCTATAAATCGCTTAACTTCTTTAAATAAGGTTAAATTATATCTATATTCACCAGAACTAATTGTTCTTCCGTAATGTTCACTAAAAAACAAAAAATATGCTAATAAAATAAGATATAACACAAACAGTAAGCGGCTGACAGACATTATTAGTTTGTTACTGAGGTTTTTCACTGACAAAGTCCTCCACTGCAGGTTTTTATATCTCAACTATTATAAAACAAAACCATAAGTACGTAAAGGGGGCATAAGTTGAAAACTAAAGATGTTTTCAACTTTCTTATTATTTATGTGCTAAAGCACCTAACACAGGGCATAAGTTGAAAACTAAAAGATGTTTTAAAAAAAAGAACTTTCGCAAGTATATCCTGCAAAAGTTCTTTTTTGTTTAAATCCATAACTTTATTAATATAAGTATGTCTGTAGTTAATGATTACGATTAATAATTAGGTACTACTGTTACTTCTGTAAAGGTAGCTGCATTACCGCTGGTATCTGTTACAGAGTTGCTTGTTGTAGCCTTGATTGTAATCGGTACACCTTTAGAAGGTGTATTATTTAACAGAATCATTACCTTGTTATCTGCGAAGGAGCAGCTGTAAGCCATATTGATATTATTCTGTAAGGCTTCAAAGCTGGGGTTTCCTTTCACATTTTCACTGAAAGTCAGTGTAACGATATTAGGATAAGTATAAGTTGCTCCGGTTAAATAAGGTCCTGAATTTTCAGTTAAAGCAATGGTGCTGCTAAAAGGATTCATAGCTGTATACGTATTGTTGTAACCCTTGATATTTGTTATGGTAATCGGGTACAAGGTTGTATATGATATGGAACCTGCTGCTACAGTCAGGGTAATAGTTGCTCCTGTATTTGCGTTGGAGGTAAGTTCTGCCTTTATAATACTTACACCCGGTATATAGTAATTTGTAATCGTCTGTGCTGTTACTTCATCAACTTTATCCGCAAAGGTTACAAATATCTGGCTTGGTGTAACCGGTGACTGAGTTACTGACCTGGGGCCTGGTAATATTGATGATGCAGAGGCTGTCTTTGAAAGCTGGATTGTCTCTTCAGGATTCGTATTATAATATTGATCCTTTACTAATCCGGAAGGTATTGATATGGTATACTGACCTGCATCACTAAATTGTGAAGAGTTCAATATTAAGGTAACAATATTTCCGCTGACAGAAGCCATATAAGATATTGTTCTGTTGCTATAGATATCGTTATTGGAGGTAACAACTCTGGTAGCTGTAAGGTTACCGGTCTGTGACATAAGCGTTACGTCTTTGTTATAAGTCAATGTTAACAGATAGGTATCTGTTCCGTTTACGCTTTCTGTCCTCAGTTCAAATTTACTTATACTAGGTATATTCGTAGTGATTGTAAAGTCAACCGTATAAGTTAAGAAGGATCTGCCGGTAGTATCGGAAGGATTAACATTGTAACTATCCCACATACCGATAAACACCTTCTGTACGCCTGTAAGCAGAGCTCCTGTGGAGGAAATCGTGTAGTTAACCTTCTTGGCATCTGTTGCGTCTACCGTACCATTTGTTATATATTCGCCATTACTTAACTGAAGTACACCGGGAACGCGGATGTTTCTGTTAAAGGTAGCTGTTATGGTATTATAGCCGGTTCTCTCTATCATGACAATGTTTGCCTGAGGTTTATAGGATGTATCTGTTCCTACTATAGTAGAGATATTGTATGTTGTAGGATAGTTTCCTGCAAGATCTTTAATACCGGATAAAACCACTGTAAACTGTTTGTCTTTATCATAACTTGAAATGCTTGACATATCTATTATCAGGGACTTACCATCAGCACTTGGCTTATAGTTCGTCTTGCTCTTAAGCAGAGCCAGGGTTGCTGGCATAGCCTGAGTTGCGGTTGATGTTGTATTCAATCTTGCATCTACGATAGTAAGACCTGAGAAATCCATACTTTCTGAGAAGTTAATGGATGCCTTATACCCGGAATCATCTACTGTAAAGCCTGTATAATATGGTGGTGTAGTATCCACATAGGTCAAGTCTGTATAATAGTTCTGCATTGCTATACCATCTGTGGATAAAATAGCAGATGAAACGTGGATATTATATTTACCGCTAAAAATCTTTGTTGTATTGATTGTTAATACCTTCGCATCGGAAGACAAAGTTCCTGACAGGGTACCTACTCCACTTGCCAGATTACCTTTTTCATCTGCCTTAGGTGTAATCTCTAGAACATTCAACAGTTTCTTATTCTTGTCAAAGATTGTAGCTGCATCCACTGCACGGTCGAACGTAACGGTCAGGGTAGAATTATCGGTAATAACTGCTGACTTAACTCTTGCTGTCTTGCCTGCTACTTCAATGTTTATACTACTGAAAACACTGCTCTTTGAGGCTCCAGCCTCTGTCATAGAAGCAGTTGCTGTGAGAATTACAAACCCAGGTTTAATTCCTGTAACAATACCGTTTTTATCAACGGTTGCAAACTCCGGTTTGTTAATGCTGTAGGTTACAACATCATTGGCATTGGAGGGTGTTAATGTTACATTGAAATCATACTTTTCACCAACCTCTAACAAATGTCTTCCATTGTTATCTGCTGTATCTGTTGCGTTGTTGATTACAATTTTCGTTGCAGGTATCTTAACAGTTACCTTACAACTCAAAGTAGTTGTCTTCTTATTTGTATATGTAATAGTTAATTTAATTGTTGCGCTTCCTTTACCTTTTGCCGTAACATAACCGGTGGTGGCGCCAACTGTTGCAATCTTCTTATTGGATGAAGTCCACTTAGTGGATTTCACTTTTGTTTTATCCAGATTCTTTACACTTAAGGTAAAAGTTGAACCAACTCCTACCAGAGTTCTTGTCTTCGTGGAAAGAGCCGGTGCTGCTGCCGCTTTGGCAGTGAGAGAACCTATTGAGGTAAGCAAAGGCAATATCAGTGCAGTAATCATAAGAACTGCCAGCGCTTTTCTCATCCCTTTTTTCATATTGAACCTCCTCTGTTGTTTATTTGTCTGACTATTGTTATTGTACATCATAATGGCTTAATTTGTCAAAACCTTGTCAGAAAAGTTGATTCGAGTGTCAAACGTCAGTTTTTATCTATGAGGCGGAAATTTGCACGAAACAGAAAGCTTCATACTTCCGCTACAATGTATAAAAAGTCCTGATTCTCTGTAGTTTTTGTGCTTGGCATATCCTCAAACAGATACTTAACTTCGTTCAAACAATCCGTTTTGAGGATAGCACACAAAATCTTCAGAGAAAAGGACTTCTAATAAGGTTTCTACTATTGTCTTAATTCAATTCCCATATTACCAAGATTCTTAAGGATTCTGTTCATAACCTCTGTAATATCCTTCTCCTCCAAAGTTCTGTCCTTTGCTCTGAAAGATAGGGAATAGGCCATTGATTTAAATCCTGGCTTGATCTGTGTACCCTCATAGATATCAAAGAGTTCACAGTTCTCAAGTATGCTGCCAGAGCTCTTACGAATAACTTCCTCAACCTGGCCGGCTGTTATCTCTTTCTTCACCAGCATGCTTAGATCTCTGGTAACCGCAGGATATTTCGCAATACCCTGATATTTTACATCAAAGGAAGCTCTTGCTACGATTTCAGGCATATCCAGCACTCCGACATAAGCCTTATCACCGATATCATAGCCCTCAAGTACATCAGGATGTATTTCACCTAAATAACCGATAATGGTACCATCATATGTCATTTCAGCCTGTCTTCCTGGATGGAGATAAGGCTTTAAGGTTCCTGGTTCATAGCTTACTCTGTCCTTTAATCCCACTTTTGTAAGAATCTCTTCCAGTACACCTTTTAGTTCAAAGAAATCTCCGTCACCGTAGAAAGCAAGAACTAACTGCACTCTTTCCTCAGGCAGCTCTGTCAGAGGAAGTGCTTTCGGCTGATAGGTGTTGCATAATTCGTAAAGGCGCACATTCTTATTTCTGCGGTTATAATTAGTAGACAGTGACAGGAACATTCCGTTAAGAGGAAGCGTTCTCATTATGCTATAATCTTCACCAAGAGGGTTTGAAATAACAACTGCCTGGCGTTTCTTATCTTCTGCCGGAAGAAGCAGTCTGTCAAATACCTTAGGACTCTCAAAGGAATAGCTCATAGCCTCTGAAAAACCGCATTGTTCCGCTACGTTTCTTGCTACATTCTCAATGCGAAGCTTAAAGGGAAGGCTTCCTGTTGTGGCTTCTCCGTTTGGAAGGGTCGTAGGTATATTATCATACCCAAAGAAACGTGCTACTTCTTCATCTAAATCAGCCTGCAAATTAACATCCTGCCTCCAGCTTGGTACAATTACTTCACTGGTCTCTTCATCATAACTCAGATCGATTTTCTTAAAATAGGAAAGCATGGTCTCTTTGGAGAGGTTTGTGCCAAGTACTTTATTTGTTCTGTTATAATCAAAAGGAACTCTTTTTTCTGTGCGAATTACAGGATATACATCTGCTGCACCACCTACAACTTCACCGGCACCCAGTTCTTCGATTAATTGGCAGGCTCTGTTAATTGCTTCTAGTGCAGTATTGGGATCTAAGCCTTTCTCAAACTTTGCTGCTGCATCTGTTCTAAGTCCAATTTTTTTACCGGAGAGGCGGATATTGGTGCCGTCAAAGCAAGCTGCTTCAAAGAGCAGAGTAGTTGCTTCGTCTGTAATCTTTGAATTCTCGCCACCCATGATTCCTGCGATACCAACAGGCTTTTCACCATCACAAATCATAAGGATAGAAGAATCAATCTTTCTTACCTGACCGTCAAGGGTAGTAAATTCTTCTCCGTCTTTACCTCTGCGTACAATGATCTCTTTTCCTGCTATCAGGTCAAGGTCATAGGCATGCATAGGCTGGGCATACTCTTCCATTACATAGTTTGTGATATCTACGATATTGTTAATAGGTCTGATACCGCATGCAGCGAGTCTTCTCTGCATCCACTGCGGTGAAGGTGCTATCTTAATATTCTTAACTACTCTTGCTACATATCTGGAGCAAAGATCACTGTCTTCAATGGAAACTTTTATAAAATCTGATGCCTTTTCATTGTTGCCGGTTTCTTTGACAACAGGAGGTATAAATTCCTGATTAAAGGTTGCTGCTGCTTCTCTGGCAAGACCAATTACACCAAAGCAGTCCACACGGTTAGAGGTGATCTCATATTCAAACACCACATCGTTAAGCCCAAGAGCTTCTATTGCACTGGAGCCGATTTTTATATCTTTATAGGCTTCATTATTACTGAAGATATAAATTCCGTTATCGGGAGCTTCTGGATACATCTCTTTGCTGGAACCCAGTTCTTCAATTGAACACATCATACCAAAGGATTCTACGCCACGAAGCTTACCCTTCTTGATCTTGATTCCACCGGCTGTTTTATTACCATCGTGTCCACCGGCAACTCTTCCGCCTTCTAATACAACAGGAATGACATCTCCTTCGGATACATTGGGAGCACCTGTTACAATCTGTACAGTTTCTCCGTCTTCTGTAATCTGTACCTGACAGATAATCAGTTTATCTGCATCCGGATGTCTTTCTATCTTTAATATCTTACCTACTACTATTTTCTCAAGATCCCTATCAAGGGCATCAAATCCTTCAACCTTACTACCGCTTAAGGTCATTTTATCAGTATATTCCTGAGGGGTAACGTTAAGCCCCGGCACATATGCTTTAATCCATGACAATGGCGTATTCATGTGTCTCCTCCTATTAATCTGTTTCTTTCTATAATAAGTGTGAATTAAGTTACTGTCTTTTTGGCAGTACCACTATATTCATTCTAGAACTGCTTTAAGAATCGGATATCATTCTCGTATAAGAGTCTCATATCATCAATTTCATATTTTAGAAGTGTAATACGCTCAAGACCAACACCGAAAGCAAATCCAGTGTATTCCTCCGGATCGATACCGCTCATCTTAAGTACGTTAGGATGAACCATACCGCAGCCAAGGATTTCAATCCAGCCAGTGCCTTTACAGAAACGACAGCCGTCTCCGCCACATTTAAAGCAGGTTACATCTACCTCTGCACTAGGCTCAGTGAAGGGGAAGTGATGAGGTCTGAATTTAACTTTTGTGCCTTCACCAAAAAGTTGTTTTGCAAATTCAGCCAGGGTACCCTTTAAATCGGAAAAAGTGATATTCTTATCTATTACAAGTCCTTCAATCTGGTTAAAACAAGGTGAATGAGTGGCATCCACTTCATCGGAACGGAATACTCTTCCCGGTGCAATCATACGAATAGGTAGTTTTCCCTCTTCCATTACTCTTACCTGAACCGGTGAAGTCTGCGTCCTTAACAGAATATTGCTGTTAACATAGAAAGTATCCTGTTCATCCTTAGCAGGGTGGTTAGCAGGTATATTAAGTGCTTCGAAGTTGTAGTAATCATACTCTACTTCAGGACCTTCCACCACTTCATAACCCATACCAACGAAGATTCTCTCTACTTCATCCAAAGCTATATTATTCGGATGGCGGTGTCCCATATGAGGTCTTTTAGCAGGAAGAGTAACGTCGATCGTTTCCTTCTTTATCTGCTCTTCTTTTATCTTATTAAGGAAGCCTTTTTTAGCGTCCTCTAATTTCTCCTCCAGAACAGTTCTGGCTTCATTTACTAACTGACCTACCTTAGGTCTGTCTTCAGGAGATACCTCCTTCATAGACTTTAAGATTTCTGTCAGCTCGCCTTTTTTACCCAGATATGCTACTTTTATATCATTTAAAGTGTCAAGCTGATCTGCTGCTTTCATTTTCTCAAGGGCGTCATTTACAATTGCTTTTAATTTTTCCTGCATCATCTTTCTCCTTTCCTTCAATAAAACTTAATATAGCTGCAATGAAACACTTATTACCGTTTCATCCTGCCTAAGAGTCTGCTACTCTTACGCATCAAAAAAGCTCCGTCCCAAAAGGGACGGAGCTGTATCATCATTTTAAGACATTTCTTAAAACTAGAACCATTCCGCGGTACCACCCTAATTCCTTCTGAGCAATTATATAAACTTCAATATAACCTCTCGTCAGGCACTCAAGTCTAAGCGTAACGTGCCTACTACGTCATCCCCTACTTATCTTCAAGGATGCAGCTCCAGTGTGAAAGTAAATAATTATCTGAACTGAAGGAAGCTTTCAGCCGGTGACTTCCTCTCTCTGACAGAAAACAATTATCCGGTAAGGAGTCAAACTCCTGTCACCTTCATTGCCTTTACATATGTATACCATTTTAGCACAATATTTTCTCTTGTCAAGGCTGATACCGTTGAAAAAGAGTTTAATATCGTCTGCCGAATATTAATTCCCTAATCTGTTTGTCAGATCTTTCCGGATATTTGCTGCTGTCCCATATAAATAATCCGCCGTTTTGGTCAGAATAATAAGTGAGCTGTGCATCCGTTAGCAGACAGAAGAGTGCTTGCACTTTTCTTGGAGTTGTATCGTAATGATACCAACCTTCTTCTACATATACAAGATTCCACCAATGGTGTCCTTCCCCCTGGCTTCTTACAATCATGATATTGGGAATGCCAAGGCGTGTAAGCAGCAGTTTAGCTGTAGAATAATAGGTAAAGCAGTCACCGCTTTTATATTTCAATCCATACTCAGTTGCTTTTTCCCAGCTGGATTTATCAGAATGGTCAACATAGGTGATGTTCTTTCTGATATAGGTATAAACTGCTACAGCTTTCTTTTCATCAGACCAGCTGTCTTTAACGATTCCTTTTAATACCTGATCTGCCCAGCTGTCAATCTTAACCGGAAGTCTTACCTGTACTTTAGCTCTGGCTTTTGATGCATTTCCGGCACTGTCTTTCGCTGTATAAGTAACAGTATAAATACCTTCTTTCTTATAGTTGATACCAGTGGTATCTACCGTAAGCTTCACTGCTGCGTCCCTGTCATCTGAGGCATGGACATATTTAGTGAAATCATATTTCTTGTCCGGATAGACGACCATGTAGATCTCGCCGTTATTGTAGCTGTTTTTACCAACCATTCCGGTTATCACAGGAGCTTTGGTATCCTTTGTACCCCAGGTGTATGCATATTTATCGGTTAATGCGTTATAAGTTATAAGAACATCACCGGAATAGATCTGAACTTTTTGCAGTTTCATATCCTTTATATCCTTTGATGCAGGTCCAACACTCTTTAGATAACCGGAGGTCTTACCGGCACCTATTTTAGTAAAGGTTAATTTAACTGTTTTCTTCTCAGTAACTATCTTGGTTTCAGTATTTCCTGTATTCTTATTGTTCTTTGTATCTGATTCCTGCACGGCTTTGTCAGCTGTACTTTTTTCTGCCGCTGTTGTGGGTTGAGGAACTGTATTATCTGAAGTGGTACCAGGTGTATCTGAACCGTTAAGTCCATCTGCTGCATTTTCCTCTGTTTCTCCGGCAGCTGCACCTTCATTATTTACAGGTTCCGTATCATCTGATCCATCTTCTGAAGGTTCCTCTGACTCTACCAACACATCCGTTTGAAAGGTATAGATAACTTTTGTAACAGTTCCCTTACTGCTATTTTTTACCCTTGCCGTAAACTGTCCATCCGCTGTTACCTTACTGTTTACCAGCTGAAGTTCTTCGTACCATACCGGGATAGCTGGCTTTTTACCGTTTTTATTAACCGTAACCGTAAATTTCTTTGAAGTATATCCTTGTTTGTTAACAGAGATGACAGCCTGGCCGTTTTTCTTACCTATTATAATACCTTTTGTATTTACATAGGCAATATTTGTATCACTGCTTTTATAGGTAACATCTTTGGTCTTTGAGGTTATAGCAAGTGTTTTTCCTACTAAAACCTTATCAGATGATATTGTAGCAGATACCTTGCTTTCAGCAGCTGCGGCTGTATTTACTGTAGTTACACCTGAGAGTATAAAAGCTATTGCTACTATCAGGTATTTCATTATTCTGTACTTCTTCATTTTCTACTCCCTCTAAAAAGCCTGTTATAGATTCCTGCCTTTAGTCAGCCAGATATTCTATGGAACTTACCTTGTCGGAATCATCCAATTCTATGACTAACTTGGAATTTCCTTTCGTATAAGTGTAAACACCAAATTCACCTGCATTCTTACCATAAGCCTTAATCATATTATTTTTAGAACTTCCAATGGTAATTCCTTCTGCTGTCTCTACTTTTGAAGAAGTAATTTTTATACTGTTTATATACTCAGTACCATTTTTGGTATTAGAATATGTCTTTACTACAAAACCTTCATATGTATAGGTTCTGTCCATTCCTTTGTAAGCACAGCTCTTTACAGCTGTTTTCTTATCCGGTGTTCCTGCTTTCTTAAGTAAGGATGAAGCTTTCCCATCCATGCTGGCACTAGCTTTCTTATACTTAAATACATAACCTTTAGAGGCTGCCTGTGCCACTCCTGTTGATAAGGTTACTCCTATTACTGCAATAAGGAAATAGCAGATAAACATTTTTAATATCTTTTTCATAACTTTCTCCCTTCTAATTGTTTAAGCTCACCTGAAATCTATTTATTGATTTCCTTCTAAGCTTAAAGTGTTTGATTACTCCTCTGATTCACCGCCATAACTTTTAAGGTAACCGTAGTCCTCCAGTTCCTTATATTGTGCTGCCTTCATGTTATTATAAAATTCTATCTTCTCATCCCAGAGTTTCTTTAATTTCTCGTCTTCTCTGTGATCTTTAAGATTATAGCTGCTCTGAAGAAACCCGCCTAAATGATTAGAAAGTTTTTCTGCTCCTGATAGATTCATATGAAGACCTGCATCATAGGTATCCTTCGTATAATCAATACCAAGTTCTTCTACTAAATCCAAATAATTAATATAGGGAAGATTATTTGCAGCAGCATATTCAATCATTTGATCCTCATATTCATCATACCAGACTGGCGATATGCTGGGGGCTTTGACTAACACAAGCTTAATCCCCTTTTTCTCACAGAGGTCCTTTATCTTATCCATATAATTCATGGCATTTTCACCGATTTCAAGAGTATCTGGTTCTTCCTCTGCATAAAGATCAAGATCTTCCACCGGCTCTATATCCACTCTCATATAATATCCGTTATGTGTAACTTTTCTTTTCTCTAAATAATACTGAAAATCGCTCTTGGTCAGCTGAGTAATGCGGCTGTGAAAGCGCAGTATGGGAAACACATAATCAAGGGCTTTCTCTTCTTCTGTCATGGAGGCCTTAATGTTCTTCCATTTAGCAGCAGACCATTTCATACCATCTATGGACATCCGGTTATATTCTTCTCGCTGGGGCTCATTATACTTTAATGCCAGTACATTAAACACAACCACCTCAGGGGTTTCATACCTTAAGGTATCTTCCAGCAGATAATAAGACTGCCATACCAGCTGTTGGGCACTTCCCCTGATAAAACTAGTAATGCCATATTGTTCCCAAAGAGTAATGGGACTGAAGTTTTCATATACCTCACAGTCTCCGATCATGATAACATCATGCTCTGGTTTCTCCTTGTAATACTCTCCAATGAAGGAACCTTCTAAAATATCATCCATATACTTTGGCGTTACCAAACGCTGTAAGCCAAATAAAAGAGCTATCACTATAATAACAGCTGTTATTCTCCTAATTGCTTTTTTCATCTTGTTACACTCCTATGTATCAGAATTGGTTATAAATAAATTGTGCAGCATCATAACCGATTCCATATGCTCCGAATAATATAACTGCAAAAAATAATCCAATGATTAAAGCATACCGGATAATAAACGGCTTTACATCAATAGCTTCTCTTACACTGCCTCTGCGTCCTTTCAGACTTACAAAGATCATAATCAGCACTCCTGCCAATACTATGAAGTAATCTGCCCCTGTCAGACCCATATCCAGAAATTCTGCTGCGGTCAGATCTGTAATGCGAAACTCAGTAAACATACTGAGAAACATCTTTGCTGATGTACCAACATCACGGTAACAATCCAGTAAACGCAGGGAACACATTAACAGGAAGGTTCGTATAACCTGAAATCCCTGATAATACCTCTTCTCAGATAAAGAGGGAAACTTCTGATGAAATCTTGCATAAAGGGGCTCACATTCCTGTGAAATCAGTATAATAATACCATTTAGTAATCCCCAGACAATAAAATTCCAGCTTGCACCATGCCAGATACCGGTGGCAAACCAGGTAACCAGTGTGGCTATGTATATAGGAACTCTTCTAGCCACGCCTTTACCAAAATGCTTCTTTGAAAAAGTGGTTGCATTCTTAAGGGGTTTGCTGATACTCATGGGATAGAAAACATAATCCTTGAACCAGGTACCCATGGTGATATGCCATCTTCTCCAATACTCTGCGATATTTTTTGAGAAAAAGGGGCGCTCAAAGTTCTCAGCAAGGCGAATTCCAAAAACCTGTGCTATACCGATGGTGATATCAATACCACCAGTAAAGTCAGCATAAAGCTCTATGGCATAGAACACCATACCAATAAGTACGAATCCACCTCTGTAATAATCCGAGTCATCGATTATCATATTGACCGCTACAAGTATACGGTCAGCAATAACCATTTTCTTAAAATATCCCCAGAGAATCCTCTCAAGACCACGTCTGATCTGAATCCAGTCAGCAGTATGTTCCTTATATAAAGAGTCTTTCAGATCATTGTATCTGCTGATAGGTCCCTGTACCAACTGCGGGAAGAAAGATACAAATAGAGCAAACTTGAAAAAATTACTTTGGGCTCTGCTCTTACCCCAATAAACATCCAGGAGATAGCCCATAGACTGAAAGGTGTAAAAAGAGATTCCCAAAGGTATTATAATATCAACAAAACTAATTTCCTTTGATGAGCCAACCGCCATAAACAGATTGTTAATATTATCAATTGCAAAATTGGTATACTTAAGAACTGCAAGTATTCCAAAGTTAAAGAGCAGGCAGGCTAACATTACACCTTTGCTCTTTGCATTCATTTTTGACTTATAGGCTTTCTTTTCCTCTTTGGTTAGCTCTGCTTTTCTCTGCGCTATATAATTCTGCTGTTCATCCGATAACTTGTTCAATATTCTTCCTGCTAAATAAGTAGAGAAGGAAGTGATAAATATAAACAAAGGGAAGAAGGTTCCAGCCATAAAATAGAAGAAATAGCTGGCAGCAAGCAGAATCATCCATTGAAACTTCTTAGGTACTATATAATATAATAAGAAGCAAGCCAGTATAAAGATTACAAATTCATAGGATGTAAATAACATATTTATTCTTCCGCTAATCTTTCCACCATTGCAGCAATGGCTTTGACTGAATTAAAGTTTTCCGGTATAAAATCTTTAGCTGTTATCTCAATATCAAATTCTTCTCCTAACTCTGTTATCAAGGTAACCAGATCGAAGGAGTCCAGGATTTTATTATCTACCAGCTTCTCTTCCTTTAAATAGTCTACATCTGAATGTAATTCTTCCAGTATTCTCAGTATTTCTTCCATTATTTTTTCTCCTTATTTTTCATATCAAGATATATCTGCTCCATGACAAGACGATTCTTTTTGCCGTTTGGTGTTAACGGCAGAGCCTCCAACTGCACAATGGCGTTTGGTATCATGTAACGGGGCAATTTTTCTTTCAGTGAAGAAGTAAGTTCTTTTTTATCAAGATCTCCTGCATAGAACAATACAATCTTCCCGGATTCCTTCATATATACACAGCAGACGGATTGTATACGGTCATCTGTGTTAACATTGGCTTCGATTTCACCAAGCTCAATCCGGTGACCCATATGCTTGATCTGATGGTCCTTGCGGGATACGAATATTAGATTACCGCTCTCATCAAATCGTCCGATATCTCCTGTCCGGTAAATCAGATCCGGAAAATAAGGGTTTAGCGGATTCTGCGTAAATACTTCTTTTGTTTTTTCTGAGTTATTATAATAACCGGCTGTCAAACAGGTTCCCCTGATGCATATTTCACCGGTTTCACCCTGAGGAACTGCTTTCCCTTCTTCATTGATAAGCAGTATCTGTGTGTTGCGAAAGGGTCTTCCCACAGGAATAACTTCATCTAATTCAAAGCTTCTGTTTACCTTATAATAGCAGCTCATTCCTGTCGCTTCGGTAGGTCCGTACAGATTGGTAAAAGCAGCCTCCGTAAGATTATCACGCCATTTGTTAAACTCTTTTATAGGAAATACTTCACTGCCAAAAGCAATGGTATGCAGATATTTCGGTTTGACAATATCAAAGGTTCCAAAACCTGAAATCATGGTAAGGGCTGAAACCACCCAGCAAACGGTATTTATCTTCTTGTCATTCAAAAATTCCACCAGCTTCACCGGGAACATAAAGTATTGCTGGGGTATGAGATAGGTGGTGCCGCCAAATTTCATGGTCGGATACAATTCCTTCATGCAGGCATCAAAATAAAGGGGTGCCTGATTACCAAATACAGAGTCCCTATTCAGCTCCAACACCTCAGATAAATTCTCAATATAATCAATAACGCCTCTGTGATGACCAACTACTCCCTTAGGAATACCTGTTGAACCGGAAGTAAATAATACATAGATGGGATCTAAATCTACTGACTGTTCTCTAATTGTTAAAAGTTGTTTCTCATCAATATCACCGGTAAGCAGCTCTTCAAAAAGACACACCTGACCTGAGAATCCCAGCTTTTCAACCTTTTCAAGCATTTTTTCACTGCAAATGAGCATTCTTGAATTGGTATTTTCAATGATCAGTTCCATTCTTTTCTTTGGCATTTCTTCATCTAAAGGAACATAATAGTTACCGCTATAAATAGTGCCAAAAAAAGCCTCAATGGTATAAGGCGATTTTTCCATAAAAATTAACACCGGTTCTTTGTAAATCCCTCTGTTTGCCAGAGCAGTTCCGATGGTGCGGCAGTCTTTGTAGAACCTGCTAAAGGTTATCTCTACCTTATCATCAGCAAAAGCTATTTTATCAGGTACTTCATTTACTGTCTTTTCAATATATTCAAGTACATTTGTCTGCATTTTTCCCGTTCCTTTTCATTATACGATGTCGCTGTATTCCATACGCAGAGGAGCTCCGCTGTATTCTACGACATTTTTAGCTAATACTTCTAATATATCCACATAAACTCTTTCAAGGGGATATTCTTTCTTTATAAGTGACAATTCCGTACATCCTATAATTAATCTTTCTGCCCCCTTATCAATCAGCTCATTTCCAACATCCGTGAACTCATTAAGATCCACCGGTTTTCCGGCTTTAATCTGGTTATAGATTACATCCATAACTGCCGCCTGACCTTCTTTGGACGGAAGAATCACTTCAATTCCGCACTCCATAAATTCTTTCTGGAGAACTTGACTTTCAATTGTCCCTTGGGTAGCCAGTATTCCTACAGCCTTAATGCCCTTTTGCTTTATCTCTCTGGCAATATTGGCTACTAAAGGGATTACCGGTACTTTTAGTTCTTCCGTTAAGGACTTATAAAAATACTGTGCCGTCACACAGGGAATCGCAAGAAAATCCACTTTCTGATCAATCAAACTTCTGCCGGCCTTTATCATATGGGGGAGAGGGCTTTTCTTACTCTTGCCGCAGATATACGCTGTTCTGTCCGGTGCGTCCGGTATACTATATAGAAACATTTTGATATGATCCTGATCTTTTCCCGCTTTGGTCATCTTAATAACAAGTTCCATGAAATACGCTGTTGCCATTGGTCCCAACCCACCAATTATACCTAGTTTTTTCATACGTTAATCCTTCGCTGTACGTTAGAAATTGATAAAACTATATAAATAAAGCAGTCCTTAAAATAGTCTTTATCACCCCTTTATATTACTTTTTATGACTGCATTTACTTCTATATTTTATTTTTTTATTATATATACAAACTAACTTCATCATTTTACCTTCATATATTTCCAAAGTCAAGAAATTATGCCATATTTTCTCATTCTTTACATATTATACAAATTCTTAATCGGTAACTTTTGTATATTTTCTTGATATAAAGAAAAATCCTGTAATAATATGCGACAATTTATAAATACCACCTATAATTTATTACCTATTCCCATACATACCGTAAACTTATTTGCGTTGACTCTTTCTTATTATAAATAATACCCAGAGGTCAATCTGCCATGAAAGATATTATGATCAACCGGCTTTTTTATGCCATAGGTTTATGTTATAATATCCCAGACATAAGGGAATCACATATGTCAGCCAGAAAGGATTAAACCATGCTGATAATCAGAGATTTATATAAGGAAAATAAAAGTCAATCCATAAAGGGTCTTAATATAACAGTAAACCCAGGCAGTTCCGTAAGTCTGGAATGCACTAGCGAGATGAGTGATTTATTATTTCAATTAATTTTAGGTAAAGAACTCCCCTCCAGAGGTGAAATATTACTTGGGGACATGCCTTATCAAGACTATATACGCAAAAATCCTAACTCCATTGGTGTTATTTTAAAAGAGGATGCTTTGTATGAGGGGATGACTATTGAGAGTTATTTGAAATTCTTCACAGAAGTTTATGGAAACAACGGAGATTATAAAGCTGTTATGTTAAAACTGGCGCTTCTTGATATCGGTAAAGAAGTTATCAAGAAATTAAGTTATTCTCAAAAGAGAAGAGTCAGCCTTGCAAGAGAAATATTAAAAAAACCTGCTCTTTTACTCATACAGGAACCAATATTAAATCTGGATAATGAAGGTGCCAGCCTGATAATTGAAAATATCAGAAAGCTCTGTGATAATAATACTGCTCTTTTGCTGACCTCTGTACATTTAAAAGATGCCATCCTTGTAGGGGATAAAGCTTACCGGCTTGAGGAGGAAGGCTGTACGGAAATTAACAACAATGAAGTTCCCGTTCAAAATAAAATCATTACCGAAGATGTTAAAAACACCTATACGATTGAAAAAATTCCAGCCAAAATTGAAGACAAGATTCTCCTCTTTGATCCAATGGAAATTGATTATGTTGAAAGCGGAGAGGGTTCCTGCTATTTGTATATCCGCAGTGAGAAATTTCCCTGCAGCCTCTCCTTGACCGAGCTGGAAGAGAGGCTTAAATATTTTGGATTCTTTCGAAGTCACCGTTCCTATCTTGTCAATCTCCAGAGAGTCAGAGAAGTGGTCACCTGGACCAGAAACAGCTTCAGCTTGAATATGGACGATAAACTTAAGAGCTCCATCCCCCTCTCTAAAGGAAGGCTGGAGGAATTAAAGAGTATTTTGAAGCTCTAACTATGCTCCATTCGGAGGAAAATATGCAGGTTTCACTCTAAAAAATGCTCCTTCCAGGGTTTTTCACGCTCCTTTCAGCTCAAATATGTGGCAGTGACCATAAATCTGCGGCATAATACAGCCATGATCAACGAAAGGAGCAACAAACATATGAACTACATTATAGACATGGAAAACGTCAGAAAAAACTTTAAAGAAAAAACAGCTTTAGCAGGACTTAATGTTAAAGTGAAAGAAGGAGAAATATTCGGCTTCTTAGGACCAAGCGGTTCCGGAAAAACTACTACTATTAAATTACTTACCTCTCAGCTCATTCCTTCTGCAGGAAGCGTTAAAGTATTTGGTAAAGAGGTTTATGCAAATAAGCAGCATATCTACGATCAAACCGGCATCTTAAGTGATAACAGCGGTATATATGATAGATTATCCGTATGGGATAACTTGTCACTCTACACAGATATCTATGGAATTCCCGAGAAAAATATAGATGAGATACTTAATAAGGTTGGTCTGACTGAAAGCAAGAAATTAGAAGCCAGAAAACTCTCAAAAGGTATGAAGCAGCGCTTAATGCTGGCTCGTTCGGTAATCCATAAACCCAAGCTCCTTTTTCTGGATGAACCTACATCGGCTCTGGACCCCGGAACTGCTCTGGAAATCCATAAGCTATTAAGACTATTAAATAAAGAAGGAACTACTATCTTCCTAACCACTCATAACATGGAAGAAGCCGATAAATTATGTGACAGAGTTGCCTTCTTAAACAATGGAGAAATCGTTGAACTTGGAAGTCCTTCTGAGTTGAAACTTAAATATATAACAGATGAAATCCAGGTTATCTTAAAAGGAAGCTCTGAAAAACTTCATCTTAAGAACATACCGGATACAGGCCGTAAAATTATGGAATGGATGAATGATAATAAACTGCTTTCCATCCATTCAACAGAACCTACATTAGAACAAATATTTCTTATGCTCACAGGGAGGGAATTATAATGACACTATCATTAAGAAGAATAAAAGCTTTAACCAAAAAGGAATTTAAGAGCTTTACGAAAAATACAAATGTACTTTTAATGTGTATGTTACCTATTATATTCAGTATTATCTATTCTTATATTTATGGCAGTTACGAGGACGTGCCAAAGCTGATGGTTTTACTGCTCTGTCTGAACATGAACCTGATTATGTGCTCCAGCTTCACCATAGCCATGCTGATTGCAGAAGAGAAAGAGAAGAATACCTTAAGAACTCTACTATTATCAGGTGTATCTGCTCTTGAGTTCCTCTTCGGAAAAGTTGTGTTGACCCTGATACTGTCAACAATCACTAATATCCTTATATTTTTTATTTGCGGTATGGAAGTTAAGTACTTGGGCTGGTTTCTACTGATCTCAACCCTGGTTATTATCAGTATGATTATTATTGGAGCGTTAATTGGTATGTTTTCCAAGAATCAAATGTCTACCAGTGTTGTAGGTATGCCGGTTATGCTAATCCTGCTCCTTATTCCAATGATGGCGGATTTCAACGAGAATATCAGGAAAGTTGCCAAATTCACTCCCAACTATAATATGAATATTATTTTTAATAAGATATTAGATGGTGGAAGTCTCTCCTCACAGGAAATCCTGCCTTTTGTAACAATACTTGTATGGATTGTACTTACAGGAATAGGTTTTGTTATAGCTTATAACAAAGTGGGTATAGACAAATAAATCTAAAAATTTAGTATTCTGTAATAAAATTGCCTGGGAATAATCACGATTATTCTGCCAGGCAATTATACTTTCATATATTTCTGAGTAATCTATTACGCAATCTATTTTTTAAAAAATTTATTATTTTTAATTCCTTACACATATAATAAACAGTACATACGCACCTTTTTGGTGCCCTTTGCGAGGTAACCTATGAACATTATCATATCCATATATAAAATTATACGTGCCTTCGGGCGTAAAGTAAAAGAAGATAATATTGCAGCTTTCTCTGCTCAGGCTGCTTTTTTTGTAATTATCTCTTTCTTTCCTTTCTTTATGCTGTTTTTGACTTTGATTCAATACTTATCAATTGATCAGAATGTGCTTCTTACAGTCATTGATCAGTTCTTTCCTGACAGTATAGATGAAATGGTTATTGGTGTTATCAAAGAAATCTACCACAATGACTCCGGTACATTAATTTCTGTAACGGCTGCTATCTCTGCTCTCTGGGCTGCTTCCAGAGGAATTCTTGGTATTGTGAAAGGTCTTAATGCAGTTTATGGAATAAGAGAAAGCCGCAATAATTTTAAATTACGGCTCATATCTGCCTTTTATACTATGGTTTTTACAGTTATTTTAATTGTTACCATCTTTATATTGGTTTTCGGTAATCAGCTCTATGACTGGATCATACAGAAAATACCGGTGTTATCCCATTTAGCACTGGTTATTATCAGTATCCGTACAATAGCAGGTTTGTTTATTCTGACTTGCTTCTTCCTTATGGTCTATATAGCGATACCCAACCGGACTACCAGATTATACAGAGAATTTCCCGGAGCTCTCATAGCAGCTGCCGGCTGGATGGGGTTTTCTTACCTGTACTCCTATTACATCGATAACATGAGCAACTATTCCCGTACCTACGGAAGTCTTACTGCTATCGTGCTGTTCATGTTATGGTTCTATTTCATCATGCATATCCTGTTCATCGGTGGTGAGATCAATGTAGTGTTATCCTCTGGTGACCTGGTATTTTATATGAAGTACCTCTTTAAGCATAGAAAAGCCATAAGAGTAATGGACAAAAAAGCCATTGATAAACTCTATATCCAGGAGCAGGAGGATGAGGAAGAGGACAGTAATGATAAAATTCCTAATAAATAATTAATATATAAAACCAGTATCTGTTCCAGTATAAAAATGTTTTAGGATAAGGTCAAAGGTCTTGCCGGAATCAGCCATTGCCTTTGCACCATTCTGGCTCATTCCAACTCCATGTCCGTAACCGCCGCCTTTTATAGTAATCTTATCCTCTCCTTTGTTAAAGCAGATATAGGCACTGGGAAGCAGCTTCAAGGTGCTTACAGAACTATCGTCTGCTCTTATAATCTTTGAAGAGAGAGGTGATAGAAGGCTTCTTATATTATATTCACTCTGAATGGAAACTGTAGCTTTGGTTCCTACCAGATATATTCTTGATACTACGCCGCTGGTTTCTCTGGCGGCTATTTTTATGTCTGTAAGCTCCCCGATGGTACTAATATCTTTGCTTTCAAAAATCGGATTTTTAGACAAGCTGCCTCCGGTCAGGGTCAGAATATATCCGGGATTCGCTTTATAACGACTGCTTAAGCTCTGATTTATGGTCTTTGTTAGTTCGTCTTTTGTCATGGTTACCTTCCAGCGATACCAGGGAAATTCACTGTCGTAAGTATCATAACCAGGCTTTTCCAGAAAACTGCGAAATGCAGTTTCATCAGAGTAATCAATATCCTCTGGATGGAATGAGGCTGCATATACCGTCTTTTGATCTATCAGATCATATACCGCCTGAGCTTTTCCCGTTAAATAAGGCGCAGATACTTCACTGCCCCATACTTCCTTTAAGGAAGCTGTATGTCCCCAGGAAGTGGAGAAATAATATGCATCTATTACTTTATCCTCATATTTTATTACCTTACCATAGGTATCCTTAACTGCCAGAATAGACTGTTCATTTTCCGGAAGATTATTGTATACCTGGTAGCTGACACTGTCATCAACCTGGGCTCCGTATTCGCTTAAAGCGCCTGCCATCAGCTGATTATAGGCATAACTTCTGGCACAGACTGCCTGAGCCTTTAGTGCCTCCATATTGTAGGAAGTGGGCATTTCACTGGGAATAACAGCATAAAGGTACTCTTCCATGGATAATTCGTTGACTATGGTTAGTCCGTCCGTTTCTTTCGCTACTTCAATATTTCCTCTGTATTTGGGATTCCCTCCTGATCTGTTTACAGAAAGGATTGTTATCTTTCCGTTTTCTCCTTGGGTCTCTATGAGCAGTCTTCCTTCTTTAAAGAGTTTATTCGTGGTCTTAATAGTTACTTTATCTCCTGCTTTGTGCTTCTTTACCGTCTTCCCTGCAGTAACAGTGAAATCTTTGTTCGCCGTAAGTACCACCTGGTCATGGAATATGCCGTTGAAATTATCTGTCTTAATAAGTACACGTATATTTTCAGCCTTTATTGGTTCTGTAATAAGGGCCGCTGCTATTTTTCCGTCCGCTACAACAAAATCTGTGGTGCTATATCCTACAAGAATACTGTTTGTTACCTCCATGGATAAATCACCATAGATTTTATATATCTTATATCCATCTTCTAAAGGAACTTTGCCATATCCCTGGATCTCAATGCTGTTTTTACCGGCAGAAAGCACCTTTCCTTTGATGGTATCAGGTTTCATCGTTATCTTAATAATCTTTTTATTTTTTACGGTAACATTACTGATAGTATTTTCGATTTCTTCAGATAGCGGATATTCTGTCAGAAAATCTTTTGTAAAGCCATTTATATAGGTAGATATTTTATTATCCTTACCGCTTATGATCCAGAGATTTGAGAGGACCCATTCTTTATCAGAAGTACCTTTGATATAGATAACATCCTTTCCCTTTATAAGAACAGTTACTGCCATATCTGTATAATCTGAGGCTTTAACTGCTTTGATTGCCGGAAGATTATCGTTGGTTTCTCCTGCTTTGCTCTCTGTAATAGTATCTTCAACGTCTGTTAGTTTACCATCTTTATAGAATTCTTCGTAACTGACTGCATTTTTTAAGTTAAATTCTCCGACATCCGTGATAATAACTTCTGTTTCCTCTTCTTCCCTGCTGCCTAATATGTATACTTCCTTTTCTGTTACCGGAAGAGCCTCTTCTTTTATACTGTCAAGTACTGCATTATAGAAACCTAGAAATTCTGAAACTCTCATCTTGCTCTCATCCTCCGGGTTTAAGAGGGAATAAGTTAATTTATCTGTTATGTCCTTTTCTGTAAGGTTAAGGGTTTCCGTAATCAGTGCCAGGTAACTGCGTGCTTCTTTGAAGGTTAGTTCTTTCTCATTGTCATCAGCCTCTTCTGTCTTTACCCCCAGGGAGGCTAGCAGTCTTTGAGCTTCCGCTGTTTTCATAATTTCACCGGCTCTTGCAGGTGTATTATCTTTCTCAATGTTATTGCTTTCTTTTAACTGTCTGATAACATTTCCTGCAAATATAATTAATATGGCAGCTATACAGATGCCCAACAGCCACAGTTTCTTTTTCATGTTTGCCCCTTTTCCTGTCCTGCTTGTCTTGAATTTGGCGCGGATATGCCGCTTACGAAAGCGTTCGGAACGGTGCAAGATCTTCCGACACACCCTAACAAGCTTGTATTACATTATATACAGGTTGGACAGGATTATGTCAAACACTTTCATGGTTATTTTGCTAAAATTGATTTTCTTGTGTATTGATAAGAAGTTAATAAAAAAGATCCATAGGCACTTAGTCCCACGGATCTTTTTGCAGAGAGAATATTTAAACTCTTTATGATGCATGTAAGGCTAACTGTGATACTGCTTAGATAAAATATTGTTAATTGCATTTTCTTCACTCCAAAAAAATATATCTTAATTCAAGCTTATTACAAAAGGAGAAGCCGGTAAGTTATACAAATTATAAAGCAGTTCTTCTTTGGGACTGTTGGTATATGCATACCGGATATATTTAGGTTTTATCAAAGCTTCATACGTAAGAATTACAGAACTCCCCTGTATTACTGCCTCAGTGCTTATAAAGCAGCCATCTTCTCCTGCTATCTGAAAATTTCCCGGACGGTTGCTGCCATTACCTGTAGTAAGCCCTTCCCCGGCATGGGAGAAGGTTAGAATTATTTTATTATCCTCTGCATTAACAACCGTATCCGTTGTTTTAATCATTGGCCCTGCATATTCTATCTGCTCCTTTACGACCAGAAATCTGGCAGCAAGTGACAGCCGGTATCCTATCTCCTTTTTGCGAAGGGGATGGAGATCGTTATCTTCTCCTAAGTCAATGGCTACTACCATAGCAGTTGCCGGTAGAAAAAGGGCACTCTGCTGTGCTTCTCTTAAAGCCGGCCAGCCATCATCACCTTCTGCTATGTCAATTTCAAAGTTCGGAAGCTGAACATATAGGAAAGGCAGGTCTTCCTGCTGCCATTTTCTTCTCCAGGAAATAATAAGTTTCTGAAATAGCTCTGAATAGCCAGAGGGCTTATCAGTATTTGATTCTCCCTGATACCAGAGCACACCTGATAGCGAATATTCATGACAGGGGTTAATCATTCCATTGTATAAACCAGCGGGTTTCCAGCTGATAAAATTTGCAGCCGGCTTATTAGTGCATTGTGCTCCGATCTTATATTGCCAGCTGCCCTCCAAGCTGATGCTGCCCTCCAAGCTGATGCTGCCCTCCAAGCTGATGCTGCCCTCCAAGCTGATGCTGCCTTCCAAGCTGTTGCCGCCGCTCAAGCTGTTGCCGTCTTCCAAGCTGTTGCTGCCTTCTAAGCTTTTGCTGTCTTCTAAGCTGTTGTTTCCCTCTGATTTGGCGATTTCCGGCTCTGTAAAAAGCCTGTAGGACTTACCGGGGGTAAATCTGCCCTTACCATTATCACAGATTACACGGACTGTTATTACATTATTTCCTGCCTTTAAGACTCCTGGCGGAATCTGATATTTCCTTGGCGGATATTGGTAGGGAGTTTCTCCTATATGAATGCCGTTAACATAAACCGTATCACTGTCAACAATGGTGCCAAGCCACAGGGAGGCACTTACTCCTAACATGGTTTCTGGCAG
>JAQSXJ010000128.1 GCA_029256725.1 Anaerocolumna sp. | reverse complement strand
TATGGGGGATAGACATTTCTGAGAAACAGTTAGAAAAAGCTGAGCAATATTTATCATCCTGTGGTTATTCAGCAAAATTAATCTGTTCACCAATGGAAGAAGAATGTGGAATACCTGTTGATTATTTTGACTATGTTTATTCTGTTTACGGTGTAGGCTGGGCTACTGATCTTGAAAGTACTTTTACCAGGATTGCATCTTATCTAAAAAAAGATGGTGTATTTATTTTTAGCTGGTCTCACCCTATACATAAATGTGTTGCCAGCTAAGATGATTCTCTTATCTTTAAAAAAAGTTATTTTGATGAATCTTGGTATTCTGTATCCCTTGATGGAGGTGCAATTTCTTTATCGGATCGTAAACTATCAACTTATATCAATGCATTGACGAAAGCAGGATTTATAATAGATCAAATGGTTGAGGAATCTGATGATGATATTATTCAATTATATAAGGATAGTGACTTTGCTAAAAAAGCCAAAATGCTTCCTGTAACATTTGTAATCAAAGCAAGAAAATATAGCGATATACGATAGTTAAATTAGTATTATACAGTAATTAAATTAGTGATAGTTATACTTGGTCAAAGGTGCAGAATTTAATACAATAGTTCTGACATACGCTTTCTAATTGGCAAGATCAACTTAGTAATAATCGTTATAAGAAATAAAAACAAATTGTTAAGTCCCTCCTAGTCTTTCAAATTCGGAGGGACTTATTATTGGAATTATATTGTATCAATATCTCTTGGTTTTAATTACTGCGTTTATCCGATAAATGAAACACTTGGTTTAGTAAATTATATTGCTTTACAAGTATATTATAGGAACGGTTTCAATAACCAAAGTAAGAGTAGAGAAATGAGTAGAGTTATCAATGTACTTCCTAACATTAAAAGAAATTGCTGATATGGACGTTTGCCATATTCTTGATTTTTTTCGATTTCGTCTAGTCGTTTACCTTCTGTGAATGCTATAATTTCTTTATAAGTTTTAACATTATTTAGTTTTTTAAATCGTTCTACTTTAAGTGCATAGATGAAAGTTATGATAAATAAGGTGGTTGAAATAATTAAACCATAAATATTCAAAAATATTGTAAGCGGGACAAATGAGATCATGGTTATAATCAAAAGTATGGTAAAAATACTACCATTGTGATTGAACTTGTGAAGTTCGGATTCTTTAATTTCTTCTTTCATAATGTCGATATCTCCTTTAATTAGTTGATCAAGAGATATATTAAATAATGAACTAAGCAATAAAAGACTATGAATATCCGGATAGTTTTTGCTGTTTTCCCAATTAGAAATGGTTTGTCTGGTAACAAAGACTTTTTCGGCTAACTCTTCCTGAGATAAATTCATTTTTGCACGATATTTTTTTATCTGAGTATTAAGTTCCAATGAATTATGTCTCCTTTCTATTTTGTTGTTCTCTTGACCTGAACCAATGATATGACATGAAATGAATTATTTCTATCAAATGGATTTTCCATTAGCCAAATTGGTATGTAAAAAGTATTTGATACGTTGATTTTACTAGTAAAATCCAAGCTTTTTTTGGCATTCTGATTTAGCTTTTCTATTTTAAGTAGCTCAAATACCTCAAGAATTTTATTCATTAACTTGTTGAAATTAATTTTGATGCCTCCAAAAAATGCTTCAAAACTGTTACAGCTATGCTGCGAATGGGTTTTATCTAAATATATTATGATAACTTCGGTTTGTAAAGTGTGAAATAATATATGTATGGATTTATATGAAACAAAGAATATATATGATAGAATAACGGTAACTAAAATATATAATCCCAAAATGTTGTGTTATAGATGGAATATTGATAATAGGAGAATAAATTAAATGAAGCTTAAGAACATTTTATTTGTCGTTAATGATATTGAAAAATCTAAAGAATTCTATCGGAGTTTATTTGGCTTAGAGGTAGTTTCAGATTTTGGTCAAAATGTTATCTTAACAGAGGGGCTTGTATTACAAGAGAAGAAGATATGGGAAGATTTTATTGAAAAAGCTGTAGCAATAGGTGGAAATGATGCAGAACTGTATTTTGAAGAAAATAATATTGATGGTTTATTGAATGTATTAGATAACAGTAATTTTTCTATTGAATATTTAAATAAGTGTATAGAACATGATTGGGGGCAGCGCGTAATACGTATGTATGATCCGGACAAGCATATTATTGAGATTGGTGAGACCATGGAGTATGTGGCTCGGAAATTTTTAAAATCAGGAATGACCGTTGAGGAGGTCACCAAGAAAACAAGAATGCCTTATTCCCAAGTAGAGTTAATAGCACAAAATCAGATCTAGAAAAGTAGTTATAGGAGAAATTTTTTATACATGTATTGTAAACAGCTAAAGAATAAATTCTTAGCTGTTTCTAAAGCACATAGATAGGAGCGGATATGAGAATTTACGTATATGATGTAGCAGAATTTGAAAAAGATATCTTTAAAGCAATTCAGAAAGAAACTACTGATGAAATAGTACTTACAAACAAACATCTTACATTGGAGACTCTAGAGGAAGCCAGGGAATTTGACGGAGTTTCTGTATTAGGGTACAGCAATGTTTCCAGGGAAGTACTTGTGAAAATGAATGAATATGGTATTAAGCACCTATCGACCAGAACCATTGGTTTTGATCATTTCGATATGACAGCAGTAAGAGAACTTGGTATCCATGCTTACCACGCCTACTACAATCCCAACAATGTGGCTGATTTTACAGTTATGATGATGCTCATTATGCTTAGAAAAGCTAAGATTTCTATTTGCCGTGCTTTGGTAAATGATTTCTCTTTGGATGGTATGATGGGGCGGGAGATGCGAAGTCTTACAATTGGAGTTATCGGTACCGGTAAGATTGGTTCTACGGTGATAAGGAATCTCAGTGGATTTGGCTGCAAGATTCTTGCCAATGACAGATATCAGAATCCATCAATTGAAGATCTGGCAGAATATGTGGAGCTGGATAGACTATATAAAGAAAGTGATATTATTACATTGCATACACCACTTACAGAAGAGAATTATCATATGATCAATGATGAGAGCATATACAAAATGAAAAAAGGTGTAATCTTAATTAATACAGCCAGAGGACAACTAATTGATACGGAGAGTTTAATAAAAGCACTGGAGGAAGAGCAGGTAGGAGGAGCCGGAATTGATACGCTGGAAGAGGAAACTGGTGTTATGCATGTGCATGTTGGCACAAGGATTGTAGATAATAGAGCTCTTTTGTATTTGAAACAATTCCCGAATGTTTTGTATACCCAGCATTATGCCTTTTATACCCAGGAGGCCATCGAATCCATGGTTAGGTGCGGTATAACTTCTATACAAAGTGGTGTTAGAGGCGAAGTTTCTCCTTGTGAGATAATTTAATATTTCTCTAAAACTTTGTTATTTGAAAGATTGCTATAAATCTCAAAAATATGAAAGTGTTTCTTATAAAAATATGGCTACTTACAGATGACCTTTAACTGGCTTACTGCTTTGCAGCCTGCCAGTTAATATCCGCCTTTCTTGCCTGTGACCGAAGATCTTTTACCTGCAGAGTATATTGCTTGGCATCTTTTATAAAATGAGTACCGCATTGCCTGAATTCGAAGGATACATTTCTTAGCAAGCATTGCTCTCTGATGGAAAGCACCCAGGAATAATCCAGTGGTCTTGCATATTTATCAGACTCGCCTCCAACTACAACCAATTCAATATTTTCTAAATAACTCTCTAGGTCTATTTCCTCTAATAAAGGCTGACAGATTATCAGTTTATGCTTAATAGGTAAGGTCTGAAAGACAGCAAGACGTTTATCAGCATTTGCTTGATTTTCTATGGTACATCCAACAATAACATTATCATAACCTTCTTCCCAATCAGAAGGAATACATTCCATAAACCTGGTAATACGCTTGGTAAGAAAGAGAAATGTAAGGTCTTGACGCTCTTTTATCATTTGCCAGCACTCTATTCTCCACTGATCTGCATCCTCTACCAGAAAATCTGTGGAGAATCCAAGGTTTACAAATTGTCCGGACTTCATTTTGTATTCACCTTTTTTGGTTCTTGCTGTTGGGGCGTAGAAGTTATCTGTGCGGAAAATATTTTCTGTATTAACATTTCTTTTTGCATCGCCTTTGTGAATATAGCAGTGCTTGCAGCCCTCACTATATCTGTGGCAGCCATGCCAAGGATTCCATGCAGCCATATTAACTCCCATCTCTGTGCTTATGTAGCATATCTATTTTTTAGTGCATCCTAGCGTATATCTTAACTGGCAGCTTTCTCTATATAAAACTAAAACAGTATTGATTTTTAGTCAATCAGACTGTATTAATATCATCGACTTCAAAGACAACAAACAATATACGAGTAAATTTTAGGATATTTTCTATAACAATTGTAACGTGTTGTTGAAGGTTTGTCCATTCAATTCAAGTGAAATATTCAAATATATGGAAATAAAAGCATGTCTTACTTGCATGAATCAGTAAATATATGTAATATTAATAATGTGGACTTGTTGAATTTATATGATATAACTACACACTAATAATCATATAGTTGCTGTTATAAGGAGGTTGAGAAGACTGCGAAAGAATAATCGGATAAAAAAGGGGAATGTAGAAAATATAATACAACAGCCTAAAAACCGCTCCAACTTTCGTTTAAAATGCGGGCGTTTGTATTATTCCCTATTAAGAAGAGCCATATGGCTGACAATGAATAAAAAATTTGCATCATCCAGGAAAACACCCTTACCTTGTCTGCATTTTAGCCATAGAACAATTTTGCTTAGAGCACTCAAAGAGGTAGAGATGCAATATCAGTATAATAAAATTATAAATCTGAAATTAGCGGCCTGCCGGTTAAATGGAATCATAATTCATCCCGGTGAGATTTTCAGCTATTGGAAGCTGATTGGAAAGCCCACCTATAGAAAAGGATATGTGGGCGGAATGGTATTACAGGGAGGCACCTTTCACTATGGACTTGGTGGAGGGCTGTGCCAGCTTTCTAACCTTATTTATTGGATGGTACTGCATACACCTTTAACTGTGGTTGAAAGGCATCGGCATGGGTACGATATGTTTCCGGACTCTAACCGAACCCAGCCCTTTGGCAGTGGTGCCACCTGTTTTTATCCTCATGGTGATCTTATGATAAGAAACGATACAACAGAGGATTTCCAGCTTAGTGTATGGCTGGATGAGGAATATCTAAATGGCGAAATAAGAGCAAGTGCACCTTCAACACATACATATAAAATTATAGAGAAAAATCATGTAATGAGAAGTGAATTCTGGGGTGGTTTCAGCAGACATAATGAACTGTATCGCCAGATATTTAATAAAAAGGATGAGCTGTTAGGTGAAGAGCTTATTGTGGAAAATCATGCTCTAATGATGTACTCACCCTTTCTTGGAGAGTAGACTAGATGTGCATTGATGTTAGTTTAATTCTTATCAGTAAAAATTAGCGCCGACTGAGCTAAGTATCAAAAGAGCTTAGTTTAGACAGAGGTAAGTATCAACAGAGCTATGTGGTGACTGAGCGTTGTACTGACTGAGCTGAGTATCTACAGATCTAAGTATCAACAGGGCTTAGTACCAACAGAGCTTGGTATCATCAGAGCTTAGTAACAACGGAGATTAATACCAACCGAGATAAGTATCAACGATAATTTACTTTCATTAATTCCGTCAGTTTCCTATTCAGTTTCTCCTTTAATTCCCCGCATTTTTCTTCAGAGAACTGATATTTCTCAAGACTCCAGTATTCTCTCGGATAATCCCAGATAGGATGCTTTTTCGCTTCCCCTTCCCATTCATAGCGGGGAGAGATATGGGCATGGAGATAATTATCGGTATTCCCGAGAATATCATAATTAATACGTATTACCGGGCTGCATACTTCAATCAGGGCATCGCCGATTAAGCTCATATCAAGGAGAAAGTCCCCTCGCTGTGAGAAATTTAAGTCATTTAAGCTGAATACCTTAGGATAGGAGAGCAGGATGCAATAACCCGGCAGGAATTGAAGATCTGCCAGTACCACAAATCCACTCTTCATCCTTGTTATCACGGTGGGATTTTCACCCTTTAATGCAGATGCTATACGGTCTGATTTCCATTCTTCCATGTAAACCTCTTCTTTCGTCAGGAATCCATCGAAACAGCTATGCTCACACGAACTCCATTCTGCAAATAATATGTACCATCTTATCATCGAATTACAGGAAGAAAAAGTCAAAGGTTAGTTATTGTATCTCATAATAATTACCGGGCTGTCTTTTGCATTTTTTCTTAAGCAATGCGATATCCTTTGAAAAGTCATCTATATTTTGATAGGCTTTTACCTGGTTTGAAATACCTGCAATTGATAAGCTGGCTATGGGAAAGTTCTCTGTTACACCATGACGATTTTTGGATACGATATAACCATTCTCCAAGTCTTCATCCCGGTAAAGCGAAGAGACTTTTAAGGTGAAATGATCTATAATGGTTTTGCAATAATCCTCACCTCCATGATAATCACAGATCACAATGAAATCATCGCCGCCTATATGACCGATAAATTCGTTCTTCGTAGCGCATTCTTTCAGAATATCAGCCACTAATACAAGCATTATATCACCATTCTGAAAACCATAAGCATCATTATAAGCTTTGAAATTATCAATATCATAATATGTAATGCAGTAAGGGGTATTTCCAAAGACACGGCTTAAGATTTCCTTCTCAATCAATAGGTTCCCTGGCAAACCGGTAAGGGGATTACAATGCATTGCGGTATCAACTTCCACTTTTGTGCAAGCATCCAATAAATCTTTGATGGTAACGATGCCAAAGTATTTACCGTCTTTTTCAACTACTATTGGATTGTACAATCGCTCAAAGGGTCTTTGCATGGCTAGCCTGGAAACCTGATTGACGGGTACGTTGTAATTTACTCTTAGAAAATCCGTCTTTATCAGTTGTTGTACTTTTTTCTTCGAATACAGGCTGAAACCGTATCTACCGCCTAACATTTCATTTAAGGCCATTCTCGTCATAAAGCCTGTGGCAGCATCCCTATCAACTACGGTGAATTCTGTAATAGACGGATTAAGCCTTAGATTTTCATACAAATCTTCTGCTATTACCTCTGGAGGGAAGGTAACACCTGGCTTGGCCAAATACCCGATGATGGGGTAAACGGAGCTTTTGATACTATCGGTATATATTTTAGAGCGGTGTGATCGGATTAATTCAATCTTATAAGCTTCTACCTCTTGAAAGAACTCTCTTGGATATCCCAGAAAATAGCCCTGCCCAAGGTTAACATTTAATTTTATGAGAGCTTTTAATTCTTCTTCTGTTTCAATTCCTTCAGCAATTAATTGGATTCTTCCTGATAAGATTCATATCCAGTTTAATGAAGTCCGGTCTGACACTTGCTATTATATTAAGACCTGAATAGCCGGCACCAAAGTCATCAATGGCTATTCCGTAGTTCTGGCTTTTATAATGATTAATAGAGGTCAGGAATGCATTGTTGTCAATTACTGCAACCCGCTCTGTGATTTCAAAAATAACATTTCCTGAGTCCAGCCCATAAGCGGTGAGGCTGCTTTTGGTAAATCCTTCTCTAAAGTCTTTGTCATGAATGATATTAGAATTGACATTAAGAAAAAGTTTCTTCCCCTCCTTTAGATTAATAGAATGTTCCAGAGCCTTTGTTCTGCATAAGGTTTCAAGTTCCCAGGATTTATTTAGCTTATCAGCTATTTTGAACATTTGTTCAATGTTCATCTCGAGCTCCTTGGCAGATATTCTGCTAAGAGCTTCATATCCATATATTTGACCGTCAATTAAGGATACGATAGGTTGATATACAGGTGTTATGTGTTGGCCTTCTAAGATTTTTTCCAGCAGTTGAAATTGATTCTCCATGGCAATTCTCCCTTCGCCGGTTATACTGTTCTAAATTCTAATGTTAGCGAAGCGGGCGAAAGAGAGCAAGTGGGCTGCTGTAAAGATTGTGTAAGTTTTTATGTAGAACAAAGGCATATTATGTCAAATGAGTTTTAAATTTTACTGGAAAATAAAACTTTTCTGATAGTTCACAATTTTTTCACAATTACCGGAAACACTAAAATAGAAGATTGGTGTTTTGTTGTTCAGGAAAGTGAGGAAGCTGAATGAACAAAATAAAGTTATGCGGTCTTGCTCTGGCCGGTTTTATCGGCTTAACCGGATTAGGAACGATAACAGCAAACGCAGCGGATACAAATACTGGATCGGCAACACTGTCAGAGGTAAGAAATGATAAAGAGAGCAAAGAAGCTGCTTTTGATGAGAAAATAAAAAAAGCAGAAAGCGCCTGGCAATCCCTTACGAAGGAACAGAAAGAAGATATCTATGCACTATTAGAAGTAGAGATGGAAGACGAAGCCAAATTATTAGATAAGATGGTTGAGTATAAGGTTCTTGATAAATCGGATTCAGATAGATTTAAAGCTTTTAAAACTCAGAAGCTTCAGAAATTAAGAGAGAATGGAGAATTCCCTCTAATGAAGAGAAAGAAATAAGAGCAGTAATATTTGCTTGCAGCAGTTGATAACGATTGTGACAACAGAGCACTAAACTTCAAAAGCTTCAGCGTTTATCACATTGATAATTACTCTGAAGCTTTTATATGTTATTTAAATGAGATTTGAATTTAACTGCAATGCTTATATAATAACACCATAAAGTAACATAACTGTAAGTAAAGTATCAAATAAGCTTTAAAATATTGCAATTGAATGGGAGAAGCTTAAATTCCAGTGTTAATATATAAAGTTAAACCGGAACAGTATAAAGCTTTATATTATGAGCACTTATTAATTCTCTCCACTCATCAGAAATATCATTATCGGTAATAATAACATCAAAATCGGTTAAATCTCCAAAGTAAGCAGGTTTGACCTGATTGAATTTGCTGGAATCAAAAAGTAGAATCTTCTCCACCGAAGAATCCATAATTGCCTTTTTTGTAGCTACCTCATAATCAAAGACGCAGGTAACGCCAAGTCCTGCATGAATACCGGCTGCAGATATAAAGGCTTTTGTAAACCTCATACTCTTTATAAGTTCAACTCCCTGAGGGCTTTCCACCATCTGTGTGGTGGGATGGTATTTTCCACCAGAAAATATCAGGGTCAACTTCTCTTTTAACCTTA
>JAQSXJ010000026.1 GCA_029256725.1 Anaerocolumna sp. | reverse complement strand
GCAAGACCAAATATAAGAAAAACAATGCTAACAATCTGATTGACACTGTAAGAGGCAATATTTACATTAACCAGGTTACTGGGGGATACCATCCTGTATTCAGCAACAAATAAAGCAGCTATAACAGCAATTCCCGCATAATAAATTGCAGAAAGATCAGCTGAAAAAATACCGACAGCAATCAGACAGAATAGGGTTATTGTATGTAGAAAGGCTGATATCCACAACGCATATTTTACACCAAACTGAACCGGAACCGAATGCAGTTTGTTCGCTTTATCAAAATCGTAATCCTGGCAGCCATAGATGATATCAAATCCTGCCACCCATAAGGTATTGGCAGCTCCCAAAAACAGCGGTACCCAGGTAAGACTGCCTGTAACAGCAAGCCAGGCTCCAACCGGAGCACAGGCACAAGTCACACCAAGTATGAAATGGCAAAGAAAAGTAAATCTTTTGCAATAGGAGTATCCAATCAAAAGTATCAGAGCTATCGGTGATAACAGCAAGCAAATGATATTTAAACGATATGCACCATATAGCATTACCAGGAAACATAGACTGGTTAGTAATATGACTTCTTTTTTATTCATCTCGCCTTTTGGTATCTGACGGCTCTTCGTTCTTGGGTTCCTGGCATCTATTTCTGCATCTATAACACGGTTGATGGCATTGGCACCGGTTCTTGCCCCCATAAAGCAAACCAGTATAAAAAATACGGTTTTAAAATCCGGGATTCCTTTAGACGCAAGTACCATTGATACTACAGCAAAACTTAAAGAGAAAATTGTATGGGAGAACATAACCAGTTTTCCGTATTGCTTTAATTTGTCTACAACCTTATGAATAATCTTAATCAAGCCCATATTCTTTCCATCTTTCATTTACCAGATCAATAATTTCCTGGGACATCGTGATGTCTTCCGGCCAGTCTCTGGTAAGTCCTTCCTCTTTCCATTTTTTTGTTGCATCAATACCAAACTTATTATCCAAAGTTATCAGATCTCTTTTCGCATCAATATTATTAAATAATTTCCACATTACCAGGGAGAAGTTAGAAATATCCACACTATCATCCACTGCAATGACAAATTTATCATTATTGTCTTTTAAATGCTTCATTAACAGATCTTTTGCTTCCCCTGGATATTTCTTGCTAACCTGGATTATCTGAAAACTTTCATTTCCGGCTGTTTCTCTTACTGTAGTTGCATCCACACCCAGTCTGGTACCATACAAAGCTTTATCTGAGGAGTGGTCAAGAGCATCCAGAGGTCCTTCTGATAAGAGCAGGTCATTAAGACTCCCTACATTTTTTATAACTGCCTGTCCCACTTCCTTAAGATTCTGTACATCTACATTTTCATTTACAATAACCACAAGCTTTGTATACATCATCTGCCCCATGCCCCATACCGCATTCATTACTTTTCTGGCACAGCCAGGATAAGCGGAACGGACAGAAAGTATAGCGCAATTATGAAATACACCTTCTAAAGGAAGATTTATATCTTTAAGCTCTGGAATCTGCATTTTTAGGATAGGAAGAAATATTCTCTCCGTAGCCTTTGCCATATAACAATCTTCCATGGGAGGCTTTCCTACAACAGTAGCAGGATAGATTGCTGCTTTTCTGTGAGTTATGCAGGTTACATGAAATCTCGGGTAATAATCTGCCAGAGAATAATAACCTGTATGATCCCCAAACGGCCCCTCAAGTACCAAGTCCTCTGTGGTATCAACATAACCCTCCAGCACAATTTCCGCATTCGCCGGAACATATATATCGTTGGTAATACATTTTACCATGGTAACATTGGATTTCCTAAGCCAACCGGCTAGCATCATTTCATCCAGCATTTTCGGCAAAGGTGCTGTTGCGGCATAGGTAATAGCCGGATCACAGCCAAGGGCTACAGATACGGGCATTCGTTCTTTATTAGCCTTATATCCTCCATAAATCTCCGAACCGTCTTTATGTTTATGCCAGTGCATCCCCGTGGTCTTCTCATCTAATATCTGCATTCGGTACATTCCCACGTTCTGCTGCTTCGTATTCCTGTCCTTGGTAAAAACTAAAGGCAGGGTAAAAAACCTCCCTGCATCCAAAGGCCAGCATTTTAACACCGGCAAATTATACAAATTCACTTCTTTTTCTATAATCTGTTGGCATTTTCCTCTTCCCGGCCTTTTTAGGGGCAGAGCATAGATAAGCCTGAGTAATCTTGGAATGCTTCTTAGTAACCCTTTTATGGTAAGATAATTACGAAGTTCCAGATATTCTTTGATTTCATCCCCGATTTCATCCAAAGTTTCAGCGTCCAAAGCCATACTCATTCTCTCAAAAGTTCCCATGGCATTTATCAGCAGTGGATAGGAGGAATCTTTTACCTTCTCGAACAAAAGTGCACTACCGTATTCTTTAGAAATCCTGTCAGCTATTTCTGTAATTTCCAGTTCAGAGGAAACCTCTGCCTTAATACGTTTGAGCTCACCCTTCTTTTCTAAGGTTTTTATAAAACCTTGTAAATCCTTATGTGACATCTTTTTCTACCTGCATTCTGTTAATCTTTTCACATTGCACCAGTTAAACATCTCTAACACACCTACTATACCAGAAGATTTCTGATATGACAAGAATTTTTAGGAAAGGATATGGTTCTTCTACACTCAACTTATCATCCTCATCTACCATTCATTATGAATTTCCAAACCATCGTACGCAAATTTAATTCTATCTAACTACATTTGCAGTTCGCATAATCATCATAGGCTGATCTTGATTTCAGGATTTTTCTATGGTGGATTATTAGAGATTATGTGTGGTCAAGTCTGAAAACAGCAGGAAAAGCTCTTCCTGCGTAAAAAATAGACCTGCGACAGGGCGGTTTAATGCCTTATCCAGGTCTGAATTTTTAATACTTCGCATATTTTCTATTACTTTTCTACTTGTCAACGAGAATAATTGCGGTTACCTTGACGATGAGACGGGTTGCCTCAGAGCTACTACTACTACTACTTAATAACACACAATTACGCCGCCATCCCCGGCATACATGGTACTGACACCTGCTGTACCCACTATGATACAGTCTTTAAAAGATACTCTCCTTAGAACCTCTTCTTTCACATACTGGGCTCTTCCGTAATTATTGCAGTGAGCGATTCCCAATATCCTGTCTTGGGGATTCTTCACATCTTTTTCCACTGCATCAACCATGACCCTCAACGCTTTCTGAATACCTCTGGCCTGATCCAGTTTGGTAATTGAGCCTTCCGGTGTTGCCATCATAACAGGTTTGATATTTAGAACACTGGTTATAACCGCCTTAAGACCTGTAAGCCTGCCGCTCTTTCTTAAGGTGTCCAGATTCTCCAGTACAAATTTTGTACTTAAGCCATCCCTGAATTTATGAACAGCTTCGACAACTTCATGAAAGGGCTTGCCTGCACTTGCCAGTTCTCTGATCTTTTGGGCTATCAGAGCCTGCCCCACGGAGGCGGAGCAGGAATTAAAGATCTCTATATTTTTAGCCGTGTTCTCTTCCAAATACAGATTTTTACCCACTTCCGCACTATTAAAAGAACCGCTTAAATTAGCAGAAAGGGTTACTACATAAATATCCTCTTCTCCCCCGTATAATTTCATATATGCTTCCGGAGAAGGACAGGAGGATTTCGGACTTACAGGGGATTCTCTGACCATTTTTAAAAAGTGAGCCTGATCAAAAGTCTCATCATCCACGATTCTGGTCTCACCTACCTGCAATTCCAGGGGTACTAAATGAAAATGCCCGTCTTTTTTCATTTCCTCGGTTAAATCTGTACAACTGTCTACAATTATTTTATACGACATATGGTCATCCTCCATAAATTTCTGTTGCTTTCTAAAATTAACACAGTATTTTTAACTGTAAAAATATTTCAATTTAGTTTCCATAATATCGGTTATGTCAACCACATCCTTTTATTACTAATACCATCTAATGTAGTTTTGATTACTACCAATTGTAGCACATAATATAATAATTTTAAAGAGGTTTTCTATAAATTTTCTATAAAATTCTGTATTCAAATTATTGTAAACATGAAGTGAAGCTAAATTCATTAATCATTATATATTAATTATCTTCCCTTGGTCCTAAGCGCATAATCTGCAATTTTAAATAAAAAAACAGTTTCTGGAATCCAGAAACTGTTTTTTGTCATTTATTATAATTTATTTTGTACTATTATACATTGAAATACTTTATTTTTACCCTTACATACCATATTAGTTCTTTGTCAGAATCTCCATTATCTCGTTACTTCTGGTAATAAAGTTAGTCATTGCTTCTCCGTCAAGTGGTTTATGGCTTAATAATGCAAGATCATACAGCTGTGAACAGAACATAGGTACATACTGACTGTCTTCCTTTTCAAATATATACTGTACCAGTGTGTTTCCTGCATTTAACACAAGAGTTTCACTGCTGCCAAACATATTGGGATCCATTCCGTACATATTATATGTCTTCATCATTTCTTGCATTCTTCGGCTTTCCTCGGACAATGTTATCATTGAAGAAACCTTCTCGTTCTTAAGCTTAACTACCTTAACCTCAAGTTTTTCTTTATTTAATACTTTACGGAACAATGCTGTAAGCTTCTCATTCTCATCTTTTAAAGCTTCTTCTGTTGATCCCTCTTCCTTAAAGCTGTCAGTGATATCAGCATCAATACGCTGGAATTTGTAATCTTTTTCAGTCTGCTCTAATTGCGTGATGAAAGGCTGGTCAATATTATGAGTAAGGATCAGAGCATCGATACCTTCCTGCTTAAACATATTAATGTACTGACTCTGCTGCTGCTCGTTCGTAACGTAGTATACAATATCTTTCTTTTCTTCCTGGTTCTCGGCATCATTGCTTTCTTCCTTCTCAGCTGCCTTAACTTCTTCTGCAGCTTGTGTATCTTCAGAAACTTCGCCTTTTGCAGCTTTCACATATTCAGGCAGAGTAACATACTTGCCTTCAAGATTTTTAAAGATAATGAAATCTTTCATCTTATCTCTGAATTTATCATCTTTTAAGCATCCGAATTTGATGAAAGGACTGATATCATCCCAGAATTTTTCGTAGCTTTCACGCTCCACCTTATACATACCGGATAATTTATCCGCTACCTTTTTGGAAATGTATTCAGATATTTTCTTTACAAAACCATCGTTCTGAAGCGCACTTCTGGATACATTAAGAGGCAGGTCAGGGCAATCGATAGCACCCTTTAACAGCATCAAGAATTCTGGTATTACTTCTTTAATATTATCTGCGATAAATACCTGATTGCTGAATAATTTGATAGTTCCTTCTAAGGTATCGTACTCTGTATTTAATTTCGGGAAATACAAAATACCTTTTAAGTTAAAAGGATAATCCATATTTAAATGAATCCAGAACAAAGGCTCTTTATAATCATGGAAAACAGTGCGATAGAACTCTTTGTACTCTTCCTCTGTTACATCATTCGGATGTTTCGTCCAGAGAGGGGTTGTATTATTAATTGGCCTGGGACCTTTTTTCTTTTTCTCTTCTGCTTTGGTTTCTTCATTGTCTTCTGTAACATTACCGTCTTCATCTACCTCAGCATCGATTACATCCTCTTCAACAACTGCTTCGTTTTCTTCTTCTATCTCTTCCTCTGGCTCTTCTTTTGCATTGGCATTTTTGAAGTAGATTTCAACAGGCATGAAAGAACAGTATTTCTCGATAACTTCTTTCGCACGGTACTCGTTGGAGAATTCATAGCTCTCTTCATTTAAGAATAAGGTAATCTCTGTACCTCTGCTCTCTTTATCTCCTTCTTCCATGGTGAATTCAGTGCCGCCTTCAGATTCCCAATGAACGCTTACAGCGCCCTCCTGCCAGGACAGTGTATCGATAGTAACTTTATCCGCTACCATGAAAGCACTATAAAAACCAAGACCGAAATGTCCGATAATCTGCTCTTCATTGGTTTTATCTTTATATTTGTTCAAGAAATCTGTTGCTCCGGAAAAAGCTATCTGGTTAATATATTCCTTCACTTCATCAGAAGTCATACCAACACCATTATCAATAAACTTGATAGTCTTTTCTTCCGGATTAACAATTACCTCTATTTTAAATTTATTGTCCTCAGGAAGCTTCGCTTCTCCCATAAGATCTAACTTCTTCAATTTTGTTATAGCATCACTACCGTTAGATATCAGTTCGCGAAAGAAAATATCATGGTCAGAATACAGCCATTTCTTAATTATAGGAAATATATTTTCCGAATTGATCGACAGACTTCCATGTTCATTCATCATAATAATCGCTCCTTTTCTTTATTTCTCATATAAGCATAATATTAATACGCTTGTATGAATTTGTCAAGACAAAATTAGCACTCATTTAAAGCGAGTGCTAACAAAATAATGCCTTTTATTCTTCTTCTGCTGCAATACCTTCTTTTTTGAGGAACTTCTTAACATTCTCATCCCAGAAATGATCAAGTGTTTTATCCATTGTAAAGGTTCCAATTGAAGTTCCTGTTACAATAGTCAGATTTTCCTTTTCATAACGAATATTTAAGAATAACCCGTTTATATCCTCTTTGCTTAAGGCAACACCGGACTGTGCAAGCAGCTTTTCCGTATTTTCCGTGGATAAGAGCATAACGATTTTTATGAACAAGGGCAGCTTATTTCCTTTTATGACTGAAAAGATATAGGGTTTTAATTCTGCCCATTTAGCATATTTCTTTAATTGTAGTTCTTCCTTTTCTTCTTCTGAATAAAAGGATTGATTTATCTTACCATCTATGGAAAAATGCGCATAAGTTGTTACCTCAGCTTCTGAAACCATAAAATTGTCAAATACCTTTTGAATGAGCAGACTTCCCATAAAACTTTTAACATCCAGTATTTTTAATGATACCAAGTATATTTCCTCCTAACCTACAGATACTAATCTCAATATATAAAAAAAAATTAATTGATTCACTTTATACCAACGTATACCGTCAGAGTTTTCTGACAAACTCGGAAAAACAATTCAGTAAGGAGGGTACTTGTATGTATTTTGACCATTCCAAACGAAGCTATTACCGTTTTCCTAACAGAAACAGCGTTACTGATTTTGAAACTCACAGTCCGATGTACTTCCCGGACAAACATTCGGAGCTTCTGGATCAATTTTCAGACCTTTACTTTAATCCATCTGGAACAACTGAGAATGACACAAGGGACAGGTATTCCTGATACTATCTGCTGCCAAATCCTCAAATAAGCTGAAACCCTCAGTTTAACCACGCACTCTTATGAGTATGTACCAGATACCGGTCTGGAAGTCCTCTTTGCGGAAAATATAATATAACATCTCTGTATTTAAGTTTAAATACAACCACCGCAAAGAAGGGCTGCCAGAACAGTATTTTATTTTTTTAATTCTTTACGAGCAATAAATATCTTAATACTTCTCCCCTCCAAAGAAAAGCTCTCTTCTTTGGCGGATTCTATAACAGCTTCTTGATTTTTAATATTCCAGCAGTATGCTTCTGCGGTTGAAAGAAACAATACCCATTCTTCTCCTTCTCTGGCTTTTGGCAGATTAAAATCCTGCATCTCCTGATGAAAATTATAAGCAAGATAGAAAGAAGCATCATATAGATTTCTGTCAGTTGCCGTATAGGCACCGCATAACATAATACCTAATTGTCTGCTGTAATGATCATAATCGGGATACCAGGGACTGGTTCCATGAAATGAGAGATCCGGCATTCCACAAGCAATATAATCCATTTGCCGAAAGGGTTCTTTTCTTCGAAATACAGGATGTGCTCTTCGAATATCTATTAGTGCTTTAACCCACTGGGTAATATCATGTTCCTCAGATACCTTTCCCCAATTAAGCCACGAAATACTGTTATCCTGACAGTAAGGGTTATTATTACCCTCCTGGGAATTGCAGAATTCATCTCCCGCCAGCATAAGGGGTGTTCCCTGGCTTAAAAGCAGCAGGACAAGAGCATTTCTCATTTGCTTACGGCGAAGTGCAAGTACATTTTTCCCACCCTTTCCTTCTTTTCCGCAATTCCAACTGTAATTGTAATCCTGCCCATCCCTGTTATTTTCTCCGTTGGCTCCATTGTGCTTCCTGTCATAGGAAAATACATCCCATAGAGTAAAGCCATCATGATTCGTCAGGTATTTGACAGTTCCAGCCTCCTCTGACAGAGAAGTAAATTGCCCGGCGAATTCTTTAACCTGCTCTTCGTCACCTCTTAGTAATCTTTTAGCCGTATTGCTGAAATTCTGGTTGCTCTCACCATAATTGATAAAGGTCTTATTTTTCTCAGGTGGAATTTTATAATCCCAGCCTTCTGATATTATCTTTGTTTTTCCAAGTACCGGGTCTGAAGCAATAATTGATACCGGTACAGAGCTGTTCGATAGCCTGAATCCATCTATATGGTATTCTTTTACCCAGAACCTTAAACATTCTAAGACAACAATCGTATTGGTGCCAGGAGCAAAGTTCATATCAAGCATAACCTCAATGCCGCTTTCATGGAGAGCCTTTACCATGTATTTAAATTCCTTAACCGGCTCCTCCTTTTGAAAGGCATATGCAGTCTTGGGTGCAAAGTGTATGTTATCTTCTGTGTATCCCCAATAATTTATTTTGTCATAAATTCCTTTACTCTCCAAAGATTCTTCAAATTCATATACAGGCATCAGCAAACAGCAGTTAATACCCAGTTCTTTCAGATACGAAATCTTCTCTGTGATTCCAAAGAAAGTACCAGGACAGCTTACCCCTGAACTTGAATCCATGGTAAAGCCACGAACATGGAGCTTGTACATTATAGATTCCTGGAAAGGCCGTTCTAAAGGTTCGTCTCCCTCCCAATCAAAAGCAGAATTAATTATGCCGCCAAACAGTTTTTTTCTCTCAGTCTTTTTCTTTCCAAACTGTTCTCTTCCGTAAAGCAGCGGTGCACATGGATCAAGGAACTCTCCTCTCCTGCTCTCATAAAGGTACCCTAGCTTCTTTAGCCAGTCTTCTGAATCCGAAAAGAACTTCTTAAACTGATTTGTTTTAATAAACACGGAAAAGATATTACCTCTTCTGTTTTCATTGGTTAACCGAAGGGAAAACAGTTGTTTTCCGGTAACTCTGTTGTACAGATTCAATCTGCATTCCTTCTGATCAGGCAGATAAAGTGCAAAATTGATACCATGTTTTAGTAACGTAACACCCAGTCTTTCTGTCACTCCTGCTGCTGCACTCCCATCCTTCTCTTTCTTCATTTAAAACCTCCCAACCCCATCTGCCTGATTTTATTTCCCTATAATGATACATAGCAAACATTAAATCAATTCCATATATTCTAACTCAAGTATGCCCTTTATAAATTGGTACAAACTTCTCAACTATCTAAGGTCCAGCAAAGCTTAGTAGACCTATGATTTCTCCGCTTTTAGGCCTAATTATATCATTTCCCCATGTCCAAATCAAGCTTACCAAAATTCCCTTTTGTCAATTAAACCAAAATCCCCTTTTGCCAAGTTAAAATTATAGTTAAATGAAAGCATATCTGTAAACTGCCAGAAATGAACTAAGCGACACACTTTGTGGGTGGGAAGCTCTTTAGAACGCGGAGTTAAAGTGGAGCAATAGTATCTTTCACCAAAAGGACTGCTAGGTTATGTGCAATAATATATCACTCATAATCCAGCAGTCCTTTTTCATTTAAACATTGAACCTTATCTATACTTGATAATTCACAGCCTGAGAACGGAACAACTTGTAATACATACTGTCTTCCTTCTCCATTAACCTCGAATGACTATCAAAGTCTGTAATATGACCTCCATCTAATACCAGCACCTTATCGCAGAATACACTGCTGGACATACGATGTGATATATAAATTGCTGTTTTATCCCCTACCAACTGATTAAAATTCTCATAGATTTCAGCTTCTGCCAGTGGATCCAGCGCACTGGTGGGTTCATCTAATATAATAAACGAGGCATCTTTATAGAGTGCTCTTGCAATAGCTACCTTTTGACTCTGTCCGCCGGACATTTCTATGCCCTCCTGGTCATAGACTTTGCCAAACAAAGTGTCCATTCCTTTGGGCAGTTCTGCTATTTTATCTTTTAATCCCACCTGCTTCAATAGCTCGCTTACTTTATCACGATTTTTCTCTCCATCTTCACTTTCTTCTCCGCCTTTTACATTCTCAAAGATTGAAAAAGCAAATAGTTTATAATCCTGAAATACCGCTGCTAACCCTTCCATATAACTGGAGAATTCATATTCATAGATATCTCGTCCGTTGACATAGATCGTCCCGCTGATAGGCTGATAAAGCCTGCAAAGGAGTTTTACAATGGTTGATTTACCGGCTCCATTTAAACCTACTATGGAAATCTTCTCACCTTTTTTTATTTCAAAGGATATATTCTTTAATACCATATTATCTGACTTGGGATAATGGAAGCTGATATTTTCAAAGCGCACAGATTCTACTTTCCCTTCAAAAGGCAGGCTGCCTTCTTTTTTCTCTTCGTCAGGCAGAGACATAAATTCCATAAAGGGCTGCAGATAACCAAGCATCTGAATTACTGTCATAATGTTTTTACCAAGGTTCGTGGCTGCTGTAGTAAAGCTAATGGCTGCCGATACATACATGGTAAAGGATCCGATTCCGATTCTGCCGCCAAGAGTATCTGAAATAACTCGAATACCAACATAACCATAGGCAATGGCAGCCTGAAGGTCATTGATAATACCGGTACATCCAAGGAATATTCCCTGTTTCTTCTGATAGCTTATGGACCAGTTGTAAATTTTTCCGTTAAACTCCATAACTCTATCCGTCAGCATTTTATTCATATCATATATACGTATATCTTTCTGTAATTTATCTACAAAACACAGCTCCATATAATAGCCATATCTTCTATTAATAGGAATAAGTTCCTGGTAGAATTTCAACTGATATTTCGAGAAGAAATTCTGCATAATAACAGCGATCGCTATCGTAATTACCAGTAACAATACAAACAAAGGGCTCAGAGTAAACATAACGGCCAAGAGTCCAACAATAGTCACCGTATTCTTAAGCACTTCGGTTACACTTCTTATAAGATTCTCCAATGCACTCATCGTACGGCAGGCAAACATAGCTCTTTCTTTTAAATCCAGATAATATGGGTCTTCCAGACAGGAAAATTCTACTTTCATAATTTTATCAGCCATGGACTGGTTGAGCTTCTCTTTCATATAAATATTACGAACTTCCAGTATACGCTTCATTAGCTTATTTAGAAAGAAAAAGAGGACATTCGACAATACAATGAAAGCTCCATAACGTATCAGGTTATCTCTGTCTCTTCCCCCCACCAGCTCATCCACCAGAAATTTAGGAAGTACAACATTAATTAAAATCTGTCCCGTTTCCGTTAAGGATTGAAGCAATAACAGAAAGATATAGGAAGGTGATATCTTAAAGCAAATGCTGATAAATTTCTTTAAAGTCTTAACGTTATTCACTTACAGCCACCTCCTCGTTATAATATTTACCCTGAATCATAAACATATTATAATACTCACCTTTTGCAATCATCAGTTCTTCATGATTTCCATACTCCCTAAGACCGTCACCATCAAAAAGAGCAATTTTATCACAGAATTTTGTACTGGCTAACCTGTGAGAAATGTAAACCGCTGTCTTCCCCTTCACCAGGTCACTGAAGTTCTCATAAATTTCTGCTTCTGCCAGCGCATCCAGGGCTGCAGTAGGTTCATCCATAATAACCATTCTTGCGTCCTTATACAACGCCCTTGCAATAGCCAGTTTCTGACTCTCACCACCGGAGAATTCTACACCGTCTTCTTCAATTACTTTTAACATTGTCTGTTCGATACCTTTTGGCAGGCTGTCAATTTTCTTTTTAAGCCCCACCTTTTCCAGCACCTTGCGTACTCTGTCTTCATTTCCGTCAAGGGAAGAACAGGCAATATTCTCCTTTATGGTATATGCCAATACATTAACATCCTGAAAAACGGCAGCAAACATGGCATATAGATCTTTTTTATTAAATTCAGAAATCGGAATTCCGTTTATTCTGATCTCACCTTCCGTTACCGGAAATAACCCGGTCATTAACTTTACAAGGGTTGTTTTACCGGCTCCGTTAATACCGACAATAGCTAATTTCTCACCTTTATTAACAGTGAAATTCAGATTCTTAAAGATATACTTCTCTGTACCTGGATAACAAAAACTTACATTATCAAAGACAACTTCAAGAGTTTCTCCTTCTTTCATTCTTTTAGCACTTTCTGATTTTTCTTTCAGTTCTTTATCCCCCATATCCGTATCAAGAAAAGTATAAAAGTCATGTACATACTGACCTTCATTCAGGATAAAGGTAAACTGCTCAGATGCTTGATTGAGCATTACAGTTAGTGAAGTTACTGCTGTCAAATACATAGAAAAGTCTGCAATAGGCATCCCATTAGCGGTTTTGTAGATTAAGATAGCATAGGTAAGTCCGTTACTGATTAAGAAAGTCAGTACTTCCAATAGACCAAGTGAAAACTCCCTGTTCTTAATGCTTTTTTGAATCTTTAAGAAGCCCTTGATTTCCTTACTATAATTTTCATTGACTCTGTCCTGAAAACGATATAGTCTGATATCCTTTCCATAACCGAAATCATGAGTGGTATTATAATAATACTGCATCCGCCTTTCAGCATGGGCAACATCTTCTTGTCTTTTATAGTTGTATTTATGAACACTTCTTCTTACCCAGATACCAATCGCAATATTAAGCAAAAGCCCAAGCAAGATCCCTATATTTAGTCTGCCGATAACAACCAATAATCCCAAAGAGGTCAAAAGTACCGGCCCTACTTCAAATAGTTTATGATATACGCCTTCCACTCCATTATCATTTGTACCATTGGCCTGTAAAGCTCTTTCATTCTTCTCGAAAAATTTGGCATCCTCCATATGCTGATAATTTATACTTACCAGCTTATCAAAGGTATCTCTTAAGTAATCAAGTCTTAAATAAGTAATAGCAGAATACGCAATGGAATTAGTAAAAGTTCTTACAAACCCAAAGGCCGCCATTAATCCTAAGAATATTACGGCAATTTTTAGTATACCTTCTATTGTGCCGTCTGTTCCAGTTACTTCAGTCAGGAGATATTTAGGCAATAATACCGCAAAAAAGGGATAGATTCCTCCTGCCAGCGTATACATTAAGAAATAAAGATAGATTTTCTTATTTGTTGCAGTTACATTGGCTAACATTCGTCTAAGTGTACTACCAATGGGATATTTTAAATTCTCCTCCATTACAGCCCATCCCCTTTCCTGTCAGTGCCTAAAGCCTCCAACCCCAGCTGCTTTACCGCATCACCCAATTCATTGAATTTTTCAGGATTGATTTCATAGAAGATCTTTTTTGCTTTTTCCACATCTACTGTTACACATACAAATCCCTCCTGCAACAGCAAATTAATGTGATGGGATACAGTAGCAGGTGTAAGACCTAATACATCTGCGATTTCCTGAATATACATCTTCCTTCCGAACAACATTCGAACGATTTTGAGTCTTGTAGCATCTCCTAATGTTTTTAAGGCACTTAGAATCTTTGAATCACTTAATGCAATTTTTTTATGTGTACTGCTAAGCCGAAAGACATAGATGCCTATATCTGCAGCAACATCTTTCTCCTCCTCATCTCTCCAATCCACTGCAATTTGGTTATAAGGCAGAATACAAGGTTGTACAACCATTTGATTGCACTTACCAAATTTAATTAACCCTAATTCTTTTAAATTACTTTCCAAATATGACTTATCCTGTAAAGATAAGATTGCTTCCTCAAATTCTTCTTCTACAATTGGATAAAACTCCTGTAGTATCTTAATAGCTTCTGCTATAAATTGCTGTGCTCTTGGTAATAAAGTGTAACGTTCAGAGTATATTGTTATCATTTTCATCTTTACGCTGTCTTCCGTCTCCAAGTCCTTTAGAAACTCGATAAGCTCTGATAAATTTTCTATCTTGACATCCCTGTATTCACCACTTACAGATTTTGCCCAGTCTTCGACCCCCTCTAGCATAATGGCATCCATCTCTTCTTTGCTCATTCCAGCATGTAACTTTTTTTGGCTGGTAAGATTAACCAGAATAGGTCTTGCTCTGTTGTCTTTTTCAAGTGAAGTGAATTCAAACAGCGGCTTAATATCAGGATAATTCTCAAGCATAGGCAGAACCCCTTCTAAAACCTTTTCTTTGTACTCATAGATATTTTTTAATATCACTGCAAACTCATTTGCTATCTGAGAATTACTTGTTTCTTTTTCACTATTACCAAGAGTCTCAACGATTGTATTGACCAGTTCATAGTCCCAGTTAGGTTCTGTCAGCAATTTATAAGCTTTTATTTCCATTGTCTTTCCTCCCGCATCGTTTTTTACCAATTTATCACACGAAGAGTCATTCGTCAATAACGTTAGATTAATATCTATTAAAAATATTAGATGTTCATCTAATATTTTAGTATTTAGTTTTAATTAATACTATAAATAACTACAGTTCGAATAATACATATATTAATATTCATCAATTTATACAACGTAATAATCATTATAGATTCATGAATAAACTCAATAGTAACACGAGACACATGAATAATTACAATGAAAATCACTTCATTTTGTCCCTAACTACTAGCAACAGAAATATATTAGATATTTATCTAACATGATTGCTCCTCATTCAATAAAATATATTAAAATACTGATTATGGTCTAATTACAACATAAATAAATTTTAACAGTACAATAATGAAATATTCGCATTTCGTATGCAGCACTACTAAATTACTTAATAAACGTAATTATAGCCCTATAAATCTCTGGTTCCATAGAAGTTATTATCATGATTTATCAGCAAGGAACTGAACAATCATAATCCAACTTATACTACAGTGAATTTATAGGACTATACAATTTTAATTACGTATATAAGATTCCTCAAATTGTTTTTATTTGGCTCAAGAATAAGGTCTTTACATTTACCAATAAACACAATCCCAATAAACCGTTAGAAAAGCTACACGGTAACTTAATATAACTAACGCAAAAACAATGCGTCAATCATAAAATACTTCTCCCTATATCTGAATATCTCTCTTTTTAAACACCCAAAGCGATGCCCCCAAGAAAAGAATTATCGATAGAATTGACATAATTATAATCGTCTGTCCGGTAAATAGAAAGGAAGAAGTTCTTTGTACCGCCCGCCCAGTAATAATATCATCTATACTGGAATAGTGCAGAAAAATGAACGGTGAAATTTTTCTATAGGTTGTAGATAAGCTATAAACAATGTTGGCTCCCAATATGGTACAGATCAAAACGGTCATGGCTATAACACTGGATTTTGATATAGTAGAGATCAATAGTATAAAAGTTACCATCACTATAAGAAACAATAGCTGTAATAACAATGCCTTAAGTAAATACTGCCATAAAGGAATATAATAACCACTGCCAGTAATCTCTGATAAATACTTCTGCCCGTTACTAAAAATATATTCGTACTTAAGCCCCACTAAAACCGGTCTGTTAAAACCTCCAAAGCCTTTTACAAGACCAACACCTATAAAAAACAGGAACTGTGTTATCATTATCAGTACGGCTGAACTAAGTACCATGACCAAAAACTTGCTAAGCAGTACTTTTATTCTCGAAACTGGCTGAATAAGCAGGAACTTAAGGGTTCCAGGATTATATTCACTTGAGACATTATCTCCGTTAAACATAATTAATCCAAACCCTAAGAAGCTTGCAGCAATCATTGTTATACTAAGTACATAATAATTAATTCCTGTATTATAGTTGGAGTCATCTAATGGAATATTATTATCAAGATGCATTTGAAGCCTTTCGATTTCCCTTGCCTGATACTTCTTAGAAGCCGAATCCTCCGTTTCATTCAGACTTTTCTTCTGCTCATCAATCTGTTGCTTAAGGTTTTCTCTCCAGTCTGTACCTTCTGCGGCAGTAATTGAAGCTTTGGCAGCATCAATTTGCTCTTTCAGGCTTTCAACGTAACTTTTACCTTGTACTTCATAGAGCTGTTTTTCCTCTTCTGATAAGCTTGTATCAGTTTCCAGGCTTGCAAGATAACTTTCCTGATTCTTAAGTTCAGCAGTAAGATTTTCAACCTGCGCTTCTGGGCTGCTGTATCGTAAATAATTCTTTTCGGCAGTTTCATTTACCACTACCAAAATGGCACACAATATAATAAATAATCCCCATATAATATAGGTCTTTTTCTTGGTAAACAGCTTTCTTACTTCATTAACCAAAAGTCCTCCAAACATTAACGGATACCTCCTTTTATCAATTCCAGATATCTCTCTTCTAATTCTTTTAAGTGCCTGGAGAAAGTCTGGACATCAATTCCGGAGTTAATAATATCTTTTAAGACATCACCGGATTTTCTTCCTGCCAGTTCCATGGTATAACCGTCCTCAACTTCTTTCACATTCTCGATTCCATTGATGGTAAGGAGTAAGTTATGAGTTTCTTCCGTTTTTTCTACTTCCAGGATATATACAAATGTCTGATGCACTGCCCTCATGCTCTCAACAGTGGTTATTACGCCACTCTCTATAAAGGCAACTGTATCACATAGCTGCTGTATTTCCCCCAATATATGTGAGGAAACGAATACCGCCATTCCTTTGTCTCTGGCAAGCCTTTTTAGGATATTTCTAAGTTCAATTATTCCGTTGGGATCCAGTCCGTTGGTGGGCTCGTCCAAGATAAGAAGCTTTGGCTCAGATAATAAGGCTGCTGCCAGTCCAAGGCGCTGTTTCATTCCCAGTGAATATTTCTTCATCTTATCCTTTATACGTTCTGATAACCCTACCAGCTCAACAACTTCTGCAATGCGATCCTTTGAGATTTTTCTGATTCGTGCTATCTGTGCCAGATTTTCATACCCTGACAAATAACTGTAAAGTTCCGGTGATTCCACAACTGCTCCTACATATGCCAGAGCTTTCTCTCGTTCTACCTTTAAATTATTCCCCATGATAGTAATGCTTCCGGTATCCATAGAAATTAAGTCTACCAGCATTTTTATTGTTGTTGTCTTTCCGGAACCATTCGGTCCTAAGAATCCAAATATCTCACCTTCTTGTACCGAAAATGATATCCCCTTAATAATAGGTCTCTTACCAAGCCGTTTATATAGATTTTCTACTTTTAATACTGTTTCCAAATAAACCTCCAATCTAAAACCAGTTCCAGATGCAACTGATTAGTCACTGAACACATAACAGACTTGTCCTTATATGTTTTACTTTTATTCTATCCATTATATGGTATTTATTCAATTTATTTTATCTTACAATTTAATTACGATTAAATAAACAGGATTTTAAGAACTCTCAATTTACCAAGAATTTCATAAGCAGCATCAAAGAAGTGCTAAGAATTTAAGAAATAGCATAAAATCCATGAATGAATATGCTTGCTTGTAAGAAAATGCTTGCAAAATAATGATTATACGATAAAATAGAAATGAATGTGTAAAACACAGTGACCGAAACTTAAGTTGAGAGGAAATATTTCACAGAGAAAGGATGCCACATACTGCTTCTTTCAACTAATATAAATTGTGGCAATATCCCGGTTTCATTTGGGATATGCGAGGGTTAAAAATGATTCAGGCAAGTAACATTACTTTAAGGCTCGGAAAAAGAGCTTTATTTGAAGATGTAAATATCAAATTCACAGAAGGAAACTGTTATGGTTTGATCGGTGCCAATGGAGCCGGTAAATCTACTTTCCTTAAGATTCTATCCGGACAGTTAGAGCCTACAAAAGGTGATGTAATCATCACTCCCGGACAGAGACTTTCCTTCTTACAACAGGATCACTTTAAATATGACCAGTACGACGTATTAAATACTGTAATTATGGGCAATCAGGTTCTGTATGACATCATGAAAGAAAAAGATGCCATCTACGCAAAAGAAGATTTCACAGAAGAAGACGGTATCAGAGCAAGTGAACTAGAGGGTGAATTCGCTACCCTTAACGGTTGGGAAGCTGAATCCGATGCTGCTACTCTGTTAAATGGATTAGGAATTGAAACAGATCTTCATTATAAGATGATGAGCGAATTAAACGGTAACCAGAAGGTGAAAGTTCTCCTTGCGCAGGCTTTATTTGGTAATCCCGATATCCTGCTGTTGGATGAGCCTACTAACCATTTAGACATGGAAGCTATCAGATGGCTGGAGGAATTCCTTATTCAGTTCGAGAATACCGTTATCGTGGTATCCCATGATCGTTACTTCTTAAATAAAGTCTGCACTCATACTGCTGATATCGACTATGCTAAGATTCAGCTTTATGCGGGTAATTATGATTTCTGGTATGAATCCAGCCAGTTAATGGTTAAGCAGATGAAAGAAGCAAATAAGAAGAAAGAAGATAAGATTAAGGAATTACAGGAATTTATCCAGAGATTTAGCGCCAATGCCTCTAAATCCAAGCAGGCTACTTCCCGTAAGAAGGCTCTGGAGAAAATCGAACTGGATGATATACGTCCCTCCAGTCGTAAATATCCTTATATCGATTTCAGACCTTTCCGTGAAATTGGAAATGAAGTATTGACAGTAACAAATCTATCAAAGACAATAGACGGTGTAAAAGTACTGGATAACATTTCCTTTACCATTACTCATGATAATAAAGCTGCTTTTGTTGGTCCAAACACACTTGCAACTACAACACTTTTCCGTATTCTTGCCGGTGAACTGGAACCTGATGAAGGAACCTATAAATGGGGTATTACTACCAGTCAGTCCTATTTCCCCAAAGATAATACAAAAGATTTTTCCTCAGAGGATATCATTGTTGACTGGCTTATGCCTTTTTCTCCCGAGAAAGATGTTACTTATGTAAGAGGTTTTCTTGGAAGAATGCTCTTTGCAGGCGAAGAAGGTATAAAGAAGGTTAATGTTCTCTCCGGTGGAGAGAGAGTTCGAGTAATGCTCTCTAAAATGATGATTCTTGGTTCTAACGTGCTTATTATGGATGAACCTACCAACCATTTAGATATGGAGTCTATAACAGCTTTAAATAACGGCTTGATGAAATTCTCCGGAGTAATTCTCTTTACCTCCCAGGATCATCAGTTTGTTCAGACCATAGCCAATCGTATTTTTGAGCTTACTCCTAATGGTCTTATCGATAAGGTTACAACTTACGATGAGTATCTGGATAACGATGAATTCGCAAGAAAAAGACAGGTCATGCAGATTGACCGCGAGGATGACAACAACTAAAAAAGTGCTTAAAAAATCCCGTAATAAAGTTGTTAACACATTTATTACGGGATTTTTTTTATGTTTTTCAATTATGCCGCTTCTATCTGAGTCAAGGCTTTAAAATTCGTTTCAAATATCTGAAGAATCCCGTCTACTACTTTATGACACAATTCTACGATGTAAGCACAGTCTACAGCTACTTTTTTTGCTACTTTTAAATATTCAGCATGCATTTCCTTAATAAACTTCAATATTTCTTCCACTGTGGCAAATAAAAAATTCTTTGCACGGGCTTTCACAGCATCTTCACTCTTAACATATTCTCTTAAGGCTGTTATGAGTTTCTTCTCATATCCACAGTGTGCTTTGATGCTTCCTGTAAATATACTGTTATGCGGATATGTAAAATAATCCGCTATATAATGTGTTACAACACCTAAATGTTTTGTGAAATACCTGTTGATTCCTTTGTGAACCTGAAATTCGTCGGTTATCTTAATAATTTCCTCTGTCAGTATATCAAAAGTTTCTTCGATGGTATGTCTTTTGGTAAGAAATGATGGCTTTATATCCGGTAAAATGCTGCCGTAGTAAAATGCTTTCCTATGTTGAAAAAGCTCATCGATGTTCATACTGTCTAATAAATATCCAGCCAAAGAGATATGTGATTTTTTTCTCATTAACGTCTCCTGTCATAAATCTGACTAATAAGCTTCCAGGTGTCAAATTTTATTCGTTATATTTCGACACAACTTTAAACACCATAAGTGATTTTACACCGGATTTTCTTTAAGCACAATAGTTATTTTGTGATTATAACAAAATCTTAACACTTATTAAGAAAATAGTCCTATTTGACACGTAATCTCTTTGAAATCTGGTGTTTATATTGACATTCCTCTTCTTTTCATGTAGAATTTACCTTGTTTATTTATTTTTCCAATTGTAACTTATAACCAATTTATTTTATGAACCCGGCATTAGTTATTGTATAATTTTATATAACTTTTGTATATGATAAGAATAATTTCAATTGTGCTAATTGATTTTGTATATAATGCCGCCTTACAGAATAGGAGATGATTATTTGGACTCGAGTGAAGTCACGCGTATGATAATATTAGGTGTTTTATTACTGCTATCCATATTTTTTTCGTCAGCAAGAACTGCTTTTACTACTGTTAACAAGCTGCGTATCCGCAGTCTTTCTGAAGAAGGCAATAAAAAAGCCAGGTTGGTGAATGATTTACTGGAGAAACCGGCTAGAATGCAGAATACAATACTTATAGGCAATGTAATTATTAACCTGTCCATATCATCAGTAGCAACTTCTCTTGCCCTTGATCATTTTACTCCTGCAGGTGTTGTAATAATAATAGCTGCACTTATCTTTGTTATGCTGATATTTGCAAGAATGATCCCAAATACCCTGGCAGAAATGGATTCTGAAAAATTTGTCCTTCGTTTTGGTCGTCTGCTTATGTTCTTTATCAGAATTATGACACCTCTTACATTTCTGGTCACAAAAATATCTACACTTATTCTAATGATTTTTCATGTCAATACCCGTGAAAAAGCCTCCGTTATTACTGAGGATGAACTTCGTTCCATTGTTGAGGTAAGTCATGAAGAGGGCGTCATCGAGATGGAAGAAAAACAGATGATAACCAACGTAGTTGATTTCGGTGATTCTATGGCAAAAGATGTTATGGTTCCCCGTGTTGATATGGTATTTGCAGAAGTATCCCTGTCTTATGATGAACTGGTGGAGCTCTTCTCCAAGGATAAATACTCCCGAATGCCAGTTTATAGTGAGTCCAGGGACAATATTATAGGTCTCTTGAATTTAAAAGACATTTTCTTTTACCAGGGCAGTAAAGATGAGTTTCAAATAAAAAATATCATGAGAGAACCTTACTTTACTTATGAATATAAGAAAACTACAGAATTATTAAAAGAAATGCGTAAAAATTATGTATCTCTTGCCATTGTCCTGGATGAATACGGTACGACTACAGGACTTATTACTCTGGAGGATCTGTTGGAAGAAATCGTTGGAGAAATACGTGACGAATATGACGCAGATGAAGAAGACAGTATTCGTAAGATATCTGACACTGAATATATTGTTGATGGAAATACAAAACTGGATGAGATAAATGATGCTTTAGACCTTGAACTTGAATCAGATGACTATGATTCTATAGCCGGTCATTTAATATATCTTCTGGATCATCTGCCGGATGTCGGTGAGAGCATTACAGAAGATAATGTTATTTACACAGTTGATTCCGTCATGAAGAACCGAATCGATAAAGTACATATTGTACTTATACCCGAAGACTCCGATTCCACTGACATCATAAATGCATTAACCGAGAATACCCCACAGGAGTATCCTGATAGTATTCCTGCCGTGAAAAGCAATCTTGAACATATTTCTCAAGAATAGAACCTATATATTTTTTTATTATGGAATGCACTTATTGCAGGGAAAAGCCCCCTCTTTAGCGCATTCCTCTTTTGTATAGTAGGGTATTCCCTTATCAGTAGCTACCTCCTCACAATCCTCTCTGTGATAATATTTTTTCTCAAAGTGCTCTGTTATATAATATATCTTAGACTTTGTTATCCTTGCTCCCCCGAAAGCATAGCGGTTATAGGTGTCAAGTGCGGCTGCACTATACGGGTAACCCTGAAAAAGTACAAAAAGACTTACATCATCGATTGTCCTGTCCCAATCCGTTCTATCAATCTCCGGCAGCCAGAATTCATAGGTTATACCAAAATCCGAGGCAATGTTATTATAGTAATTGATAAAGAGGTTCATATTCTTACTGATTGACTGAGTAATCGTCTTTCTCCTAATTGTTTCAAAGACTTCTTCATTCTTTAGGTAGTTGCATTCCGTCAATGTCCTAACATCCCTATAATCCCCCTCAAATACTTCCATGCTTTCTTTTTCAAACAGTTTAATTTCATTACCCAGAGTAAACTTTATAATATATCGGTCATCCTCATATACATAGTAAAGCTTCTCACTCCATCTTTTATCAAGGTTCTTCTCACCTCCTTGTAAAATAACAGCTGTATAGTATATATAAAATCCGTCTCTGTCTGTAACCAATATTACAGGAATATACCTCTTAAGCTGCTCTTCCTGAAAAGGTTGTCCCATTACTCCAAAATTAGCATACAAGGAAGAAAAGAACTGTTCTACTGCCTTTTCCTTATTTGTATACAGATTACGACTGCTGTCAGCTTCTACTAAATAGAAACAACCGTCATCCACTGCATTATCCAGAGCCGTATTATAAGCATTGGTCTTCTCTGCCACTGCTTCCAGCTGTTGAAATCTTATATCCAGCATACTAAAGACAATTATTTCAATTACAAGAAATATAAGACAAAGATCACTCAGTTTCATCTCGAATCATCCCCCCATAGGTAACCAGTATGGAAACCTCGCTGTTATTACCTCTGGATAGATAAGATGTTATTCTTCCTGCCATGGTTTTATTGCGATTTACAACCTTAATGGATATGTAGTCGCCCTGTGCAAAATAATAATCTTTTCCTTCATCAAAGGCCTGATAAATCTCATCTTCATAAGTATTATAAAAGTAACTATCAACTTTATCGAGGACAGTATCTGTGATTTCATCATAATCAGGAGCAACTTTTTTTTGAGCATGTAAAATCTCCAGCTCATACAGGTTACCGGTCTTATCAATTCGTTCAATATAATCTTTATACATAGTTTGTGTTAATACTCCTGACATTCTTATGTTATCTGTCAGGCGGATAGTTTCCTGGGTTACATACAGCTGACTGATTGAATCCTGTTTCTGAGCCATGTAGAACAGCGGTGCTATAAACAACAATATAACTCCTGCAAAAATAGCAACTACTTTTCCAAAAGTATCCATCCATCCGCCTCCTGTCTTATTCTTTCATGTGGGTATAGATTATCTCCGTTATGTACCCATTTTCATTAAAAGTGTATTCCTTAAGATAAATGCCTGCCTTAATAATAGTATAATTAAACTCTTCTGGGTGAAAGCTTTCCTTTATGAAGGCAGTGCCGTCTATTACCAGGTTAACCTCCATATCGCCAAGTAATGTACCAATGATTTCTCCTTTTGTGGCTGTGAGCTTACTGCCCTTTACAGATGTATTATCTATCTCCTGCTCTCTGATAACATTTTGTCTAAACACAGAAGCTTTAAGCAACCGAATACTATTATTGATATGATCAGAACCTAACAGTAATAAACTGACTGCCATACAGAACAAAATTACATTTACCCCCATCGTTAGAAACTTATTTACCTGTTCCATGGTTACTTTTGTATAAAGGATATACCGATAATAGTTGAATTAGAGTCTCTTAATATTGCACCTGTAAACTGTGCTTTCTGATTAATATAAAAATTGCTGGTAATTGTTTGAGTATCCTTAACGGAGGCAGAGCTTACTTCTCCAATTTTACTGTCTGAGTCTGAAAGCAGACGATTATAATAAACAACAGATTTCTTCGTTGTAACCTTAACAGCAATATCTTCATTTTTGAATTTATTTATTGCATTTATAACTTCGCTACCTGTAACATCCAATCCGTCATACATGACCTTATCTGATTCTGCAAATTCCTTGTTCATACGACTGATCTGTCCTGTACCATTTGTTGCTGCTGCATTTGCCTCTCTGCTTATGTAGAAACCCAATCCTACAACTAAACAAGTTATGATCACGCCTGCAGCCAGTATTAAACCTTTTAATGCATTTTCCATTTTAATTTCTCCTTAGATTTTTTCTATTTGTTTTTCACAAATTTCTTCGTAAATTCTTTTCGCAGATTCTTTTCTCAAATTTCTTTTCTCAAATATCTTTTCGCATATTTCTTTTTCGCACATTTCTTTTCTCAAATTTCTTTTTCTTTCTTTTACATATATTATTTTGATAATGGATGTTTAAATGACTTCAATTGCCAAACGACTAATTCAAAATGCTAAAAGTTTTGCTTCAGCTGATTTCATGCAAATTGTATAAAAGAGAAAAAACGAATGTGCATATGGAAAGGTATTAGAAGTGCTTTTCTCTGATTATTTTGTGTTATAATGTAAAACAGTTTGTTTGAACGTAGCGAGTTAACTACATTACATTATGACAAGCATAAATATTTAGAAACTTATGACTTCATATGCCTTGGGATTGAAGAATGGGGTTTTTCTGTTTGTACAATTTGCCTTCCCCTTTTTATAACCTGACTTTTAACACTGAGACTTAACCACCAAGTCCATTTAGCTGCTCCATATAGACTTTATACATATTAAGTCCTTCTGTAACAAAAGGAAGAATCAGATACAAACCCACAGTCAGAATAAAAGGTACAAAAGCAATAGTTTTCCCCAATATAGACTTTTCCTGTATGGTGATTTCATTGTCTAAAGCTCTCTTATCAATGTAATTATTCCTTTCCTGTTCTACATCTTCAAAAGCCTTGTAAAGTCCAAGCTTATCACTGCTTTGTAAACCATCTACTATTTTACAAAAGGGTCTAAAGGATTCTTTCTCTTTCAATTCCTCCAGGGCTTGTCTTTCATTAATGCTCAGCTTTCTGTTACATTCTCTGATAGAACTTTGAAAGATGTATGAAAATTCCTCCATCCATTCTATAATAATGGCTGTATCAGCTCTCTTAATATTGCGGAGGATCACTATTATGGATTGAAAGGAGAATACTTCATCCTCCATATCCCGCTGCCTCACTTTCTTAAGCAGTAACAATCTAACACTTGGAATATAATAAAATCCCCAAGCTACCGCAAATGCTGTCAGAAGCTCATACCACTTAAAATATTCATTTCCAATAGCCTTTAGTCTTGCATAAATGTCCTCCGAAGCTATTCTTTGAAGGTATTTCTCTTTAACCTTCTCCTCTTTCTCTATTACCCTCGTAATCTCCTCAAGTGTTATATTACTGCCAAGGAATTTATTGGTGTAATTTATTACCGTCAAAGACAAAGCCATAGCTTTCTCTTCTGATATGGCACTGTCTGAATAGTTAATATTTCTGGTTAGATCCAATTTCCTGTTAGCACCATGAATACAAAAAGATAATAAGATACAGATTAGAAAACCAGCGATACTAAAAAGTACGCTCTTTAAGATAAATTGCCTGACAGCCAGATTCTCGCCATGCAGCCTTAAGAATTCTTGCTTCTTTACCAGCTTCCCGTAATTATTATATTGATAAGAATCAAGAATTTGTCTGATACCTTTTCGGTTACCTAAAGCTAAAAGCAAAACTGCCTCTCTTTGAGACGGTTTTCTTTCTTCTCTGAGAGCCATCAGCAATTGATAAGAAAAGAAGGTAACGAGAAATATAACTGCCATTAATAGAATTCCTGCTGTTCCACTGTAAAAATTAACAAGCTGCGGCAAACTGTTAACAGCCCAGTTCTCAATAGCTTTTAAGAACAATACAGGAAGTACCGTTACAAAGGTAAGACCGGAGAATAGATATTGTATTTTGCTTCGCTTTAATACTTCCATATGGATTTCCTGTCTTAAATGAGCAACATTCACCAGAAGTAATGATCTTCCACCTTCGGTCTTCGTATCTCCATATGTATTGATTATCAGACAAAGAGCCAGAAAAGTTTTTAAGAATTTGTCCGGAATATAGCTAAGATATTCCTCTTTCTTCCTTTCACTTTCAGAAGAAGTAAGTATATCATAAATACAGCCAGCATGGAGTTTTAATGGTTTATCTGCATTCTGCATAGCTTCATAAACAGCTTCATCGAGTATCCCATGGCTCTGATAGTTTTCTCTTACCTCACTAAGAAATATATCAAACTGTGCCAACAGCTTCTTTCGCTCTCTTCCCTCTTCCCAGAATACGATACTGTTACCTGCAACATATAAATAAAATACGGATAACAATAGATAATACCAGGTTCCGCCAAAAAGAATCAGTATCGCCATAATCACAATATCAATACACCAGATCTTAACTGTTAATTTTATAGCCTTTTTCTCTATTAACCTTTCTTCACCAGGATAGAGAATAGCGTATCTTTCAGTAAGCCTTTTTATAAAAGCTCTTATTACAATTACTCTGCTTAACAAATCATAAAGCACATACCAATAGTCTCTGCTGACTTTTGTTTTATCTTTTAGAAAGATGCTATAGGTCTCCCTGTACTCAATCTGCTTTCTTAGCAGAAATATCAGAAACAATATAATAGGTACAAAGAAACATAAAAGTCCTGTTGCTATACGTATCATTAAAATATTATCCATTCTACAGCTTACCTCCTCCCTTCATATATTCACTGAATTCCTGTCTTTCTGAATCCGGCAAATTATAAAGAATATGCCCCTGGCTTTTAACAGAGAAACCTTGCTGTATAATATACTTACCATCTATAAAGGATAGGATATCTCTTGTTTCAAAAGTCACAGGGCTTGTCCTTCTTTTGTAATATTCCTGGGTTGCTTCTACCAGTCCTCCAGGCAAGTCCTTCTTGTAATAAGGGATTATCTCAGTTATTCTTGAAATATAGCGGTGACCATTTTTATTCTCCATATGAATGTCAATGTTTATGGCATTGGCTGCTTGATACTCCGCCAGATCTTCCTTATGAAAGCCACCCTCTCTAAGCTGTGAAATCTTAAAATAAGATATCAGATCTTCTGTGGTCTCCGCATGATGGGAGCATAAGGTCATTTTTGAGATTTGGGAAATTTCAATAAGGTAATTGGCAGTTTCATGTGATGCAACCTCACCTAGTATAAGAACTGTTCCGTCTGTTTTCTTCATAACATTTAGTATATCCTGTCCGGAAACTTCAGGACTATCTCTTAAGGAGAATATATTACGATTGGGATATGCTTTATTTAGATTAAGCTCATATACCTGTTCATATACACGAATTGGATAGTGTTCTTCAATAAACTGTATCAGAAGTTTTAACAAGGTTGTTTTTCCACTTCCCATTTCTCCTGTGATCGCAATGGAAAGGCATCCTTTAATCATCCATTTAAGAAGTTGAATTACTTGATCTGCTCCTTCATCATAAATAACCCTACTGATATCCATCGTTATTATATTATCATGTTTTCGAACAAAGAATGCCCAGCTTACGGATATGGGTGGACGAAATACTACTACTCTCGAGCCGTCCTTCATGTCATTTACAAGATAGCCTCTGGTTTCGCTTAAGAAACCGGGATTATTATGCCTGTATATGCTTTTGCAGACACGCATGAGTTCTCTTTCCGATGGAAAGCGCAGAAAATCAAGTCGTATGGTTCTTCCTTTGTAGAATATCCATACATCAAGGAGACTCTCCTCCTCTTTTATGCCGGTATGATACTCTTTTTTATTTCCTATCCGCTTAGCAAATATCTCTTCCTCGAGAAAGCCTGCTGTCATTCCTGACCTACTACCTAGCAGATTCCCAGCTGAAACACCTGCTGAAATACCATCGATTTTCATCTCCCTTAACCTGTCAATTATACCAAAGCCTCTGTACTGCTGATACACTCTCTGTACTATGACCTCCACCTTATCCTCAAAAGACAGGTGTGTTATCTCTTTAAAATATGCCTTTTCCAATTCAGCCTCAGTAATGGTATAAGCTGTTTCCAGACGATTCTTTTCCAGAAATTTTTGAAGTCCGTCTTTCTTGTAGTCTTTATAATACAGATGAAGCAATATCTCGAATTTATCCTGCCCAGTGAGCTTATCAGTACAATGAAAGGGGATGACTTCCTCTATGTTCTCTTCGTTCAGCATTATTTTATGCAGAAGAATCTCTTTGATATAATCCTTAATGTACTCCTTTGCTTCTTCATCACCTTCTGCGGATTTCTTAAGGCACTTCTTTATAAGCTTCTTAATATTTTCGCGCTTCATCGTTTCTTTCTGGTTAAGATTTAAGCGCCTATAATCTTTATCAAGAATTTCTGCAAATACTCTATCTACTGTTTTTATGATCTCTTCAATGGAATAACTATTAGTCAGCTTCTCTTCTTTCTTATTCGGTATCAGGCTTAATGCCGCAAATCCCGTAATTCCTGTAAGCAGCAGAAGGATTATTAAAAAATTAAGTAACATAACCCTTACCTCCCCTGTCCCTCTTTCTTAGTAACACTTCTGTCAGTTTAAAAACCTTCTGAAAGAAAGCTTCCCTTTCACCTTGCTTACTTAAGGTCATATTCTTTAAGTAGAAGTTTATTAAATCTCTGTCAGAAACTGCATCCATAAAGGCCGTTAAATGTGGAATTTCATAGAGTCTGCCTTCAAATTCATTATAATGCTTTTCAAGATTTCTTAGGTTATATGTGGAACTGCTCTGATAATTGTTAAGCATAAATATGGTTTTATCCAAAGGAAATTGATACTCCTTAAGGGCATTCCTGATTACTGTTATATTCTGGTTCAAAGTCACAGCCAGTATATCCGCTTCTTTCCAGAGACTCTGTGATAATCTGTTATTTCCAGAGCACGAATCTGTAAGTATTAAATCATATCCTTCTTTTAGTCTGTTATAAATGAAGGGCAGATACTTTGCCAGTTCCTCCTCCCGTTCAACTCCATAATGATTTCTGGTACCGCATAACAGATCAAGTCCGCCTTTACCAAGACTCATTATATAATCCTTCATGATTTGTGCTGCTTCATCTCCATCAGTCAGGTTTTGAGTCCTTATAAGTCTTAATAAAGCATCTAAGCCGATATTATGATATATTTCTTCCGTCTGATTGCTGCCAAGGAGAATTTCTTCCAACTCACGGTTACCGTAATGCGTCTGAGTCAGAAGTACCTTTTTCTTACTTCGATATGCTGCGGTCAGGGCTATAGCTGCCAGAGAAGAAGTTGTACCCGTCTGTCCGGTTACCGGGCTCCAAAATACTACATGCATCAAATCCCTCCCTTTCTAATTTTCTTAGTGGCTGCTTTTATAGCTTTTATATCTGTAATGTTTATTTCCTTTAGGAGTTCTCTGATCAGCAACTTAATTCCAGGTGAAAGTTTCTTAAAATTATAGCTGTGATAATACTGTAGTGCACTGCCAGCTTCACTGTCTGTTTCATCCAGGTATAAATAATAGTTCTTCTTTCCTTTAAGGCCTTTGTGGTCCAACAGCATGGGAAGATACGACTCATTTATCCCTTTCACAATGTCCCTGACTAAAAGATAGTAGTCCTGATCTTCTTTTCTAAATATCTGTAGAGCATCCAGATTATGTATCCTTGTATCTGTAACCAGAAAACGATAATCAATACATGCGATATTCTTATGGTCTAGGTTCATTCCAAAGTCTATCAATATATAATCATACTCACCATGAATTTTTTCAATATTTGTGTCTTTACACAACTTCAGCCTTTCATAACAGGTTAATGTCTCTTCTGCGTCCATCCCTTTTGGTGTTGGTATACAATAACTTAATGCTTTACAGGGAGAATTATCCACAAGTAATACTTTTTTATCCAGAGCGCTTAAAAACACTGCTATATAAAATATCAAATCATAGCTGTTGCCCCCTGCAAACCCTAATGTTGTTAACTCACTCTGCATACTCTACCTCGTAACTATCCTCTACTTGATATTCCTCTCCTCCATTGCCTTCTTCTAAATAATCTATCCCATTGTCAGAAGTTCTCTCTTTCCCTGTTATGTACTGGTAGGCATCAGCAGAATCTTTGTTATACATATTATTCTCACTGCCTTCGTCCTGGGTACTGCGATAATTTTCATAATAGGTACCCAGTCTTTCCTCCAGTCCTGTGCGTTTTCCTTCACTCAGGTAATCTCTGGCGGCTTCTAATACATTAGGATCTTGTTGTATCAAACTTAGTACGTCCTCGTTCGGGGTATAGGTAACATAGGAGGGCTTTTGATAAGATGCTGCAATATATTTAGTAGTATATAAATAAGTTCCTGACTTTAGAAAACAGTCCACTAAGGCCGAAGACATCAAATGTATTTCATCCGGTGACAAATTCAGATATAGATATCCTTTTTCTGAGTCAATCCGGTTGATGCAGCTCTTGCTGATGACGATATAATCTTCACCGTTTGGATATCGCAGGCGAATGTCAGTATAATCCCCTTTCTTTATATTCTCTCCTGCCAGGTTAAGAGAGAACTCCACTTCTCTTTTACTATCGTCCATAGCTTCATCCGTTATCATATTTTTAAGAATATGTGTTCCTGCCGGAATATCTATAAGTGCTTTATGTCCTATATCAGTTTCAGACATGAAATTACTCTTATCTTGACCTGATAAAGTCTCAGCAGCTGCCACAGTTGTTCCGGTTATTATATCTCCGGCTTTAATCTCAGCAGTTGCCTCATATACCGTAACAGTATACTGCTGTAAAACCTCCGACATTATTTCAATCCGGTGTTCATAAATACTCTTTACCTTTAAATATCCGGCAAAAATGCCAACAGGCAATATAACGCATAGAAGTCCTACTGCAATACGCTTTGCAATTTCCTTCCCGGAAAGAGGTCTTTTTAATCTTTTACTCATTCACTAATCCTCTCTGTCTGTTATCTAATTCTTCTTGAATTACAAATACCGCACGTTTTACTGCCCTAATAAACTCATAGTTAGGGTTGTCTTTCTTGCAGCCGTAATTGCGTGTCATAAATTCTACGATTGTACCTTGCTGTATGGCCTGATTGTATTCCATATTATAGGGAATAGCGATAATCTTTGAGGTTTGGACGGGATATTTTCCGAGAAGCGTATCTGATTTTAAAGAATTGTTGTTAAACTCACTTAACAGAACTATACTCTTTGAAAGTAAGGAGGAATAATTACGAAAGAACTGGTCGATCAGATCTTCTTCCTGTATCAGATTTACTACTACAAGATCTGCTTCATCCAATATGATTTTAGAACTCATATGATTAATATTAGAAGTGTCAATAAATGTGTAACCTGCAAATATTTCACTTGCCCATAGAATTTTCATAATATTTTCATTCAGGATATAGTCAAAGATAAACTCATTGATTTGATTCCCAATTGGGATATAGTATAAAGAATTAATCAGAATTTCGAAAGAAGCTTCTTTTATCAGTTTCTCATCTTCCTTCGATGTAAGATAGGTTTTTCTGCCTTTTGAATCTTTTAACACCCATAGTTCGTCATCCGGTTTCTCCTCCGCTGTCATGTCTGTATAATTAAAATGTCTGTTGTACCTATTTCTTGACAGTTGATTTATCACATGCTCAAGCCCCTTGTATCTGCTAACATTAACAGCATTTCTGTTCTTTCTTTTTGCCTGTCTGTGAATGAGCATATCTGCCAGTGTGTTTTTTTGATAATGGTTTTCTAACAATATTGTTTTAACAGAATTCTCAAATGCCATAGCAATACTGACGCAGGCCAGATTACTGGTCACACCATTACTCCCCTTGGCGCTGCTCCAAAAAGCAATTTTCATGTTAACCTCCATTCGCACCTAACCCTCATTCGCACCATGGTGCGCTTAAATCAGAAGTGGATATTGCTGAACAAAATAATTATTTTACGGCATATAAATTAAACGGTGCGCCTATAACCGTTTGGTTAACTCATATAGTTTACCACCTCGCTTTGATGGAATGTTTTCGATAAAATAGAAAAAAGATTAAATACGAGAACTTAAGATATTCTTAATAATAAATGAAATTTTTGTAAATGTAAAGTGCTTTTTAGAAATTTTTTGAAAAAAGACCTCCTGATGGACATATGCCATGGAGGTCTTTCCAGAGTGTGCTTGATTATTATACCTACATACACTCTCTGTTAATTTAAAATAGAATCTCTGATTTTTTCCTTAGTAATCTGCCACCGTTAACAATCACTAGGACACCGCTGGTAATACCAGTGACTATGAGAAGAATTCCTATTACAATATTTCCTACACCTACTGACTTCATGGTAGTATAGATTTTTTCACTCATATCCGACTCCTGACCGCTGCCTGTTGCAGCCCTTTCCTTATGCTTACATTACTTAACAGCTGGCTCCGTATTGCTTATAATATGCATCGATAGCATTTTTTAGAGCATCATCTATTATGATATTTCCATTATAAGGCTTATTGTATAAATGTTCAACTACTTCTTCCATGGTTACAATAGATGTAGTATTAATTTCATACACTTCTTCAATCTCAGCAAGAGCATTTTTCTCTCCCTGGCCTCTTTCCATTCGGTCTACTGATACTACCAGCCCTAGTACGGATACCTCCCCCTGAGCTTTTAATATAGGCATTGTCTCACCTATAGAAGTACCTGCTGTGGTGACATCTTCAATAATTATAACTTTGTCCTTATCATAAATAGGGCTGCCAAGCAGAATTCCTGTATCACCATGATCTTTAACTTCCTTTCGGTTGGAACAATAGCGAATCTCTGTATTATAGAATTCACTGATTGCCATAGAGGCTGCCACACTCAAAGGGATTCCCTTATAAGCAGGTCCAAAGAGAACGTCGAAATCCAGCCCAAAAGCTGATTCTATTGCCTTCGCATAATACTCGCCTAATTTTCTTAACTGTGAGCCGGTACGATAAAAACCTGCATTTATAAAAAAAGGTGTCTTACGTCCGCTCTTTGTTGTGAAGTCACCAAATTTTAAAACACCACAGTCTACCATAAATTCTATAAATTCCTGCTTATATTTTTCCATAATTTTCTCCATTCCGCCGCCATTAACGGCACAAAAACCACTTAAAAAGCTTATTTGTTAAGACAACCGATGATTTCCTTGACATCAGGAATTCCCTGCTGCTCTAAGAACTTACTGATACCGTCTATTACTTCAACTGTAGCTGTGGGGTTTCTAAAGTTAGCTGTACCAACTGCAATAGCTGCCGCACCTGCCATAAGGAATTCAAGGGCATCTTCACTGTTCATAATTCCACCCATTCCAATCACTGGTATCTTAACCGTCCTGGCGACCTGATTTACCATTCGAAGAGCCACAGGCTTAACTGCAGGTCCTGACAAACCACCGGTTTCATTGGCTAATACAAACTTTCTCTTATATATGTCTACTTTGGTACCTGTTAAGGTATTGATTAGAGAAAGGGCGTCTGCACCTCCAGCTTCTGCCGCTTTGGCCATTTCTCTGATATCTGTAACATTGGGACTAAGCTTCATAATTACCGGTTGTTTGGCATACTTCTTTACTTCTCTTGTAATGTCCTCTACTGCAAGACAGTTCTGTCCGAAAGCAATTCCACCCTCTTTGACATTGGGGCAGGAAATATTGATTTCCAACATATCAACTTCACTGTCCCCAAGCCTTTCCACAACTTTTATATAATCTTCGGTGGTTTTACCGCAGACATTTACAATCACTTTGGTGTCATATTTCTTCAGAAAAGGGAGATCTCTTTTTATGAACATCTCAACACCAGGATTCTGCAGACCGATGGCATTTAGCATTCCACTCCCGGTCTCTGCAATTCTTGGTACCGGATTACCAGTCCAGGGCTCATATGAAACACCTTTTGTTGTTACCGCTCCAAGTTTGTTCAAATCAACAAAGTCAGCAAATTCCATTCCTGAACCAAAGGTACCTGAGGCTGTTGTTACGGGGTTCTTCCATTCTACACCTGCTATGATTACTTTTGTATCTGACATAATTATCTCCCATCTGTGTGCCATAACACATATAAACCAGGATATCTTTTCGTTTCCAATCCCGCGTCTGTACTTTCACATCAAAACCCATGTAAGCCACAAGCTATGTTTAAAACTTTCAACTAAAGCAATCTGTTGTAGAATCTGCTACAGTTCAATTTCACTGCTCGCAAATACTGGTCCCTCTTTGCAGATTCGCGTGTTCTGCACATTGGTGTGATGATCCTTTTCCTTCGTCTTACATACACAGGCAAGACATGCTCCAATTCCACAGGCCATCCGTTCTTCCAAGGATAAATAACATTCAATCCCCTGTTCCTGTGCATAGGCTTTGACTCCTTTTAACATAGGAGTCGGACCACAGGCATAAATAACGTCTGCTTTTAGGCCGTACCGTCTGATGGCATCAATTACATTACCTTTTACCCCGCAGCTGCCATCCTCTGTTGATAGATATACTTCTCCGTAAGGCTGAAAATTATCATTCATAAAGGTAACATCCCGGTAACCTAAGACAATGCTTTTCTCGCAATCCAGCTGTTTCGCCAGCTCAAGCATGGGAGGAATACCAATACCGCCTCCAATTAAAATGGCTTTCTTCTTCTCCAAGGGAAATCCGTTGCCAAGAGGTCCCAATACCTGAAGGGTATCACCCTTTTTAAGTGCTGAAAACTCTTCTGTTCCTTTCCCTGCAACACGGTAAACTAACCGCAGCGAGCCTTCTGCCGCATTGATCTCGCAGATGCTTATAGGCCTTGGAAGCAGCCTGTCCTCATTGTTACAATACAGGGATAAGAATTGTCCGGGCTTTGCCTGTGCCACAATTTCTGTATGTGCTATCTGCACCTGGGATGTTATTAGGGCTCGTTTCTGAATTGCCATGGTTTTCTCCCATCTGTGCCATTTTTTAATCCCATACATTATATACGAAATCAAATATAAGCACAAGTACCATTTTTCACGAGAATTAATGCATAAAGGAATTACTTGTAAATAAACAAATTAGTTGCTGTAATATAATGGAGTTTAACCACCTTATATAATCTATAGTTCCTTCCGCATATATCTAATTTTATATTTATCTTTTCTGGTTTCAACTCCTGTAGGTTTAAAACTATTTTTAATCCAGAATTGCTCACTTTCCCTGTTCCCTTTTATATATCCAAGCTCAACATACGTATAACTTTCTTTTTTTAAATAATTGAGAAACTCTGTAATTATCTCTGTTCCGGTTCCCCTCCCCTGATACTCTTTATTCATCATGAACCAGCCAATAAATACGGTGTGAATGTCAGGATATCCAACAACAAAATCCATCAATGCAATTAAATGATTCTCACTATAAAAACCAATAAATAATTTATCTTCAAGCGCCTTGTTTGAGGGTAGTTCCGTAAAAACATCTTTTATATTTGCAATTGTTGGCTTGGTCTTTAGATAATGATAATAGGTCGGATTTCGTCTGCAAACTTCGTATATACATAAAATATCTTCTTCTGAAAATTGCTTAACAAGAAAATGAGAAGACATCTTATTTAACTTTAAATTCAATTGATTGTTCCTCTCTAATTCTTTATTTATTTTATTGTTTCGACTATAATATACCTTTATAGTTCTTCGTTCAGTTGACAGGATTAATACTAACTTTAACTATAACACTGTTTCAGTTTTATTTTTCTTTCCAGTAAACACTTCCATCCCTTGCCCTCAATAAGAACTTCATATCTACAAGTCCTCTGCGAAGCAGGAAAAAATCTTCAAAGGTATGCCACCTCTTAATAATTTCATTGACTTCTTTTTCCGAATACTTAACCTCTTCTTCAAATTTTTCACTGAGGTAATAAAGCACCGCAATTTTACGATCCTTTTTAGCCGGCCATGATTTGATTCTCTGTTTATCATCCAGGAACTGACTAATAATCTCCCTGTAATTATCCGGTATTTCTAATTTATTATTTATTTTATTTTCCATGTTATCTCCTTTCGTGGATATAAAATTTCTGATTTTGTATTCCTGAATTTGTAGTTGAAGAAATTCACTGCAGCATTTTCAGATTATTAAATTATCCCTGGGTTAACCAATATTCCCTGCAGTCATCTGTCCTGCCCATAAAACCGTATTCTATCATGTATCTTCTAAGAGTCGGATAATCGTCATAGATATCTTTTAGTATCTGATTAAGCTCTTTTTCCTTATAATGCTTTCCTTCTGTAAAGGATTCACTTATCTTTTTTAATATCACAATCTTTTTCTTTTCTTTAGCAGGAAAGTGCTTTAGCTTTAAAGGATTCAGAGAAGAGAAGGTAGTTTCCAGTATCTTCTCCTTTTCCTCCTCCGTCGTAATGTATCTGTCATCCACCATTTTTGCTTTAGAGTGAATTGGTACCAGTCTGTCTCCGCCTGTATTATGTTCCAGGGCCAGCTCGTACACTGCCAGAAACATTTTAGCCTGCTTTGCTTTTTCTCTGAACATAAATTTCTGATGCCTTACAGTAGAAGGTGTAACCCCCAGCTGTTTAGCAATTTCGTTATCACTAAGTCCTGCTTCTAACAGGGTTAATATCTGCTTCTGATTATCCGTTAAGGTCAGATATTTGCTGTCAGACTTCATAAGAAGCTCAAAAGGTTTCCCATGCTCCATGTGAACATGAAGCATAGCTCCTTTTTCTGCCTCATAAAAACGTTCACTGATAGGATATACTTCCCCCTTGTAAAACTCCTTTTTGCAATAACTGCAGATATATTTCCCCGCCTCCTCTTCCACGTAAGAATATCCCTGCTTCATCTCATTTATATTAAAATCCTTATTTTTTCCTTCCATAATCAATTCCTTTCTCACTAGACATCTAATCTTGCAACCTTGCCTGACATTACGGCCTAAGAAATATATGAAATAAACCTCTCTTTTTTCCATCTGATATTTATTCATACAAGTTTACTTATAGCACTGCTACAAATCTCGAATTATTCATTCCCATAATTCACACAATATCTGAGACAGATTGAGGATATATCTTGACAACTTTCTTTATTTATGAAGAATCCGACTTTTCCTACTGTCTTTATTTCATTATATTATTAGTCATATCAATAAACATATTTTATTATTGTTTATTTTATTTGTCAACTGTTTTCAATTCATTTCATACAATTCATCAAATTTCTATTACTGTGTGATTACTATTTTGAAATACCAAGCAACTGATACGATTTCATAAAGTTTGTCAGAACTGTTATACTGGATGAGGGACGTTTTATTTTCATTAGACACCCCATTTAAACTATGATATAATTATCTTTTGTAAATATCAGATTACAGAAAGGGTATATAAAATGGCAGATAAGAATCCTATTGTAACAATTGAAATGGAAAATGGCGGCCTTATTAAACTGGAGTTATATCCTGATATCGCTCCCAATACAGTAAAGAACTTTATATCTTTAGTTCAGAAAAACTATTATGACGGGCTGATCTTCCACAGAGTTATCCGCGGTTTCATGATTCAGGGCGGCGATCCGGAAGGAACCGGTATGGGTGGTCCTGGATATTCTATCAAAGGAGAATTTTCATACAACCAATTTGAAAATAATTTAAAGCATTCTGCAGGAGTTATCTCTATGGCAAGATCACAGATGCCTAACTCAGCAGGTTCCCAGTTCTTCATTATGCATAAGGACAGCCCCCATCTGGACGGCTCCTACGCAGGTTTTGGTAAAGTTACGGAAGGTCTTGAGATAGTAAATACTATCGCTGATGAAAAAACCGACTATTCCGACAGACCCTTAAATCCTCAGGTTATGAAAAAAGTAACCGTTGAATTATTCGGAGAAGAATACGGCGAACCTGAAAAAATGTAATGACAGGAGGCTATTCTATGGTAACAGAGAAATTACAGCATTTAAGAGCCTTAATGGCGAAAAACGGCATTCAGGCTTATCTGCTCCCCACTTCTGATTTCCACGAATCAGAGTATGTAGGAGACTATTTTAAATCAAGAAAATATTTATCTGGTTTTACCGGCTCAGCAGGAAGTGTAGTTGTTACCCTGGAAACCGCAGGTCTTTGGACTGACGGAAGATATTTTATCCAGGCTGCAAGAGAACTGGCTGACTCTGGTATAACTCTTTATAAAATGGGCGAAGAAGGGGTTCCTTCACTGGAAGAATTCCTGGTTGACTCTTTAAAGGAAGGTGATGTTTTAGGTTTTGACGGCAGAGTCGTTAACGCCAGACTCGGCCTTCGTTTAAGTGATAAGTTATCTGCCAAAAGCATTTCAATTTCTTATGAAAAAGATCTGGTGGATGATATTTGGACTGACCGCCCCTCCCTGCCTACTGCCTCCGCTTTTCTGTTAGAAGAAAAATACTCCGGCAAATCCACTACTTTAAAACTGGAAGCCGTAAGAATTGAAATGCAGAAAAAGCAGGCTAAATATCACATCATAACCTCACTGGATGATATCGCTTGGCTGTTCAATATCCGCGGTGGTGATATTGCTTATAACCCTGTGGTACTCTCTTATGCAGTTATTGACAGTGAAAAAGCTTATCTGTTTCTGGATGAACATAAACTTTCAGCAGAAATCAAAAAGGAACTTGAAAACGCCGGCGTAGAGATAAAGGACTATTTTGAAATTTATGAATTTGTTAAAACATTGCCTAAAACTGAAAAAATCTTATTGGATACAGCAAAAGTCAATTACGCAATTTATAAAAACCTCGGCACTGATGCCGATATTATTGATGCCCCAAATCCTACGGTATTGTTTAAAGCGGTTAAGAATCCCGTCGAGCTTGAGAATCTGCGTAAGGCTCATATTAAAGACGGTGTTGCCGTAACCAAGTTCATCTATTGGTTAAAACAGAATCTTGGTAAGACAGAAATCACTGAAGTCAGCGCCAGTGATTTCCTGGAAGCTAAAAGACGTGAGCAGGATGGCTGTATTGATCTTAGCTTTGATACCATCAGTGCTTACAATGCCAATGCTGCTATGATGCACTATAAAGCTACGGAAGAAAGTCATGCGGTATTAAAACCGGAAGGCATTCTCTTAGTAGACTCCGGTGGTCAGTATTATGAAGGTACTACCGATATTACCAGAACTATTGTGCTTGGTGAAATTAGTGATGAAATCAAAAAGCATTTTACAGCAGTTTTAAGAAGTATGTTAAACCTTTCTGATGCCAGATTTCTTCATGGCTGCATCGGACTGAACCTGGATATCCTTGCAAGAGGACCCATCTGGGACATGGATCTGGATTATAAATGCGGTACCGGTCATGGTGTAGGATATCTTCTGAATGTCCATGAAGCTCCTAACGGTTTCCGCTGGAAGAAGGTACCCGAAAGAGATGACGGCTGTGTACTGGAAGAAGGTATGGTTACCACAGATGAACCCGGTATCTATATTGAAGGAAGCCACGGTATCCGTACAGAAAACGAGTTGATCTGCCACAAAGGCGTTAAGAACGAATACGGTCAATTCATGTATTTTGAGCATCTGACCTTTGCTCCTATTGATCTGGAGGCAGTGGATACTGCATATATGACCAGCAAAGAGATTGATAGTCTGAACCGCTATCACAAAGAAGTCTATGAAAAGCTCTCTCCTTATCTGACTGACGAGGAGAAACTCTGGTTAAAAGAATCAACCAGAGCAATCTAATACACATAAACATAGTTAACCCAGCCCCTTAACTTAACTTCCTTCTGGGAAGCTTAAGAACAGGCTGGGTTAAATTTATATATAATATTTTTCATTAGCATTTAATAATTGTAAACAGAGATACTCTCTGCCGGACCCATTACCATCGAAACCAGAATACAACACCGTCCTCTTTGTTGAATACACCATAGGTAAAGCCCAAGCTCTTTAATATATTTCCAACGATGGACAGGCCTAATCCTGTTCCTTTTGATTTACTGCGGGATTTGTCTGATTTCACAAAAGGCTCCCAGATATCCTTTAACTCTTCCTCCGGAATATGGCTTCCACTGTTGTAGAATTCCAGCGCTTTATTGATTATCTTAATGCTTATTTCACCACCCTCTTCTGTGTTAGCCAACGCATTCGTAAAGAAATTATCAAGTACCTTCTCTATCAGCATATAATCAGTTTTGATAACAGCCTCACCATCTGATTTGATTGTTATGCTTCTTTCTATACATTGCTGAGTGTAGCGGTTAATTAATACAGTACACACCTCTTGTAGCGGTACTTCCGTATATCGTGGTACAAGCTTATCTGAATCGTATTTCGTAAATTCCAGCATGTTAATTATTATTCTGTCCATTCGTTCTACATTATTATATATATTATCTGCATAATACTCTCTCTTATCACTTTGGATATTTTCCTTAAGATTCTGTGCATAGCCGGATATGATACTCAAAGGCGTCTTCAACTCATGTGCCAGAGCACTGGTGGTTTCTACCCTGTAACTTTCGAGCTTTTCTCTGCTATTATATAAGCCAATGGTCTGCATAATTAACAAAATGGCTACCCCGGTAAAAATGATAAAACAGCTTAACCAGACAAATAAAAGCATAGAACCGCATTTATCCAGAAGGTTTACTTCTACCGCTATAACTGTCCAGAAGTCACTACGATAGATACCGTCATCGTCTACGGTTATATAATTATTATAGGGAACAATCTGGTAGAAACGATATTTAAAAGGAGTTATCTGTTTGACAGACTGAAGCTTTAAATCTGCTATTGAATCCATTACTTTATACTTATCCAAAACCATATTGCGCAGTTCATCATTGCTGTTGTCTCTGGTTGTATAAGTGATATACCCGTCAGTATGAGCTTTAAGTCCGTATTTATTTATATACGAAACAGTAAATACAATATTCTCTTCACTCTGTTTTCGGCAGGACTTTATCACCCTGCCGCTTTCATCGAATTCTTTTGCATAATAAGGTGTTACTGTAATCTTAACAGGTACTATCATACCCCCCTCAACATAAAATTCGGCAATGTTTACAGTATAACTACTGATATCCCCAACTTTTTCCGCAACCGGAATCTCTTGCAAATATTTCTCAAGTTCCTTTAAATCTTCTTTCCCAAACCATGCGTCCGGGTCTATAAATCCATACTTCGTAACAAACTTGTTATTCTTCTGAAGTTCTCTATAACCGCAGAACCAGTAGTCATTGGTATTACTTACACTGCTAAAATCTTCCGTATAAATTGCCAGTTCCAACCCTTGAGCTACTGTATACATTTTACTGACAGCCTTATCCTGCAGATTGATTAAGTCTGAAATCTTTTTTCTACTTTTAAGATATTCTTTTAGCTCCGCATTCAATGAATTATTCACCTGCATTCCGTAGGATACATTCGCCATAATCTCCTGCTTCTTTTGCTGGTTTAAAAGGAAAACGGTAAACCCTGTCATCAGAATCAGATAGGCCATCAGTAATGCCGAAAAAATACGTAGGCATATCATTCTTTTTACTTTATTCCATTTCATACTTGTCTCCTATCAGCGTGCTCTTACACGCGTATAAAATCAAGAGGGAGTGAAAGTGCTTCTCTTCATTCTTTACCTGTTCATATTGCAGATAGGTCTGCACTGCTGCCACAAATGATGAACGAATGAAGAAATTCTGTGCCACATCCTTTCTCCTTAAAATTCTCATTCATTCTAATAGCAATATTCATCCTTTAGCAAAATCCATCCTTAACTCTACTTTAAATTACTACTCCACCAGCATATAGCCCTTTTTTATCACTGTCTTAATCTGGCGAGCACCATCTTTTAGCGCTTTTCTTAATTTTTTAATGTGATTATCTACCACCCTGTCATTTCCGTCAAAATCATACCCCCAAATCCTGATAATAAGTGTGTCCCTATTAACTAACCGCCCCTTATTTTCCAGTAATATCTTTAGCAATGCGAATTCCAATGGTGCCAGCGTAATCTCTTCTGCATTTACAAAAACGGTATAACGATAAGGATTTAAACTTATCCTTCCTGCTGTTATCAGCTCATTTCTAACTGTCCCTTTCGCACGTCTTATCAGCGCATTTAGTTTGGCATAGAGTTCTGCCAGTGAAAAGGGTTTCGATATGTAGTCATCACATCCTAACTGATATCCTTTTAAGATATCTCCCTCCCCATTTCTGGCTGTTAAAAACACTATGGGTACGTCACTTCTCCTGCGAAGTTCCTTGCATATACGAAAGCCATTGACCTCCGGAAGCATTACATCCAGCAGCACGGCATCATATTCATTTTCCATACATTTATCCTGCCCTATGCTGCCAGTCTCTGCAATATCAATTTGAATTTCACCCTGGCTTTTCTCATAAAAGTAATCCGTAATAATCTCTCTTAATTCAGCATCATCTTCTACTAATAAAAATCGAAATGCCATGTTCCCACCTCCAACGAGATTCTATCATACTAATGTATCTTCTCTGTATCCCTTTCAAACGATCCTTAAAATAAATCAGCCCGCTAAACTAGCAGCTATATTATCTTTTACTATAACAAGACAATAACTTCACTAATTTTACCATAAAATGAATATTAAATAGAAATATTCTGCTCAGAGATTTTCACATTGACAAATCCTCTGTCGTCTGCTATACTCAAATCAATTTCATAGCAAAACGCTAGGAATGAGAGAGTATGTAAAACAATGCCTAACAGAGAGCTTTTGGCTGGTGGAAAAAAGCAGGTTGGATTTGCAGAATATGGCTCAGGAGCGGCGCGCCGAACCGTTATTACGCTTAGGCCGCGACAGGTTTGCCTGTTACAGCAAAGAAGTATAAATATCTTCCTATCGTGGCAGATGTCGTACTTGATAAGTTCTTTTGCTGTGAGGCAAAGATGAATTGAAGTGGTAACACGGGCTATGCTCGTCTTCTTATTGGAAGGCGGGTTTTTTTTATACACAGAATTAGAAACGAAATATTTCTTGAAAGAGCTAATAGACATTAACCTCTTGGCAGATTTAATACTGAAGTTTCAGCTGCCATCCTTTATATTAGTCGCATATCAGAATCACTTAGGAGGTCACAAAATGGATTTTACTACCCGCTGCATACATGGCGCAATTGACAAAACACAAGTTACAGGTGCCGTAACTATCCCCATCTATCAATCAGCTACCTTCGCTCATCCAGGAGTCGGACAAAGTACCGGCTATGATTATTCCAGACTTCAGAATCCCACCAGAGAACACCTGGAGAAAATTATTGCCAATCTGGAAGACGGGATTGATGCCATTGCCTTTAGTACCGGTATGGCTGCTGAGACTGCATTGATGGAGCTCTTCTCCATAGGTGAACACATTATTGCATCAGAGGATTTATATGGCGGAACCATACGTCTATTTGAGCATATCAACAAGAAAAACGGACTTACCTTTGATTACCTTGATACCTCTGATCTTACAAAGCTGCGTTCCCTTATACGAAAGGAAACCAAAGCTATTTACATTGAAACCCCTACTAACCCCATGATGCAGGTAACGGATATTCAAGCTGTTTCACAAATTGCCAAAGAACACAATCTGTTATTGATTGTAGACAATACCTTCCTAACTCCTTATTATCAGCGTCCTCTGACATTGGGTGCAGATATTGTAATTCACAGCGGTACCAAATATTTAAGCGGACATAACGATACACTCTCAGGCTTTTTGGTTACAAACCGAGCTGATTTGTCTGAAAAACTTCGTTTTATCTATAAGACTACCGGTGCCTGTCTGTCCCCTTTTGACAGCTGGTTACTAATACGAGGAATCAAAACTCTTGCAGTAAGAATGGACCGTCAATCCCAAAATGCTCTTGAGATCGCTCGCTTCCTTGAAGCTCACGTTAAAGTTAAAAAGGTATTTTATATCGGACTTAGGGACCATCCGGGTTATGAAATCTCAATAAAACAGACCAGCGGCTTTGGCTCCATGATAAGTTTTGAAGTGGATTCAGAAGCTACTGCAAAACAAGTTCTTGAACGGGTATCCGTGATACTCTTTGCCGAGAGCCTTGGCGGTACTGAAACTCTGATAACCTATCCCATGATTCAGACCCATGCAGATGTTCCCCTGGAAGAACGTATAGCAAGAGGAATTAACGGCTGCCTGCTTCGTATGTCCATAGGACTGGAAAATGTACAGGATCTGATTCAGGATTTAAGTGATGCTTTAGCTTAGACTGTTCCCTGTAGTGTTTCCTTGGAAAAGCATAAAATTCAACTTATAATTTACCATTATACAATGAGGAGAAAATAGCGTATGCCATATGATTTTGACCAATTAATTGACCGTAAGAATACTAATTCTTTAAAATATGATTTTGCACAAGAGCGTGGAAAAAGGGACAATCTGCTGCCTATGTGGGTTGCAGATATGGATTTTTCCACTCCGCCGGAAGTAACCGAAGCCCTGATAGACGCTGCGAGACACGGAATCTTTGGATATTCTGATGTAAAGGATGATTATTTTCAAGTTTTAAGGAGCTGGTTTGCCTCCCATTATAACTGGAACATTGAGAGAAAATGGCTTGTGAAAACTCCCGGTGTAGTATTTGCTATAGCTATGGCAGTACGATCACTTACCAAAGAAGGTGATTCCATCCTGATACAGAGACCGGTTTACTATCCTTTCTCAGAGGCTATCTTAAGTAACAATCGTAAACTTATTAATAATCCTCTTATTTATGAAAATGGCGCTTACAGTATTGATTATGCTGATTTCGAGCGCAAAATAATTGACAATCAGGTTAAACTGTTTATTTTGTGTAATCCTCACAACCCCGTGGGCAGGGTATTAACAGAAGAAGAGCTTACCCTAATGGGAGATATCTGTGTAAAGCACGGAGTATTAGTGGTTTCCGATGAAATTCATGCAGATTTTATTCATCCCGGACGCAGTCATATTGCCTTTGCCTCTATCAAAGAGGAATTTGCCAATATCTCCGTTACCTGTACTGCGCCCAGCAAGACCTTTAACCTGGCAGGTTTACAGGTTTCCAACGTATTTATACCCAATCCTTCCCTGAAGAAAAAGTTCAAGGCAGAAATCAACAAGTCCGGCTACAGTCAGTTGAACACTATGGGGCTTATTGCCTGCAAAGCTGCTTATCAATATGGTGAAGAGTGGTTAGAGGAACTTAAAGCATATATATACGATAACATTATCACCGCCAGAGAATTTATTGAAAAGGAACTTCCCATTTTAAAGGTGATTGATACGGAGGGCACCTACTTGTTCTGGGTAGATTTCAACGAGCTTGGTATGGAAGAAGCTGATCTGGAAAACTTTATTACCGAGAAAGCAGGATTGTGGCTGGATGGAGGTACTATGTTCGGTCCTGAGGGAAAAGGCTTTCAACGTTTTAATCTGGCCTGCCCGAAATCCACCCTTTTGAGAGCGTTAAACCAGCTTAAGGATGCTATTAATTCATTATAGAGCTTATAATTAGAACAAAACAAAAGCTTCCAATTACTTATGTCACCGGTTGGGCAATAAGTATCGGGAAGCTTTTGTTCTTTATAATGTATTAGTATCGTCCTGCATAAAATAATCTGCATTGTATCGATCTGGTTAATATAAATCTGCATCGTATCAATCTGCATAATATCTTTCTGTATCGTACCGATTTGATTAATATCGCTCTGTAACGTATCAACCTGCATCGACTTATCGCACAATCATCCTATTTATTATTTTACTTGAGAGTCAAAAATTCTAATTGATTTAACGTTCTAAAGTTAATTTTATACGATTTCAGGAAAAATACATAAAATAGAAAGAACGAATGCGCCTATAGAAAGGGATTAGAAGTCCTTTTCTCTAAATATTTGGTGCTATATTCAAAAACAGATTGTTTGAGCGTTAGCGAGTTATCTGTTTTTGAATATGCCCAGTACAAAATATTCAGAGAATTAGGACTTCTTATCCCTTGAAATGAAGCATGAGTTTTTCTGTTTTGTGTATTTTTCCGTCCGTATGACAACAAAAAAGAACTTTTAACTCTCTAGTTATTTTATTACTCTGCCTTTATTTAAAGCTGCATTAATATCTTCTTTCATATCAATAACAGCTTGTCTGGAAGCATCTGCAAAGTTCTCAGCACCAAACTTCTCATAGCCCTTTTGCTTATAAGCAGCAATTATTCCTCTTGAAGAATTTACGATTGCGCCCAATCCGTCTGCATTAAAATAGTGGATTAAATCCTCCGCTTTACCTCCCTGTGCTCCATAACCGGGAACCAGAATATAGGTCTTAGGCATAAGTTTCCTTAGTACTTTTCCCATCTCCGGATAAGTAGCACCAACTACTGCACCAATATAACTGTAGCTGTCTCCCATGTGCTTACTGCCCCATTGATCTACTTTTTCACCCACCAGCTCATAGAGAGGTCTGCCGTCAATCTGTTTGTCCTGGAATTCTCCACTGGAGGGATTTGAGGTCTTAACCAAGATAAATAAACCTTTATTTTCTTCCTTGCACACATCAATAAAGGGATCAACTCCATCTGAACCAAGATAAGGATTTACCGTAGCAAAGTCCTCATTAAAACCACTGTAAGTGTTACTTCCTACCTTTACCTTACCTAAATGTCCAACGGCATAAGCTAAAGAGGTGGAACCGATATCTCCTCGTTTGATATCGCCGATAACTACCAGTCCTTTTTCCTTACAGTAATCAATGGTTTTCTTATAAGCTATCATACCTTCAATACCAAACTGCTCGTACATGGCAATCTGAGGTTTTACTGCTGGAATCAAATCATAAGTGGCATCCACAATTCCTTTGTTAAACTGCCAGATAGCTTCTGCTGCTCCTTCCAGAGTCTCGCCTTTTTCCTCGTAGGCTTTTCGCTTAACCTGTTCCGGGATATAATCCAGCATGGGGTCTAATCCTACAACAATAGGGGCTTGGGTTTTCTGAATCTTCTCTATTAGCTGGTTAATCATATCTGCCTCCGCAATGTATATTTAATTTAATCTTGGTAAACTACCTTTCCGTCTACCAGTGTATATTTAATTCTGCCTTTTACTTTTCTGCCCTGAAAGGGGGTATTCTTCGCCAGTGACACAAATTCCTCTTTGTCAATTGCATACCAGCTGCTGGTATCCGCTATTACAAGGTCAGCAGCTTTTCCGGCACTTAAGCTTCCTTTATCCATTCCAAGTACACTTGCCGGGTTAACCGTAAGTTTGCTTACCAGTTCTAATGGCGTAAGAATACCGCTCTCCACTAACTCCGTATAGGAAAGCGCAAAAGCCGTTTCAAGACCGACAATTCCAAATGGTGAATCCAGGAAGGACTTTTCTTTCTCCTCCTTGCTATGAGGCGCATGGTCTGTCGCAATAACGTCCAGAATACCCTGTTTAAGAGCTTCCTTTAAGGCAGTAACATCTTCTCTGCTTCTTAAAGGAGGATTCATTTTATAATTACTGTCATTACCTGGAATATCTTCATCAGCAAGAGTAAAATGATGAGGACACACTTCTCCGGTAACAGGAAGTCCCTCTTCTTTCGCCCATTTCAGAAAAGCTACGCTGTCCTTGGTGGAACAATGACATAAGTGAAGGCTGGCACCTGTTTCTTTCGCCAGCAGAATGTCTCTTATAGCAATAATGTCTTCGACCCCATTGGTAATACCGGGTAAATCAAGCTCTCTGGCTTTACTTCCGGCATTGATAACACCTCTGCCCACCAGGTCTTTATCTTCACAATGAGCAAATACTGGTATTCCTGCCTCTTTTGCTGCCAGCATACCCTCTTTGTATACTGTTATCTTCATAACAGATTTACCATCTTCACTGATAGCTGCTGCACCGGCTTCTTTCATTCCTTTAATATCTGCCAGTGTATCTCCTGCCTGACCAATTGTAACAGCACCAATAGGAAGTATATGAACAGCTGCTTCCTCTTTGGCTTTCTGGTTAACCCACTCTACCATCTCCCTGCTGTCTATGGCAGGTTTTGTATTGGGCATGGGACAGATGGTGGTAAATCCACCTCTTGCTGCTGACATTGTACCTGTTTTTATGGTTTCCTTATATTCAAATCCCGGTTCTCTTAAGTGGACATGCAGATCGATAAAACCTGGCATTACCAGCAAACCTTCAGCCATAATAACTTCATCCGCCTGAATATTGATATCTTCACTGATTTCTTTTATGATTCCGTCTTCCACCAGAATATCTCTTATACCATCTGTATTGGTGGAAGGATCCAGTACATGGCCTTTCTTAATTAGTAATGACACTCTGTTCTCCTTTACAGTTCTGCTTTGGCAACATCCTCTAATACAGCCTTGTTTTTTACATAGGTCTCAATATCTTCTTTGGATACCCATTGATGATCATGAAGTTCCTCAGAAAGTACCACTTCTTCGCTGGTGCTTAATAAATGGAAGCAGATACCTATATTACATACATCTCCCAGCATAAAGGACCAGGTATAGAGAATGCGGTTGATATGGGCATTAACTCCGGTATTCTCATAAACGATTCGAAGTACCCCTTTCTCCGGGCTTTCGCCAAATTCCAGCTCGCCGTCCAAAAATTCCCACTGATAAGGATCCATTATACGATCATCATACCATTTCTCAGTCAGCAGATACTTATTTTCATATTGTACAATACCTTTAACAAGTATTCTATATTTATCCATATATTATCCTCCTGTATCTATGCTTCTTACAAGCCATCTTTTCATTATTATAACTTAACAAAGTCTCAAATACAACCTGGTTTTCGACGGTTTTCATCCAGAAAAAGGATTGTATATTTAAGCATTTACTGCAAAACCTATCCTTATACCATTTATTAGGTTATCAAACAGAAAGGATGATTGTATGGATAATTTCGGTGGATTTAATATGCTGCCTCCTTCGCTGGCAGTATTTCTTACCAACGATCTGGTTGCACGGGATACCTATTTAGGACTTAATGAATTAGACCAGCAGAACTTTGTGGATTATGCAAGGGAATTTCAATCAAAAGAAGAGATGGAACGTTATCTTTATCATCGCAACGAAGATGATTTCCGTTAAATAGTTGAACGAAAGGACATGTATCCCTAAGGAGAGGCAGAAAGATAATTCATTCTGCCTCTCCTTAGGGATACATGTCCTTTTAATAATTAACACTTTTGTAATACATATTTAAATACTTGTTAATATTTCCTTTCTACCCAGAACTTACAGCTATCCTTTGCCCTACCCCTATGCTATAATCATAAGTGTTCAGAAGAAAAGCGCTACCTTCTAAACAACGTTCATGAACAGGAACTGATAAACACCAGTCCGTTAAGGACACCAATTATAAGGAGGATAAGTGAATGTGTTTCAATTATTACAACTTTGATTGTACTCAGTTACTGGAATTTATCAAAAAATATTTAAACTGCAGATAGATTAATTAGTTGATTTAATTAGCCGTATCGAAATATAAGAAATTCTGTATTAGAGTCTTCTTGTAAAGATATATGGTAGGCTATATAGTAGGCAGAATAAAACTTAATAACGAAATTATAACTCATAATATAAGTTCTTAACTCATAATACAAATAAGAAGGGCTGTTCCCAAATTCCTATCTATATAAGCATCAGCATATATAGGCAGAATTTTGAAACAACCCTTCTTTTAAATTTTTACCGGAATTGTAAAAGTCTGAATTCCACTGGAATAGGGAGCTATCTCATATAACTGATAAAAGATTACTACTCCTTCGGGTACAATGTAAAAATTCTTTTCATTAAAATTCTCTTTTACCAAATCGTCTACATCCTCAAAATAGTAGGCATCTTCTTCTTTTACCTTCTTAGCAATCTGACTGTTGATATTAGCAATGATGTAATTGACATAGTCCTTTCTTCCAGGAAAGAAGTCTGCCAGATCCATTTTTCTGCCAGTCCGTAAATTCCAGGTATCAGCGCTTCTGGTAGTCATACCATGCGCTCCGCCAGTATATTCATAACGGTCAAAATACAGGCTTAGAATATAATTGTCATTATAAGTCACTGTATATTCAGTTAATACTTCATATGTCCTGACAGGAAAATCATTGGCTGTGGCATATTCATAGTCATCAATAGCCATCTGGAATAACTTCATAACATGATACTTCTTATATAACTCCGCTTCTGCTCTGTAATATACACTGAGTTTGTTGGTAAAATTCTTGAACCGTTCCGAACTGAACTGAGGATATTTAATATCATAAGTAAGTAGTTTCTGCCCCTTATAATTTAGTTCGCCTTTCAGCTGGAATGCCCTTACATAAACACTGTCTATAGCCAATTTCATTCACCAAATGATAGCTTTGTGATAATATATGCTGTTACTCCTCTAGGAGTTCAATATTTTCATCAGAGCTTCATGAGCTGTGTGAAAAGCTAATTCTCTGTTAGTCATTGAATGGGATAACGCACTTTCTTCTAACTGCTTTAGCATTGTAAAATCTGCCAGATGGGGTTCCAGACTTAAAAATCCACTGTATCCGCCAGTATCCAGGTCAGTTAAGATATCTCTTATATTACCGTCGCCCATGCCAGCAGGTCTTACTTCTCCGGTTTCTAAAACAGCATCCTTAATATGTATATACGAAATATAAGGTTTTAACAGCCTGTATGCTTTTAAGGTATCTTCATTACATTGTACAAAGTTAGCAAAATCGAATACTCCCTTAAAGTTCTCATCGTATAAAGCCAGAAATAACTCCTTGCATCTTTCTGCTGTATCCCCATAGATTCCTTTCTCATTTTCATGCAGCAGAACCGCTTTGTGATTCTTTCCATAACTTTTAAGCTCCCCCAGGCGGTCAATTACTGCATTTTTATAATCTTCCGGTCTTTCCTCCTTCTGTATGTAAAAACTGAACATTCTTATATTAGAAGTCTCAAAGAGATGTGCCGTCTCCACTACACGTTTAAAACTTTCCAGATGCTCTTTAAAGGGCGCCTTGATAGAAATTTTTCCTATGGGGGAGCCAATAGCGGATACCTTTATTCCCTCGCTGTCCAGATATTTTTTAACCTCCTTTATTTCCTCTATGGTGAAATCAGCTACATTTTTGCCTTCGACACTTCGCAGTTCCAAATACTCCATTCCCAGCTGCTTTAACAAGCCAACCTGTTCCTTTAAGCTGTCGCTGATTTCATCTGCAAAGCCTGTTATTCTACTTTCTCTTAACATAATTACTCCTTTCATACGACTAAGTCCTGCTTACATAATTGAGTAACACTTACGAGGCAGTACTAACCCTGGCAATTTTCTGTTACAGGATTACCTCTTTGCCGGTTCTGGCAGATTCATAGACTGCCAGCATAAGCTCAATGGTATTTTTCGTTTCATTAAGCCCTATAGGAACAGCCTTTTCAGACAGAATACTTCTGTAATAATCAGTTATACAATCCATATGACCCGCTCCCCAATAAGTCTTACCTATGGATTTTTGTTTATTTACATTTTCCTTTGGGGAAACAGATGTTAAAGAATTAGGCAGCTTAAATTCTTGCATTTCGGAAACTTGTATTTCATCCCCTGAATAATCACTGCATACTACTCTCATCTCCTCAACCCTTATATTCATATTTTCGCAATGCAGTTCTATAATAGGAGGCACATTGGTACAATAAGCCGTAGTGGCATAAAAACAACCTGTAACCCCCTCCTCGTATTGTAGATAAGCTTCCATCATATCTTCAACTTCAATAATATTCTTCAAATGATGGTTAGCCATAACAGCCTCTGCCGAAATAGGCTTTCCAAGAAACAGCGTCAGCAGATCCAAGGAATGTACTGCCTGATTTATGAGAGCA
>JAQSXJ010000127.1 GCA_029256725.1 Anaerocolumna sp. | reverse complement strand
TTTGACAGCATTCCACAACCTACCTACAAGGATAAGGAATTAAAAAGAATAGTGGCGTTGGAAAATGCAAGAGCAGAGGATGAAGCGGAAGCATTAGCTAACGAAAACAAAAAAAGCGTATATCTTCACTGGATGAATGATGTTCCAATGGGGGAAGATTTAGATGATGAAGGAACTGCTTTGGAAAGCATCGAGGGAGAATTATCAGAAGGTCTATATAATTGCGAGAACCACCATAATACGGTTATCGATGATATTCTGGATAATTGGGTATCCCAAAGTTTGAATAATAAATACCATGCAATCCTTGCATGTAGTAGTATTCCGGAAGCAATGGAATATTATAAGTTAATAAAAGCAAGAGACTGTGGACTGAAGGTGACAGCTGTTTTTGATCCAAGCGATGGAAACAATGAACACTCTATCGAGAAGATACATGGAATTCATGACATTCTAAGTGACTATAATCAGAAGTATGATAAGAGCTTCGGAATTTCTTCATATGCTTCATTTAAAAAGGATGTATGTGCAAGGTTGGCACACAAGGAACCTTATTTTGGAGTGGAAAATGATAAGGATAAATGTTTAGATATATTAATTGTTGTGGATCAGATGTTGACGGGATATGATTCGAAGTGGCTTAACACACTGTATTTGGATAAGTCTTATCGTTGGAATAATATAGAAATGATTATACAGGCATTTTCTCGGACAAACAGAGTGTTCCAAAACGATAAAAAGCACGGAATTATTCGATATTACCGTCGACCATATACCATGAAAAATATCATTGATTATGCCTTCAAATCATACTCTGGAGATAAACCATTTGGAATATTTGTACCTAAGCTTAAGCAGAATCTTGAAAAAATGAATCAAGTATTTTTGGATATAAAGGTCATTTTTGAGCTTGCAGGTATACCGGATTTCTCGAGTTTGCCAGAGGAAGCAGATGAGAAAAGGAAGTTTGCTAGTTTATTCCGACAGTTGAGCAGTTATCTTGAATCTGCAAGAGTACAGGGATTTGTGTGGGAAAAATTAGAATATGGAGAGGGTGATGGAATCGTAGACGGAACTGTCACGTTGCTTCTTGATAAGATGACATATGAAACCCTATTGGTACGTTATAAAGAGTTAAAAAGAGGTGGCAGTGGAGGTGGTTCTGATGTGGGATATGATATTGACCCCTATTTAATGTCTTTACCTACTGATAAAATTGATTCTGACTATATGAATTCTAGATTTCGTAAATATTATAAGCTTATTCAGGAAGGTGCTGACGAGGAGTCGAAGAGTGCAATGCTGAACGAACTTCACAAATCGTTTGCTACCCTGTCGCAAGAAGAACAGAAATATGCTCACATTGTTATTAGAGACATTCAGAATGCTTTTTTGGTATATGATGAGTCAAAATCAATAAAGGATTACATTTCTTCCTATAAGGCAAAGGCAAAGAATGATGAATTACATAACTTTGCTATTAAACTAGGAATAGATGAAAATGCCTTAAAATATTTTATGTCATTCAATGTTAATGAACAAAATATTGATGAGTTTGGGCGTTTTGAAAAGTTGAAGCAAACCATTAATATGGATATTGCTCAGCATTTTTTCGAAGAAAAAAGGAGTTGAAGAAAATTCGTATTGTTCGGAGCAGGATGAGTTGGGGAGAGTTGCAGAAAATTTTGTATATGAAATTAATACAACGGATACAGATTATAATGGTGAAAACTAATATACTCAATAACAGATATCTATGAGGAATCTCGACAGTTCCTTCAAGATGATCTGACTTCTCCTGACACTAACATCGAAATGGCTAATAGATATAGATTGTAAGAAGGAAATATTGTATTTTCTATAACAGGGGCTAGTGTAGGAAAACGAAACCACTATATGTATTTGGATTTATAGAAACTTCAAGAGTAGAGGAGAACTAGTATGGCTAATATAGATATAAGACTAGATGCTTGGAAAAATAAATTGCTTGATCTGGGCAAGCGTAATAAGCTGATTAATTATAAAGATACTAAGCGCTCTAGCTTACGAATAGTTTCTCCTCAGATTTACGAATTGTGGAATTGCTTTGTAGTAAATGAAGATCCAATTGAGTTTCCATATATTGAAGAAGAATTGACAAATCCTGAAATAGAATGTAACGAGGTAATTCAAGCAGCGGTCGTTACAAATCAATCGTTAAAAGAGCAACAGCGGACATTGAAAAACTTACGCGAGAAATCCAAGTTAGCAATAGAAGAACAAGGTATAAATGTACTTTACTTATCATTTGGCTTTTTACGATGGAAAGAAGCAGACAACTCGGAACAATATTTCATGTCCCCACTTATCCTTGTTCCAGTTTCATTATCGGTAGCATCAATAAGCGATCCATACATATTAAGCTTACACGAAGATGAAATTATTGTTAATCCTACGTTGGCTTATAAATTGGATCATGATTTTGGGATTACTTTGCCGGAGTTTGATCAAGAGCAGGGCTTACCATTTTATTTTGAGTCCATAAAGGATTTGACAAGAAAGAATAAATGGGATGTAACCGAAGATGTGACACTTAGCTTACTGTCCTTTCTTAAAATCAATATGTATAATGATTTAGAGAAGCATAAGGATAAAATTAAAAGTAATCCGATTGTTAAAACTTTATGTGGTGATGGCAGTGCGCTCGCTTGTAATGTTGAGGGTATAACGAATTATGATCATGATAGAAACACAAAACCGATTGATCTGTTTCAAGTAGTTGATGCGGATTCTAGTCAGCAAGATGCGGTACTATGTGCGAAAAAGGGTCTTAGCTTTGTGCTTCAGGGACCTCCGGGTACAGGTAAGAGCCAAACCATAACGAATATTATAGCAGAATGCATGGCAGATGGTAAAAAGGTACTGTTTGTATCTGAGAAAATGGCAGCTTTAGATGTTGTACGTCGAAGGCTTACGAGTGCAGGTCTAGGAGACTTTTGTCTTACCCTTCATAGCCATAAAGCCAATAAGAGAGAAGTCTTGGATCAATTAGGGGCAGTTTTAGATTTAACGCAAAAGAAGGCAAGTATTTCGGATGAGGCATATCAGAAATTGGATAAATTGCAATTGGAAAAAGAGAAACTGAATGAATATTCAGATGCAGTTTTTACAAAGATTATGCCACTGGAAAAGACGATATATCAAGTCAATGGTTATTTGGCTCATTTGGAAAATTGTCCAGAAATAATATTTAACATACCAGATGTTTCTGGTACGACTGCTAAAAAATTCAACAGCTATATCAACCTATTCAACAGGTTTATCGATACGGTTGGTAGAATGAGTGATTCGTATAAAACCAACCCTTGGAATAGTGCAAATGTTCCAAACGTTTCTAATGAATTACGTCATGATATAGGGGCGAATCTGAATAAATTGCTCCCTAAAATAGAAGAGGCAACAAAGCTTTATGATGAAATAGAACGTAATTTAGGTATTTCAATTTCTTCTTCCTATAATGGAATGTCAGAATTGATATCGATATTGTTCCATGCTTCTAAGTCACCGATAGTACCAAGTCATTGGATTGTTGGTGACGACATTACACCACTATTTGCTGAGATTGATGAATATGCAAAGCTTCAGAAGCAATTTGTGTCCTTAAAGGCTGAATTGACTGCTCAATATGCCGAAATTTATAGTTATGATAAACAAGCATTCATAGATAATCTTGATTCGCTGACTACAGTTAGCAAGATTAAAGAAGCCATTGAAGGATGGAAGCGTTTTATTCAAGCGAATGAAAGATATGCCTTTTGGAATGAAACTAATCATATTACAAAGGCATCCAGTCTGTTTGAGGATGCTAAATTGAAGATCAATGAATATAACAGGCAGAGGGAAGAACTGTTAATAAGTATTGAACCAGATATTTTTGAAATTGATTATAAAGGGATTCTTTCAAGATATAAGACGGATTACAAATCGTTTATTAAAATTTTTAAGAAACAATATAAGCTGGATAGAAAGCAGGTAATTGGAAATTACAAAGAAATAACAAAGAAGGTAAGTGATACAGAGATTATAACCACACTTACCAAATTGAGGCAAATAAATGATCTAGAACTTTGGATGGCAGAAAATAATGATGAATTATCGCTGTATTTTGGAGAGTTGTACAAAAACAAAAATACGGTTTTTTCAGATATCGAGAAATTACTTCTTGCATATAAGGGCATTCAGAAGGTTTTAACAAATCTGATAAATCTTAAGACAATAGCTCAGTTGATTGAGGATAAGGAAACTGTTTTAAAGGAGCATTATGATTATCTATATACAGGAATTAATACGGACTGGGATGTTGTTTATAGTTCCTTATGTTGGGCGAACGATTTTCGTAAATTAGTGACAAAGAATAACCTTAGTATTGAATTTGTGAAACAAGTGTGTGATGACAAGCATTTTATCAATACATGCTACGATTATGCTATGAAACTGGATCAGGTAATCAAAAATATCAATACGGAGTTATACTGGTTTATCAGCTTATTTGATGTAAAAGATATCATAAAAGAGACAAATATGCCGGCTTTGTATGACAGAATAAATAGATGTTTGAACGGGCTCTCCTTATTAGAGGAATGGATTGATTTTAGAACTGTTATAGAAAGCGGTAAAAAAGAAGGTTTAGGAGATTATTTTGAAAAAATCATCGAACTGCAGTTGGACACATCTCTAATTATTAATATTTTTAAAAAGAGATTTTATCGTCTGTGGTTAGATGCAATACTCCCTAATTATCCAGTGGTAATGAACTTCCGAAGAAAGTCTCATGAAGGGACTATCAATGAATTTTCATATCTGGATAAACTGCAATTTGATATAGCAAAAGCACGTATTAGGAAGAGGTTGATTGACAATCTACCATCATTAGATCGTTTTACTAATGGTGCAGATGAAATTAGTATATTAAAAAGAGAACTGGGTAAATCCAGGAGAATTATGCCTCTGCGTAAGTTGTTTATGAGTATTCCAAATTTATTGTTGACATTAAAACCATGTCTGATGATGTCGCCGTTATCCGTGAGTTTATTTCTGGAAGCGGAAAGCTATGATTTTGATGTTGTAATATTTGACGAAGCATCACAAGTATGCACTGAGAATGCTATTGGAGCAATTGCAAGAGGTAAGCAGGTTATTATCGCGGGAGATAGTAAACAATTACCGCCGACTAATTTCTTCTCAGCTACAACCACTGACTCAGATTATGATTCTGACGATGAAGAGGAATATGATGATGTGAATGCATATGAATCAATCTTAGATGAAGCAGTATTATTGCCTGAACGTACCTTGCTATGGCACTATCGAAGTAGACATGAGCATTTGATAGCTTTTTCAAATGCTAAAATATATAAAAGCAGTCTTATCACTTTCCCGTCTAATGTTGATAAAGTAAGTGATAACGGTGTGGAATATGTATATGTTGAGGATGGCTTTTATGATAGAGGTGGAAAAAAGGGCAATGTAGTTGAGGCACAAAAGGTTGCGTCTATGGTATTTGAACATTTTAGAAAATATCCTAACCGGTCACTTGGTGTAATTGCATTTGGTGAAGTTCAGCAGCAGGCAATCGATGCCGCAATCAGGCAGATGAGAGTTAACAACCAAGCCTATGAACATTTCTTTAGTGAGGATGTTGCGGAAGCATTCTTCGTTAAGAATCTGGAAAACGTACAGGGAGATGAGAGAGATACCATTATATTCAGCATCGGATATGCAAAACCACAGCAAGGTGGACCGATGCAGATGCTATTTGGCCCACTTAGTAAAGCGGGTGGTGAAAGACGACTTAATGTCGCAATTACTAGAGCGAAACATAATGTTAAGCTGGTTGGTTCCATTATGCCTACGGACATTGATTTGAATCGTGTTAGTTCAGAAGGTCCTAAGCTATTAAGATCGTATATTGAATATGCAATCCATGGGCCGGTATCAATATTAAGAGAAACCACGGAAAGCGATGTTATAGAGCATGATTCTCCTTTTGAAGAAGCAGTATATAATTTTTTAGATAGAAAAGGTTACAGACTTGGAACACAGGTAGGATGCTCTGGGTATCGTATTGATATGGCAGTTAAACACCCTACTATCAGTGGGCAATATGTATTGGGTATCGAGTGTGATGGCGCCGCTTATCATTCTGCAAGAACAGCTAGAGAACGTGACCGTCTGAGACAGGAAGTATTAGAGGACATGGGTTGGAATATATACCGTATTTGGTCAACTGATTGGATAAAAGATCCGGTTACCGAAGGTGAGAAATTGCTCCAAGCGGTAGAAAAAGCGATTGCGGAATTCGTAGAGGAAAGTATTGATGTTGTTGAGAACAGTGAAAGTGATATTGTTCTAGAAACGCAGGACTTTTTAAAACTTGATAAAAAGGAAATAAATCCTGAACTGGAAAGCAACCCTTACGGTTTCACAGAAATGCAGGAGACGGATTTTAGTAAGGTACCAAGAGATGTGTATGGGCGTGTGAATGTGGAAGATTGTATCATGGTTGTTATAAACAATGAATATCCAGTTCATTATGATTCCTTGTGCAGAAGCCTTGCATTCCTCTGGGGGAATGAAAAAGCGACTTCTAAAGTACGAAATGAGATTAACTATTACTTGGGAAGAATGAATAGAAAGATTAAAGTAAAAGGTAATTTTCTATATCCAGCTGACTATAAAACTATTGAACCAAAAAGTAATAACACCAGGCCAATTGATCAAGTAAGCTGCGATGAACTTGCAGAAGCAATGATGCGTATAGCTGAGGTATGCGTCGGACCTACTGTTGATACATTATGTACAGAGACGGCGCGTGCTTATGGATACGGTAGGAATACAAATAAGGTAATAGTCGCAATGAAAGAAGCATATAGCCAGTTACTAAACGATGGACGAATTAAAGAAGTAGAGGGTAAAGTCGTTGTTTGTTAGCCTTTGTTAAGGAAAGTCTTTATTGGGAAAGGAAAGTATTTATGCCATTTCAAATAGTCCATAATGACATAACCAAAATGAATACAGACGCCATTGTAAACGCAGCAAATTCCTACTTGCGACAAGGTGGTGGAGTTTGTGGTGCTATTTTTCAAGCGGCGGGTGCTGAGCTTCTTAAAAAGGAATGTGATGAGATCGGGATCTGTCCAGTCGGGCATGCAGCGATTACAAAAGGTTATCGACTACCGGCAAAATATATCATTCATGCTGTTGGTCCGGTTTGGAAGGGTGGTGACCAAGGAGAGGATAACCTTCTTGAGAGGGCATATCGTAGCTCCTTGGAACTCGCCAAAGAATATCATCTGGATTCGATTTCCTTTCCCCTCATTTCATCTGGTATCTATGGTTATCCGAAGGATAAAGCATTGCAAGTAGCAATATCAGTAATAAGCGAGTTTTTACTACATAACGACATGGACATTTATCTAGTGGTATTTGACCGCAGAGCAATAACGCTCAGTGAAAAGCTTTTTACTGAAATAAATCACTATATCGATACCTATTACGAGGATAGCGATGAATATGAAGTCAGGAGCAGACAGAACCGGGCAAGTCATGAATTTGATCAAATTTACAACGTTAATTCAGCAATTTTTGCGAAGAGGGATTTAAAAAAAACAAAGAAACTGCGTAAGGAACCTTCAGCCAAGAATGATCAACTCGAGAAAACTTTATTCGAAGAAACTCCGTTTGAGGATGCTCTGTGTTATTCCATTCCAGAGTCTACACCGAGATGCCTTGAAGATGTTATTAACCAAATCGATGAGACATTTTCAGAAATGTTGTTTCGACTGATTGATGAAAAAGGCAAGGCGGATGTCGAGGTATATAAAAAAGCCAATATCGATCGTAAGCTGTTTTCGAAAATGCGTAACAAAGAATACCAACCTAAGAAAAGTACTGCGTTAGCATTGGCGATTGCCCTGGAATTATCCTTGGATGAGACGAAGGATTTTTTAATGAAAGCAGGATACACCTTATCAAATAGTAATCGGTTTGATCTAATTATTCGGTTTTTCATAGAGAATAAGCATTATGATATGTATGTGATTAATGAAGCTCTCTTTACACACGAACAACCGTTATTGGGAGCATAAAGCTCATGCAAGGAGCCCTAAATGTCGCTTTTAGAACGACCATAGACCTTCTGAAATATATTATTCTATTCCTATACCGGAGATGCAAAGGCATGTCAGGAAAGAATAATATATTTCAGGAGGTTTTCTTTATGAAGAAGAATTTAACGGAGTTAGTTTTCATTTTGGATCGTAGCGGATCAATGTCAGGACTGGAGTCGGATACCATCGGAGGATACAATTCAATGATTGAGAAACAAAAGTCAGAAGAAGGGGAAGTGAATATAACAACAGTGTTATTTGATGACAAGGTTGAGATGATTAACCAACGGGTGTCCATACAGGAAGTTAAAAAAATGACGGATAAGGAATACTATGTACGTGGCTGCACGGCCTTACTAGATGCCATAGGTCAGACAATTCACTACATGGGGAATGTTCAGAAATATGCAAAAGAGGAGGACAGAGCCGGCAAGGTTCTCTTTGTCATTACAACAGATGGCTATGAGAATTCCAGTAAGGAATATTCGTATGATAAGGTCAGGAAAATGATAAAGAATCAGAAAGACCGTTACGAATGGGAGTTTATATTCCTGGGAGCAAATATTGACGCCGTTGAAACTGCGAAGCAGGTCGGCATTGATGAGGAACATGCAACGAACTATGTTGCGGATTCCATTGGAACTGATTTGAATTATAAAGCAATGAACATGGCAATTTCCTGTTGTCGTTCAGAAGGAAAAATCAGCAGGAGATGGAAGGAAGAAGTGGAGAGAGACTATAAAGAAAGAAATTAGTATATGACATTTTGCCATATGTTATCTGTGATAAAAGAATACTTCTAAAAATATGTAAACAATGTTTCTTCGTGTAGAAATATTTGGTATAATGTATTGAAGAGTTCTTTTATAGTGTGACAGTGTGACAATAATAGTTACAAAACCATTTTAAGGGACACCTTGTATGATAAATTAATCATGTGCAGTGCAGTGGATGACTGCAATATAACACTTGAAGTTCTTCCTTACCTTTTATGTGGGTATTACTATTATGCGGAAACTATATTTTTTTACGAAATAGCTCTATAGAGATACCATGAAAACTCTATAAGAGAAATCATATATTCTCTATTAGAGATTAAAAACAAATCTCT
>JAQSXJ010000025.1 GCA_029256725.1 Anaerocolumna sp. | reverse complement strand
AATTCATTACCAAGTGCCGGCAGAATGTTTTTAATTGCCTGAGGCATAATGATCATAAACATGGTCTGGCTGCTGTTAAGGCCTAAGGATCGACCTGCCTCGTACTGCCCCTTATCAATGGATTCGATACCTGCTCTGACAATTTCAGCAACATAAGCTCCTGAGTTAATACCAAAACAGATACCTGCTACCAGTATTTCATTGGTGTTTCTTGCAGTGAAAATCAGGTTATAAATAATTAATAACTGTAATAATACAGGTGTTCCTCGAATGATAGTAATATAAAGGTTGCAGAGTTTGCTTACCCAGCCAAGACCTTTTTTATTCACGGTAGAAAACCGCAGTATAGCTACCAGCACTCCAAGAAATGCTCCAATTAATATCGCCAGCAGGGAAATAAGCAGCGTATTCCCCAAGCCTTGCAGATAAAACATATATCTCTGCTCTGTTATAAAGGCATTATAATAGCTCTGACCTACACTATTTAACCAATCCAAAATTGCGTTCAATGTTCCTTCTCCTTCTAAAACTGACTATACCTATATACCTTATATCACTTTTATACATTTTTAAAAGTGTAAGGCTTTTACTGTACAGTGAAAAAATATGCATCTTTACACATGACACTTTCGTGAAATGCAGTAACAAAATATTCGTTTTAACAGATAATTAGCAGCAGGCAAATTTCTTGTCTGCTGCTAATTACTAATTATGTCTTATTAGAATAAAGAGTCTGTCTGGCAGGCTCTTGCACTGACGTAATGTCACGATAGAGACAATCTTCTTAAAGCGCGTCATATGCATTCCGTCCGTTTACTTTGTATGGTTTGTTGTAAACTCATCAATCTTACCTTCTTCAATGAGTTTATCAATTACTTCATTGATTTTGTCAAGGAGTTCTTTATTACCCTTCTTGATTGCAATGGCATATTTATCTTCAAATAATACATCATAGGTACCGTCAGCTTTTGTTATAATCGCTAATGTATCATTTGAACCAACCAGTTCTTCTGCCGGATACTGGTCCATTACGATGCAGTCAATCTTGTTATTCTTAAGATCTTCCGCAGCCTGAGCAAATTTTGTATATCTTTTAATATCCTTAGGTGTTACATTATCCGGCTCAGATACATAAAAATCTGCAATGTTACCCTGCTGAACACCTATAACCTTATCATTTAAGTCCTCTATACTACTAACTGCAGGTGTTGCCTTATTTACAACGATTACTTCTGTAGAATTAACATACTCATTTGAGAAATCCATTATTTCTTTTCTTTCATCATTAATGGATACTCCGGCGGCTACAAAATCGACCTTTCCCTGCTGTACTGCTAACAGAGCACCATCAAAATCCATATTCTTAATCTCCAGCTCTTTCCCCAAAGCATCGGCTATGGCCTGTGAGATGTCCATATCAATACCAACTACCTTGTTGCCCTCCATATATTCATAAGGAGCAAATCCTGCCTCCGTACCAACTATCAGCTTATCATCTGACTTGCTGCATCCTGCCAGTGAAATCACTGTAGCTGCTGCCAGTAGTAAACATATAACTTTTTTCATAATACAACTCTCTCCTATCTGTGTCTTAAGACACTTTGAATTTTGAATAAGAATCCCTATCTTATCCACCCAGGCACCTAACATGTATGTATTCATAAAAAATACGTCAAGAGAAGAAGCTCAGCCTTCATTGACGAATGATAGATACCTAATATTTATTTATGAAAACTTATATTAATGCTAGTATTGTATCATGTTTTTATAAAAATTCAAGTATTTTTATTCGATTTTGAAGAGTATTTTTTCTGTATTTTACAATATTTTCTTATTTATTTAAATAATGAAGCTTATTTTATGAAATTTATGCGAAGCAGATCAGCTTCCTCTTCCAAGTGGGCATAATCATTGAAACGCTGAAGGTAAAAACGTTTTCTCTCCTTATTGTAAAACAGATGGGTAATGCTGGTATTCTCCAGTGAAGCTGCAAGCAATAATTTCTTACTCATATCAAGACTTAAAAGTCCGGATACCAGTGCTCTTATTACACCACCGTGTGTGACTACAGCTACATTCTTATTATCCGTATCCCTTATTTCATTAATGGTTCTGATAGCTCGTTCAAATACCTCTCTTCCGCATTCACCCCCGGGATAAGGAATATCCTCCTCCAATAATTGCTGTTCTCTCTTAAAGTCAGCAAATTCCAGATCGATTTCTGCGTCGGATTTCCCCTCTAAATATCCAAAGGAAATTTCCTTAATATCTTCTCTTATGTGATGCTCTTGTCCCAGGTATTTATTAATAATTTCAGCTGTCTGAACTGCACGAATTAAATCACTGGAATACAGGGCATCAATATTATATTTTTCCATACGTTTTCCCAACAGTTCTGCTTGTCTTCTGCCTTCTGCTGCCAGCTCAACGTTTACATTACATAGTGGACTGTTCTGTCTGCCATGACGTATTAAATATATATTCATAGTAACTCCTATCTGTATGCTTTTGCACACTAATAATCAATCGGCCGAATTTTTTTTGTTTTCTGCCAAAACTTTTATTCTGATACCATTATTTTCATTATGAAATGCTACCTTTTATAATCTCTATCAATCTATTTTTTGTCATGTTGTCATTTAATTAATTATCTCATATCCGATTCAACCTTATTCTCGCTATTAAATATTGATTAAATAACTTACTCTGAAAAATTGATTGTTACATCTTTTTTAAAACCATGTAATATGATAACGTATACCTCACCCTTTTGTAAATCATTATTATGAAAATAACTTAAATATATCCCTATTACTCTATACTTCGAATGATTACTTTAATATATTTTAAAGATTTTATTGATAATTTAATATATTATACATTTTTGTTATAATATGTATATTGGAATAATTATTAAGTGACAGGAGGTTTTTATGAAGAAAATTAATATCTATTTAGCTGGCATTCTTATGCTATCAACCACATTTTTTACAATGTCAGGTTGCGGGAACAATGATGATGATACTACCGCAGCTAAACCTGTAATATATTTATATCCCGAAAAAGCTACTGAAGTATCCGTTAGTTTAGTTTATAACGGAGAGCTTACTTGTACCTATCCGGATTATGGTAATGGATGGGAAGTAACTTCATATTCTGACGGTCATTTAATTAACCAGAAGGATGGAAATGAATATTCCTACCTGTTCTGGGAAGGTAAGAGTAAGATTGAATATGATATGTCTAAAGGTTTTGTTGTAAAAGGTGAAGATACCGCCGATTTTTTAAGAAAAAAATTAGAATATATGGGCCTGAACCCGATAGTATCTTAAGATTTTTTATGGCTTTCAAGCCCCTTGCTAAGGCTGTTACCGTGGAAGAGCAGACTCTTGAGCCTTTTGTACGACAGGGCTTCACTGTAATTGAATGGGGAGGTACAATTATTAGTAAATAAATGATGTAAATAGAGCAGCGTCTATCAGACTCTGCTCTATTTATGATAAGGCTCACCGGCAGCTATTCGGTAAGCCCTGTATATCTGCTCTAACAGTATTACTCTCATTAATTGATGAGGAAAAGTCATTTTTGAAAAACTTATCAGAGTATCTGCTCTTTTTAACACTTCATCGCTTAAACCAAGTGAACCTCCGATTATAAAGGTCAGATGACTCTTACCGCTTAATTTGAGTTTCTCCAGTTGATTGGAAAAGTCAACAGAATCATACATCTTTCCTTCAATAGCAAGCGCCAGGCAATATGTTCCTTCTTTTACCTGCTTTAATATTTTCTCACCTTCTATATTCTTAATGCGAAGCTCGTCCGCTGCACTGGCATTATCAGGTGTTTTTTCATCGGGTAACTCAATTATCTCCAATTTGGTATAACGACTGAGCCTTTTCGAATATTCAGTAACTGCCTGGGTAAAATAATTCTCTTTGAGCTTTCCTACACATATAACTGTTATTTTCATTCGTTCTTCCTACTTAAAAATTTACTCACTAAAATTCGGTTCTATTGTTTCTTCCACCAAATCTTCTTTGATAAACTGATACAATACACCGTTTTTTACTCTTCTGATTTTCTCACCGGAAAACCCTCTGTTCTTTAATTCTTTTTGAAAATTATACAACATAAAACCATGAAATACGATTAATACATTATCCTGTGACCAGTCAATCTTATCAAGAAACGCATTTATACGTCTTCTGGTGCCTTCTCTGGTCTCTGGTTGGCTCTTTGACTTAAAGTACCAGGCTAATCTGCCGCATACATGCCAGATTTCAAAAGGCAGCTTAATTCGCTCTGTATGAATAAAGGGAGCATTATCAACTTCTCTTAGAAGCTTATCAATATGTAAATGACCGCTATATACCTCTTTGGCTGTTGTTATTGCTCTAGGCAGATCGCTTACATAACAAATATCCCATTTGCATCCATACATTTCTACTTTGTTTTTTATAACCCTTGACCGCTCATAATGTTCCGACCACAGACGAAATTCCTCCGAAGTCATCATTTTCTTATGGGGACAGTTTACCTTAAAATGCCTTACTAAACCAATTCTCATTTGCTGTACTCCTGCTAATCTCTATTACACTCCTACAATAACTATTCTATCGACTTTCCCCTGTGATTGCAAGGATTAATTGATTTCCAGTGCACGTTTGATTGTAAGGTTCGTTAGTGGCTTGTGAATAGTAACTACGGTTCTTCTATTTATTCTTCTGAAAGATCCGAAAGATAGTGTCCATAATAAAGATTGCCAAAGCAATCATTCCCGCTATCTGAATTGTTTCATTCATATAGTGCCCGGCTTCCGTATTGTTATTGGTAATCAGGTTATATACAATACGGTACATACCAACTCCCGGAACCAAAGGAAGAATTCCTGCAATCAGGAATAAAGTTACCGGAGTCTTCATAAGTCTGGCAAAGCTATGAGAAATGAGGGCAACCATAAGTGCAGCAAAAAACATCCTGCCCACTACCGTTAGACCTGTTGGTTCCAGTATAAGATAAACGAACCAGCCAACAGCCCCTACAAGCCCTGCAAAGCCCAGGAATTTTCTTGGAACACCTATTATTACAGCAAAAGCTACAACCGCTATAAAAGCACCTACTACCTGAATGAACATCATAGGTTTATACCCCCTGCCAGTACTGAATATAATGCAATACCGATACCGATTCCGACAGCACTGGAAGCAGCTAATACAAAGGATTCAATGGCTCTTGCTCCCCCTGACATATAATCCCCTTGAAGTGTATCCCTGATAGCATTGGTGATTGCTACACCCGGAAGCAAGGGCATAATGGAGCCGCCAATAAGTGCATCTAATTGAATTGCTCCGCTCAGATAGTGAAGAAATAGCATACTGTTTAGTGCAATAAGCACAGACGCCGTCAGATTCTTTATAAACGTGTTTATTTTAAGTTTCATGGTCAATATGGTGACCAGAACAATAAAGCCTCCATTTAACCCTGCTATGACGCTGTTAAGTAAGTCACCTCCAAGCAAAATAGTAAAAGCTGAGGAACCCACTATGGTACATGGATAAATCAGATAATTGCTGTATTGATTTCTTGTCTTTATGCTTTTAAGTTCCAGATAAGCTTCTTCTACAGACATTACACCGGAACAAAGGTTTCTGGATACATTATTTGTTTCAAAGATATAGGATATATTGGTTACACGATTGTCCACTCTTTTCACAAGACTGATTCCATCGATTCCTGTATCGTCAAGACATAAAAAGATACCTGTAGGTGTAACAAAGGCCTCTGTTCTCTCAAGCCCTGATATCTTTAAAATCCTGCTCATCGTATCTTCCACTCTATAGGTCTCCGCTCCGCTTACTAACATTATCTCACCTGCCAGCATGGCAGTATCCGCTAATAATTTATAATTCATGATATTTAGAAGCTCCGTTCTTTCACTTAATAAAAATGTTTGCAATTTAACTTTATTATAGTCATTCTCTACTAACACATTCACTTTATATTGTATTTAGTAAAGTGATATGTGATATATTTTTTATATCAGAAATATAAATCTGCACATTAGATAAGGACAAGCTATATTGTCAGCTCGTCCTTTATTTATCTCTTAATGTCTTTATTAAGAATTATATTTCCATTGTGTGTAAAGCTCTTCTTTTCCGTCTGGCTTCTTCAGATGCAGTTAAAAGAAAATCCTTAATCTCTGAAGTTCTCTTAATATGCAGGATCTTAAGTTCAGGATGTGTGGTGTCGCCTGTGTAACATGTAAGGGAGCCAAGACCATAGATTCTTTCCCAAAAACTTTTTGTGAGTTTTACGTCCTGGACCTTATACATAAATGCGTCGTCAACTGTAATGTTTAAAAATCCACTTGTTATAGTTATCTTGTCATCAGTGATTGTATAAGAGGTAAAGGATAAAGGAAGTCCGAATAATTTCGAACGCTTCTTTTCTGTATAAATCATTGCTTTGCTCCTTTAAGGATTTCATTATTCGTTCAAATCTAAAATTGCTTTTTGCCCATTAAGTGAAATACTTAGAGTGAGTCCGTCGGTTTTCAAATTCTCAGGCACATCAAATATCAAAACAGCATCATCGGAATTACCGCTTTTCAGAGTGAAATTCAAATATTTCATATCTGTATCCAGTAAAGTTACCATTGGTGAATAAGACTTTCCGTCCTTCGTACTCAGCTTATAAACAATATGTATCTTATCCAGATTGACTTTGACTGAACTCTTAGATTTATTCGATACCTTAAAGTTTACAGCAAGCAGTTTATTGCCTGAAGTCGGTGTTAGGGTAAAATACGCGTCTCTCTGCGCATAACTTGATTGCAGTTTGAAGTCGTTATACTTAATCTGGTATTTATTATCACTGATAATTTTATAAAACTCCTGATAATCTAAATCGCTTTTTTCAGTTTTGGTATCTTTAGTACCTGTGCTACTGGTTGTAACAGCACCTTTATTTGTTTCCTGCTTGTCTGTGGCAGTATTTGCTGTACTTTCTTCTTTCGTATCATTGCTTTCCTTTATAACAGTTCCATTGTTTTGTTCATCTTTCGAATCTTCCGGATAAACCAGCGCTTCCTTATAATTATCTGTATATCTTAACACGGAACCCGCCATATATTCCGCAATAACATCACTTTGCTGATCTGATAAATCAGTCATTTTCGCACAGCCCGTAAACATCATTCCACAAAACAATGTAAGTATTAAAAGTGGTTTTTTCATCTTTGGCTCCCATCTGCGTGCTTTAGCACGCGTATAAAATCAGGGGGAGTGAAAGTCATTTCTTTCACTCTTCATCCTCCGTAGTAAGTATATGTGAATATATAATACCACTATTTACAAAAATGGGCAATGCCAAAATTAAAAACTCTTGCTTTTTTGTGACGAAAGTCCCTATTACACATTTGTATCCAGTTCAAACCAGAATTCTACGCCGTTTTCATGATTGATCGCACCGCATTTTCTGTTATGGGAATCCATAATAGCTTTTACTATGGACAGTCCGATGCCACTGCCGCCGTACTCCCTGGTTCTGGCTTTATCCACCTTATAAAACTTGATCCAGATATTTTCAAGATCCTCTTCCGGTATTGGAGTTCCGGTATTAAAGACAGCTACTCTTACAACCTCTCCCATTTGAATGAACTTAACTTCGATTATCCTTGGCCCATCAACATGATTCAAGGCATTACTGATGTAATTAGTAAGCACTTCTTCTATCATGTATTCGTCAGCCCATACATATAAAGGCTCCGCCTCTTCAAAATGTATCGTGGTTTTTTTCTGTTCCAACAGTATTTCTGTAGAATGAATTACCGAATTAACCAGGGCTGTCAGATCAAAACGTTCAATATTTGGCTGGTTATTACCAAATTCAATCTGATTTAACGATAACAGCTTCTTTACCATACTATTCATCTTCTGTGCTTCATCAATGATAACCTCGCAATAGAAATCCTTACTTTCCTGATCTTCACTGATATTGTCTTTAAGCCCTTCTGCATATCCCTGTATCAAAGCAATTGGTGTCTTTAATTCATGAGTTACATTGGATAAGAAATCTTTTCGCATCTCATCTATCTGAACTTTGTTCTGTATATCAGAAAGCAGCTCATTATTGGCACTCTTTAGTTCTGAAATCGTACTTTCCAGCTTCTCCGATAATACATTAATACTGCCCCCTAATTCACCTAATTCATCTTCTGAGTCAACCACATACTTAACATCAAAGTCTAAGTCACTCATCTTTTTTGCAATTCCTGCCAGTTGAAGAATTGGACCGGTGAACTTCTTGCTTATCCAAAGCATTACAAGAATTGATATAATTACTGCAATTACTCCGACATAAGCAAGGAATTGATTGGCAACCGTCACACTTTCTCTCATGGTCTCCAAATTAGTTTCAATATATATAAAGGTCTGACCTTCCGTATGGCCAAGAAGTTTTAAATAATTAGTGTTGACCCTTGCATTATACTCTTTAAAAACAAAATATTCCCCCATATCCTTAACAACATCATTATCCGTCATTAATATGGAATAAACTTTTGCCATTAACTGGCCATACCTTTCTTTGTTAGCAAGGGATGCATTTTTAGCGGAATACCACTCCTTATTTTCATACCATATATATGTTTCTGTATTTATAACAAACACATTTATATTGCTGTACTCTGTAACCTTTTCCATTTTAAGATTATCATCGGCAGTTAAATTATTCGTATCAATGGTTTCATAAACAGCTTTTATGTCCTTATATGTTTTTCCAAGGCTGGCAACCTTACTGTTTATATAGTATTCCTGTAAAAAGGATCTATTTAGTACCCATAGTATTCCAATTGTAGCTGTGATCAGAATTGCAAGAGTCAGGGTAAGTTTAATCCTGATAGATTTCATATTCAGGGATTTCGTAATTTTTTGTTTCATAAACTAATCATTCCAGTCTTTTAAATTAATATCAAAGCTATTATGGTTAATCGATTTCAAATTTATAACCCATTCCCCAGATAGTCTTTATATAGTCACCTTTTTCACCCATTTTACTTCTCAGTTTCTTAACATGGGTATCAATGGTTCTGGCATCTCCAAAATAATCATAATTCCATACATTATTCAGTATTCTCTCTCTGGATAATGCTACGCCCTGATTGGTAATAAAATAAGTCAAAAGTTCAAATTCTTTAAAACTTAAATCAATTGCTTCGTCATCTATCTTCACCATATGGGCAGCTTTATCAAGTACTATACCTCCAATTTCCACGATTCCTTCTTCTATGGCATTGGTTCTTCTAAGGATAGCCTCTACTCTTGCCACCAGTATTTTGGGACTGAAGGGCTTTGAGATATATTCATCAACACCAAGCTCGAAGCCTAATAACTCGTCCTTCTCATCGCTCTTTGCTGTAAGCATTATAATAGGTACCTGGGAATACTGTCTGATTTCCCGACATACCTGCCAGCCATCCATTTTTGGCATCATGACATCCAGTATAATCAAAGAAATGTCCTTAATATTAAAGAACATATCAACCGCCTGTTCACCATTTTCCGCTTCATGTACCTCATAATTTTTCTTGCTCAAGAAGTCCTTTACAAGTTTTCGCATTCTGCTTTCATCGTCAACTACCAAAACTTTTAACTTATCCATAGTTACCTCTCTTCTGAATATTAGCTGGAAGCTTTATTCTTTTATCACTGTTATATTATTCTTTCATCTGCCTTTAACTAAAACCCTCTTTCTGCCGTACTTACATTCCCACCTGTGTATGTATTACTACGTCAAAGACAGATTATCCGCTGTTTGTGGCTTTATTATAACAGATATTTATGAAAAAAGTATGTCTTTTCCTTCTTAAGCACGTTATTTGCCTCCTATCCGGCAGGGCTTTTATATAAGAACACAAGGCCTTATTACCAGGAACCCACTTCCAGTTACATAAAAAAGTGACCTCCCATAAGTTAGATTTTTAGGTCTAACTTATGGAGGTCAGTTCAAAACCGGCAGCCTTCTTTAATATTATTTACCATATTCAGATACAATAATCTTTTCAATTATAACATCTGAAACAGGTTTATCATTTTCACCAGTGGCTGTTCCGGCAATTGCATCCAGAATATCAAGTCCTTCGTATACTTGTCCGAAAACAGTATGGGCACGGTAAAGCCAAGGAGTTCCTCCATTCTTAGAATAACCCTCAATGGCATCATCATTATAAGTAGTACCCATTTGTTGTGTAACGGAGGCTAAAGTTGCTTCATCATAAGTATCCTTTGCCTGTACGATAAAGAACTGGCTTCCGTTGGTATTGGCACCGCTGTTAGCCATACAAAGAGCTCCACGGTAAGGTTGTAAGTTGTCTGAAAATTCATCTTCAAAGGCCTCTCCCCAGATACTTTCACCAGCTGTTCCGGTTCCGGTAGGATCCCCGCCTTGAATCATAAAATTATCTATTACCCTATGAAAGGATAGACCATTATAATAGCCGTCTTTTGCATGTGTTATAAAATTCTCCACTGCCTTAGGTGCTTCTTCATTAAAGAACTTCACATGAATGGAACCAAAATCTTTTATTACAAATTCAGCTACTGTCTCGCCTTTTTTGGGTTCAGCTAACTGTTCTTTATAACCTGTTACAGCTGAGCCTCCTCCTGCTGTATTTCCTTTTCTTAAAGCAAATCCGACTGCTACTGCTCCTATAATAACGATTAAAACAACTAAAATAGTGATTTGACTCTTCTTCATATAGTACTTATTCCTTTCTCCTTCTTTTTTCAACACAAATCTTTATAAGTTAATTGATTCTCAGTTTCTAAACTTAAGATACTTTTTCATTTGGTATGTTGTACCGAGGAAAAAGTTTACCAAAATAACTTATACAGTTTTCATTCTTTCTATTACTTTTACTCTGCTCAAACAGTTATGATACCATAGTAAATCATCAACGTCAAACAGGACATTGTCGTATGAATTCTATTTGGCAGTCAGCAGTTTACCTAATTCAAATGCAGCTTTTAAATCCAATGGAAATTGCTCTTTTCTAACCTTTTCTTTTTCTTCTACCGAAAAGCGACTGGCATTATATTTATCGTAGTCTTTGAATTGATAGGTATTACAGGATACCAGTATTTGGGATTCTGCTTTTAAAAGCCCGCTGATAATATTCTGATTTCTTTCTGTTGTCACTTTGTAGCCAAGACTTTCATATTGCTCCAAAGGCACATTCATTGTATAGATAAATGCCGATGGGATACTACCCTTTAATATCTCCCTCTCTTCTTTATTGTAAGAGATAATAGGGAAAAGCAGCCTTTCCAAAAAGGATCTGACTTCACCTGTTACATCGGAAAAATAAATAGGAGAGCCGATTAGTAAGGCATCACATTTTAGTATTTCTTCCAATACATCTTTCAGATCGTCTTTTACTACACAGAGCCCTTTACAGTCTTTTCCTTTCTTCTTACAGGCAAAACAGCTTACACAGCCTGTAAATTTCATATCATATAGGTTATAGATTTTGGTCTTTGCACCATTTTCCTTTGCTCCCTCCAATGCACTTTTTAACATTTCAGTGGTATTACCGTGCTTTCTTGGACTCCCGTTAATTGCTATTACTTTCATACATGCCTCCTGATTTTCCTTTTATGTTGGTTTTCTTTTATGCTGGTTGTATCTTTTGATGTTTGTATCTTTTGCTGTTGTTATAATTTTTAGTTAAAGTTAATCTTTCTACGGTAGCAAATGATTGTTTTCTCCTCTGTGAATGATCGTTTTCTCCTCGAGAATGATTGTTCTTCTTCTGCGAATGATTGTTTTTCTTGTGTGAATGATTGTTTTTTCTTGTGTGAATGATTGTTTTCTCCTATGATCGGTAATAGGCTTACCAGCCTTTTGTATACCTTGATATCCGGTCAGAATCTAAAAGATACACAACCGGGTTACGAGCTTTCTCCTCGGAGCTTCTGCCCTGGTTGTCCCAGATTAACGGTAATCGATATGAGTATGAAATGAACCAACTCTTAGAGGCAAAGGCCTCCGACATTGTCCTCAGTTGTATTTCCATTGAAACAATCTATGAAAATAGAAATGAAGGTACATATTTTCATCCTGTAAAGGATTCCCTTCGCATCTATTTGCCTATTTTTAAATACCTGACCTCTTCCCTGCTGGCAGGCGCAATTGACTTTATCCTGCTCTTCTTCTTCATGAAGTTAACAAATAATTTATTATTCTCTGTAGTAATAGCAAGAATGATAAGTTCAGCTATCAATTTTTTCTGTAATAAAAAGCTGGTATTTGATAAAAGTAAGGTATCTATAAGCGAAAGCTTAATAAAATACTATCTGCTGGCAGGCTTTATATTACTATGTAACTACTGTCTCATACGTTTACTTACCTATGGGATATCTCTGCCGCTTACTCTTAGCAAGGTAATAACAGAAGTACTGCTATTCATGTTAGGGTATAAGATACAGAAATCCTATATTTTCAGGAAGAAAAAAATTTAATTACTTTTATTCATTGTATCATATTCGTTTTTCAATTCTTCATAGAGCTTAAAGGCATTCCAGAACCGGTTAGTATCTGTAAGGACTGCCTTTAAGCAACTCTTTAATATCCCTGCTTTTCTTAAAGCCTGTAACACCTGCTCCATTTTTGCACCGGAAAGTCCAGCCATCACTATCATCTCTCCTGCTAGTTCATTATATTTATTATTTATTTCTAAGGTAGATTCTTCTGTAGAATTATTATCTTTGTTTATGCTTGTAGTACCCATTTCTTTCATTCCTGCAAGATACCCGATGCACTGGCTGTGATCTTCCCTGGTTACAGCCTTTACTGTAATATTCATGGGCAGTAGAGCCTTTCCTATTTTAAGTCTGCTTTCTCTAGATGTTATATTAAATAGTAATACTGTTTCCTTCATAATAGGTCTCTTTTCTATGTTTTTCTGTTAAATTGTACTGCATTTAATTCCTCTAATATTAAATGCTTATGCATTATCTAAGTAAAGCTCTCTTCATGTATACTCAATTCCTATCCATTTCTTTATAATCCTGTTTAACAGCAGCCTTCAGTGTTAATAGACCTTAGTGGGAAGAAATTTCTCACTTGCTTAAATTAATACTTATAACGGGATAATAAGCATTATATCAAATAATTTATTATACGGATAGCTAATATGGAAAGCTTGTTCCCTCTCTATTATGGAAAGCTTGTCCCTTCTCTGAAATATCACCTTCCTGCAAGTTTACCTGCTAAAATCTCAGTCGATTAATTTCGTTTCTTTTTGTACATGCCTCAAAGCAGTCAGTATGCAAATACCGTCTTTTTACTTCATTCAGAGATTTGTTATAAACATTATTTCTTCCTTTCAAAGGTCATAAGTGATGAAGGCAATACATATCTTCTTGCTTGTCATTAGATATCTATAATCTATTTTATATAATTGCTATATATTCATTAACTATTGAAATTTATTTTTTAAACCACCTCTATGTTTTGGAGCAAAGCGGAAATTATCTTGGAACAAAAAGGAAATTACATTGAATTTTTTCCCAAATCCTTTATAATAAGTATATAACGGAAAGAAAATATGAAAAAATTCAAACAAGTTTTATCTCAAATTATGATCATTATCTGTTTAAGTAGTTTTATAACACCAGAAGCAGCAGAGTTTACAAACCTGCCTATTGTTGTAACTGTTCAAGCAGCTTATAACAAAGCTACCATTTACGATGTCCAGGAAGCTTTAAATAATGCAGGCTATGATTGTGGCACTCCAGACGGTGTTGTTGGAAAGAACACAAAAACTTCAATTAGGAAATATCAAAAAGATAACGATCTAAAAGTTACAGGGACAATTAATAAGACCCTTTTAAAGATGTTAGGTATTACTGTTACAAAAAGTTCTTCTTCCAATAGCACTAAAACAGAAGCAACGGTTTACATTACAAGAACCGGTTCTAAATACCATCGTTCCGGATGCCGATATTTAAGACAATCAAAAATTTCGATTTCTTTAACTGAGGCCAAAAAGAATTATGATCCTTGTTCTGTATGTAGGCCATAAGTTTCATTATGTCCAGAAAATATTCTATTTCAAACTATCTGATACCTCGAGTATTTTGTATGTACTACATATTTTATTGAAATTATATCACAGTATTAAGAACTCCCTTTCTGCTATTAAGGAGAGAAAGGGAGTTCTTTATTCCATTATTTCTATATCGGCGATCTTGAAATATCTCATCAACAAACTGCAGCAGCTCAATCATATTCTCAACAAGTATATTGTCTATTGTTTTCCATCTATATTGATATCCACAGAACAGTGGACATATTTTAAATTCGTCATTTGTGATATAAGCTCGCGGCCTTTTCCCTGTTTTATCAGTCTGCGTGCAATATCCACAATTATCACACTTCTTTGAGGTATTCAAAACAAAGCTTTTTACTTTATCATTCATTCGATTATATGCTATTAGGACCTGGTCAAAGTAAGGAATACGCAGCGCTATGAGTGGTTGATTATTTCTTGTTTCTTCATAGATAAGTTCTATTCCACCATGAGTTCGCTCTGCCCATGCTGATTTCAATTTCTCCTCTTTATAGCTGTAATTTTTAACATAATTCAACGAGACACTATTTCTACCGTCAATTCTTAAATAGCCCTCCCTTTGAAAAAATTCCATTAATGTATCAAAAGCTTCCCCTTCATCAAACATGCCTTTGAAAACTTCTTGTGTCCAGGGCGTAACCGGATCAAACACTCCTCTGGAAAATAAAAGTGAGTCTTTATCACTTTCGCCTGCTATACTCTGCTTTGCGATATTGGCCAGAAGTCTTAACCCATTCACTTTTATAGGAAATTTAAATAAATACTCATTTTCTGTTACATTTGTGTTTATACCAAATTTCTCAAGTTGCTTTCTAGACGCTGTTTTTAATTCTATCTCACTTCTGCTGATAGAAAACGTGGTATCGCAGATCTGTCTGGATAAACAAATCTGATACAATAATGCAATAAATTGTTCTACTTTTTTAATACCATCTCGAATATTAACAACTAGTTGAGGATTTGTTTTATGATATTCCCAATCGCTAAAACTGTTATCAGGAAGATTTTTAAGTCCTAACAAAGAAGGGTCATGGTACACACTTTCATAAATTTCTTTGATAAATAAATAAGCGCTCTTTTGCTCTTCTTCTGTAGCTTCAGATGAAATTATAGGAGTGAAAGGTGGATACGTAACAAGAAAATAACAGACACTTCTTTGTGCTAAACTATCGAGCTTTTGATTTATCAAATTCATTATTTAATCTCCTTCTTATGTTTTCTATAAAACATTTCCCTTAACATTCCCTTGAAATATTTTCCATTATAACATTAAAAAAAGTCGACTGCAAGGTCTTATAAAAAGTACCTTTACAATTGACTCGTTGTGTATAGATGTCAGTTTTTGTCCCATGTTAATCCTCTGTAGGTATTTTTTTTCATTATATCTCATTTTCCAATATTTATCAACGCAAAAAGACACGCCCTAGTTTTCAGACGTGTCCGGAAAAAGGATTGTGAGAAAGTCTCCATCAAGGAGAAAGTGGAATAGAATGGACTCCCTCCTGTTCTTGTTGCATTCTCTCTATTTATAAATGTGCTTGTCCTAATTTAATATACTGATTATTACTATGCAGATATAAATTTTAAGCATATGATTAATAACCAGCCAGTTGTTTGCTAATCCACCTTAAGTTTAATAATATTAAATTGTGAGTTAACTACTAACCATAGTTGTGGGTTATAAGTATTTATATTCCAAATACCTGAGCCTTGAAGGTTATATTTAACTACTAAATCTAATACTGCATTAATACTTCTTGCATCAATAAACCAGACAATGTGCTGAGTATTTTCTCTAGTATAAGTAAAAAATGGTGTTTGGGATAATTCATCAAATTCTATTGTCACACCATATGTACTGGCTAAATTAATAGCTCCATCGTAGGACATAACATTATTATTTGATAAACCTGGTAAAAATGGCAGCTCCCAATCGTAACCAATCGTTGGGATTCCTATAATTATTTTATCCGGAGGTATAAAAGAATTTACGTAATTCAAAAATTCATCCAAATAATTAATTGAAATTATTGGAGCTGGTGGGTTTACATTTGTTGCCCATTGATAATTCATAAAAATAATACTCTGCGATAATCGATCTAATATGGTATAATCTACTCTTTCAAAGCTAACTTCTTCTCCAATATTGCTAAAATTAGGGTCAATAGTTACAAATACCATATAACCCTCACTGTTCAAACTTTCGGTAATAAGAGCGAAAAATGAATTGTAATATTGAATATTGCTAACATCAATGTACTGAAAAGAAATATTAACTCCTTGATAGCCTTTTGTTCTTAGAATATTTAAGAGATTCTGTATATAGCTGTTCTGAAAATCTTGATTTAATAATAAGTCAAATTCAATTGAAATGTTTGCCTTACCCGTAACTGTAAAAGTAGTTAGTAACAAAAGTGGAATAACACCATACAATTTTATAATTTCAATAATCTGAGTATCATCTGAATATGAAATTATCTCTCCTTCTGTTGTTGCTGTATAATTTACGATTGATAGATATGTAAGATATGGTAGAGTTTTTCTTAGTACACTTTCATCAATATTTGGAGTGGTATTTCCATGCAAAGTTATATTGCCTTTTTTATTATAACTTATAACAATTGTTTCCCCGGGATAGATATATTCTCTATCTGAAAGAAACGGATTATTCATAAGTAATTGCATGGTTGATACATTAAACGCTTCTGCTATACCAGTTAGACTATCCCCTTCTTCAACTGTATAAACAACCTCCGGTATCGCTATGACAAGTGATTGACCTTCTACCAAACTATATGTATTTTCCAATCCATTATCTCGGATTAAATCCGCTTCTGTTATACCATAAATATTAGCTATCGACTGTATTGTTTCCCCTTGCTGAACTACATGTATTACCATAGAAACCTCGATTAATGATTTGTTTAAATATATGATTATATTCTATATAAAATCCATATTATTCCTAATCATGTACTGATAGTAAAATCGAGTGGTTAGTAGCCTTGTCCTACTGGCCACTTTTCTACTTAAAGAAAAAATAGGTTTTATATAAAATAAAAAGAATATATTATTATTAGAATAATTCATTTTGCTTTATGATTTGAAAGGTCTTAACAATATGAGCAATAATTTAAATACTAATAAAAGCACAAATGAAAACCTTTGTGATAATTTATGCTTGCTTTCATTGCCGCCAAAACAATTTGCAGCACTAGCAACAATATTTGGTTTATTATTACTAGACGACCTAAGCATTGATCAGCAAAGCGCACTTGGGAACTTCCTATTAAGTGTTGGCCAAACAATGTTAACGTCCTCTGCTCAAGAACAATCTTTACAAAGTTGCAATACTCAAAATGATCAAATTAATAATGATATTAAAGACCTAAAAATCAAATAGCCTTACTTAAGAAAGAGATAGACAACCGTAAATAAATGCTACAAGCTGAAACTATTATCTACCAAAGATAAAATCGGAGACTTACTTCCAGTTATCATTTATGTCCACTTTCTTCTTTTATCCGGCGGATCCTTAGAAGAAAACAAGGATACATTGAATGAATTTAAAAAGTATATGCAACACGAAATGCAACACATAAAAAAAGAACCTTGATTTTTCAAGGCTCTTAGAGTGGAGATGACGGGAATCGAACCCGTGTCCAAAACCCCGCATCAAAGCTTTCTACATGTTTATCTTATTTTTATTACCACTCTGATGTTAAAATAAGCAAACCTATCATCGTGTTTAGGTGACCCTTATGTTTTAGTAGTAGAAAACATTTCATAAGAGTTGAACCAGATTGCTCTGGTAGTAGCTTAGGCTGCTACTAAACCGTTATAATTGTCGTTAATTATTTTTTGTGAGAAATTTTAAAGTAGTTTCCTCGGCTACTACATGCTTGCACTTTGAATATAAAGCCCTGTCGAAACCTTTACATCCCCCGAAAGGTTTTAATGTATAAGGTTGTATTTCAAAACAGATATTCAATGTTTTTAGTACATTAATTATTAACGGACAACTTCTAACCTCATTGAAACCAGTAACCCCTGAATATTCGAATTAACTTGGTTTTCATAAATGCGATTTTTATAAATTACATATATAGTATATCCAGTAATTGTGTCTAAAATGTGTCTAAAAAAAATTAATATAATATTTAAACTATATTCAAAGTATATACATATATGAACGATATAATAGCTATTGTAGACACAAGAGAATTCTTGGTTAAATAATTTTTTTCATAAAAGGGGACTGTAGCATTAAATCCATTAGGATATTGCTACAGTCCCTCCTCCTTTACTCAGCCGCAGCTACTGTTACAGGAGGCACAATCGCCACAGCTACTCTTTGGCGTAACAGCCATATTTTCTATTTCAAATTCATAATCCTCATAGGAATAATTGCATATCTCTTTACCATAAAGGATACATTCCTTATCCGAAAATTCTATCTTTAGTGGTACTATATCTTCTTCACTGTCATTTATCATACCGAGGTAATAAGTGATCTAATACTGCCATCTTCATTAAAATTAAGTGATTCACTATCACCATTAATACCATTTGCCTTCATATCAAAACAAGCTATTTTACCTATTGCTGTGTTCTGAAACAACGGATAAGCAGGTTCTAGAGATTTAATTCTTCCCCCTGGATAAAAGGCTATACCATAGCGTACCCTTATATTAATACCGCTAGCCGGTACTGACATTGTCTCTTTGGGCCAAAGAGTCAGACTCTTAATATTACCATCCTGATAAAAATGCAGACTAATAAACTTTTTTTCCACGAGTCCAAAATTCATTTTAAGAGCAATGGGCTGTGCCATTTCATATTCATTTTCTTCTGTCCAATACCCTGTAAGTTTACCGTTTAAGGGAAATATGCGCTTTAGTTCACCACTTTCATAAAAAGTAATAAATTCTGCCTGTATCATACCTACCGGCGTTTGTATCTCTGTCTGCTCTTCCAAAGATAAACGTCTTAAATTTCCATTATCATAAAAGGTTAACGATCTAATGTACTTTTTGCGGGCGCCTTCATTTGTGTATTGAGGTATAAATTCACCATAAGGAGTGTGCAATATATTTTTATTCTCAAAGGAGCATTCCATAAGCTTGCCATTTTTGTTGTATTCCGGTCTTGTTATTCCAGTTAAACAGCCATATTGGGTTTCGTACATTTCATTTGCCTTATCCATTTCTATATCCTCCCGCTTGTTCATTAACAACTAAATCAGATTATGTTATTTTCATATATGCAGGAATAAGCTTATAGCTTTTTATATCCAGCTTTTATACCCTGAACTTTACATATTCATATTTAATTTATTTAGACTAACAATACCATTTTTACAAGTAGGATTCAATATTGCATAAAGTCAAGAAAAACGAAATTTATCTAATTACATTTAGCTATATTTTAATATAAGTTGAATTAAGTTCTACCATCCAAGAGTTAGATATGTCATTATAGCAGGTATCTATACTCTTTTACAGATTGAACTCAGCTTCAACTTATATAATATTTTATGAAATTATTCTTGAATTTAACATATGGATCGGCATCTTGCTTCTAACATCCTGTGTTTCAAAATACTCTATGAAGGCATCTACTATTTCTGCATCAAATTGCGTTCCTTTGTTTGCAACCAATTCTTTTAATGCATCGTCAACAGACATAACAGCTCGGTATGCCCTATTACTGGTCATAGCATCAAAAGCATCTGCAACACATACGATTTTAGCAAGGAAATGGATATCATCACCCTTTAGACCTCTAGGATAACCTTTACCGTCTACTCGTTCATGGTGCTCATAGATGATACGTCTGCTGCTGTCTAAGAAATCCAGATTTGATAACAATTGATAACCAATTTCCGGGTGTTCTTTGATCTTCTCATACTCTTCTTGGGTTAACCGTTCTTTCTTATGGAGTATATACTCAGGAACACCAATCTTTCCAATATCATGAAGAATACTGCCAAATTGAAGATCACTTTTCTCCTGTTCTCCTATTTTTAACGCTTCACCTATCATCATAGAGTAGATCATTACCCGTTCACAATGCCCCCCAGTATACAGATCCTTTTCTTCAATTATATTGGCTAGCACTTTTACTGTCTCGAAGTAACTATCCTTATTTTTTGCAAATAAGGTCTCTAGTTCCTCGTTAATGGATATGGTTTCTTCGTACAGGGATTCTATTTCATCTTTGTGTTCCGATATCTCTTTATTCTTATTCTCAAGGTTTTGTTCTGCTAAGTACCTTTCCTGTAAAAGTTCTTTTATCTGACCTTGCATCTTCACGAATTGATCTGCCAGTAACTGCAGTTCATCATTGGATCTTACAGCAATTTGGTGATCAAAATTCCCTGTTCCTATCTTTTTTGCGCCTTCTGTTAGAATCTCAACAGGTTTAATCATTTTTCTGGATTCGTATATTCCAAAGATTGCAGCAACAATGGCTCCAAATATATTAATCAATATAATTCGAAGTATATAATTCGTTATTAATTTTTCATTTCTGTTATTATTATAAATTACTTCTACTACATTTATTTCATTACCGCCTGTTGAACCATTGATTTTATATGGAATATATTGATAGAATACCTTCTGTCCGTTTTCTTTCTTGGTAACCTTTACCGTACTCATAGTCTGCATAGCCTGTTTAAAATATACGCTATGATCGCTGTCCATTACGATATTCTTACCATCACGTGTTTTTTTATAAGATACTCCTAGATAGTTATATAATAGAATTCTATCAACATCTACATTATCCGCTTGTATCTGTTCATAGAAGTTTTCAAAACTGATTCCCTTCATAAGACTCTCATCCTGAACAATTGGTGCACCATATTCAAAAATATAATTGCCGTCTTTTGAGGGCAAATAGCAATATTTGGTCATAACACCGTCAACAAGAGATAAATCGATACGGGATGCAACGAAGTTTCCTTCCATACGAATTTCGTCTAGAAAATCAACGAAGCTGTTATTACCATTGAAATTTAGTCCCATATCCTGTTTATCTGTTGATGATATTATAATATTATCATAATTTATAATATAGAGATCAAAATCATATTTTCCTACCTGGAAATCCTCCAGGGAAAAATTGATATCTCCCTTTCTCTCATATTCTTTCATTACATTATTCAGAATTTGCTTTGCCTCTTCATCCATAGGCTTTTCAATCAGATAATTGATATAATCTGTATTGCTCAGATTGTTCAGCAGCCTCTGGCCAATCATATTCTGCTGCTCAGTGAATTCATTTTTTAGAAATGTGGTGTTAATAACCAATTCTACTATTGAAGATATACATGATACAATAATTACTGATGCAAATAACAATCCACCTATTTTATAGCGGAATTTCATTGGTCTCTTTATCCTGCCCACTTTATCTAACTCCATCTTCTGTAATGTACTATAGCTCCAATGCGTTGTCCGTTAGTTGTTTATACTACAATCATACACAATCATTAAAGTTTTGCAATAGAATATTACGATTTTCGTATTCTTTCTTCTTTTTCACCCATTGTGAACACTACTTTTACCAGTCGAATTCCATTCGGTAAATCCTGTCTTCTTCGCATGGCTTGATGTGCTTTGTCAATAAGCTGTTTTTGGGTATCTTCCGGATACTTGTCATCAAATTCATATATGTATTCCTTCGGAATATCTTTTAGCGCAGCTTCTACCAGTGAACCACCTCTTTGCAGATAATCATGCAATGCTTCCTTTACTATTTTTTCGTACTCTTGATATATCATAATTGGCTCCCATCTGCGTGCTTTGGCACGCGTACAAAATCAGGGGGAATGAAAGTTACCTCTTATTCTCCTATATTATTTTCAGACTATTATATGCAGTTTTATTTTATAAATTGCATTATTATATTATTGAAAGTTCTCATGTCGGACTACATAACACTCCAGGTTAAAAATCAATTGTCATATGGAGACAATCCGACTGTTACTTTAATTTTCTATTAAATTGGAACTTTTTCTTCTCCTTGTATATAAATTATAAATATAATTGATTGTAAATATAATTTGCTTATTAATATAAATTATCTATATAAGTTAAACAGATTCTTCCTATCTATTATTAGATATGAAAAGCTTTGTTCTACTTATATATAAATATAATTAACCATAAATAGTATTATTATGATAATTACATTTATATGATAAGTATAATTATATGAGGCAAGTATGTGAATAATGACAAACAAACAGGATTTTATTCTAAAGAAGACTTAAGAAATATTCTTAGATTATATCTGACTCAGTATTCTACATGGATGAGATTTTATATTGTAAGTCTCGCTGCTGATTTAAAAGACCTGGAAGTAATCGAAAACCGTCTGTTTGAAATTCCTATTGATATTGCAGGCATTTTTAGAATTTATTATGGTGATCAGGCTGCAACACAGATTGAAAATCTTTTAAGAGATCACATCAAATTAACTATGGACCTGGTAAAAAACACCATTGCCGGGGATTCAAGTTCTTTTAACCATACTGCACCACAATGGATGGATAATACCAAAGCATTGTCTGCTGAGCTGGCTTCTATTAATAGTAAGTGGAATCAGAATCAGTTTGAAAATCTATTTGGTAATCTCTTATCCATGACCCTGGATGAAGCAAATAAGCGTAAAAACATGCAATATGCAGATGATGTCTATCAATATGACAATATAGAATATTTTGTTCTTATGATTGCAGATGTGCTATGGAATGGCTTTTTGGTATTTTATTCATCACAACAGAATATAAAATGACATATACTATTTTATAACATGTCGATTGTGACAACATTATGTATGGAGGTAGCTTATGGAGGGAGTTAAAGAGTTTATTAATCATACCTGTTCTGACTTAAACGTTACATTAACAGTCAGAGAGAGAGATACTCCCGGTTGTACCTTTCGCATAGAGGAGTTCTGCCTGCTCATCGGTGAATGTAAAAAAGTATGCTTTGGTAATGAATTAAATCCATTTCTTGACTGTATCTATGCTTGTTATTGTAACTTTGGGCAATGTGCAAAAACTGAATTGGCCGTTAGAAAACTAGGCTGTGAGGTCGATAAATTCATTAATTTTACACCAAAAATACTCTTCCTCAATGCTGGTCCTTCAATTGTAATATCTTCTTTACACTGGTATCATGCCTGTTAGACAGGGGAGTTACTAAACGCTTGGAAAAGGCAGATGAGATACTCTGCCTCTCCCCTCGTATCCATTATTAAAACTCATCTATAGTAATATCATACCTTTAATTATAAAAAATCTTTATTTTTAGAGATTCTTTATTTTTAGAGATTTTTTATTTTAAAATCTTTCTCTGCTTCTCTTCTTTGATCTTTTTTAGCTATGTCTTCTCTCTTATCATAGAGTTTTTTACCCCTTGCAAGGCCGATTTCGACCTTTACAAGGCTACCCTTTAAGTACACGGTCAGTGGAACAACTGTATATCCTTTTTGTGCTGCTTTTCCCATTATCTTATTGATTTCATAATTATGAAGCAACAGTTTCTTCACACGAAGAGGGTCTTTGTTAAAAATATTACCTTTTTCATATGGACTGATATGCATGCCATAGATATAAACTTCTCCGTTTTCAATTCTGATAAAGGATTCTTTCACACTGCATTTACCCATTCTTAAGGATTTAACTTCTGTACCGTGAAGAACAATGCCTGCCTCAAAAGTGTCCTCAATAAAAAAGTCATACCTGGCTTTTTTATTATTGGCAATCATCTTTATAGCATCTTTTCCCATACAACCTCTTTCTGAATAAATATCTCATTAAATAAATGTACCTCTTCAAGTGTAAGCAAGTGTTAAATTTATATACTTACACTTGAAAGGCCGGTAAATTTTAAACATACTTATATAAAACTTATTTCTAATTTATTCTTCTACAAGTTCAAAATCTATAACTTTCTGTAATTTATCAGTAGCTGTGACCCTAACCTTAACTTTCTGTCCGAGTTTGTAACTCTTTTTGGTGTGTTCACCTGTCATGGTATAGCGCTCTTCATCATAAATATAGTAATCGTCTTCCATATCAGTAACTCTAACGAGACCTTCTACCGTATTGGGAAGTTCTACATACATACCCCAATTTGTAATACCTGATATAACACCTTCAAACTCTTCCCCTATTCGGTCACTCATATACTCTACTTTTTTAAGTTTTAATACATCTCTTTCGGCATCATCTGCACGGCGTTCTGTTAAACTTGCCTGCCTTGAAACATCCGGCAGAATTTTATGATAGTGATTATAACGTTTTTCGCTTAAACCACCCTTTAGATTCTCCTTAATAATGCGGTGAATCTGCAAATCCGGATAACGTCTGATTGGAGAAGTAAAATGACTGTAATATTTTGTAGCTAAACCGAAATGACCATCACTGTCAGGTGTATATTTTGCTCGCTTCATAGAACGCAGAGTAAGTCTGCTGATTAATGCTTCCTCAGGAGTTCCTTCCACTTTTCTCAATAATTTCTGTAATTCTTTTGGATGGATATCCTCCTGTCCTATACGAATGCTATAGCCGAAATTATTGATAAAGATACCTAGTTCCTTAATCTTCTCAGAATCCGGATTTTCATGACTTCTATATACAAATGGAATCTCCTGCCAGAAATAATCCTCTGCAACGGTCTCATTTGCAATTAACATAAAGTCTTCTATTATTCTGGTTGCTTTATTTCTATCATATGGTTTAATCTCTACCGGATGTCCTTCTGGATTTAAGATTATCTTGCTTTCCGGAAAATCAAAGTCAATTGAACCTCGTTTACTTCTCTTTTCCCTTAATATTTCTGCAAGTTCCTCCATAAGTAAAAACATAGGGACTAACTCTTCGTATTCCTTTATTTCATCTTTATCTTTTTCTTCCAGAATCTTTTTTACACTGGTATAAGTCATTCGCCTGTCTACACGGATTACCGACTCGGTTATTTCATGACCGATTACAGTCCCTTTATCATCAATATCCATAATACAGCTTAAAGCTAATCTGTCAGTACCAGCATTTAAGGAACAGATACCGTTTGATAACTTATGAGGCAGCATAGGGATAACTCTGTCAACCAAGTATACACTAGTTCCCCTGCTTAGTGCTTCTTTATCCAGCGGAGTATTCTCTCTGACATAATGTGTCACGTCTGCAATATGAACGCCTAAGCGGTAAATTTCCCCTTCTTTCGATAAGGTTATAGCATCATCAAGATCCTTTGCATCTTCTCCGTCTATGGTTACTGTCTGTACCTTACGAAGATCTTTTCTGCCTCTAATCTCATCCTCAGAGATTTCTTCTTCTGTCGTCTCAACCTGTTTCATAACTTCCTCGGGAAATTCCAGGGGCAGATTATAAGCTGCAATAACGGATTTAATATCTACACCTGGATCATTGATATGCCCTAATATTTCAACAACTCTACCTTCCGGATTCTTATCCTTATCGCCGAAATTAGTTAATTTAACGATTACTTTGTGTCCGTTTACAGCACCTTTGGTATGCTCTTTCTGAATAAATATATCTTTTCCAAACTTTGTATTATCGGGTATAACAAAACCGTAATTTTTACTTTTTTCAAAGGTTCCTACTACTGTTGTATTACTTCTCTCCAGTATCCGGATTACCTCACCCTCCATACGCTTTCCGGTTCGGCTCTCACGCACAGTAACTAGTACTTTATCATTATGAAGCGCACCTCTGGTGGCATTCTCCGGAATAAAGATATCATCCGATTCACCTTCTACTATTACGAAACCAAACCCTCTTTGCGTACCTGAAAAAACACCTGATTTTGTATTATTATCTGAAATGCAGTATTTCCCCGCATTGTCCGCTTCTATTTTACCATCTGCTATAAGAGCCTCTACGACTTCACGAAAGTCTCCTTTCTCATTTCTTGGTACTTGAAGAATTGCAGCCATATCTTTTATTTTCATGGGCTGGTATTCTTTACTGCTTATAAACTCAAGCAGTATTTTTTTTCTTTCATCTAATATTATTTTATCCATATATCCTCTTTCTGCCTGCAGGACCTTCACCGTTTAGTTACCAATAGTATACCATAATTCTCCTGTGTTTAATACACCTTTATGAACCTTGCAGACTTATGCTTACCTGAAATTTTATTTATTTCTTAGTAGTTTCTTATCTTATAAGCTATTATATACCCATTTTTTGTTGGCATCTTTTACATGATTCTCCTGTATTTTATTAGAGTTGGAAATATTTAGTCAGAGATATTTATTGACTACTCTCATATATAAGGTATAAATTACACTAAAAGGTATAAATTTACACCAAACTTTTACATCGACTTATGCTAGCTTATTTTTTTAACTCATGCTCTGGGGAATACTAAAGTGTGTCGCAGGCTTACAGAAAAAAACACCCCTACGATCCTATGTTCCGGATCCAGGGATGCTTCTTGTATCTGATTCTAGTCTCATTAAAGAACATTTAAAACGATAGAAAGAACGATAAATGCTGCAGCAAGTATGATAGTAGCCTTTAATAAACCGCCTTCTTTCGATCTGCTTCTGTTCTTACCCCAATAAGTATCTGCTAAGCCACTGATGGAACCGGAAAGTCCGGCAGATTTACCTTCCTGTGCTAATACACATACAGATAATGAAAGGCATACAATTACAAATATAACTGTTATTATTATTTTTAATACTTCCATTAAGACACCTCCTAACGCACTATTCTGATTATATCACAGGATGCCATAAAAGACAAGCGTAAGCTTTATTTCTTAATCAGTAAGGATTTACCGGTCATTTCTACAGGTTTTGTTAATCCCAGCATTTCAATCAGTGTAGGTGCGATATCCGCTAAGCAGCCACCTTCTCTTAAACCATATCCTTTATCATAATTTACAAGAACAAAAGGAACAGGGTTAGTAGTATGGGCTGTAAAAGGTTCACTTGTCTCATAGTCAATGAGTTGTTCTACATTACCGTGATCCGCACAAACAAACATCTGACCGTCTACTTTAATTAACGCATCATATACCTGACCAACGCAAACATCAATAGCTTCCACTGCTTTCACTGCTGCTTCGACGATTCCTGTATGTCCAACCATGTCCGGATTTGCAAAATTTACGATAATCATATCATATTTTAAGGATTCAATAGCTTCAACAAGATTCTTGGCTACTGAAAAAGCACTCATCTCTGGCTGTAAGTCATAGGTTGCAACTTTTGGAGAATTAATAAGAATTCTCTCTTCACCTTCGTTAGGAACCTCAACACCACCATTAAAGAAAAAGGTTACATGAGCATATTTCTCTGTTTCAGCCATTCTAAGCTGCTTTAAGTTATTCTCAGCTAAAAATTCGCCAAAGGTATGGCTGATAGCTACTTTATGGAATGCAACAAGCTTATGCTCAATGGTTACATCGTACTCTGTAAAACCAAGATAAGTTAAAGGTATTCTGCCTGCCGGTCTCTCAAAGCCCTTGAAATCATCATCACAGAAAGCTCTGGTTATTTCTCTTGCACGGTCAGGTCTAAAGTTAAAGAAGATTACAGAATCATTTTCTTTGATTACTGCTACCGGCTTACCATTTTCCTTCACAACTGTAGGTAATACAAATTCGTCATTGATTGCTTTGTTATAAGAAGCCTGTACAGCCTCTGAAGCACTTGAAGCTTCTTCTCCTTCTCCGCAAGCAAGAGCACGATATGCTTTTTCTACACGGTCCCAACGGTTGTCACGGTCCATTACGTAGTAACGTCCCATTACAGATGCTACCTTACCGATACCAATTTCTTTCATCTTCTCTTCCAGCGCTATAACAAAACCTTTTCCTGAGGTAGGAGGAGTATCTCTTCCGTCTAAGAAAGCGTGTACATAAACATTCTTAACACCTTCTTTTTTTGCCATTTCAAGCAGTCCGTATACATGTGTTATATGGCTGTGAACACCACCGTCTGAAAGCAGTCCGTATAAGTGCAGATCTGAATTGTTTACTCTGCAATTTTCCATTGCTTTCTTTAAAGCTTCATTCTGAAAGAAGTCTCCATCAGCGATTTCTTTTGTTATTCTTGTTAATTCCTGGTATATTATTCTGCCGGCACCCATGTTTAAATGTCCAACTTCCGAATTTCCCATCTGTCCTTCAGGAAGTCCTACTGCCATACCACTGGCGTAGCCCTTTTCCCAAGGATACTCTGAAAGCAGTTTATCCATTACCGGAGTTTTTGCTAATTTTACTGCGTTACCTTCGGTCTTGTCATTTAATCCATAACCGTCTAATATCATTAATACTGTAGGTTTTTTACTCATATGAACACTCCTTTTCCTGGAGCTCACGAAGATGTTTAACATCTGTTTTGTTAGAATAAGTTGTGAGCCTCATATCTCTTCATTATGTCTGGCAGTTTTAACTGCGAATTCTTACATAAGATTATTCACCTTATGTAAGACGTTTTGACAATAACATTATAAATGAAACTTCAGATTATGAAAAGCATTTTCATTTAATATTATTTATAATTAACAATTTTTCCGAAATCAGGTTTTAAGCTTGCGCCGCCAACTAAACCGCCATCAATATCAGGCTGTGCAAATAACTCAGCTGCAGAATCTGCTGTAACGCTTCCGCCGTACTGGATACGAATAGCTGCCGCTGTATCTGTATCATAGATCTCAGCGATGCATTCACGAATTGCTTTGCATACTTCCTGTGCCTGAGCAGAGGTTGCCACTTTACCGGTTCCTATTGCCCAGATAGGCTCATAAGCAATTACAGCTGCTTTTGCCTGGTCAGGAGTTACGTTTAAGAAAGCGATTTTAATCTGCTGACGAATAAAGTCAATGGTAACACCCTGCTCTCTCTGCGTAAGAGATTCGCCGCAGCACACAATAGGTGTGATGCCATGCTCGAAAGCTTTTAATACTTTCTTATTAACGGTTACATCTGATTCCGCAAAATACTCTCTTCTCTCAGAATGTCCGATTATAACATAGCGAACACCGATATCATCAAGCATTCCTGGAGCTATTTCTCCTGTATAGGCACCGTTTTCTTCAAAATGCATATTCTCAGCACCAATCTGAATATTGGAACCCTTTGCTGCTTCTACTGCTGTTGTTAAGGATATAGTAGGAACACAGAATACAACGTCTGCTTCCTCTGTTGCTACAAGGGGTTTTAACTGATTGATGAGTGTTACAGTCTCACTGGTAGTCTTATTCATTTTCCAGTTACCGGCAATAATTTTTCTACGCATTTTATTTCTCCTTTTCCTTAAGAAAAGGGACTGTCAGGCATCGAAGCTGTCAGTCCCTGATATATTAAAACTTCTGTGACTTTATGCTATTTAATCAAATACTGCTATTATTTATCATTAGCTGCTGCTACACCAGGAAGTTCTTTTCCTTCCAGGAATTCAAGAGAAGCACCGCCACCAGTTGAAATATGAGTCATCTTATCGCCAAAGCCTAAGATATTAACAGCTGCTGCAGAATCACCACCACCGATGATTGTGGTTGCATCGATTTCTGCGAGTGCTTTAGCAACGGCAACAGTACCATTAGCAAAATTAGACATTTCAAAAACACCCATTGGTCCATTCCATACTACAGTCTTAGCTTCTTTTACAGCATCTGCATAGAGTTTGCTTGTTTTCTCACCAATGTCAAGTCCTAACCAGCCTTCTTCGATTCCTTCTTCACTGGTTACTGTTTTAAATTCAGCATCATTAGAGAAAGATTTTGCTGCAATGGTATCTACAGGAATCAATAATTTAACACCCTTCTTTGCAGCTTTCTCGATCATTTCTTTTGCATAATCAAGGTAATCAGCTTCTAACATGGAGCTTCCAATTTCCTCACCCTTTGCTTTCATGAAAGTAAAGGCCATACCACCACCGATGATAAGGGTATCTACTTTATCAAGAAGGTTGTTGATAACAGAAATTTTACTGGAAACTTTAGAGCCTCCAAGGATAGCTACAAAAGGTCTCTCAGGATTGTTAACTGCATTTCCGAGGAAATCAATTTCTTTCTGCATTAAGTATCCCACTACTGCAGTATCAACGTACTTTGTGATACCAACATTGGAGCAGTGTGCTCTATGAGCAGTACCAAAGGCATCGTTAACAAATATATCTGTGATAGACGCAAGCTCTTCGCTGAATGCATCTACATTCTTTGTCTCTTCTGCTCTATAACGTGTGTTCTCAAGAAGAACTACTTCACCATCCTGCATTTGTTCAACAGCTTTTTTTGCATTCTCCCCTACAACTGTAGCATCAGCTGCAAATTTAACAGGCTGTCCTAACAGGTCTGCAAGTCTCAGCGCAACAGGAGCTAAAGATAATTCAGGCTTAGGCTCACCCTTAGGTTTTCCAAGATGGGAGCAAAGGATAACCTTGCCGCCGTCTTTAATTAATTTCTGAATAGTTGGAAGTGCTGCAACCAGACGGTTTTCATCTGTAATTTTGCCTTCCTGTAAAGGTACATTGAAATCACAACGTACTAATACTCTTTTGCCTTTAACATTAATATCGTCTACTGACTTTTTATTTAACATAATAGACTCCTTTCAATATGTTCTTATAAATATTTTTATAAAAAATGAGCCCGATCTTTATAGCAAAGCAGAGGGTTCGGTTAACGTTCCTCGACTTTGCTTACAAAGACCGGACCCATTAAGGATCAATATAATTTTAAATTGTAATAAATTCCTTATCCTGTAACAATCAAGGATAAATTCTGCTGATGAATTATGCAGATATTAATAGCGTTAACTATTATTATGCTAATTCAGCAAAGAATTTGATTGTTCTAACCATCTGGCTAGTATAGGAATTCTCATTGTCATACCAGGAAACAACTTTTACTAAAGTCTTGTCCCCATCAAGAGGAGTAACTTTTGTCTGAGTTGCATCGAATAAAGAACCTTCACTAATACCGATGATATCGGAAGATACTAATTCTTCTTCTGTGTAACCGAAAGATGCGCTTGCTGCAGTTTTCATAGCTTTGTTAACATCATCTTTTGTTACTTTACCCTTGGTAACAGCAACTAATTCTGTAATAGAACCTGTAGGAGTAGGTACACGCTGAGCTGCACCGTCTAATTTTCCAGCTAACTCAGGAATAACAAGACCAATAGCTTTAGCAGCACCAGTGGAGTTAGGAACGATATTTTCAGCAGCTGCACGAGCTCTTCTTAAATCTCCCTTAGGATGAGGACCATCTAATGTCATCTGGTCACCAGTATAGGAGTGAATTGTTGTCATGAAACCTTTTTCGATTTCAGATAAGTCATTTAATGTTTTTGCCATAGGAGCTAAACAGTTTGTAGTACAAGAAGCTGCAGAAATGATTGTATCTGCTGCTGTTAAAGTATTCTCGTTAACACCGAATACGATTGTAGGAAGATCATCACCTGCGGGAGCAGAGATTACAACCTTTTTAGCACCTGCATCGATATGTGCCTGAGATTTAGCTTTGGATACATAGAAACCAGTACACTCAAGTACTACATCTACACCGATCTCTCCCCAAGGAAGGTCTGCTGCATTTTTCTCAGCATAGATTTTGATCTCTTTACCATCTACTACGATAGAAGACTCTTTAGCTTCTACTTTATCTGCTAAAGCATATCTTCCCTGTGCTGTATCATATTTTAATAAGTGTGCAAGCATTTTAGGATTTGTTAAGTCGTTGATAGCTACGATTTCATATCCTTCTGCTCCAAACATCTGTCTGAATGCAAGACGTCCAATACGTCCGAAACCATTAATTGCTACTTTTACTGCCATGATTATATTCCTCCTAATTGTTAATTTTATAATATGCTGCCATATGTTCCATAACAATAGTCTTATGTAGGAGCGACAGCTATTAACCAGCATGATTGACAAAATTTTCTCAAACACTATATTATTTTACCTTTTTTATAGGAAAATATCAAGTATAAAATATAAATTCAAATAAGATTAATAGATAATTCATAAAAAGATTACAGAGATAAAAATCTTTGTGCACTTTATCAGCAATATTTTTCCAATTGTATTCTTTAAAGTGTAGGTATAACACATATGACAAATTTAGGAATTCAGGCATAGGAGTATATACTGCAGGTTGCAGCATATTTTAAGACTCCCTGCCGAATTCATTTACATACTTTTTGATACTATAACTTTTAAATCTCCAAGTTTTATAACTTGGAAAGCTGCTATCTCATAGATTGTGCAACTTGTCCCTGCATTCAGCCTTGTACGGATTGTCCACTTTGAGCGGACTGTCCTGACTGATTGCAAATACTTCTTAAATTAGTTATCTCTTCCTCTGTAGCCTTCTGTGAAGGAGGATAGTAATTTTTATTCTTTGCTATAGTATATAATTCATGCTGGCAGGTTTCTGCGTCATTTCTCATCTGCTGTAATGTCTGTCTAAGCTCTTGATCTTCAGCCTGGGAAATCATATCTCCAAGACTTTTTAAACCTGAATTAATTGTACTAAGAGCGTCTGTTACCATTGCCTGTTCCTGCATATTGAAACCTCCTATTTAAGAAATTGAATTAGTTTCTGTCTTTTTTGTTCAGCTGACTGTACTTCTTTCTGGAAAAACTGTTTTACATTAGGATCTGTGCACTGCTCTGCATAGGTCTGGTATTTCTGTTTATCAGATTCTCCGAAAACTAATAGGTGTCTTAAATTCTGAACATCAAGTTTAGATAAGTTACTCATTCATATTTCCTCCTTATACGTTTTTTTAGATAACAGCCATCAATTTTGCTTAATTATCTAGACTTATTATTGCTTGGAGGTCTCTTTCTTATGCAGGAAAAAAAGAGTATAATTTTTATTGTATCATATTATCATAAAGCTCTTCATATAGAGCAGCAGAATTCTTCCATGAATAATCTATGGCCATTCCACGGTCAACAATCTTATTCCATTCTCTTTTTTTATTGTAAAAAATATGTTTGGCATAATTTATAACAGATAACATTTCGTGGGCATTGTAATTATGAAAACTGAATCCCGTTCCCGAATTATCAAATTCATTATACGGTATGACCGTATCCTTAAGTCCTCCTGTTTCCCTGACAATAGGTACCGTTCCATATCTTAAGCTTATTAATTGACTTAATCCGCATGGTTCAAACAAAGACGGCATCAGAAATGCATCGCATGCAGCATAAACTCTATGAGCTCTTTCCTCAGAAAAGAATATACTAGCAGACACTCGATCACCATATTTCCAGGCATAATGCCGAAAGAGATTTTCATATTTAGCTTCTCCGGTCCCAACTACTACTAATTGGATATCTTCTGAGCAGATGCTTTCAATCACACAATCAATCAGATCCAAGCCCTTCTGATCAGTCAGTCTGGAAACAATTCCAATCATAAATTTCTTCGGGTTCACTTCTAATCCCAATTCTTCCTGAAGCGCTTTCTTGTTCTTGTACTTTTCTTTTCTGAAATTCTTGCTATTATAGTGTATTGGTATCAGCTTATCAGTTGCCGGATTATACTCTTCATAATCAATACCGTTTATGATACCCTCCAGCGAATTATTCCTTGCCCTCATCAGGCCATCCAAACCTTCTCCGTAATAAGGTGTTTTTATTTCTTCTGCATAAGTCTTACTGACAGTTGTTACTTTGTCTGCATAGGTGATACCACCTTTAAGATAATTAGCATCTCCGTAAGCTTCCAGTTTATCCGGAGTAAAATAATAATCGGAAAGTCCTGTTACATCTTTAACCGTTTTAACATCCCAAACTCCCTGAAATTTCAAATTATGTATGGTCATAATAGATTTTATTCCACTAAAGAATTCATCTCCTGAAAATAAATCCTTCAAATAGACAGGTATCAAGCCTGTCTGCCAGTCATGACAGTGTATAACATCTGGTTTAAATTCAATGAAAGGCAGAATAGCTAAAGCAGCTTTTGAAAAAAACGCAAACTTCTCTATGTCTTCATAAATATTTCCATATGGTGTACTGCCGCAAAAATAAAATTCATTATCTATAAAATAGTAATGGATTCCGCCCTCATATATTTCAAATAGCCCAACATACTTGTTTCTCCAAGATAAATCCATATTAAAATTACATTTGAACTCCATTTTTTCTTTCAGTGCATCGGGTATTGTTTCGTAATTCGGCATTACGACACGTATATCGTATTTATCTTTATTAATGTATTTAGGTAAGGCACCTACAACATCTGCAAGACCACCTGTCTTAAGAAACGGAACACATTCAGAAGCTGCAAATAATATTTTTTTCATTTTTTACCTCGCATTCTGCCGACAAGGACAGCATAAAATTTGAAATATAAGCTACATCAATAAATCCATTCTATGTTTTAATGTATTAATTATACATGATTTTCCTTTGTTAGTGAAGTTTTTTTCATTAAAAAACTGCTTCAGTAAAACGAACGCTTAGCGCTCGTACCCCTTTTACTGAAGCAGTGTAATTCTAACAGCAATATCGTATTGCTGTTATGCTCTTAATTTATATTCCAGTCTGATTTTGTCAGCTATCAGAGCTACAAATTCAGAATTGGTCGGCTTTCCTTTGCCGTTACTAACAGTATAACCAAATAGTTCATCTATGGTGTCCATTTTTCCTCTGCTCCATGCAACCTCAATAGCATGTCTGATAGCTCTTTCTACTCTGCTGGGCGTTGTCTTATGACGCTTTGCAATAGACGGATATAACAGTTTTGTGATGGAATTTAACATTTCACTGTCATTAACAGACATCATAATAGCATCTCTTAGGTACTGATATCCTTTGATGTGAGCAGGCACCCCTATTTCATGAATTATATTAGTTACATCGGATTCCAGATTTCTTTCCTTGTAATCATCCTTACTCTCGTAAGTGCTTACGCGGTGATTTTCAAATACTTTCGTATTATGTAAATCGCCTCTGATCTGTTTGATTCTCGTTAGAACCATGTTGTTATCAAAGGGTTTCATAATATAGTAACTTGCACCTAATTCAAATGCATTCTCAGTTACACCTTCCTGCCCGATTGCAGTAATCACAATAAATGCCGGTATACTTTTATAGCTTTCATCCAATCTGATTTTCTCCATAACACCCAAACCATCCAATTTAGGCATTATCAAATCTAAAAGAACTACATCCGGCTTCTTATCCCGTATAACGTCCAGTGCGTCGATACCATTGTCAGCTGTTCCTACTACTTCAATATCTGAGTCTCCCTTTAAGATTTCTTCTAACAGCTTTACGATTCTTTCATTGTCATCCACAATTGCTACATTGATTTTACCCACTTTGTTTTCCTCCCAAAATATTCCTTTTGCTTATAAAAATTGTCTGACTTGAATACTAATTTACCTCCTTTGTATAGTCACCTGCTAAAAAATAGTTCATCCGTACCATATTATAACTCTAATCGGCTTTCAAGTCAATATTTTCCATATTTTTTAACAAAATCTCGACTTTTTCTATAGAATTAAATATTAAACTTTAAATATACAGCCTTTTACATATTACGTTACCGATGAATCAAGTCAATTCGTAGAATCCGCGAAGAATGAAATGTAAATTATTGACATATCCATATTATATACATATATTTCCATATTATCAATTCTTTCTTATCGCAATTTACGACATAGGTGCTTTTGTTTTGTGTATATAAGAAATATTATATTTCTTTTTACATAATTAGAATTCTTTTTAAGAAATTCTATTGTTAAATACTGTAGCATTTTATTGCTATAGTTGCAATAGGTCGATTGCAGCTTTATTTTATTTATCTTCCAGATTATTAAGCATATTTTCGATAAATGTCCCGTAACCTTTGGTTGAATCCTGTATGAAGACGTGAGTTACGGCTCCTATTATCTTGCCATTCTGTATGATAGGGCTTCCACTCATTCCTTGTACGATACCACCGGTTTTTTCAATTAATACTTTATCTGTTATGCTTATTACCATTCCTTTATTGGGGCTTTGACTATTAAGATCTATTTTGTCAATATTAATTTTATATTCTTTTACTTCATTTTCAACACAGGAAAATATGGTTGCAGGTCCGAGCTTAATCTCCTGTTTTAAGCCCACCGGTATTGCATCATAGGAATTGGCTTTAACGAATCCTGTACCTATTTTTCCAAAAATACCTTGATTTGAATTTTTCAGGATATCACCTATTTTGTCATCTGTATTTTGTTTGATTAACCCGATTAATTCTCCTGGAACGCCTTGCTTTCCCTTGATAATAGTCATAATATCCGCATTATATAAATATCCACGTTCAATCTCCATCAAAAGACTGGTATCAATATCTGTTATTCCATGTCCTAAGGCCCCAAACTGGCCGTCAGGTGTAATAAAGGTAAGTGTTCCTATACCTTGTGTATTATCTCTTATCCAAGCCCCTATTTTGTATTCACCATCTCCGGTTTTAACAGGAGTAATTTTATATTCTGTAAGTTTATCATCACGTCGCAAGGTAACTTTTACATCTTTACCATCACTTTGCTGTAGTTCCTCTATTAATTCTTCTTTGTTATGGATTACGGTACTATTTATTTTTGTTATATAATCACCTGTCTTTAGTTTATTCAAGGAAGGCTCATAATTCAAACCATCAGCTCCGTTTATTACACCTGTACCAAGGACCATTACACCATCGGTTTCTATATAAATACCTATTGGATTACCACATGGAATTACTTCCTTCTGATCTATGACACCTATTGTTACTTCTTTAAAATTCAGAAATCCGAATAACTTTAGATTAATTTTGTAACTTCCTGTAGTACTTGATTTTATGGTAAAAGGTTGGCTCAGGTTCAGTTTTATCTGATCTCCTGGAACAGTTTTATTATTTACACTTAGAACATCTACATCCCCGTATGTTACACTGCCTTCCATAGGTAACTTAAAGTTAAACTCTTCATCTTCACCCACCAGTATTTTAATGGAATCCGGCACGCTGTTGTCAATATACCGATAAGTAAAATAGCCTAATACCATTATATTAATACACAAAACCAGAATAAGGATTTTACGATAAATAGATCTTCTATGCATAATTTCAGCTCCCTCTACGCTTTTTCGCGTAAATATTCAAATTTTATATAAACAGATATCTATCATACGAATATACATGTTTAGACAGCAGATATAGAAATCTCCCTTTTACTTGTCACTCTGCCTGCGGTATTTTCATAAGCACTACAATTCTATACACTGCAGTTCAGACTTTATTGGAGGTTTTTAAGCAATAAGTCGCATTATCTTGTTGCATAAAAAAGGATATACACTTAAAAGTGTATATCCTTAAAATAACTGCCTTATATTAGTATGTGTAGTAAATAAATTTTCAAACTATCTTTTTTTGTTTTTTTTCGCAAGTGTTATCATTTCTTTTGCGCTGTCGAGAACAGTTCGAGTTATTTCAGCACCGCCAAGTATTCTGGCAATTTCTTCAATTGATTCCTGCTCTCTCAATTGTCGTATACCGGTTTTTGTAGTATGGCCATCTGTTTGTTTTTCAATGATAAAATGATTATCGGCCATTGATGCTATCTGAGCTAGATGGGTAATGCAAATTATCTGATGACTGTAGGATATTTCCGATAATTTCTCGGATACTTTTTGAGCTGTTCTTCCGCTGATGCCAGTATCTATTTCATCAAAAATCAATGTATCTATCTCATCCTTATCTGCAAACACTGATTTTATGGCAAGCATTATTCTCGATAATTCTCCTCCGGAAGCAACTTTTGACAAAGTCTTCATTTCTTCACCCGGATTTACTGAGATAAGATATTCTGCATCATCAAATCCATCTTTTGTATAACCCTCCTTCTGTGTTAATTCGATGGCAAACTGAACATCAAGAAAATTCAAATCAAGCAAGGCATTTTTAATCTTCGCAGCGAGAGTTATAGCATTCTTCTTACGTATATCTGATAATTTAACACACAAGTTATGTACTTCTCTATCCTGCTCAGCTATCTGTCTGTTAAGCTCCTCAAGAGTTTCCTCGTAATGATAATACTGTTCCAGCTTAATCTCACCTTCCTCTAAAATTTTTAATATATCCGTAATAGAGTTTCCGTATTTGGCTTTCAGATGATTTATTAAATTCAAACGCTCTTCTACTGCCGTAAAATCTTCCTCTTGGTTATTTAAATCCGATTGATATTCAGAGAGATTACGATTAAAGTCATTTACAAGTGCTTCTACATCAAGTATCTGCTTATAGATACCTTCCAGATCCTTATCGTATTCAATCAGTTTAGAAAGTTGTTTGACGCTTCTTCCTAACTTTTCCCCGGCTGACCCGGCTGATTGATAGCCCATATAGTCATAAACTAACCCTACTCCTTCTGCTATTATTCTGGCATTGGAAAGCTTCTTATATTCACTCGTTAATAGTTCGTCTTCCCCTTGCTTTAATTTGGCTTCTGTTATTTCCTTTATCTCATATTCTAAGTAGGATATTTCACGAAGACGCTTGTCCTCATCAATCATCAACTTTGAAAGCTTGTTTTTCAATTGTATTAACTTTAAATACTCTTCCGCTAACTTTTGCTTTAACAGGAAAACTTCCTCTTTGGCATAACGATCTATAATATCAAGATAATTCTCTTTGTAGAGTAAGGATTGATGTTCGTGCTGACCATGGATATCTATGAGTAGTGCCGCAATTTCTTTTAGACTCTGGCTTGTTACTGTCTCTCCATTAATTTTACTGATACTTTTCCCATTGGTTATCTTACGGGTTATCAGTATCTGTCTGTCTTCAAATGGCAGATCTAACTCTTTCATTTTATTTTCAACCGCCTTACTGCCGGTTTCAAAAAGAAGTTCAACCATAGCATAGTCCGAACCGCGTCGTATGATGTCTTTGCTGATCTTTCCTCCTAAGCATACATTAATAGAGCCTATAATAATGGACTTTCCCGCTCCGGTTTCTCCTGTAAGTATATTTAGGCCATCCTTCAAGGTTATATCAACTTCATCAATAATTGCAAAATTCTTTACATGTAAATTGAGCAGCAAGCTTTCTCCTCCTAAAGGTCATGTGGTATTTATGATAAATTGTTCGATCGCGCAAACAAAACGTATGTTCTTTTCTTCATGATAACATAACGTAAATATTTGTGCAAGTAATTTATCCTGATTGTTGGGTAGATAATTAAGGTTAAGATTGTGATTGATAAATCCAGGAAACTGGATAATATTAGAACAGACATATGAGAATATACTTTAAAAAAATCAGACTATAGAATTGATGACTTAGGCTATTTCTATTTTTCCCATCAGATACGGAATCTCAATCCGTATCTGATGGTTATAATAATTCATTTACTATTAACTACTTTATTTTTGTTACAGTTAGTTTACAGGTTAATCTTCTACCATTAACATTTGCTATAATTGTTGTAGTACCTGTTCTTCTGGTACTTACTCTTCCGTTTGTTACAACGGCTATATCAGAATTCACAACATCCCATGAAACATTACTGCTGATACCAAGTACATATAATGTATAATCCGAATACTGTTCCAGTACCAGATTCGTTGTATTTAGTCCAACTACTATTACTTTTGTAGTAGCAGTTTTTCCTGATTCAGTCATGACCGTCAAGTTAGCAATACCAGGCCGTTTGGCTGTTAACTTACCAGAAGTAGTTACATCTGCTACCGATTTATTATCACTAGCCCATTTTACTGTATCTGTTGAGGTAGAGGGATTTAAAGCTTTCTCCAATACAGCTGTTTCGCCTACTACCATTGTAAGATTCTGGTTCATAATAGTAACACTGTTCGAAGGAACACGGGGTTGCACGATAACATAACTGATTGCATACCTACCGCTGCTGTCTTTTGCCGATGCCTTAATGGTAACATTACCTGCTTTTAAAGCGGTTACCTTGCCGGCTGAATCTACAATTGCTACCGACTCATCACTGGATTTCCAAGTAACTGTTCTATATGTTGAGTTGTTAGGTTTAACTGTAGCTTTTAAGGTAAAACTCTTCCCTACAACGGTTGTAACGGCAGTTTTGTTAAGAGTTACAGAGGTGACAGCTCTTACTACTCGAATCGACGATGTAACAGTAACTCCGCTGCCGTCAAGTGCTTTTACGGTTATAGTTGCCGTACCGATCGCTTTACCGGTAATCTTACCTTTCTGATCTACTGTTACTACTTTCGGATTGCTTGATTTCCAGCTAACCTTTGGATTAGTTGCTGCGTTAGTCTTTACAGTAGCTACTAGGTTGTAGCTCTTCTTAAGTCCAAGTTTATAGCTGGATTTATTTAATTTGATACTAGTCACCTTTTCAATTACAGTAACTGTACAAAAAGCTGTAAATTTACCATCGGAGGTCTTAGCAGTAATAACTGCGGTACCACCTTTTATACCTTTTATTCTACCACTGCTTGTTACTGTAGCTACACTTGTCTTGGAACTTGCCCAGATTACTGTGACTTCGCTGGCTGCAGAACTAGGTTTAATGGTTGCTTTCAAATCAAAGCTATCACCAATAACAACTGTTTTTTCCGTATAATTTAATTGTAATCCTGTTGCTTCAGCTTTTACAGTAACATTACAATATAAAATAGTACCTGTTGATGTAGTGGCCGTAATCATTGTCTTACCAGCCGCTTTAGCTGTTATGGTACCTTTTTCATCAACTGAGGCTATCGTTGCATCCAGAGAAGACCAAGTTAAGGTATAATCCGTTGCTGTCGCTGGAGTAGGTGTTACTTTTATGGTATAAGTCTTGCCAATGTACAGTTCAAGACTAGTTACATCAAATGCCAGACCTGTTGCCTTTTCCTTAACAGTTATGGTACAGGTGGACATATAAAGACCATCTGCTGTTTTTAATATGATTACCGCTGTTCCTCCTTTTACAGCTGTAATATTTCCATTAGAATCCACATTTACAACGCTAGAATCCGAAGTACTCCATGTAACTGCAGTATTGGTCGCATTGGTAGGAGTGATAACATAAGATAATTTTATTTTCTCTCCAGTATACATTACTTTACTGGAATCATCCAATTTAATGCCTGATGCCGAAACGCCTACTGTCAGATTGCAGACTGCTGTTACTGATGGGTTATCTATAGATGTTACTATAATTGATGTAGATCCCGGAGCAACTAATGTAATTAATCCTTTATCATTAACTGTCGCAACACTTGGATTGGTGGACTTCCAGGTTAAACCTTGTTCTGTTGCAGTGGAAGGATTTACAGTAGCATTTAACTGATAAGTTTTTGTTGATTGCATAAGATTTAAAGAAGTTGCTGATAAAGTTATGCTTGACACACTTTCTTTTACTGTAACTTTACTATATCCAATAATATAATTTTCTGTATTGATTGCAGTAATAATAACAGTACCTGCAACACCTTTTGCAGCAATATTTGCATATGTAGAACTACTTTCTACTATTTCAACTATTTCAGGATTTGAGCTGGTCCATTTAATCGGAATACTTCTCGTACTGTTGTTATCAAATTCTGCTTTCAAGGTCTTAAATCCGGTCTTGTCCAATATAACAGTTTCAGGATTAATTGTTAATTTTGTAACTGTACTTTCAACATGAACAAGACAATATGCCTGCTTAACAACTCCATCAATGGTAATAGTTGCCACAATATATGCATTTCCTTTAGACACACCTTTTACCAAACCATTTTCAACGGTAGCATACTTAGATCCATCATTGCTTGAGGAGAACGGTAATGCAGGATTTAAAACACTTGTCCATACAACACTTGACTGATCTGTTGTTGTTGTTGCAAGTAACTGTAGTTCACCAGCAGTATAGATATATGCTTCTGTCATATTAAGTGATATACCATCTACTACCGTTAAATTTGTGGTATAAATTTCAGATGATCCTGAAGTATTATTTTTAACAGTAATTATACTGGTGCCGCTTTTCTTCGCATAAATAGTTCCGCTACTGATTCCTGCAATATCATTTTTACTGCTGGTAATTGTATAATCAGAATTCCCTTTAATCCCGGCAGCATTAGCCATATCATAGGTATCATTAACATTCATTACTAAATACGCAGGCACTTTCGGTCTGAAATCTACATAAATTTTAACATAAGGAACGGCTACAGAATCTTGATTGTCAAGGCTAATATCACTTGGCATATACATCGAATCTGCAAAACCCATAATTACATACTCCCCTACCTGTGCATTTGCAACAGTAAGAGTACCGAAATCTGTAGCGCCAGTGCCTTGTGCCGGAGTTGTATAATAATTAATAACTCCTGTAGTTTGTGTTATAATACTAAGCCCTGTACTTGTTTTTTTATATACTTTCCAAGTTAAATTTGAAGGATCTTTTGCATTGGTTTTAAATGTAACCGACTGGTCAGTTATCTGTTCAACCTTACTGCTTAGTGTTGTATCAGTCAGCTTTCCAGCTTTGGGAGTGATTACTATTTTAAATGTTTTTTTCATGGGAGACTGTGAAACATCAGCAGCAACATTGTTCGTACTGACGGTTATTATCGCTGTTCCTGCTCCTATAGGTTTAACAATCCCTTTTGAATCAACTTCTGCAACATTTTTATCCGAACTACTGTACTTTAGACTTGAATTATCAGACTGTAATCCATTGCTTCCATTGTCAACTGGTGAATAGACTAATTTTACTTGCTGTGTAGTAGTCAAATCTTTGAACAACATTACACTTCGATCAATCTGATCCGCACTTCCTGAATTTAATGCATTTTTAAAATCCGTACGATCTATGTCAAAACCCACTTCAACATTCAGATACAACGAATAGTTAATATTATTTTTTTCAAATGTTACCATAACCTGCGCATATCCCGGACCAACTCGTTCGAGTTTTGCCTGCAGTTTGTTTGTACTAATATCGTTTATATGAATAATACTTGAATTATTCGCTGAATTTCCAGATGTCACATCCGTATTATTTACGAACCAATGTATATTACTGGCATCTGACATATCTACACCAGATGCTCCGCTTATCTGAATATTACTGGTATCTGTTGTCAGCGGTAATTTTGAGTATGATTCAAACACAGTACCATTCACTGTAAAATAATAGCCAGTTGCAGCTTCAATTCTAGTAGTACTATTTGGTTGAAAAATTGCTGTAAACACAATTAACAAACAGCATACTATGGCTATCCACTTACGTTTTTTTGTCAAACTTTGTTGATTCATTAAAGACCTCCCTGTCTTGCTGCTCCATTTCTACTTTCCTTTACATATATCGGTTAAATACATGCTTCTATTTAGTTGCATTTGATTTAAATTTAATGGTATCATTTGTCATTATTGTGTCATGATTACGAGCATGGTTATATATTCCTAGTCCAATTAACAATAACTGTTGTTATATTTCTTAATTTACAACTATTTAGTTATAATTTTATCAATTTTATTATTTATAAATACCAAGAACTCTTCGTATGTTCCCTTCACAAACCCCTTCTTATCAAGCCTAATCCCTGATCCATTTTTAAAAACAATAATAAAATCATCCTTGTTCTCAAAATATTCTTTTACCTGGTCCCACTGGTACTGAACTTCTATATTCCCATCTTCTACATGGATACAATCAGACAATTTAATAATGCGTTCCCATTCACGCTTTCCTTGTGAGACAGCATTCGCTTTGTATTGCTTGATAAACAACACTCTGTTTTGGAAAAAACAACGATAAAGGCAGAAGACAATTAACACCAGATAGAAGGGTAACAGTAAAAAGTCATGACTAAGAAATGCCTGTAACATTGTCATCGCAATAAAAAAAGTTAAAACAATCCAAATCAATTTAAGTTTATTTTTCTTCACTGGGTTTTTAGCCCAGCCTATATAACGTTCTTTTGACATTGTATAGCAGTTCTCAAATAAGTTTTCCATAAGTCCCCTTACTGTAATAAATTTTTAGTTTTACGTGTAATTATTGTATTAGTTTATTCATTTCAATGTATATTATATATTATTTGATATATTATTTCAAATTAATTCAATGCTCATTTTTATATGACATTATTATCCTCGTCGCCTTGTAATCTTGCCGTTTATCTAAAAGAATTGATACACCTAGTCCTTATATTCTCCATGTTCTTTCATCCAAAAAGAAATGTATTTTTATTATGATCTTCTACTGGTATGTTATTAAGTTTATTGTATAAATATTTGTCTGCTTTTTGTTATTATAGCTAATGCACCTAAATAACATAAAACCTCTGTATTTCATAGTTTAAGCTACAAAATACAAAGGTTTTTGATTATTATATACTATATAAAGATTATGTCTTATAGCAGTACACCACTCGCTTTATGTTATATGCTCACAAGAAATCTACAGCCTCAAATCGAATTGTCCTTTTTACTCGTCCCAGTTATGATATACTTCCTGAACATCGTCATCTTCATCTAATAAATCAAGTGTACGATTCATCATTTTGATATCCAGCTCTTCTGTAAGTTCTACCCAAGTCTGAGGGATCATAGTCACTTCTGCTTGTGCCATAGGAATACCTGCATTCTCTAAAGCTTCTCTTACTGCGCTAAAGCTATCTTCTTCTGAAAGAATCTCATAGCTATCTTCTTCTTCATTAAAATCAGAAGCACCTGCTTCAAGAGCCACCATCATTAAATCATCTGCTTCTTTATCATACTCTTCTTTATCAATGATAATCTGTCCTTTTCTGTCAAACATAAAAGATACACAGCCAGGTGTTCCGACATTACCATTTCCTTTTGTAAAGGCATTTCTAACATTAGACGCAGTACGATTCTTATTATCTGTAAGAGCTTCTACGATAATAGCAGTTCCGTTAGGGCCATATCCTTCGTAAGTTACAAATTCATAATTAACTGAATTGGCATCTCCGGCTGCTTTCTTTATACTTCTGTCAATGGTATCATTGGGCATATTATTGGATTTTGCTTTGGCGATAATATCTTTTAACTTATTATTAGAATTAGGGTCTGCTCCACCTTCTTTTACCGCTACTGCTATTTCTCTTCCCAACTTAGTAAAAATCTTACCTTTAACAGCATCATTCTTTTCTTTTTTATGCTTAATATTCGCAAACTTTGAATGTCCTGACATACGTATTTCTCCTTTTTTATACCGTCAGTCCAAAAAAGACCGTAAAAAATGAATCCCTTTTACGGACTGACAAAGTTACTGAATTATGTTTATTTTACCATGTATATTTTTCATTTACAAGGATTTCGAATTAATTAGTTTATTTAGCTTCTCCATAACACCAATGGTTTCTTCTGTAGTTTTAATAACACACATTAAAGTATCATCACCTGCTATACAGCCCATGATCCCTTGTATATGAAGTGCATCCAGAGCAGCTGCTACCGCCATAGCCATTCCTGAAACTGTCTTGATTACAATTATATTCTGAGCCATGTCCATAGAAAGAAAACCTTCTCTTAAAACTCTTACATACTTCTCGCTCATTCCAGTCTCTGTATTATTTAATACAATATATTTCTGTCTTCCGTCATCTACAGCAACTTTTGTCAGTTTTAGCTCCCTGATATCACGTGAAATGGTTGCTTGTGTCACGTTATATCCAGCCTGCGTTAACAGATCTGCTAAATCTTCCTGTGTTTCTATATCATTTTTACTAATGAGCTCAATAATTTTGCTCTGTCTGCCAACTTTCATCCCTTTTCTCCGCCTTGTCCGATTTTTTTTCTCAGAACTTCAAAAAATTCCACGTGATTAATCTTTACCATTTTTGTTTTTTCATGGGCTTTTGTTATATGAATACTGCTTCCTGCCTTTAACTCTCCTGCCGGTCTGCCATCCAGCACAGCAACTGCACCTTCTTCATTGGGTTGTTTATTCTCATTGATCTGAATTCGAACAGAATCTTCAGATGATACAATAATACTTCTTGCACCCAAGGTATGTGGACAAATCGGAGTTATTACCAGAATGTCTGCATCTGGTTTTACCACAGGTCCTCCGGAGGAGAGACTGTAACCCGTTGAACCAGTAGGTGTTGACACAATAACACCGTCTCCGCGGTAACTGTCTGCCAACTCACCGTTCACATAAATGCTTATGTTAATAATTCTTGAAAAATTACTTCTTGATATAACAATATCATTAAGTACAATACCAAGACTTTCTACATTTTCACCTTCCAGCAGGCTTCCATGAAGCATAATTCTTTCTTCTATAGAATAGTTATCTTCAAAAAGGCTGTCTAAAGCAGTCCAAATCTGCTGTTTTTCAATTTCAGCCAGAAATCCCAATGTTCCTAAATTGATTCCCAGTATCGGTATTCCTAAACCGCACACTGAATCTGCTGCTTGTATTATTGTCCCATCCCCACCTAATACAATGATACAATCAACATCTGCCCCTATCTCATTTGATAAGGTTTGTCCCTTATTACTGCTGTTAATTGTATAACCGCAGTTTTCTTTCCTGTCAACACACACACAATCTTTCTGATGCAGTGTCATATATTTCACAATCTCGTTGGTCAGCTCTAAATCCGCATCTTTATATCGGTTGGTTATCAGACAAAATTTATTCATGAAAACTCCTGTACTTACATTGCTATGTTTATTTATACAATGATATCGACATTGTAACATAAAGCCGGTTTATTTACAAGTTTAAAGTATTATGAGACTTTTCTACTACTCCCTCTATCCTTTTAAGTTCCTCATTTTTCTCGGAACTAACTATGTTTTCGGTCTTTTTAAGATGGAGCAGGTACTCGATATTTCCTTCAGGCCCTTTAACGGGTGAATAGTCCAGATTCAGAATGATAAATCCTATGGATTTTGCATATTCAATCACTTTTATGATTACTTCCTGGTGAACCTCCCGCTCTCTTACAACTCCTTTTTTACCAACTTTCTCACGCCCCGCTTCAAACTGAGGTTTTATAAGACACATTACCTCACCATTTTCTTTTAGCAGATTTCTAACAGGTTCCAATACCAGCGTCAGAGAGATAAAGGCTACATCTATTGAGATAAAATCCATTTCTTCTTTGATATCATCTGGAGTAACATGACGGATATTGGTCTTTTCCATGGACACAACCCTTTCATCCTGCCTTAGTTTCCAGGCTAGCTGATTGGTACCCACATCAACAGCAAAAACCTTCACTGCTCCATTTTGTAACATACAGTCAGTAAAACCGCCGGTAGATGAGCCCACATCCATACATACCTTTCCTTCCATTTGTAACCCAAATGAATCTATGGCTTTTTCAAGTTTTAAACCACCTCTGCTTACGTATCTAAGAGTCATACCCCTTACTTCTATATTTACTGTATCAGGAAAAGAAGCGCCGGATTTATCCTCCCTCACTCCCTCAACAAATACATTCCCTGCCATTATAATAGCTTTGGCCTTCTCTCTTGATTCTGCCAAATTCCTGTTTACTAGCAAAACGTCTAAACGCTCTTTCACTTTAACTCCCATCTATGTTCGATGTCACACCTACAAATTAGGATAACTAAAACATCTTCGTATTAATTATTTACTCATATCACCTTAAGAACACTACACCTTAAGAACATATCTGCTTTAAATACACCTGTTTGCGTACATTTCATACTTTTAATTGGGAGGGTTAAAACGGCTCTCACTTTTAACCCTCCCAAATATATTACAGTTTTTTAGTAATATTTACAGTCTATAAAAGATTATTGCTGCTTCCTACAAAATGCTTGATACGATTCACCAGAGAAACTGCGTCAAATTCAAGTTTCTCCTTCAATACAGCAACATCACCCTGCTCAATAAACTGGTCTGGCAGGGATATATTTAGTAGTTTTATATCTCGTAATTCCTGATCCACTAAGTATCCAGCCACCATTTCACCGAAGCCGCCTCTTCGGACATTTTCTTCCATTGTGATCCATGTGCTGTGGCTCTTAGCCATTTCTTGCAGCATATCCATATCAAAAGGCTTAAGGAAACGTATATTTACAAATGTAACTTCCAAACCATCCTTTATCAAAGAATTATATACTTCTTCTCCGGTCTCCACCATACTTCCGGCAGCAAGAATTAGTATACGCTTACTTCTTGCTTCTGCACTTTCATCTGCCATAGAACTGTTGTACAATATCTCACTTTTTCCATATACAATAGGAGCATCAAACTCCTTTAGGCCATCATATGCTTTCCCTCTTGGATAGCGTATGGCAGTGGGACCGTTGAAATTATAAGCAAAATCAAGCATTTCTTTTAATTCTTTACCGTTCTTTGGTGCCATTATGGTTAGATTCGGTATATGGGCTAAATAGGAAATATCAAATATACCCTGATGCGTCTCTCCGTCATTTCCCACTAACCCGGCACGGTCTATAGCAAATATCACAGGAAGCGCACCAATACAGACATCATGCACTATCTGATCATATGCCCGCTGTAAAAAAGTAGAATAGATTGCAACGACAGGCTTCATACCGCCGGCAGCAAGACCTGCTGCAAAAGTGACAGCATGCTCTTCTGCAATACCCACATCAAAAAAACGATCGGGATATTTATTTTTGAATTGATTCAGACCTGTACCGCTTGGCATAGCCGCTGTAATTGCAACCAAGTCCTGATGTTTCTCACCAAGTTCCAGAACTGCCTCTGAAAAAATTTCTGTATAAGCAGCTCCTTTTTTAGCTTTTATATTTTTACCGGTTTTGACATCGAAAGCTTCCACACCATGAAATTGGCTTGGATTCTTCTCAGCCGGTTTATATCCTCTTCCTTTTTGTGTAACCACATGAACAATAACCGCCTTCCTGGCTTTTGAAGCACTTGAAAGAGCCATCTGTAACTCATTCAGGTTATGGCCGTCAATCGGTCCTATATAAGTAAGTCCCATATCTTCAAACAGCATCCCGGGGATTACCAGGCGTTTGATGGAGTCCTTTGATTTTCTCACTTTATCTGCTATTATATGTCCCACTCCCGGAACATTGTTAAGTGCTTTCTCTACTTTGTGTTTTAAATTAATATATTTATCCCCAGTACGCAATTTACCAAGGTAATTGGCCATTCCTCCTACATTTTCAGAAATGGACATTTTATTATCATTTAGTATTATTGTAAGATTTGATTTCAAGGCAGCCGCATTGTTCAAGGCTTCAAAGGCCATACCGCCTGATAAGGCTCCATCGCCGATAACTGCCACAACTCTTTCGTTCGTGCCTTTTATATCCCTTGCCTGAACTAAGCCCATTGCAGCAGAAATTGAAGTGGAACTGTGTCCGGTATCAAAGCTGTCGCAGCAGCTTTCTTTTCTTTTCGGAAAACCACTTAGACCTTCAAAAGTTCGAAGGCTGTTGAATTCATTCTTCCTGCCTGTTAAAAGTTTATGGGTATATGCCTGATGTCCCACATCCCATATAAGCTTATCTTTCGGGAAGTTCAGATAGAGATGAAGAGCCATGGTCAATTCCACGGTTCCTAAATTGGAGGCAAGATGTCCTCCTGTCTTACTAATATTTTCAATTAAATACTCGCGTATTTCCTCCGCCAGAATATTGTAATCTGATGGTTTTATCTTTTTTATATCGTTGGCTTCATTTATAAGCTCCAGCGCACCTGCCACTGTTTCACCTTCTTTTCCAATTTAACATAATCATTAAAACTCCCTGCTTACAAGGCTTATTAATAGTTCCTCTAAAAATGCAGAGTCCCGGTTTAAGTTTTGCAGGATAAGGAGCCCCTCTTTCGTAAGTTCTTCCACTTCTTTACGGCTTTTCTCGATGCCTAGAAGACTGACGTAGGTCAACTTGTTATTCTTCTCATCACTAAGAACCGGTTTTCCAAGAACTTCTGTTGTAGATGTAACATCCAGGATATCATCCTGAATCTGAAAGGCAAGACCGATAATTCCTCCCAGCTGTTCCACTTTATCAATTTCCTCATCAGTCGCACCGGCTAATATAGCACCAATAGTCAGGGAAGCTTCCAGTAATGCTCCTGTTTTTAATTGGTACATATAGTCAAGACGGCTTTTTAATTCTTCTTTTGATGCTCCTGTTAATCTTTCTGAAAATCCTTCCATATCAACTACCTGGCCGCCTAACATGCCGTGTATTCCGGACTTCGCTCCAAGTACGGACAGCGCTCTTGCAATTCGCTCTAAATATTTACCTTTTTGAAATGCTTCGCAAGCTGTTTCAAAAGCATTATTAAGCAATGCATCTCCGGTTAATATCCCTAAGGCTTCCCCGTAAACAGCATGAGTAGTCTTTCTTCCTCGGCGGTATTCATCGTTGTCCATTGCAGGAAGATCGTCATGTACCAGGGAATAAGTGTGAATCATTTCAATCGCAGTCATAAACGGTTCCACTACCCCTCGGTCATCGCCTTCAAACATATCAAATGCTGACAGCATCAAAATCGGCCTTAAGCGCTTCCCTCCTGCAAGTACACTGTAACTCATTGCCTCATAGATCTTCTTCTGAGGTTCATTGCCATCGGGCAGAAATAAGTTAATTACCCGGTCAATATATGCTTTATGTTCCTGACGCATTCCGCTAAATACTTCCATTCTATACTTTCCTCCCACTTCTGCCCTTTTATTCGTTTTTCCTTTTATTCTTCTTTCGCTTCACCTAAAACAATAAGCTGCTTCTCCACTCTATCTATGGATTCGTTACAGCTTTTTAATAATTTCATTCCTTCCTGATATAAAGAAAAGGAATCTTCAAGTGAGATATCCTCTGATTCCAGCTTCTTTATAATATCATTCAGTTCCAGAAATGACTGTTCAAGCTTATTTTCTTTTTCTTTCATATTAATAACCATGCCTTTCTCACAGCCTGCAAACATAGGGTCACAGGCAGAAATTTGCGTGTGGAATATTTTATTTCACATATTCCTATTCTCAAAATAACTGAGGCGAACGCTCCCTTATTGTATGTAAGACCTTCGTTACTAAAACAACTGTATTACTATATGTTTGTCAATTTAAACTGATTTATTTCATATGAAAAGTTTACAGTATTATCATTTTCCCGGTCTCATAACTTCTTTTAATTCAGAAACTTCTGCAATGATATCTCCATCCGTAACACTGATTCTTAATACGTCACCAGCCGTTGTTTTCGTTATACTGTTTATAATTCGGTTTTCCTTATTTACTACAAGGGAATACCCTTTATTCAATTTCTTAAGAGGTGACAATCCCTCAAATTTCTCTATATATAGTTCTAACATATGTCTTCTGGCAGTTACTTTACGATTGATAAGCTGCAAAAGCATTTGTTCGTTATCCATAAGCTGCTGCCGTTTCTGCCTGATCTGATATATCGGACTTAAGTGCTCAAGTCTTAGATTAAGACTTTCCAGCTCCTTTCGGCTAAGCGATACTTTCACACTAATACTCCTGTTAAGAGTATTCTTAATCTTATCCATTTCATACAATAAAGCTCGTAAGTCTGGAACAGCCAATTCTGCTGCCGCTGAAGGCGTCGGTGCTCTTAAATCCGAAACAAAATCTGCAATCGTTACATCAGTTTCATGACCAACAGCAGATATTATGGGAATGCTGCATTGATAGATAGCTCTTGCAACAATTTCTTCATTAAAAGCCCACAAGTCCTCAATGGAACCACCGCCACGCCCGACAATGATAGTATCGACACCTTTCTTTTCCAAGGCTTTGATACCTGCCACTATTGTTTTTGCCGCTCCCTCTCCCTGAACCTGGGCAGGGTACAGATACAGCTGAACATATGGATTACGCCTTCCGGCTATATTAATAATATCCTGTATAGCAGCTCCAGTTCTGGCAGTAACGATGCCGATGGCTTTCGGATAAGCAGGAATCTGCTTCTTATGTTCAGTCTGGAACAAGCCTTCCTTCTCAAGCATTTCTTTCAATTGCTCATACTTTTGATAGAGAAGACCCAGTCCTTCTTCAATTATTTCCTTCGCATAAAGCTGATATTTTCCGTCTCTTTCATAGACACTTATCTGTCCTAAGGCTATAACACTCTGACCTTCTTTTAATGTAAAGGCAAGTCCGCCTCTCTGCCCGGCAAACATAACGCAGGCCATTTGTCCTCCTGTATCCTTTAAAGTAAAATAGATATGTCCGGAGCTATGGTATTTACAATTGGAGACTTCGCCTTTTATATAGATATTGTTTAGATTATAGTCTTTGATAAAGAGGTTCTTTATATAGGTATTTACCTGGGTTATCGTATAGATATTGCTCATAATACCTCCATTTGTACGCCAAAGCGCACATACAAATCAAACTGTTGCAATAGCTCACTTTGTAATATTCAGTAGTTGATTATCTGCAACTTCATGTGAATTTGTATTATAATTCTTTCGCTAACTTAGCCAGGACTCCGTTTACAAAGGCTCCTGAGGAGTCTCCACCAAAGAGTTTGGCTATCTCTACTGCTTCATTAATGGCAACCTTGGTTGGTACTTCATCATCAAATTTTATTTCAAACACTGCAAGTCTTAATATCGTAAGATCCACCTTACCCATACGGCTTAATTTCCATCCGCTGGAGATTTCACTCAGTAATTCATCACTTTCCGGCAGCTTGAGTAGTATTTTTCCGAAACGCTCTTTTAAATATAACAGATCTTCCTCCTTAGGTTCTTCTAAGGATTCAAAATACAAATCTATCTGCTCCGTCATTTCATTTTCCTCATGGAAATCCTTACGGAACAGCATTCGGAACAAATGCTCCCTTATTTCTCTTCTATTCATCTGTAACCAACCTTTCTTCACTGCACATTAACGCATAAACAACCCTTAAATAGGATATATCTAAGGGCTGCATAGGATTCATACTATTATTTTGTCTTATTTACTTTTATCGATATTAACGTCGGATATTCTTACATTCACTTCTGATACGGATAAGCCTGTCATGTTCTCAATGGCGGACTTTACTTTCTCCTGTACCAACCTGGATGTCTGAGGTATGCTATATCCGTAATTTAAGGCCAGGGATAAATCAACTGCTACAGAATCTGCGCTGACATCAATCTTTACTCCCTTGGAATAGCCTTTCATGCCAAGTTTGCTTACCAGTTCCCTGGTGGCATTACCGCTCATGGAAGCAACTCCTTCTACTTCTGTTGCAGCAAGTGCAGCTATAGTGGCAACTACTTCGTCTGCTATCTGAACTTCACCGACATTACTGTCAGCATGTATTTGATAAGTGTTTCTATTTTCTTCTTTTACCAACTTTATTACCTCCTAAGTCTAAGGCATAAGCCTCTTATACAAACTATTCCTATAAGCTATTATACCAAAAATATGCCTATTTGCAAATCCTTTTATGCATCTTTTTCCGTTTACAATATTATTGCCCTTACTAAAAACTTCATTCAATGAGTTAAATGAAATGAAAAAAAGCTGCCTATCTATACAGATAAACAGCCTCCTTCTTTTATGTAGTTATTCTGTAATCAGTATTATCAATAAATTATTATTCATTGGCAATTGCCGGATTAACGAAAATCTGACTTGCTTTCATTTTTGTCTGGGATTTAACAACGTCCATAATCTGAGCCAGATCCTGTTCCGTTATCTTTTCAGCATTAACTACAACATCAACTCTCTTATCCTGCATGTATACTAATGTATCACTGAAACCTTTTGCTTCCAGCATAATCTCAGATGCTGTTTCAATATCTCTGATTCTTTCGATTTCCATTAATTCATTTACAGCAACCTGCTTATTTTCTTCTGATAAATTCTCAGCTTTAATAATATCCATACAGGTTTCATAATTTTCAGATCTGGTATTCTCTCTCTTTATTTTGGTAGCTGAGAAAAAGTCAGAAGAAGTAATCGTACTTACAAGCACTGCTTCTCCAGGAGTGCTGGTTTCTGCATCATCAGCGTTTGCTGTATCTTCTGTTTTTGCATCATCCACTGTTGCATTATCGGCTGTCTGAGTGTCTTCATCTGATAAATCAAGTGCAGAATCAGAAAGTAAGTTTCCCTGGTCATCCAGTGAAAGGAAATCGCTGTCAGATATGTCATCTCCCATAGTTGCTTCTGTTGTGTCATAATCATTGGTATCGCTTAGATTAAGGGAATTATCATTATTACTGCTAAAATTCAAATACCCTGCAATTATTATCATGATTGCCAGTGCCGCAATTATGATATTATTTTTCCTGAATAAATTTTTCATGCTAACCTCCTTGAAGAATCTTTATGAATTCATTTTCATTACTTTAACTTTATGTGACGGAACGCCAAATAATACCTGTACAGCTTCGATTATTTCACTTTGAATTACTGCGCTGCCGCCTCCCTGGGCAATTACAAGTATGCCTTCCAGTTCAGGCTCGATTTCCTTTAGTATATAAGGTCTTGCTACTCCATCACTACCTTCCACCATAATGGTGGTATCATTTTGCTCTGTTTTAGTACTATTCCTGCTTCCGCCCTCCCCGTCTGCTTCATTCACGCTTTCATTGGTATTTGCTTCGTCCTTTAAGATAATTTCTTCTTTCGAGCCCTTTAAAGTAATCATCACTTCCACTGCGCCGATGCCTTCAACCTTCATCAACACATTCTTCAAACGCTCTTCCAGATCCGTTACGTAAAGTTTCGTTTCATCTTTGGTGCCAGCCGTTACCGTATTAACAACGGCAGTTCCGCTGTTTTCTGTAGTCTTTTTTGTACTGTTATCAAAAGAAGGTAGGTTAGGGATTGATAATAACACCAGAAATATTCCTGCCATCAGTAACATTACAAGCCTTGCAGGTCCTATTTCCTTCAATGTGATTTTTTTCTTTTCTTTTTCCATACTCCGGCTCCCGACATACCGCAAGCTGTTTTTTGCGGAAGTGCTTTATAAGGGGTGGCTCCCATCTGGGTGCATGTTTACTGGTACCTTATCATAATCTCACTGCTCTATTACTGTAATATAAGCAGTCTTAGTATAAAAGGAGATAAGCTGTGAGTCACTACTCCCGTATACTAATATTTATATTATCAGCATCCAAATTATAGAAGTCTGACAGAATTTTTTTTGCTTTGATTTCAACAGGACTTATAAAATCCATATTATCTTTCTTTGTCGTATTGTCCTTTTTTATATTTATTTGATTTATCTCCACACGGTCAATTTTAATTGCCTCCTTATCCTTCTCTTTATTTACAGCCGATTTGTACACCCCCTTTACATTAAGCCCCTTCAGGTTACCGTAACTGATCGAATTCACATCACCTTCCAGTATGATTTCAATACTTTCTGTCACCACATCTTCTTTTTCTAACAGTTCATTTATCTTATCCGTTATCTTTGCCTTAACCTGCGTAATTATCTCCTCTTGCCTGCTGCTTTCAAGTTCTCCGAATTTTTCATTGATATCTTGAACCTCTCCCGCCTGGGCGGTCAAAGAATTGGTAGTAAAATAATAGTCCAGAGTATTATCCAGTTGAAAAATTTTGAGCAAAGGCGTTATCACCAAGATGACCAGGATGATACCGGAAATAAGGTTAATATATTTTTTGTAAGAACTCTTTCCCATTAGATTGGTAATCACACTGATGAGTATCATAAATATTACAATATCCTTAATCCAGGAATATATAAAATCCACACTTACCTCCTTTCCACCACTCCGGTCATATTTAAATATGTTTTTATACTGAACTATGTAGTGGTAGCTGCAACTATTGTAATTGTTATTACAAAAAGGATTGCTCCTACTAAAACCGTCTGTAACAGCAGCAAACATGCATCTGCCGAAGCAGAGATACACTTTAACATACGCTTGTCCGAAATTGGCTGTACTGCTGCACTGCTAACCTTATAAATCAGTGTCATGACGGCCAGTTTTATAACCGGGACTGCACAAAGGGACACAATTACCACTACTCCAGCCACTCCAATGGCATTCTTAAGTAATATTCCTGCTCCTATAACACTTTCTGCCGCACCACTGAAAATATCTCCCACACCGGGTATGGATTCTGCAGCTTTTAATACCATGGATTTCTTTATTTTATCCGATACAGGCGTTATCAGCCCCTGTACCGTATTAAATCCTATTACGACTCCTAAGAGCGTTTTTAACCCCCAGTTCATTATAGTTTCCAGCAGCTCTGTAAATTTTGACAGCATATCTTCCTTGGACAGATTATTAGCCATCGTTACTACCAGATATATATTAATCAAGGGGATAATTATCTTTATTAATAAAACATTTACAAAAGTTATTAACACTAATGTCGTTTGATAATACACCATGGAAGTACCTGCTCCGGTACTGAAGGCAACCGACATAAAATATGCCGGAACCATAGCTTTCATAAAATCCAGCAGAGAAGAAATGGTTTGTGCCGCCATGGTAGATGCTGTAATAAACGATCCGGTCAACACGGAAAATAGCAACAGGTATGCCACGTAAAATCCGGTTTC
>JAQSXJ010000126.1 GCA_029256725.1 Anaerocolumna sp. | reverse complement strand
ACCGGTATACCTCTTGGTGTGTATCAACGAATCTTCAGTTATATCTGCGGGATTTCAATGACAGAGTATGTTCGCAGAAGAAAATTAACGGAATCAGCTAAAATGCTCTTAGAAGAAAGGGTTAATGTAACAGAAGCAGCTCTTTGCTGTAGTTATGAGAACAGTGCTTCCTATACCAGAGCCTTTAAGGAGCAGTTTTTAGTACCTCCTGTTCAGCTAACAGCCGAGATCTATCATGAGAAAGCATTTTCTCCTCTTTCATTCACAGACAAGGACACATATTATGTTATGAAAGGAAGAAGGATTATGGCTGAATTGGTAAAAATCGAGTATGAAAATACGGAGGATCTGCTGCTGATCGGTATAAGCAATAAGGATTATACGGTGTCTAGTAACAAGGAGCTTTGGGATGTATTCTGGAGTCAGCATTTTGATGATAAACTGACGGCTCTTGCGGATTACCAGGTTGGTATGAAAGACTGCATGGGACTTGGGTATTCGGCAGACTTTACTTCGGAAGAAGGGCTTGGCGATACCTATATTGTAGGCAAGTTCTTTCAACTGGGTACTCCTGTTCCTGAAGGGATGACAGGAAGAATAATCAAAGGAAGGACAATAGCAAAAGCTCAAATAGGTGCAGCGAACTTTGAGGATATTCTTAACAATGCCTATCTGTTAATGTCTGATATGGTGCTTAAGAACGGTTATGAGCTGGACTATGAGAATTTCTACTGGATTGAATTCTACACCGTAAGCAGATTTTGTACACCTTTAGAGACTGGAAATGGACAGGTAATATGTGACTGGATTATGCCTTGCACAAAGAAATAATGACAGGAAGGGGAATGGTATTTCATTCCTCTTTTTTTGTCTTCAAAGCCAATCAACCTTTAATGCCTATCCAATAAATGTTAAATTATATAAACAGTTTTTTTACAATTAAGCTGGAATAATTTTCAAATCTATGCTTATTTCTTTACAATCAAAGATTATAATGACCAAGTAATGAGGGCGTGTCTTAGAGTTAATGTTCGCCCGTAAAATAAAAACTATTTGGTAAGGAGTAATGTCATGAAAAAGTTTATGTCTTTGGTTTTAACTGTAGCATTAGCATTTTCAATCTTTCAGGGTGTTCCGGCAGAAAAAGTATCTGCGGCATCTGTTACAGGAACAGTAGTTTTATCAGGTTCCACTTCCGTCAATCCTCTTATACAAGCACTTGCGGAAGCTTTCATGGCTAAAAATAAAGGCATCAAGATCGTTGAACAGAATGTTACCGGTTCCGGTGCAGGTATTACAGATGCAACAAAAGGTACTGTAGATTTTGGTATGTCCAGCAGGGATATCACAAGCACGGAAGCTCAGACGTTAAGCAAAGTCCAGATTTGTTTGGACGGACTTGCTGTTGTTGTTAACAAGAGCAACCCTGTAAATGAACTTTCTCCTTCTCAGCTTTATAAAATCTATACCAGAGATACATCTGCTTTAAATTGGAATCAGTTATCCGGTTCTTATTCCACCAGTGTAAAGATTGCTCCTTTCGGCCGTGAGTCCGGTTCCGGTACCAGAAGCTGTTTCGAAGATTTCTTTAAAGTGGATTTCGGTTCTGCACTTCCCAGCGGATATGATGTAAATCTTGACGGTTCACTTGCCAGCACAGGTGTTATGCAGGCTTCCGTACAGAACAATTCCGGTGCTATCGGATATATGTCTCTTGGTGATATGGATGAATCTAAAGTAAAAGCATTGAAAATTGAAGGTGTTGAACCCTCCAAATTCTCTGTTGCAGATGGAACCTATGCAATCAAAAGACCCTTCTTACTTGTATATAATAAATCAAAAGCAATAACTCCTGCTGCTCAGGTTTTCTTAGATTTCATTGCCAGTGCTGACGGACAGAAGATTATCGATTCTCAGGGTTTTGTTAAGAATAACCTTGTAAGAGTGAAAGCAACAGGCATTACCTTAAGCAAAACAGAAGTTACGTTAAAGCCCGGTGCGACTACCTCCATCAAAGTAACTGTAGCACCTGAAGATACAACAAACAAAACATTGACTTATACTTCCTCCAATCCTTCTGTTGCAACAGTTTCAGCTTCGGGTGAAATTAAAGCAATAGAAGAAGGCAGTGCTACTATTACAGTTAGATCAAATGACGGTTCAAACGTAAAGAAGACTTGCAAAGTAACAGTTGCATATCCTGTTACCAGTGTAAAGGTTAATAAGACCAGTGCCGAGCTTTTGGCAGGAAAGACTCTTACTTTAAAAGCAACAGTAGGTCCTGCAACTGCAACCAATAAAGCAATTACCTGGAAGTCCTCCAATGCAGCTGTTGCAACAGTATCTGCCACTGGTGTTGTAACTGCTAAAAAAGCAGGAAAGGTAACAATTACTGTAACTACCAGCGATGGCAAGAAAACAGCAGCCTGCCAGATTGTTGTAAAATAATCATAACTTATATTCAGGTTGGTTTCAGGTTGGAGCTTTAGCTATATAGTATGACTGGATAATGTCACTGCAAATGCGCAGTGGCATTGCCAGTTTATAGAATTTTTCATTAAAATTGTGCTGCTCCCAGGCAGCGGAATGTGTGGTAAGAATGAAACAACAGAAAGTTTATATCTATAACAATATATTTAAAGGGATAGTTTTTTTCTTTGCCTTAATTACGGTCTTATCGGTTATATTAATCGGAGTATTTATGATAGCAAACGGTGCTCCAAGTATAGCCAAAGTGGGATTAAAGGATTTTCTCCTTGGGTCTGTCTGGAACTCTGTCAATGAACCTCCAAGCTATGGGATACTGGCATTTATTATTTCTTCCTTTTATTCTACTTTTTTTACTGTTCTCATTGCAGTTCCGATTTCTTTACTTGTGGCTTTGGGAATTGGGCAGCTAATGCCTAAGAGCCTGGGTTCTGTTCTGCGTTCTGTAATCAGTCTGTTAGCAGGAATTCCATCAGTAATTTACGGGTTTTTAGGTTTGATTTTTATTGTGCCTTATGTTCAGAAAATATTTGATCTATCTTCAGGGCTTGCCATGATTTCTGCTGTAATTGTTTTAATTATTATGACCTTGCCAACTATCATCAGTGTAAGTGAAACCAGCATTAATGCAGTGGACAAAAGCTATATGGAAGCAGCGCTTGCTCTGGGTGTGGGAAAAGAGTATACCCTCTTTCATATTATTATACCGGCGGCGAAATCAGGTATTATGGCGGCAGTTCTCTTAGGAGTAGGAAGAGCCATCGGTGAGACCATGGCAGTTATTATGGTAGCCGGTAATATTCCTCAGATGCCTTCTATGCTAAAACCTGTACGTTTCCTGACAACAGCTATTGTTACGGAAATGTCCTATGCCACAGAGCAGACCAGAGGGGTACTGATTGGTATTGGATTGGTTCTGTTTGTATTTATTTTTATAATTAATTCTATCTTTCATTTCTTGATTAAGAAGGCAGGTAATGCTAATGGATAAGAATCAATATGCAAAGAAAATTAAACCCGGAGTTATTGCTGCCCGGGCACTGATATATTCTGTAACAGCTGCCGTTACCTTAATGGTCATAGCTATTATCTTATATTTGATTGTAAAAGGACTTCCCTATATCAACCTTGAATTTCTCACCACAGCACCCTCCCGTTTATATGATACTTACGGGATTGCACCCATGATAATTAATACCTTATATATTGTGTTTCTTTCCCTGGTATTATCCATACCCCTTGGTATCGGTACAGCCATTTATCTTTCAGAATATTCAAAGCCTGGCAAAATTATCTCAGCTATCCGATTTGCCATAGAAATCCTTGCGGGTATCCCCTCTATTGTATATGGATTATTTGGACTGGCATTCTTTATTAATACCTTGAAAGCCGGCAGCAGCGGTGGTTCTATGCTGGCAGGAGCTTTAACCTGTACCCTAATTGTACTTCCTACCCTGATTCGGACCACGGAAGAAGCTCTCCTGCAGGTAAATCCAACATACAGAGAAGCAGCATTTTCTCTTGGAACCTCCAAGTTACATATCATCCGCACTATTTTGCTGCCCTGTGCGCTGCCGGGTATCGTGGTTGCCATAATCCTAAGTATCGGACGAATTGTCAGTGAATCGGCAGCTTTGCTTTACACCGCAGGTGTGGACTACACCATGCCCACCAATTATGGAAATCATATACTGGAACCGGGAGCAGGGCTTACGGTACAGCTTTATTTATACGCCACGGAAGGCGGAGCGCCCGACTGGGTGCCTTATGCAATGGCTGCCGTATTAATTATTCTGGTATTTATCATCAATCTGGCTGCCAATACAATAGCAGGAATCTTTAAGAAGAAAGTGAGCTTTAAATAATGGGTATCATAACTACAAAAGACTTAAATCTCTTTTATGGAGAAAAACAGGCAATCAACAATATCAATATGGATATTGAGAAAAATGAGATTACGGCGTTAATCGGGCCTTCCGGCTGTGGTAAGACGACTTTCCTAAAGACTTTGAACCGAATGAATGATATCATTCAGGGGTGCAGAATAACAGGAGAAGTAATATTTGATAATATTAACATATACGACAGTAAGATAGACCCTATGTTAATCCGAAAGAAGATTGGTATGGTATTTCAAAAACCAAATCCTTTTCCCTTAAGTATCTATGACAACGTTGCTTATGCACCTAAATATTATGGTAAGAAAAAACGTGAAATAGATGAAATTGTAGAGAACAGCTTAAAGGGTGCGGCGCTTTGGGATGAAGTAAAGGACCGCTTAAAAAAGAGCGCGCTCTCCCTCTCAGGAGGACAGCAGCAGAGATTATGCATTGCCAGAACCATTGCCTTAAATCCTGAGGTGATCTTAATGGATGAAGCTACCAGCTCCTTGGATCCTATATCCACTTATAAGATTGAAGATCTTATCGTAGAGTTAAAAAAGACTTATACCGTTGTTATCGTTACCCATAATATGCAGCAGGCTTCCCGTATTGCAGACAAAACCGGCTTCTTCCTTTTTGGTGATTTGGTGGAATATGATACCACGGATATTATTTTTACAAATCCTAAGCATGAAAAGACTGCGGAATATGTTAGCGGACATTTCGGCTGATAAGGAAAGCAAGGAAAAAGGAAGTAAAGGAAAAAGGAAGCAAATTATTTCATTACATAGCATTTTTACATGAGATTGTTTCACCAGATAGGGCGTACATAGTAGATTTATGGTAAAAACAAGCTTTTTAGTGTATACAGGTTTTTATTAACTTACTAAACTATTGAGAAATGCTTCGTAAAAAATCTAAGACAAAAGATATTTTATATTCAAAAAAGATAATTAAAAGGTAAAAAGCAGCCTTTGCAATTATCTTCTTTTAGTATGTATACATTCTAATGACTCGTGTGGAAATTTTAATAACTTTTAATAACTCATCAGTTACATCAGTTATAAAGGTGTGTTTGCAGTAGCCATAAGTTTCAATACATACTTACATTGTTATTTAAAGTTTCATAATTACTGATTGACTTTTTGGTCTATAGGATATAGACTTACATCAAGAAGGTCTATATCTTATAGACCACGGAGGTGTATATCATGGCATATATCATGACTGAAAGTGAATACAAATTTGCAGAACTCATATGGAGCAGGGAGCCTTTGGCTTCAGGGGAGTTGGTAAGACTATGTCAGGAAGTATGGGACTGGAAGAAATCAACAACCTATACTGTACTAAAAAAATTATGTATTAAAGGTATTTTGAAAAATGAAGGAACCATTGTAGCAGCTATAGTATCAAGAGAAGAGTATCTACAGTTAAAAAGTGAGGAGTTTCTGGGGGATAATTACGACGGTTCATTGCCAAAATTCCTGACCGCCTTTATCCGCCGTAAGAAGCTTACCAGAAAGCAGATAGAAGAATTAAGAGAAATTATAAATGCCTATGAGGAGGATAAATAGTGGAGAAATTGTTTCTTGAAATATTAAATATGAGCTTTATCTCCTGCTATGTTATTCTGTTCGTATTAGGGGTGAGGTTTTTGCTGCAAAAATCTCCCAAAGTGTTTTCCTATTGCTTATGGGGAGTAGTATTTCTAAAGTTGATATGCCCTGTAACCCTGGAAAGTATGATAAGTCTTATACCAAAGCAGGTGAATACCCAGAGGGTGGAAAGTTATCTGATATTACCTGACGCAGAGGTTACCAAGACGAAAGAGCAGACACTTCTGGAAGAGCCCGCCAAAGAAACAACAGCTACACCTGTAAACATAGCTTATAAGGATCAAAGCCTTTCGGTTATAGATTATCTGATAATCCTTTGGTTCTCAGGTATGGTGCTGATTGTGTTTCTTCAGATGAAGTCTTATCTGGTATTTCGCAAGAGGTTATCTGGTGCAGTATGGGTAAGGGATAACCTGTATAAAACACCTGCCATGAAAACGGCTTTTGTTATGGGAATAATAAAGCCTGGAATTTACCTGCCGGAAGGACTAAGGGAAGAAGAGGAGCATTATATTATTGAGCATGAGAGGGTACATATTAAGAGAAAAGATTACCTGATAAAAGTCCTGGCTTTTACTATTTGCTGTATTCATTGGTTTAATCCACTGGTTTGGCTTTCTTTTGTCCTTATGAATAGGGATATGGAGATGTCCTGCGATGAAGCTGTGGTTAAGAAACTGGGAACAGGTATCAAAAAGCAGTACTCTTACTCCTTGTTGTCCCTGACAGCAGGAGCTGATTCCTTGGGAGGGGTGCCTCTGGGGTTTGGAGAAAACAGCGTTAAAGGCAGAATCAAAAATATATTAAAGTATAAAAAGCCTGCCAGATGGCTTATACCGGTTTCTTTGCTGATAGTAACAGGTGTTTGCATAGGGTTATTCTTAAGTCCTGTAGCTAAAGGGGATGAAAGAGAGGTGAGCAGTCAGCCGGAGCCTGTTAAGAATTATCTGTTAACGGAAAGTCCTGTTGTCCTTTATGACAGAAGTACAGCCAGGCTTAAGCTTATCATGACTGAGGGCATCTATTATGAGGAAGAATATGCCGGAATGGGTGGAGGAACCTACCCAGAGAATTACTATGGCAGCTATGAGCTGCAGCTGGTTAGTGAGGAGGGAGAGCTCCTGTCTGCATTTGATCTTAGTAAGGACTGGAACACCTCTATTAATTACTGGAAGAGGTTTGATATTCAGACGGAAGACTATAATGGAGATGGATGCCCGGATTTCACTCTTGGAACTTATGGCAGCTCTAATTTTAATATATTTTATCTATACACCATTACCAGGGATAATAGTATAAGCAGAATCAGTGAAAATGAGATGGCTTATAATGATAAAGGATTTTCCGTAATGTTCCCTCATGAAGCGAAAGAAGGTAATTATTATATCTATACAGAGGTTTATAATAATGCGGAAGGAAAATATCTTCAGTATACATACCAATGGAATGGTGTTAAAGGATACTTTCAAAACATGGCGGCAACAGATAATAGCGAAGAAGGCAGCGGAGAAGCAGGTAATAATGTCAGTATGGAAGATCCAATGGAGGATGATATCGCCGCTCTTTTTGGTAAGGCACATAATTATTATTTTAAAGACTTCTATATGGGAGAAGATTATGATGGAGACGGGATTGAAGACACTGCACTTATAGAAAGAAAGGGTAGTACGAATACCATTACAGTAAACTTTGGTAACCAGGTAGATGATTTGGAGCCTGGCAGAGAAGAATTTAAAATAGCTGGAGCAGACCTAAACAATGACGGAAAGAATGAAATTATTATTATAAGTGATATGGGTATAAATGGAGGAGACGGAATCTATGGGTTACTGGTGTACGCAAAACAGGACCAGGTATATCAGCCAGTTGCATTGCCGATGGAATATGAGGTTTATGGCGGATTTCCTTACTCTTTGAATTGGGATGGAGTCTCAGCGGAAATACTTGACAGCAATAAAAGGGCGGTCATACAGGTGGAAAATGACATATTGGAAGCTCATTATACCAGGACCGGACAAACCGAGGAATGGAAAAAATTACAGGGAAAAGCAACTGAGCCTGTGGCAGCTGATGGAATATGTGATTTTGCTATACAAATGATAGATGAAAAGGTAAAATTA
>JAQSXJ010000175.1 GCA_029256725.1 Anaerocolumna sp. | reverse complement strand
TCATATTACAACTGTAATATGATGCTATGCCAACCCCTACAATATATTTTATCACAAAAAGAGCTCTTACGAGCTCTCTTTGTGAATGCTGTCAGCATCCCATTTATTTATATTGTTTCTATAAAAGCTTCCACTCTTGTCTTTATTTGGCCTGCATCTGAGTCAGAATAATCTGTTTCAATTTGAATGAATGGAAGATTTAGCTTATCCTTAACAAAGTTTTTAACTGTAAAGGATTCAATATTATATGTATGACATGCCTGCCAAGTCAAATCAACTACCCCGTCCACTTGATATTCTTTTGCAAGTCTTTCAATTAAATCAAGTCTACCGTTGTTGTTTGACATACATGAACATGGTGTTGATAGATACTTTTCTGCTAGTGCAGTAATTGGATCTATATTTTCGTCAACCATTACATCTAAGCCCTTATAACCAGTGCAGTTTTCAAGAGCAACTACACTAGCGCCTGATTCTTCAAGTATCTTAAGTACCTTTTCTGAACCGCTTCCAATAGGACAACCTGTAAGCAGTATTCTTGGAGCCTTTTCATCAAAAGCATAAATACCCTTTGACATTTGCTCTTCAACTTCTATAATAACTCTTTCTATAAGCTCTATGCCCGCTTCTTTATCTACGTTGAAGCCTTTTAACCATTGTGATAGCATCATATCCATGCCAGTCATCGGTGCAGGCTTATGCGCATTTAACTTATGCAATCTCTTCATTGCACTTCTTTCTCTATTCATAAGCTTTATTGCAGCCTTTAGCTTTTCGTCTGTTATTTCAACATTAAATTGCTGCTCTAAGAAGCTCTTGAAACGGTTCATTTCATTTTTCCATAATTCCAATGCTTCTTCGCCCTGTGCCGTTTGAGGAAGATTCATTATATGCATAGGCTTAATTTTACCCATTAATTCATACATTTTCTTTTTACCATCGCAAGTTGTCTCAGCCAATAGCACATCAGAAAAATGAAAATAAGGGCATTTTCCTGTAACTGCAAAGCCGTAACTTGATTTAATCAAGGGACAAAGATTTCTAGGTAATTCCTTTTCTGCATCCTCTATAGGCTCTTGTTTTGTGCCGCAAAGTGTAACTGTAATTGCGTCAGCCGCTATTGCTATTTCCTGCGGTGAGAAAACACAATACATTCCAACTACCTTTTTGCCTGCCTCACTGGCCTCTTTGATTTTAACTGAGTTTATCCCTCTTAATGCTTCTACTTCTTCCATAATTGCTGGTCTCATCGTTAATTCCCCCTATGATACGTTGTAATACACGTTATATTCTATCAGCCAGCAATCCTATTAGCAATAAATTTCGTGCCCTTTAACTATTCAAACTAACCATTGATAGGAGAAGATTTATAAATGAAGTCCCTAAAATTACTTTATGGAGTATTATAGCTTTTGTGCTTGTCACCTTTTCTCCTGTAGATACATATATGGTTACGTTGAGGAAGATGTTATTTACGACGATTACAACCGTATTGCTGGTTACACCGATGGCTCTGTGATTTATAATAGAGCTCACTCACCTTTGGCATATGTAGGCGACGGATATGTTTATACAATGGGTGGACGACCCGTGGGGCAATACAGAGAATCTAGATTATATGACATGAGTGGTAATTATATCGGCTATGGAAACTCTGGCTTTAGGGGGTTGCTAGGTGCTACACTGCTTTTATTACTCTTTGGCAGTTTCTTCAGACCTAGGTTCTGGTAGATATTCTATGCAAAAAAGAAGATAAACATCTGATAAAATGATTTATAGGTTAGAAAAGGATGTATCAGAATAATTCTAACTTTGCTGTACTGCAAAAAACCTCCGTATTGAATAACGGAGGTTTTTTTGTATAAGCTCTAAAGTGGGTTTTGGTGACCGTGATAGAGCACCTTATTTATTAAAGAAGCTTTTCTATATCAGCTTCCATTTTTGAAGGGGATGTGGTCGGTTCAAATCTACCTACAACATTTCCACTTCTATCTATAAGAAACTTTGTAAAATTCCATTTGATAGAATCATCTCCGAAGTAATCTTGTGATGATTCACTTAGCATCTTAATTAGTATTTTTCCTATTGGATGATTTTCATCTAAAGCTTTAAAAGGTGCTCTCTGGGTTAAGTACTGGAATAAAGGATGTGCAGTTTCCCCACGAACATCGATCTTCTCAAACAATGGAAATGTGACACCATAATTAATCTGGCAGAAATTCTTTATCTCTTTGCTGTCTCCAGGTTCCTGTTCTTTGAATTGGTTGCTTGGAAAGCCTAGTATTTCAAGACCCTTATCATTATATTTCTCATATAGCTTCTGCAAATCCTCATATTGTGGGGTAAAGCCGCATTTACTGGCAGTGTTTACGATAATAAGAACTTTCCCCTCATAATCTTTAAAACTAACATCATCACCATCTATACTTTTTACTTTAAAATCATATATTGACATCATTTTGCTCCTTTCCTTCTTTTGCATTGGTTTTATTGATATTTCATATCTTTTTAGTTTTATAGCTCCAACTCAATGGATATTTCTTTTTTATCAAATCCTTTTAATACCTTATCATCTATCATGATTAAAGGAACTGACATGTATCCTCTTTTCATGATGTCTTTTTTGGCCTCTTTATCTTTTGAGATGTCGTGCTCAATATACGGAACATTATTTTCATCTAAGAATGCCTTCGCTTCATGGCAAGAATCACAACCAGTATTGGTATAAATAATTACAGACTTCATAATACAATTTCACCTCACTTCTTGAATCGGATGTGCTTTATCTTTAAATCTACTGTACTAGGTATTTAAGAAATCCGTAGCCCTGCTGCTCCATTTGATCAAAGGGTATGAACTTCAAAGAAGCACCGTTGATACAAAACCTCAATCCCCCATCGTCCTTAGGACCATCTTCAAACACATGACCTAAATGAGAATCTCCGCTTCTACTTTTGACTTCAGTACGAACCATACCATAGCTTTCATCCTGCTCATAAGTAACAACCTCTGGAACAATCGGTTTTGTAAAACTTGGCCATCCACATCCAGATTCAAACTTATCTGTGGATGAAAACAAAGGCTCCCCTGTTACAACATCCACATAA
>JAQSXJ010000024.1 GCA_029256725.1 Anaerocolumna sp. | reverse complement strand
TAGCGTTTCCTTATCCTCGATTCCTATACGCCAGGCCTCAATCTCCACCTCCATAGGCGCTTCTGTATTATTTAGGGCAATAATAAATTTGTCCTGTCTGTCAAATCTGCCATAACACAGATATCCATAATCAGCACCAAGCATCAGATGTGAGCCGGTTTTCAAAGTATCATAGGTTTTATGAATATTGATAATATCCTTATGAAACTGAATCAACTTCAGATCTTCTCTGCCCCAGGGATAACTTCTTCTGTTATCCGGATCCGTCCAGCCGCATAAGCCGGCTTCATCACCGTAGTAGATAGTAGGTGCACCAGGCCAGGTCATCTGTACCGTTACCGCTTCCCGGAACACTCCCTGGTCTATGCCGGTATCAGCGGCCTGTGGCCCTGAAGTTGCCGTTCTGCCCACTCTTTTATTTGTCCTGGTTAAGAATCTTGAGTGATCGTGATTAGACAGTTCATTCATTGACGTTAACAAAGAGGTGGTCTGCAAACCAACCATAGCATTTCTCATCAGACCTTCAAAAGCTGCTCCGGAATTATACAGAGATTCCTCGTAGGAATCACTATGCTTTTCCATACCCGTTAAGAACCAGGTCAGTGGTTCCATAAAAGCATCGTAATTCATTACAGTATCCCATTCATCTCCTAAAAGCCATTCCTTGGAATCGCCGTAATGTTCTGCCAGAATAACTGCCTCCGGATTTGCTGTCTTCACAGCCTTCCTGAAATCTTTCCAGAATCCATGGTTAAACTCTCTGGTCAGACCTAAATCTGCAGCCACATCAAGTCTCCAGCCGTCACAGTTAAAAGGCGGAGCTACCCATTTAGCTCCTATCTTAAGAATCTCGTCATAGAGCTTTCTAGAACCCTCATAGTTTAACTTAGGCAAGGTCTCATAACCCCACCAGCCGTCATAGCTGCCATTACCAGGCCATTTATCCTCACGGAAATTAAAATAATCCCTGTAAGGGCTGTTCTTATCCCAATACGCACCGGGCCTAAAGCCCTCTTCCCCTTCATAAATACCTTCACGGTCCAGCCATTTATGAAAAGAACCACAATGATTGAATACGCCATCTAAGATTACCTTCATGCCTTTTTCATGGGCAGTCTCCACCAATTTTATAAACAGTTCATTGCTTTTTTCAAGATTTATCCTGCTTGTAACTCTTTTTTTGTAACGACCTGCCATACGGTTATCATATACACCTTCCGGTATGACATCTTCACTATCCTCCACTATTACTCCCAGATGAGGATCTACATAGTCATAATCCTGGGTATCATATTTGTGATTGGAGGGAGAAACAAATACCGGATTCAGATAGATTACTTCAACACCAAGGTCTTTTAAGTAATCCATTTTCTTTATAACGCCTAATAGGTCACCTCCATAGAATTCCCTGATGCCTATTGACGCCGGATACTGATACCAGTCCTCTGCCTTTGTAACACAGTCACCTACATAATAATACTCTCTGCTGGTAACATCATTGCTAACATCTCCGTTATAAAAGCGGTCCACATAGATCTGATACATAACCGCACCTTTTGCCCAATCAGGGGTATGAAATCCTGGGGTTAAAGTAAAATGAAACTTCTCCTGCAGCTTATCGGTTCCTCCTGCCCGGTTGTAATAACAGGTCTGCTCACCATCTTTTATTTCAAAGTAATAATTAACCGCATAGTTCTCCAACGGAATAACGCTTTCATAATAGTCAAAATATATATCACTGTGGGTTTTTTTCATCTTTAAAGACGTAAATTCCTGTGTTTTTCCGGAAGAATGCATAATAGCGCTTAATTCACCCTTTTGAGTACGCAAGCGTATTATTACCTGTTCGAATTCATCCGGTTCCATGGGATTTCTATAATCACTGGTTCCGTCACTGTACAGCGCATTTTTATTTATCATATCTATCAAACAAACCTTTCCTTTTATCAGGGAGTTCTGCAAGTACCCTGAGTCCATTCTTTTTATTTTTACGAAACTTTCCGAAATATTTGTCTCTGATAATGTATATTAAAGCATACACCTAAAAATAGCAACAGAAATTATAACTATTTTTGGACAAAGAAAAGGACAGCCATCGATGCTGTCCTTTTCTTGGAGAAGGTATTTTGTTACTTATGGGGTGTAGCAAAAACTATATAATGTATTGGGGTTTACGAGTAATAGTATATCACCATATATTCGAAAAGTGTGCACAAACTTGAAATGTTTTAAAAATATTTTTTGTCTGTTTTTTTCACTTGCCTCATTTTAGCTTTTACAGCCCCGAAAATTTTATATAAAAACCTTATATTTTACAGCCTTTTTTTGTAACCCGCCCTTAAACCTCTAAAATTGGTGTATTATCACCCTCATTTTTTGTAAGGTTGGAGTTATCTCCTCTGTGCAGGAACAGTGCTTCAAATTCTTCACGGTTAATTCGCTCTTTCTCAATTAAGAGTTTCGCGCAACTGTGAAGTACATCCATATATTCTGTAAGGAATCTCTTGGCTTCAATGTAACAGTTGTCAATCATTCCTTTTACTTCATCATCAATGACTCTGGCAACATTCTCACTGTAGCTTCTGGTATGGGCCAGATCTCTTCCGATAAATACTTCATCATCATCGCTGTCGTAATTAACCATACCTACGGAAGTGGAGAAACCGTATTTTGTTATCATGGCTCTGGCAGTCTTTGTTGCCATCTTAATATCCGAGGAAGCACCGGTGGTGATATCATCAAATATCAGTTCCTCTGCTGCACGGCCTCCAAGACCTACAATAATATCCTGCTTCATACCGCCCTTTGTGTGGAACATCTCATCCTTTTCCGGTAAAGGCATGGTATAACCTGCCGCACCGTTTCCGGTTGGTATGATAGATACAGTATATACAGGTCCCACATCAGGGAGAAGATGAAAGAGAATTGCATGCCCTGCTTCGTGATAAGCTGTGATTCTCTTTTCTTTATCAGAAATAACCTTGCTCTTTTTCTCAGTACCGATACCCACTTTAATAAAGGATTTGTTGATATCCTCATGAACAATGTAGGAACGGTTTTCTTTGGCTGCACTGATAGCAGCTTCATTTAAAAGATTCTCAAGGTCAGCACCGGTAAAGCCGGCAGTGGTCTGGGCAATCCTCTTTAAGTCTACATCCTCACCTAAGGGTTTACCTTTGGCGTGTACCTGAAGAATTTCTTCTCTGCCTTTTACATCCGGTCTTCCTACTAATACCTTTCGGTCAAAACGTCCTGGTCTTAAGATGGCAGGATCCAAAATATCTACACGGTTGGTAGCTGCCATTACAATAATACCTTCGTTGACACCAAATCCATCCATCTCTACTAACAGCTGATTTAAAGTCTGTTCTCTTTCATCATGTCCGCCGCCCATTCCGGTTCCTCTTCTTCTGGCAACAGCATCAATTTCATCAATAAAGATAATACAAGGGGAGTGTTTCTTGGCATCCTCAAACAAATCTCTTACTCTGGAAGCACCAACACCTACAAACATTTCAACGAAATCAGAACCAGAGATGCTAAAGAAAGGTACACCTGCTTCTCCTGCTACTGCTTTTGCAAGAAGAGTCTTACCGGTTCCTGGAGGTCCCTCTAGAAGTACACCTTTCGGAATTCTTGCTCCAACCTGGGTATATTTCTTGGGTGTTTTTAAGAAATCTACAATTTCCTGAAGCTCTTCTTTCTCTTCCTCAAGACCTGCTACATTCTTAAACGTAGTCTTCTTATTCTCGTCAGTGGTCATCTTCGCCCGGCTCTTGCCAAAGTTCATGACCTTACTGCCGCCTCCGCCGCCTCCGGCAGCTTGATTGGACATATAGGAAAACAATAATATAATAACTACAAACCCTAACAGATAGGGCAGCAGTGTCAGAAACCAGTTAGGCTTTGCCACATCATAAAATTGATGTGTAAATTTATCGGAATTTGCAACCGCAAGATCCCTTACCTCTTTAACATCCGGTACATAGAATTTCTTTACGTTCTTATCCTTTAACGTAACGATAACCCTTCCCGTCGGTGGTTCCTGATTCTGATAGATCTTAACATCGGTTATATTACCTTTTGATACATCCTCTAAAAAGTTGTTGTACTCGTACTGATCGCTTTGATTGTTCCTTATATTCTGGTGGACAAGGGATAAGACCAAAATAATTCCAAGGATAATGAGATAAGCTCCATATCCTTTCAGTTGTCTCTTCACAGACAGACCTCCTTTCTATTGCTCAATAACTCCGATATAGGGTAAGTTTCTGTATTTCTGGGTATAATCGAGCCCATATCCCACCACAAATTCATCGGGTATCTGAAATCCTACGTAATCTACATTAACCTCTGCAGTTCTTCTATCCGGTTTATCCAGTAAAGTGCATATTTTTATACTCTTAGGCTTTCTGCTGTATAAAAGGTCTACCAGATATTTCAGTGTATTACCGGAATCAATGATATCCTCTACAATAAGTACTTCCTTATCTTCAATGGAATCGTCCAGATCTTTTATTATCTTAACTCTTCCGGAACTTACAAAACCATCTCCATAACTGGATACGGACATAAAGTCCAGAGAGAGGGGAACATCTATATTCTTAGCCAATTCACAGGTAATAAATACTCCTCCCTTTAAAACACAAATAAGATGCAGTTCCTTTCCCGCATAATCCTTGCTGATCTGCTCTCCCAGACTGCGGATCTTCTTATCTACCTCTTCTTGTGATATTAATACTTTGATATTTTCATTCATTTTCTTTTTCCTCCGTTATTTTTATCTGAAGTATCCGCTTTGTATTCTCATCCACCTTATAGGCTTCGCTGATTCTGCCGCCGATTACCCATATGATATGGGAGCCGTCTGCTAACAAAGGCTGGACATCTCTTATTTGCCTCGGTATTTTTTCATCAATAAAATAGGCTTTTAATTTTTTTGTGCTACCTTTCGCATCAATGCAAAGGTAATCCCCCTGTTTTCTCTTACGGATTAACACAGTATCCTTAATTTTATCATAGTCAAACCATTTCGTATAGAGATTTTGTGGAATTATCATATTTTTTTTATAATTAAGAACTTCTGTTATAAGACTAATTTCCCTGTCTGTCAAGGGCGTTCTGCCCGGTATGTTAAGCTTTTGTTCAATCTCTTTTTCAGGTGGTGACTCCTCAACACAGAACCTATTATTCTTATCTCTTACAAAGGATATGCGATTATACTCCTTTGTTGCTGTTATTCCATAGGGAAGGTTCACCCGCTTTCCCGTCTGCTTGCTGACAAGGTCTAACACCGCCGCTACATGTACGGCCTCCAAATCCTTTAAACTGCCGCTAACGAAAGAAAGGGCTTTTCTCACCAGCTCTTTCTGTATTACAATATCTTCTTTCAGAAGCTCCTCCGTTATTAGCTGTACACGAACTTGGCCTGACGCCTCCTCGGCATCACTACTATTACCAAAAGAATTAATAGCTTCTTCTAAGGAAAGATTTTCTTTCACGTTTTCTCCCATGCATACCGCAAGCTCCCTTGCGGTACTGCCCAAATGAGCAGTGTGAAATGGCTTAAATTTCACACTATTCTCCCTGACCAGAACTCTATCCATGGCCTTAAGCGTTATTTTCTCTATAAACTCGTAGGTTTCCATCAGACTGTCGCCTGCCCCGCTTATATGAGCTACTGCCTGCTTATTGACCTCTGAGGCACTTTTAAGAATACCGTGACGTATCTTATTTCTGGTATAGTCCAGGGTAAAATTCGTAGAATCGTCCAGATAACCAGCACTGCGATTGCTTAGAAAAGCCTCAATTTCCTGTCTTTCAAGGCATAAGAGGGGTCTTATGATATTGCCCCTTACCGGATTGATTCCTGTAAGCCCGGTTAAGGCACTGCCCCTGAACAGATTAAATAATATTGTCTCTGCATTATCATTTTTATTATGTGCAATTGCAACTTTATTACACTTATATGCATTAAGATACTGATTAAAAACCTCATATCGAGTTATTCTGCCCGCTTCCTCAAGAGATAAACCCTGAGTCTTTGCAATTAAGGGTATGTCTTTTAAGACCGCTGTAAAGGAAACTCCCCTCTCTTTACAGAGGTTTCTGACAAAGGCTTCGTCCCGGTCAGCTTCTTTTCCCCTTATCCCGTGATTCACATGAACCACAAAAAGGGTAATTCCGTAACTTTCAGACAATTCTGTAAGGACATGAAAAAGGCAGACCGAATCCGCTCCGCCGGAAACTCCGACAATAATCTGGTCTCCCTTTTCAAGCATGTTATATTTGTTGATATACTGTTTTATCTTATTAATCATGAATAACTCCAACTCAGGTTTTTCGTTTATGACTGATTATTCATTTCGTTTAGGTGTAAAGACTCAATGCACCCTAAAATATACTAATTTTTTTTATTGTAACTTAAACAATAAGAAATATCAAGTCTTGCTCCAAAAGCCTGCAACCAGCACTGTCATATCATCTGCGGGCACCCAGCCGTTATGTTCAAGAGCCATATTAAGTATAGCATTTGCCATTTCCTTGGGATTATTTGTATTAAGCTCCTGAATAAATTGAATAATCGTCTCCTCTTTATCTTCTCCTGTTATGCAATCCACAACCCCATCCGTAGCCATTATAACGAATTCTCCGTCATAAAGCTTCCTGGTGACGATTTCGTAATCAGCTTTATGCACCACTCCGGCAGGCAGTGCATTGGAATGTATAACCTCTACTTCCCCGGATTTTTTAAGGAAAGTTGAAGCAGCTCCCATTTTTATAAAATCGCAGAAGCCGGTATAGAGATTAATAATGGACAGATCAATGGTAGAAAAGCTCTCCGCCTTATCCCTGAGTACCAAAATGGAATTAATCAGCTTGATAGCCGATTCCTTCCGAAAACCAGCCTCCATAAATTGTTCTAAGAGTTCAATTACTGATTCGCTTTCTTCACAGGCATCCGGTCCGGAACCCATTCCATCGGCCAAACTCATCATAAAGGTTCCGGTGTCCGGATTCAGGAAGGAAAAATTATCTCCTGATACCGGGCTTCCATCTTTATTCATTCTGGCAAATCCCGTATATACGGTATAGTCTGTATCTTCCACAAAGGTGAAGGTCTCCATCTCCCTGGAAATTACTTTTTTGCAGCCATCATAAGGTCTTATGGCTTTCTGGCAGGCTCTGCCTATAATTCCTGCTGCCTCTTTGGCCGTTATACAGCGTCCTTTTTCTGTTTTGGCCGTCAGATAAATTTCTTGCTTCCCATCTCTCTTTTCAAAGATAGCAACTTTTTTCACCTGGATATGGCTGTTTCGCAACGCTTGAGCGATTTTTTCTTTACTGTCCGCTCCCTCATAAGGCTTGTATAAATCCAGTGAAAAGTCATCAATAATATTCGCAACCTCTCCCAGCTGCTCTGCTATAGCAGCTCTGCTTTGTGCAAGTTTATTACTCCAGACCATGTTTATTCTTGCAATTTCAATACTCTTCTTCGCCTCTTCCAGAAAATTCTCCAGGCAAATGCATCTGGAGGCGAATTCTATAGGAACTTCATTCAGAGATACTGTTCCATTTTCGTTTACCTGCTCCATAATGCGAAAAGCCCCTTCATAGGTTTCATAAAAGTGCCCTTCCCAGCACAAACTGCAATTTTCACAATCCTTGCAGAGTTTCTCTGAGAGCCGGTCAAAAAGCTCTCTTTTGTCTACCTTATTAAGCTCCTCCTTCTGCTCTGAGATGGAATGAAAGGTTGCAGAAAGGTTATGAAAGGATTCCGAGAAATCTCTTAACTTTCCCCTGGCAACACTCTGCAGGTTCTGATGAACAAATACCTCCTCTTCTTTTCCTCTATCTTCTTTATTTTTTCCATATATTAGACTTTTAGGCAATAAAAAAAATAATACTGCACAGGAAATCAATACACCAAACCCTTCCAGGTTAAATTTACTGTCTTTATACAATTCTCCCAGCACCAGAAAACCACCGGTGAAGGCCAGAAAATCCGGTATCCTTCCCATTTCTCGAAAACTTCCGCTGATAATGCCAAGCATACACATAACTCCCAGCTGATTAAGTTCTCCTGTTCTCAGCGCCATTATAATACCGCAGGCTGCGCCAATTACAGCACCAAATCCTGCTCCATACCGAAAACCAGTTAAGAGGATACAAAACAATGCACAGGTTAAGGGCAATGAAAAGCCCAGAGAATTCAAATCCGGTATCCCATATATAATTACCCCACCCATAACCGCCAACCCAACGATTTCCTCATTGGATAAGGACTCACCTTTTAATGGAGGATTCAGTACCGGCAAAAGACCTTTACGAAAGATCAGACAGGAAACAAATACAATGATTCCTTCTGCCAGTCCCAGTACAGCATAATGCAGAAAGTCATTGCTTAAGGTGCTATAGAAACAGGTCAGCAGCGTAATAGCTCCACCTGCTACTCCCCCCATTGCCCAGACGGAGAGTTTCTTATTCCGGTATTCAGCCATAGAGATCAATATAGAAAATACCATAATGGCTATAAGATATTTAATCATCTCAGTTCTATCCATTGCCGTTATTACACCCAGTGCCACCATCACCACCGTTATTATCCGGCTCTTAGGCTCCAAGTACAGAGCTGCCAGATAACCCATGGCAAAAGGATTTATCCCCATAAACACGGAACGCGCCATAATAATTCCAAGAGAGCTTACAAGTACTCTCCTAACATTTAACTCTTTCATTTAATTTAAATCCTCCCTCTAATTAAGGACTGTTCCTGCCCGCTTATCTCTAAGCCGTTTGTGCGCTGTACTTAGTTCGTACAGGTGTACTTACTTTGCACAGGTGTACTTACTTTGCCAGCTACACTTACGCCGCACACATCAGTCCGTTTAGTCCTGTATTATAGGGATGTCCAACTAAAATCTTTGTCAAAAACAAGCCGTCTTATACAAAAACTTTTTGACAGGATTTCCGCTAGATGCCTGATAGAATCGAATAGAGAGAGTTCAATAAGTTTAAGAAATTCAGATTAAGGTCAAATTAATCCCATTAATAAAAATACCCCTATATCCTCCGAATGTTTCCAAACATAACAGGCTATATAGAGATATTAGTTGTAATGAACCACATTCGTATCATTTCACAAAACAATTTGCTAAAAAGGTAAGACTGTTTATCAGCCGTATAAAGTCACCCAAAATGTTTCAGGCAAATTGCGCAAAACAGAAAGAACGAATGCGCCTATGGAAAGGCATTAGAATTCCTTTTCTCTGGATATTTTGTGCTATATTATAAAACTGATTGTTTGAGCGTAGCGAGTTATCAGTTTTATAATATGTCAAGCACAAAAAATCCAGAGAATTAGGAATTCTTATGCCTTGGAATTGAAGCATGAGTTTTTTCTGTTTTGCGCAATTTGCCGTCCCCCTTGCGAAAAACTTACCCCTAACGCACAAAAGGGATATATCTTATACAGCTACATTAAATAGCGAAGGACGGATTTGAACCGCCGACACTGCGGGTATGAACCGCATGCTCTAGCCAACTGAGCTACTTCGCCAAAGCAACGAAGACAATTATAACCGCTGCCCGGTACTTTGTCAAGACTTACTCTTCGGATTTGAATATAATCTCGTCCTTGTAAACCAGATTGAACTTTTCCCTTGCCATTTCTTCAATAAACTTCTTGGTCTGAACATAAGCTTTCTTTTCTTCTATGTCCTCAGCCCTTTGTTTCTCGTCCTCGATCTGTTTGTTCAACTGTTCAATTTTCTCATCTGCTTTCGCTTCAGCCAGGTTCAACGACTGCTGCTTATAAGTTACGATAGCACAAATAGACAATACCATAACCGCTGTCAGAAACAGGCCTGTCCGCCTTTTCTTCCTTCTCTGAATTCGCCCCTTCAAATTTAACCACCTTTTTCCTTATCAGATAGGCTTATTTTACTCGATTCTTTCTTCTTTTTCAAGAATTTTTGTAAATTAGCGAAAATAAATTTAAATAGTTTGAATACTTTACGGAATCCTTTGGCAAACAGATGCCCCAACAGGACAAAGGGTTTTAAAAGCAGACAAATAACTTTAAAGATTGTATCCTTAATCTTATTTAAGAACCCTGCTATCAGATCAACTAAGGGATCACTTAATAAATTGCGGTACAAAAGCATACCAAGAAATATGCCAAGAATAGCAAATCCCCTGATAATACCGTTATTCTGCTGATACATCATGCGAAATATAAGAATGCTTGAGACTGTCCAATACAGCAAGTCCTCTATCCCAACCAGGATAGCTCCCCTTGGAAATACCCTCCGGATAATGCGGAATACATCATAAAATACTAATAGGTAAACTCCCCAGAGTAAACAGGTACCAAAAAACTCAAGCTCAGTCAATATCTCTCTATTCATCTACTTCGCTCCTATACATTTCTTATGCTTATTAAACGTTCCGCTTATTTGAACAGTCTGCTGATCAGGGATTCTCCGGATTTTCCATATCCTCCCGCGTCAGAATAGGTCAAGCTGTCTATCTTCCCATCCACATCCACTTCACCCTTTTCAAGAGTCAAACGGTTAACATGAAGTTCATTTCCCCTGATCATTAAGATCCCTTGTTCGGTCTCTAAGAGTACTTCTCCGGCATCAAAACTCAATACGTCTTTAACCCCGGTTATCATAGCCTGACTCCTGGCATTTAAACTGACTTTATGTAATTTCTGTAACCCCTGCTTCTCTTCCATAAAAAGGCCTCCTAATATACTTTATTTCAGTATATTAGAAGACCTTTCATTTCATTCCTATATCATATCTGTAACTACGTACAAGTTCTATATTTGTTAATGTTGTGCTAGACGATATATTCATACAGGTCTTTGGCATCGTCTTTTCTCACTGTCTCTTGTACATTAAGAACTTTAACCTTAACTGCTTTACCGCCAAATCCGATCTCAATGATATCTCCCTCTTTCACATTGGCAGATGCTTTGGCAGGTTTTCCGTTTATCATTACACGTCCGGCATCACAGGCTTCATTTGCTATGGTTCTACGCTTAATCAACCTTGATACCTTTAAAAATTTATCCAGTCTCATAAATACCTCTCTAATAATATATAAGTATAAAAAAAGAAGCTGTCCCAATAATCTGTCCCTCCACTTTTAAGCAGCACACTTATCCATACGGTGAACACGATTTCTGGTATCAGCTTCCTTTGGTTAGCTCAACCTATCCGTTAATAACATCCTTTAAAGCTTTTCCTGCTTTGAACTTGGGAGCTTTAGAAGCGGCAATTGTTATAGCCTCTTTTGTCTGAGGATTTCTTCCTGTTCTTTCAGGTCTTTCAGATACTTCAAAAGTTCCGAAACCTACTAACTGTACTTTCTCACCTTTTGTAAGCTCTTCTGTAACAACATCAATGAAAGCCTTTAATGCTTTCTCTGAATCCTTCTTGGATAATTCGGTTTTCTCTGCAATCGCTGCAACTAATTCGGCTTTGTTCATGGATTTAACTCCTCCTCTAAAGTAATTAATATTTGTTAAAATAACCGTTAGGATTATTTTCATTTCTTCAATGCCTCTGGCATTGGTTATATCGTTTAAACTTGTGGCTTTTTCTGATTAAGTCCTTCGATATCTACAAATCTATTTATAAACTTATTAGTGGCATTTGTCAAGGAATTTTCTGCATTTAAATGCAAAATCACCGACAAATTTACTATTTGAAACAGTAGTTTTTCGAAATTTTCTTCCAAATGTTCCCTTTCTTCATTTTCAACCTCTTTTTTCAGCTGAATCAGGCTCTCTGTAAGGCTTTTTAAGACTTTGGAAGGTGAATTCTCCTCTTCACTTTTTCCGGCCTTCTTTATGGCCTTTTCCGCTCTTACAAGAGCAGGTAGTGCCTTGGGAATATCTAGGAGAATATCTGCCGTACTTTTTTGATTTTTCTCCTCTTTTTTTATCTCATCCCAGTTCTTAACCACCTGAACAGCATCAATATCTTCCTCCTTGACAAATACATGTGGATGGCGTCTTATCATCTTCTCACTTTCTGCGGTGATAATATCCTCAATGGTAAATTCTCCGTTTTCTTCTGCTATAGAAGCATGAAGCGCTATCTGAAGAAGTACATCTCCCAGTTCTTCGCATAGGTTTTCCAGATCGTCGTTTCTGATTGCTTCTACACTTTCATAAGCTTCTTCTAACATATATCTTTCTAAGCTTTCATGGGTCTGCTTTCTGTCCCAGGGGCAGCCTTTATCACTTCTTAAGTATCTGATAATATCCATAAATTCATCAAAGGTATACTTTTTATCCATGGTTCTCACTCCTTTTCTCGTTCTCACTTGTATGGTTAAGCTCTCCTATAATCATCTGTCATCTAAAGAACTGCCTCATTTCTTGACATAAATTTACCACATCCATTTATAGTTTGTCACGAAAATTCTTGCTATGGTTCACAGAACCCATAACGGAAGGACAAAATATTCAGAAATATTTGCTTCCAGAGTATGAACAGTTGAGGTTGTTAATCTTAAATGCTTTTAATCACCATTAAGGTTTTACATAAATCTAATAACAAGATAACAAAAACAAGCTTTTTATTTACTTGATAAAATGAGGGTAATCAAAATGAATATCGAAGGAGGTAGGTATATGTACTTTTTTTCTCATCTTCTAATGTCAAAAGTTTTATACCGGCACTTTTCGACAGTAGCGGATCTTAATAAACGTTCCTTTGCCTACGGCAATGTTCTTCCTGATCTGCCCACAGGGTCCCGTATCCATCAAATCTTGCAGGGCAGGATAATTCCATAACTGATTTCTGTTCTTTGCTCACAGCGGAGGGAAAATCTCTATGAAAGTGATTTTTCCATCCTTTAGTGATATTCTGAAAAAAGCCTGTTAGTGCAGAGGAATAACTTCTTACTCTCTGCACTAGCAGGCCATATAAATTTTACTGTTCCATCTGTCTTCCCAAAAAGTAAGCTGCAGTACTTGCTAATTTATTCTCCACATCCCCAAATTTAGCCTTAGGGTCTTTCGTAAGCAGTATCACCGAGCCGATTGCATCCCCTTCACTGATTATAGGCCAGATTACCTGGTAGCTGTACTCTGTATCATCATCAGCCACAATTTGAACGAAATTCTTGTCTTCTTTCGAAGCTAATAAATTTTCTCTGTCTTCGATCACACGTTCCAGTTCAGGTGTTATGGGTTTAGAGAGAAGTTCTCTCTTCATACTGCCGGAGGCTGCCACAAATTGGTCTTTGTCGGTTATGGCAATGACATGTCCTGTTGTCTGAGCAAGGGAATCCGCATACTGCTTGGCGAACAGTCCCAATTCTCCGATGGGAGAATATTTTTTCAGAATGATTTCGCCTTCTCTGTCTGTGAAGATTTCTAAAGGATCTCCTTCTCTGATTCTTAATGTACGGCGGATTTCCTTCGGCACTACCACACGTCCCAAGTCATCTATTCTTCTAACGATTCCTGTTGCTTTCATATTTTATTCCTCCATTTTGCATCCTATTCATAATGTGGTACTTATGGTTATTATTGTTTGTCAAAAGGAATAAATTATACACTCTTGGATTATTTTATCATGAATTTAATTTTCGACAGTGTATCTTTTTTCGTCATTTATTGAAGAGGTATCATAAGAACTGGTATCAAATGCTGCTTTTATACACCACTTCTTTAAGATAAAGGCCTTCCGGTGGTAATGTCATACCTGCCGCTTCCCTTTTTTTATCTGTAAGAATTTTTTTTATATCTTCTGCTGCTCTCTTATGTTCTCCGACTTCAAGAAGTGTTCCGGCGATAATTCTTACCATGTTATAGAGAAAACCGCTGCCAGTTATAAGAAGTCTTAACTCCTTTATTTCCCTTTGATGACGTGTAGTTACCGTCTCAAAGACAGTAAGCCTGTCAATCCTCCTAATTGTATTATATTCCTCTCTCTTCTCCGAAGAAAACCCGCGAAAATCATGAGTTCCCAAAAGCCAGCCAGCGGCTCTTTCCATCTCTTTGATATCCAGCTCCTTCTGAATGGAATATACCTGTTTACGAAGAAATACTGAGGGAACTTCACTGGTTTCAAACCGGTATTCATAGGTTTTAGAAATTGCACTTTTCCTGCTGTGAAAATCTGCTGATACCTCTTCTATTTCAAGCACAGCAATATCATCCGGCAGAAGCTTCTGCAATTCCTCCTTAATATCTTCTATTCCTGTCTGACAGGCACAAAAGAAATTGACTGCCTGTCCAAGGGCATGGACTCCTTTATCGGTTCTGCCGGACCCGGTTATTTTTATTTCTTCCTTTAAGGACAAAGAGATGGCTTCCTCCATAACTGCCTGGATTGACCGTTTACTGCCTTCTTCTTTTAATCTTTGCCAGCCGGCATATCTGCTGCCGTCATAAGCGATTATCATCTTAATGTTCCTGTTTCCCATGAGATTTACGTCCTTCCTTTTCTCCTTTCCCGGTTGCAGCATAATATGGATTCTGCTATCATATTGTATAAATATATTCCTGCTTATGAGGTACCTATGTTTCCACTTATTCAGCAACTCGATGATACTCTTTTATATTTTATTGCAGAGCATTTTCATACTCCTTTTATGGATAAACTTATGATATTTATCACCAGTCTCGGCAACTCCTCCCTCATCTGGCTCTCTACTGCTCTTATTCTGGTATTGTCACAGAAAAACCGCAAATGGGGTATTATTCTCACCCTTGCGCTAATCTTTGAACTGTTGTTATGCGACGGGATTTTAAAACCTCTCGTTGCACGAGAAAGGCCCTTTACCAGATTAACAGGATATCCTGACCTGATAAGGGCCCCCCTTTCTTATTCTTTTCCTTCCGGTCATACCATGTCATCTTTTACAGCAGCCGTAATCCTATTTGCCAGAGAGAGAAAAAGCGGCAGCTTTTTTCTTATTCTTGCTGCACTTATAGGTTTTTCAAGGCTCTACCTGTTTGTCCATTACCCAACCGATGTTCTTGGGGGTATTATCTTAGGAACAGCGCTTGCCCTGATGACTTTGTGGCTTACCAAAGATCTGAAGGCCTAAGGTGTAGGGGTTACCGTTACCTCTCCTGTAACTTCAGCACCCTCTGGCTCCTCCGTGCTTTCATTTCTTAAGGTCATAACTGTCCAAGCCTTTTCCTTTACCTCTACCTTGTAATTCTGTGACCATTCATCGTAAAGCTTCTTGAACAATTCATTCTGCCTGTCTTCAATAATTTCTTCTTTTTTCTCTAAGGTTGCATCTTTGTCAAAATCACTGACACAATAAATAATGTGATAACCATATTCTGTTTCCACAATAGGGCTTAACTCGCCTGTCTTTAAAGCAAAGGCAGCTTCTTCAAAAGGTGCAACCATTTCACCTTTACCAAAGGTATATTCCACCTGGGAATCCTCTGTATTGGCTTCTGCCAGCTTTTTAAAATCTTCTGTTTCTTTGGCATCCTTAAGCAGCTGAACAGCTCTTTTACGGGCCGTTTTCTTCTCTGCCTCGGTCATAGGTTCGTCTTTTCCGTCTTTACTTATAGTGGTCTTAATAAGTATATGGTCAACGGTTATCTGCTTCGCTTCCTCATCAGAAACCTCTGTATCTGCATTCATTGTTACTGCATCATAGACCTTCTGGTATATCATATTCTCTCTGTAGAACTTACGGATTAAATCTTCTGTAAAGCCGTATTTTTCTTTATCTGCTTCCGTAATGCCGGAATAATAGTTAGCAGTATTTTCAAGTACTGTGGCTTCTTCCTCTTCCGTCAGAGCGACGTTATAACCCTCTGACTTGTCAAGAATGATCTTCGTCTGGGTAATAAGATTAAGGATTTCTTCCTTCGCCTGATCTTCAAAGGTAGTGCCATCGCTCACTTCATAGCTCCAGACCGCATCTCCGAAATAAGCTTCATACTGAGCTTTCATAAACATAAAGTACAACATGGATTCATTGTAATATACTTTATTATTTCCAACAGTAACAACCAATTCCCCCCGGTTTTCCTTCGTTTCTTCTGTTTCTGTAGGGGTTACAGTTTCAGAAACCGAAGGTGTATTATTTACATTTTCCTTCTGCTTATCCTCTGTTTTCTCCTTACAGCCGGTTAAACTTACGATCAGGGCAGCGGCTATTAATGTATATACTGCTTTTTTCAAATATTTTTTCATGAAGCTTTCTATCCTTTCTATGGCAGGCTGTAATCCACAAATACAATCCGTTATATGTTTTCTTTTAGTAACGCTATCAGTTCTATAATTAACCTAAAAGCTTAATTGCTTACACTTCATTTATTATAAGGGATTAATTGCCTTCAAGCAATAACTTTACATCTGAGAGTATATTTTTTATCAGTTCAAATAAGGATAAGGCATCCATCTTTCCTTTTCCCTGAACTTTTTTTACCGAATAAAGAAAATATGGATTTGCCTCCGGCATCAGCTTTATATTAGGCTCGTATTTCTTTATCAGCTCCGGTATCCGTTCTACTGATAGCTTTGCTTTTGGATATAATACAAGCTTTATTTCCTCGCCTCTGTATACCAGCGAGGTAACATAAACGCTGTGGCAGAGGGATTTGATATAGGCTATATTCAATAGATTATTGACACTGGCCGGCATATCGCCGAAACGGTCGACTAATTCCTCCTGCATATCAAGGAATTCATCTTCTGTCATAATATCAGCAATCCTCTTATACACATCCAGCTTCTGAAACTCATTCTTAATATAGGTTGCAGGAATATAGGCATCCACGTCCATATCAACGGTTGTCTCAAAGGTCTCTTCCTCAGAAACATCCCCTTTCATGGTCTTGATTGCGTCATTTAACATCTTACAGTACAGGTCATACCCTACCGCTTCCATGTGACCGCTCTGCTGGGCACCTAAGAGATTACCGGCACCTCTGATTTCTAAATCCCTCATAGCAATCTTAAAACCGGAACCAAGCTCTGTAAATTCCTTAATAGCCTGAAGTCTTTTCTCCGCAATTTCTTTCAGCATCTTATCTCTCTTATACATTAAAAATGCATAAGCTGTTCGATTGCTTCTGCCTACTCTTCCTCTTAGCTGGTAGAGCTGGGAAAGTCCAAGTCTGTCAGCATCATCTATTATCATGGTATTAACATTTGATATATCCAGTCCGGTCTCAATAATGGTGGTGGATACCAGCACATCGATTTCTCCATTTATAAAGCTGAACATGATTCGCTCCAGCTCCCGCTCACTCATCTGTCCATGGGCAAAAGATACATTAGCCTCTGGCACCAGGTTCGCGATCTTTCCTGCCACTTCATCAATTCCGTTTACCCGGTTATAAACATAATATACCTGTCCATCCCTCGCCAGCTCACGGTGAATGGCTTCTCTTATAATTTCTTCATTATGCTCCAGCACAAAGGTCTGAATGGGCATCCTGTCTACCGGCGGCTCTGTTAAGACACTCATATCCCTGATTCCAATAAGGCTCATGTGAAGGGTTCTGGGAATAGGTGTTGCTGTAAGGGTAAGTACATCCACATCTCCCTTTAACTGCTTTATCTTCTCTTTATGGGTAACGCCAAATCGCTGCTCCTCATCTACAATAAGAAGACCTAAATTCTTAAATTGAATATCCTTAGAAAGTACTCTATGAGTACCAATAAGAATATCAAGACTGCCTCTTTTTACTCTTTCCATTACGGATTTCTGTTGGGCAGGGGTCTTAAACCTTGAAAGCATATCAATGCTCACAGGAAAGTCCATCATTCTCTGCACGAAAGTATTATAATGCTGCTGTGCCAGAATGGTAGTAGGTACCAGAACAACCACCTGCTTGCCATCTGCTACTGCCTTAAAGGCTGCTCTTATGGCAATTTCCGTCTTTCCATAGCCAACGTCACCACAGACGAGCCTATCCATGATTCTGGTACTTTCCATATCCTTTTTGGTCTCTTCAATGGCTCTTAACTGATCATCTGTTTCGTCATAGGGAAACATTTCTTCAAATTCATTCTGCCATACCGTATCGGTGCTATAGGAATAACCTTCCTTCTGCTGCCTGTTAGCATATAGTTCCACCAGTTCCCTGGCAATCTCCTTAACTGCGCTTTTTACCTTTGTCTTGGTGTTCTTCCACTCTACAGAATTTAATTTGTTCAGCTTGTGCTTACCAGACTCGCTGCCTGCATATTTCTGTATGACATCAAGTCCTGTGGCCAGGATATAAAGCACACCTCCACCGCCGTATTCAATCTTGATATAATCCTTTGTAACCTTATCTACTTCTATCTTTTCAATTCCTCTGTATATACCAAGTCCGTGGTTTTCATGTACTACATAGTCCCCGATATTTAAGTCTGCAAAGCTCTGAATTTTCTTTCCGTCGTACTCTCTTATCTTTTTCTTTTTCTTCTTTTCTGCTCCAAAGATATCACTTTCAGAAATGACGACAAGATTAATAAGGGGGTATTCAAAACCTTTATGAAGGTTCCCCCCTGCTACCATTATTTCACTCTTTGAAATGACTCTGTCCATATCCTCACTGTAAAAGGCATTAAGACCATGCTCTCTTAAATCGTCGGATAGACGCTTGGCACGAGTCTTAGACGGGGAGAGTAATAATACTCTGTAACCGCTCTTTTTCCATTTAAGGAGATCCTGCACCAGAATGTCAAAATTATTATTATAGGGATTAACAGAACGAACCGTCATATCCCATTTATTTTTTATAGTAAAACCTGAGAGCCTCAAATCCATTGTACTAAGAAGCATAAGATTCTTCTGATTCAGCTCTGCCAGAAGTTCCTTATAGCTATAGACTGCATCACTTTGTCCGGGAAGAATATAACCCTTTTCAATTCTTCCGATCATACCTTCTCTGAACTCGGTTTCTACAGCCTCTCCTCTTTCCTGGACCCTGACCGGTTCGTCCAGAAACACCAGGGAATCTTCCCTGTCAAAATAGTCAAAAAGGGATACGGTCTCTTCATAGAAATAGCGGATATAGCTGTCAATTCCAACAGAGCCCTGAAAACTCTCAATATTATCCTTGAAATCATCAATAATACCCTGTATACGGAAAGCCTCTTCCGTCTTCATCTGCTCTCTTAGCCGCTTTACATGAGCTGTCTTCTCTTCTTCCAGCTTCTTAAGGCCTGCTGCCAGTCTTTCAGCACTTAAGACTATTTCTGCTGCCGGAAATATCATAAGCTCTTCATGGCGGTCAATGGAACGCTGACTGCTCACATCAAAGGAACGGATTGAATCAATATCATCTCCCCAGAATTCTATTCGGTAAGGACACTCTTCTGCCGGAGGGAAGATATCAAGGATTCCTCCTCTGACAGCAAATTCACCGGGTCCTTCTACCTGTCCCTGCCTTTCATAACCCATATGGGATAAGGCGCCCTGAAGCTTCGACAAATCACAGGGTTCCCCTTCTTTTAAGGTGATAACATTCTTCATAAGGAAATTAAGAGGCAGTATCCTGTCCATTCCACCATCAATGGTAGTTACAATAGTAACCGGTTCTTTGCTCAGAAGCCTCTTTAATATCTTAAGGCGCTCTCTGACAATTGCATTTCCATGTATGTCGGCACTGTAGAAAATAATATCCTTTGCGGGATAGAAGAAGACATTCTTGTCATAGAGCTTATAGTCTTCACAGATTTCCTTGGCCTTTAAGTCATTATAGGTGATAATTAATTTCTGGGAATATTCTTCCCCAAACCCATATATAAGGTGGCATTTCTGGGAATCAATACACCCCGTTATCTGTATGGGTGTATTTTTCAGGGTCAAACTGTCCTTTATTTCATTAAATTCTTTTAATTCCTTAAGAGGAGTAATAAAGGTCTTCAAGGAAGTGCCTCCTTATTTTCTGTTATATTGATTCATTGCAGGCTCCATACCATCTGTTAATATAGTCTTTACAGCCTCCGATGTTTTGCCTAGTGCCTCTCTGATAATTGGCTGTTCTTCTGAAGAAAAACGTGACAGTACATAATCTGCCAGATCCCAACCTGCTGGTTTATCCCCCACACCTACGCGAATTCTTGGGAATTCATCCGTTCCAAGATGGGAAATAATACTCTTAATGCCATTATGTCCGCCGGCACTACCTTTGGTACGGATACGCAATTTACCCGGTTCCAGACTGATATCATCGTAAATGATAACGATATTTTCAGGGCCAACTTTATAAAAATCCTGCAATTCTCTAATACTTTCTCCGCTTAAATTCATATAAGTCTGAGGCTGCGCCAGAATAACCTTTTCTCCTGCAATCATACCTTTTCCGCAGATTGCCTTATGTTTCTTAAAATCCAGTGGAATACGAAAGTCATCGGACAGCCTTGTAATGGCGTCGAAACCGATGTTATGCCTGGTGGCCTGATATTCTCTGGAGGGATTTCCAAGTCCAACTATAATGTACATTATTTCTACCTGTCCTTTTATATTACATATTTTTAGTACTTTTTATAACAAGTGGAACTTTAAACCAAGAAATGCTGCCACTTTTTTGCATACGAGAATAGAACGCATCTTTCGATCCGCCCTGTAATGATACTGCTGCCTGAATCCTTGCAGTATCAGCGACTATTATAGCTGACATTACAGTCACTATTATTGTAATTTAGATTTATATCTATTCAATACTCTTAAAGTTATAGCTATTTAATTATATACGAATTTAAAAATTATGGCAAGGAATAAAAAGAGCTATAAAAACAGTATTTTCTCTTTATTCTTGTACCGTTCTATGCATAGATTCTGCCTTTTATATGTGCTAAGCTTAATTTAAATCCAAAAGAAAGGCTGGTACTTTATGAAAATAAAAACAATTACTCTTAAGAAAGGTTTTTCCGTAAAGGAACTGGGAGGTGAATTCTGTATTGTAAAAAACGGAGATTCTAATAACGGAGCAGTAAACGGCTTGCCTTCCATAAACGAGACCGGTATCTTCCTCTGGGATCGATTGATGAGAGGGGTTACCACTCCGGAAACCTTAACGGAGGCAGTTGCTGTTAAGAACAATTTGGATATGGAAGATGCAGAGGCAGATGTAGGAGAATTTCTGGCGAAGTTGATTAATGGGAATCTTGTAGATATAGAATAATAAGCTGCAATCAAGTTATTAAAGAGAGCCTGAAGTAATAAACACAATACCTTTCAGGCTCCTTATGTACTCCTATTAATATCGAAGATCTAAAAAAATACCTTTCAGTTCATCCATCAGCACATTACTTATATTAGCTTGTTTTTTAAGCTTCTTTAGTAATTCTTCCTGTTTCGCATTGTAAGAATTTATTAAATCCTCAGCTTCTGCTGTATCGATTCCATCAGCATCCTTATTGTTCTTTTTGTCTGCCTTTTCTGCTGCTTCCTCTGCATCGTCTTTATTATTTAGATCTTCATCGATTTTTTCCTTCGATTCCTCAACCAGCAAGCCTACTACTTCCTGTGAAGCAGCCTCCAGAATCTTCTCCGCAGCTTCTTTCGCATCTAATACTGGGTGTATTTTATCTCTTTCCAGTTGAATGGAATTAACTGACCAACTTATACTATTGACGGTTTCCTGCGCTTTCTGTAAATTTCTGCTCCAAAAGTTCTCCATCTTGCTGCATTCCAGTATTTCTTTCTGGTAATCTGTCAGCGGTCCTATTTCTTTCAGTCGTTGCTTCTCATCATCTGTTAGAGAGTCAGAGTTATACATACCCTTAATAATAAGATTTACATCCTTCTCTTCCTCAGAGGATTCTGATACTCCATAACCTTTGCGAATCTCATCCTTCATTTTCTGTACAGAATTTAACTTATCATAATATACTGACATATCAGCTCGAATACTATCCTGTTTCTTTCTTAATTCGTCCATATTACAGTCCATATTTAATTCTTTTGTAAAGGTACCTAGTATTGTTCTGATTGCCTGCTTTTGCCCGTTTATCTTTCTGGCTGCTATAATGTCTTGGTTCAAATTCAGATTTCCGGCATAAAAACGGCTCTGACCTGTGCTGTTACTCTTACCATCTTTTTTATTATTTGTTTTTTCCTGTACATCCCTATCAGTAGATGCCTTAATAAAATTATTGCTTTGTGCCGTTCCTATTTTCATATTAACTCCCATCTGTTTACTCTAGCACACGTAAAAATCAGGAGGTTGAAAAAATCAGATTTTATTCAACGCAATTCCTATCTGTGCACTCTGGCTCACATACAAATTAGAGGTCAAAAACTTCATTCTTTTTTCAACCTACTCATCTTATGTTTTATATTAAATATTTCGACATATAAGCTGAATTATTAACCTTTTATACAACATTATTTCCATTTATAGGATTCTTCTGCCATAGGATACTCTACATAAAAATCTTCCGTACTGAATTCTTCATCTCTGATATGACCGGCAAATTCTTTGTCAGACTTTAAAAAATATTCATATAACAGCAGATTCTTACCGCTCTTAGTAAGGGGGTCATCCCAGGTGCAATCGATGTTATACCACTGGCCGTTAAGTTGTACGATATTCCAGCCATGGCTGTCATTATTCCCTATCCCTGTAATAATCCTTGCTGGAATTCCTGCTTCCGTAAACATCTTATAGGCAATGCTCATATACCCCTGACAGGTGGAACTCTTACCAATGAGGTTATCATAAGCAGAATAATCTGTTACCGTTGTATCATAAGACGCATTATCTATAATATAATCATGTATCTTCTTTATTTTCTCAAAATCACTTAACTCTTCTATCTTCCACTCTGCAAACAATTGCTTGATTGTTTCATCTACTAACAATGTTTCTTCGTAAACTTCATTGTATTTAAATTCATAAGTTACTGTAAGTTTGTTTCCAAGACCTACTATATGGGCATATATGCTGTTAACCTTATATTTCAAATAATCATAATCACCTGAGGTGCTCTTGTCATCTATAGCATACACCTGATCGATTACCTCTTCTGTGAACCACTCCATGTCCTCTACATTGCCGGTATATGGAAGCACTAACTTCTCATCGCCTTGCAGCATGGCCTCTCTTACCTCTAAGATAAAGTCCCCATTACTCTCTTTCTCACTTAACACATTGTTACTTACATTACTGCTGATATGATACCGAAAATTAACCCCGAACATTATAAATATAAGAATACATATTCCTAACACTAATCTGGTTATTTTTTTCATGTTACGGCTCCTTTCTTCGTCATCATACATTCCTATACCTTATTATACTCTATAATATAGGTTACGTGCAATGGATTTCCATATTCCAAAAAGGGGCTGTCGCAGTCTTTTGCGGCAGCCCCTTCCTGGAGCAATGAAAGATCATAAGCTGTTTAAGCTTCTATTTTTTCATCATACTCTTCGGCAGCTACTTCATAGCTTTCCAGGATAATCTTCTGAATCTTATCTCTGGTTTCCGAATTGATAGGATGCGCAATATCACGGTACTCCCCGTCCCCTGCTTTTCTGCTGGGCATTGCAATAAACAAGCCTTTTTCCCCTTCAATAACTTTAATATCGTGTACGACGAATTCGTTATCCATCGTGATGGAAACAACTGCTTTCATCTTTCCTTCCTTGCTAACTTTGCGTACACGAACATCTGTAATCTGCATTTTGTATAGCCCCCTTTAAGTGTTGTCTGTTTTTTATATGCGAAAAGGATATAATCCTCTTGCTTTTTACATTAAGTATCTTTCATTTCGTTCAATTACGATTTTTACATTATCCGGCTCTCCTACATAAGTCGAATTAGCCCGGATGGTATCTCTGCTCTCCACGATACAATTCTCTATATAGGTGTTATCCCCGATATGGACATTATTTAGGATAATGGAATTCTTTATAGTACAGTTGTTCCCGATATAAACTTTCTTAAAGATAACGGAATTTTCTATACGGCCGTTTACTATACAGCCACTGGAGATAATACTGTTGCTTACCGCAGAACCCTGATTGTATTTTGCCGGCGGCATATCATCAATCTTGGAATAGATATCCGGGTACTGCTTAAAGAAATAATCTCTTACCTCCTTATTTAGAAAATCCATATTTGTATTATAATAAGCTTCTACAGAAGCAATATTGCTCCAATAAGTATTAATGGAATATGAATAGATCTTCTTTACATTCTTATAACGGATAAGGATATCTTTTACAAAATCATATCGGTCTTCTTCTGCTGATTTCTCTAACAATTCTATTAATAGTCTTCTTCTGATAATATAAACACCAATGGATACCTTCTTATCATCAGCCCTTAAGGGTTTCTCCTCAAAATCCATGATTCTGTCATCTTCATCAGTTTTTACAACTCCGAAACGGCTGGTATCCTCTTCGTCTTCCAATTCCTTGCATACAACGGTGATATCAGCTCTTTTATTAATGTGATACTCTAATACTTTGTTATAATCCAGCTTATAGATGCCATCTCCGGATGCAATGATCACATAAGGTTCATGGCTGCTCTTTAAGAAGTTAAGGTTCTGATACATGGTGTCTGCTGTTCCCCGGTACCAAAAACTGTTATCTGCCGTTATGGTTGGCGTAAATACAAACAAACCTCCCTGTTTTCGGCCAAAGTCCCACCATTTTGAGGAATTTAAGTGCTCATTGAGAGATTTTGCATTATACTGGGTAAATACTGCCACCTTCTGTATATGGGAATTACTCATATTGCTTAAGACAAAATCAATGCTTCTGTAGCTTCCAGCTATGGGCATGGCCGCTATGGCTCTTTTATGGGAAAGCTCCCGCATCTTATTGTTATTGCCTCCGGCTAAAACGATACCTAGTGCTCTCATAGCCTCTCACCTGCCTTTATTAGATTCTCTCCGCTGGCAAGATTTCCTTCCTCATAATCGGACAGGACGGTGATACCCTTAATAGCGGTGTTCTTACCAATCTTGACACCTGGGGGTATTACGGAACCTTCTCCAATAGTTACCAGACCGAAAGAGTAGATTGACGGCTCAGTCCTATTGGGAACATCGTCACCCATGCCAAGCTCTGAATTCTGTCCAATTACGGAATTTTCCGCTATTATGCCTCTGTATATTTGAACTCCGTCTTCCACCACAGTGGATTTCATGATAATGGAGTCTCTGACAACCGCACCTTTTCCGATAAAGACACCGGAACCGATAACAGAGTTATGTACTTCACCGTAGACTTCAGCACCTTCTCCGATTATGGCTTTATCAATAACAGCATCTTTACCTATAAACTGAGGAAGTATAATATCGCTCTTGGTATATATTTTCCAAAATTCTTCATACAAATTAAACACCGGGACCAGATCTATGAGTTCCATATTGGCTTCCCAGTAAGACCCAAGTGTTCCCACGTCTTTCCAGTAACCGTTATACTCATAGGCAAATATCCTGTCCTCCCTTTCATGACAGTAAGGTATTACATGCTTTCCAAAATCGCAGCCTTTTTTCTCTGAGAGTGTGATCAGTGCTTCTTTTAACACCGCCCAACTGAATATGTATATTCCCATGGAGGCCAGATTACTTCTGGGTTCCTTCGGTTTCTCTTCAAATTCTGTAATTCTTCTGTCATTATCTGTGATTGCAACTCCAAAACGACTGGCCTCTTCCCAGGGAACCGGTATAGTAGCCAGGGTGATATCTGCATTCTTCTGTTTATGAAAGTCTAACATAGCCTCATAATCCATCTTATAGATATGATCTCCGCCCAGTATCAGGACATAATCCGGATTGTAGTATTCCATGTACTCCAGGTTCTGATATATGGCATTCGCAGTACCGGTATACCATTCACTGTAAGTACTTTTCTCATATGGCGGCAGGATGGAGACACCACCTATATTCTTATCCAGATCCCATGGGATTCCGATTCCTATGTGCGTATTTAAACGAAGGGGTTGGTATTGGGTCAGTACCCCGACAGTATCAACACCTGAGTTAATACAATTGCTTAAGGGGAAATCGATGATTCTGTACTTTCCACCGAAAGTTACTGCGGGTTTAGCAATGTTAGAGGTCAATACTCCAAGTCTTGAACCTTGTCCTCCTGCCAGAAGCATTGCTATCATTTCTTTCTTTATCATGCAATCACCTCTCGTTGTTTAATTTGACATTATTATACCATTCATTTACAGGTTTGTGAATAATATTTACAAATATTTTATTAAAATATATATTTTTTATAGCATTATATATAATGAACAAATTAATTTACCCCCTTTTGGTTAATTTTGTATGTATTTTCCCTCTCTAAAATCTTTTCTGTGGTTTTACCCTAAAATTCGACTTGTCTGTCATACGTAATCAAAACTACCGTACAAGAATTTATACGGAGTACAACTTCTGTTTTACTAAGATGTGTCTTTTTTCCCATATTACTTATCTGAGTATTGATTTCTTTCTTATTAACCAAGTTTCCCTAAATAACAAATCATCATATTATGAGAGTATGCGAAAAAATCAATTGTTTTTTTATAGGAATTGATTATAATTACAAATAGGTTTCATACTATATAAACTGAACTCTTGCTTTATCTTTTACCATGTGTAAAAATGATGTCATACCTGGGTTTTATTACAGCTATACAATCATGTGTTTATAATAAAATTTCAGTTTATAAATTAACCCTGCAATTCCATAACGGAAAACAATCACAAAGAATAGGAAGTGTCTTATGTTTAAGATTGATTTTAACACACCCATTAAAGTACATTTTATAGGCATTGGCGGTATCAGCATGAGCGGTCTGGCAGAGCTTTTACATACCTTAAGATTTGAAATTACCGGATCCGATGCCAAGGCAAGTACTACTACTGATCATTTAGAGGAGCTTGGCATTACTGTATTTTATGGTCAACGTCCTTCAAATATAACTAACGATGTGAAGCTGGTGGTTTATACTACTGCTGTAAAGGAAAATAATCCTGAGCTTATGGCTGCCAGAGAACTTGACATCCCGGTAATCGACAGAGCAGATCTCTTAGGTCAGATTATGAAATGTTATACCGATGCCATCGCAGTATCCGGCACCCATGGAAAAACTACCACTACTTCTATGATATCCCTGCTGTTATTGGATGCCGGTCTTGATCCAACTGTTTCCGTAGGTGGAATCTTAGACGGTATCGGTGGAAATATAAGAATTGGAAACTCTGAGCATTTTGTGACTGAGGCTTGTGAATACACGAATAGTTTCTTAAAATTCAGTCCTACAACCGGTATCATATTAAATATAGAGGAGGAGCATCTGGATTTCTTTAAGGATCTATCTGATATTCGTAACTCTTTTAAGACTTTTACAGATCTGCTGCCTAACGACGGCCTTCTTGTCATAAACGCTGATATAGAAAATATCTCTTTCTTTACCAACGAACTGAACTGTCCATATGTTACTTACAGCACGAAGGAAGAAATTTCTCCTGTAGCCGGCACAAAACACCACTACTATGCTGGAAATATTCATTATGATGCAAATGGCTTCGGCCAATACAGCCTTTATGAAGACGGTGCACTTCTTGGCGAGATCCATCTTCATGTAGTAGGTGACCATAATATCTCCAATTCACTGCCTGCTGTTGCAGTTGCCAGGAATTTAAATATTCCTCTGACAACAATTCAGGAATCCCTTTCCCGCTTTACCGGTACTAAACGCCGCTTTGAATACAAAGGTACTATTGCAGGCGTTACAGTTATCGATGATTATGCTCACCACCCAACAGAGGTGACAGCTACACTTAACGCAGCGAAGAACTATCCCCACAGCCGTGTGTGGTGTGTATTTCAGCCCCATACCTATACCAGAACCCGTTCCTTTCTAAAGGAATTTGCAGAAAGCTTATCCCTTGCCGATAAAATCGTACTGACAGACATCTACGCTGCCAGAGAATTGGATCCCGGTGACATTTCTTCCAAGGATTTGGAAGCTTTATTAAAGGAAAAAGGCAAAGATGTCATCCATATTTCAACTTTTGACGAAATACAAAATTATTTATTAGAAAATTGTACTAACGGTGATTTGTTGATAACTATGGGTGCCGGAGACGTTGTAACCATTGGAAATGCCCTTTTAGGACTATAGTTATCCACATTATCCACAACCTTATCAACAATTTCACTGTGATAAGGCTGTGGATTTTTTATTCCCTTCACAAATTACCTAAGGCGGGTTAAAGTAATTTATCAGCTAGCCATTATTACAGCTTTCCAGGTATATTTACATTATTTTACATTAAAATTCTGCTTCATTTCCACATTATCCACATTATCCACAATTTTATCCCCCAAAGGATTCCCGGAAATTAGCCTATTTCCAATACCTATTCTCTATGTTACAATATGACTTACAAAGGAAATGAGAGGTTAATAAATATGAGTGCAATACTGTTAAATACCAGCCGTGAACGGGGTGTAACCCTGGTACCCAACTGTTTTATTGATGAATATATGCCTGTTGCCAGCGGCTCTTATGTGAAGGTATATCTGTATCTGCTTCGCTGTGTACATAGCTTTGGTGATGTATCTATTACCATCTCATCCATTGCAGATCACTTGGACGAAACAGAGAAAGATATTATTCGTGCTCTTTGTTACTGGGAAAAGGTTAACCTGATTCATTTGGAGAGAGACAGCAAAAAAGAAATTATCTCAATGACTTTAAATGATCCGGAATCCAAGGAATCCGAAATCAATAATGAAAATACATATAATCAAGGCTACCGTGAAGGTGAGCCGAATGCTACATACGCAACCCCTGCTTATCCGGCTTCTTCCGCTCTTGATGCTTCTATGGAGGACGCTTATTCAAAGAACAGCATAAATGAGAATATTTCAGAAGGTGCGGCTTATACTAACAGCAATTATGACAATACACCATATGAAGGCAGTCCTGCTGAAGAAACTGCATATGCCGATATGTCAACTGCCAGAATCTCCGGGGACAGAAAAGCTCATATGTTTGAAAAACCTACCTATTCCGAAGCTCAGATTAAGCAGCTGACGGAAAATGATGAGGTCAAATGGTTGCTGAACATAATTGAGATATACCTGGATCGTCTGATCAAACCGATGGATATGCAGTTAATTCTATACCTTTACGAAAGCCTTGGTTTCTCAGCTGAGCTTATTATGTATTTATACGAATACTGTATCTCCAAAAATAAGAAGAACCCTTCCTACATAGAAGCCGTTGCTCTTTCCTGGGCGGAAGAAGGAGTGGATACGGTAGAAAAGGCTGAAGCCAAGACCGCTCTTTATAACAGCAACTATACTGCAATCAACAAAGCCTTCGGCTTAAACCGGGCACCCGGTCAGATCGAGAAACAGTTTATAGAAAAATGGCTGAATAAATTCGGCTTCTCCATCGATATCATCATAGAAGCCTGCAACCGCACCATACTTCTGACTCAAAAACCAGATTTTAAATATGCAGATAAAATACTGGAGAACTGGAACAAAAAAGGCGTAAAGGAATTATCACAGATAAGCAAACTGGATGAAGAGCATTCCAAGGACAAGGCAGCAAATGCAGCAAAAGTCTCTGCTATAGCTGCCAATAACGCAGGAAAATCTGCTCAACCCCGTCCTGCTGCTCCCAATCGGTTCAATGCCTTTCCCCAGCGTTCCTATACGGAAGCTGACTATTCCTCAATGGAACAAAAACTGCTTCAGAAGAAGATGAATTAAACTCGTTTAATAGTAACTTGCTATAACTCTAGAGCAAGGCAGTACTATATGTTTTCAGAAGGAGAAATAACCCGATGGCTCTTAAAAACTATCAATACAATAAAATCCTGAGAGATTATGACAACCGGCAGCTGGAAGCCAAGCATGCCCTGGATATCCGAATGGAGGAAGCCTATGGGAAGATTCCTGCTTTAAAGGAAATTGACGATGAAATAGTAACCTGCGCTATTGAAAGTGCCAGACAAATGTTAACAGGTAATGAAGAGGCTCTTGAAAATCTAAAACTGGTTGCAAGAGGTGCAGATAAACGCAGGGAAGCCCTGTTAAAAGCCCATGGCTACCGTGCGGATTTTTTAAAGCTCCGACATCAGTGCCCGGACTGTAAGGATACCGGCTATATCGGCAACGAGAAATGTCATTGCTTTAAGCAGGCTATTGTGGATATTGTCTATTCCCAATCCAACATGAAGGAAGCAATTAGCAGAGAGAATTTCAGTTCTTTCTCCCTCTCCTATTATGCGGAGGATTACGTTGACCCCTCTATTAAAACTTCGCCACGGGATAATATTACACGAGTGGTAAAAGAATGCAGAAACTTTATTGACTCTTTTGATTCGGTAAAGGGCAATCTACTTCTCTACGGAAATACCGGAGTAGGAAAGACTTTCTTAGCCAATTGTATTGCCAAGGAATTATTAGACAAAGCTTTTACGGTAATATATCTTACTGCTTTTCAACTTTTTGATATCCTTGAGAAGAATAAATTCGGTAAAGGGGAAGAAAACTTTGAAGCCGGCAGCCAGTTTGAATATATCTTAGACTGTGATATGCTAATCATAGACGATCTTGGAACTGAGCTTAACAATGCCTTTGTCAATGTCCAGCTCTACCTGTGTATTAATGAACGGCTGCTTCGTAGCAAGTCCACAATCATCTCCACCAACCTGTCCCTCGACAATATAAACAGCCTTTATAGCGAAAGGGTATTCTCAAGAATTGCCAGTAATTTCACTCTCTTAAAGATCATAGGCGAGGATATTCGACTAAAAAAACTGTTTTAGCCTTGACTAACTTTACCGATAATGGTATAACGTTAATGGACATTTTTCGTGACGGTTCAGTCGAAACGAATTTTTAAGAATAAAATGCACTGAATAATTCACATAATCAATTTATCCTAAACAACGGGGTTTAAGATACTTTAACTCCCTAAAACCAATTGGAGGTCAAACGAAATGCCGCAGCAAGAAAAAATACTAGAAACGATTCCCGTCGGTACATTGGGCATGATTGCTCTGGAAAGCAGTAAATCCCTTGGACAGAAAGTTAACGACTACATTGTAGACTGGCGCAGAGCAAGGGAAAGCGAGCACACATCCACTATTGCCTTTGCAGGTTATCAGCGTGATTCCTACTTAATCGATGCTCACTGCCCCAGATTTGGTACCGGTGAAGCAAAAGGTGTAATCAAAGAATCCGTTCGTGGTTCCGACCTTTACCTGCTTCTGGACGTTTGCAACTACAGTTTAACTTATTCGGTATGCGGACATACCAACCATATGTCACCCGATGACCACTATCAGGATCTAAAAAGAATTATTGCAGCGGTAGGAGGCAAGGCAAGAAGAATTACTGTTATCATGCCTTTTCTCTATGAAAGCAGACAACATAGAAGAAGCTCCAGAGAATCACTGGACTGCGCTCTCGCTTTACAGGAACTGACCAATATGGGAGTAGAGAGTATTATTACCTTTGATGCTCATGATCCCCGTGTACAGAATGCTATCCCTTTAAAGAGCTTCGAAACCGTACAGCCTACTTATCAGTTTATCAAAGCACTTGTAAACCATGTACCGGATCTTAACATTAACTCCGATAATATGATGGTAATCAGCCCCGATGAAGGCGGTATGAACCGTGCCATTTACTTCGCAAATGTATTAGGAGTAGACCTTGGTATGTTCTATAAGCGCAGAGATTACACCACTGTTGTTAACGGACGTAATCCAATTGTTGCCCATGAGTTCTTAGGCTCTGATATCGAAGGCAAAGATATGCTTATCATTGATGATATGATTTCCTCCGGAGAAAGTATGATTGATGTTGCCAAGGAATTAAAGAGACGCAAAGCCGGCAGAATCTTCGTAGCTTCCACTTTCGGTTTATTCACAAACGGACTTTCCAAATTCGATGAGGCATATGAGCAGGGCTTAATCTATCGTGTACTTACCACTAACCTGGTATATCAGACAGAAGAGCTGCTGTCCAGACCATATTATATCAATGTAGACATGAGCAAATATATCGCTCTATTAATAGATACCTTAAACCATGATTCTTCTATCAGCAAACTGTTAAATCCCACAGAGCGCATTCAGAATATTCTGGCTAAAGTAAAAAAATAAATTCCTACAAAAATATCTAAAGATTTATATTGCTCCGGTTAGATATAAATCAAACGATAATATTACCAAAAGGGGGATGAAGTATTATATTTCATCCTCCTTTTGGGTTAATAAGCTTAATTAACACCATTATATTGTATAAATAATCTCGGACAGACTTATTTATCTTTGTTCTGAGTGGGAGTTCCAAGATGCTGAAACAGTAAAAAATCACATTAAATAATAATGGTTTATATTGCTCTTATTATAACCTTCCGGTTTATAAGATAATGTTCATTATACTTCTTGCTTCAGAGAACAGATAATCACTTATATCTTTGTAGTTCACAGAGCCTTCACCTTGTGACAGTCTTATTTGCATAACTGCCCACATGGCATTCCATAAGGTTACTACATACTCCATCTGCTTAAGACCTGAGAGTTTTTCCTCGTTGCAGTCTCCAAAGTATTTCACCAGGAACTCTTCCTTTTGCTCTTTTCTATAAGGCATGCAGATTATGGCCAGATCAAAAAATATATCTCCCATACCGCTGTATTCCCAGTCAATCAGCTTTAAGGTGCCATCATCCAGATAGTTATTGGGAAACGGATCATTATGGCACAGCCCGGTATAAAGAGCTTCATGTTTGTTTCTTTCCCTTTGTATTTCCTTCATCCCTGCAACTAAGATCTCAATGTCTGCAGGCAGGTAAAGATTATTTTTTCGTGCATATTTAATTCTGTTATTGATATCCCTATACGGCGAGAAATGATAAGGTATCTCAGGCAACTCATGGATTCTTCTCATAACAGAAACAATACGCTCCATATTTTCTGCCTCTTTCGTATCCTCTTCTTTCCATTTAACTCCATCAATATACTTTGTTACCATGTTACCGGTTTTTACGGCAAAATAGACCACTTCTGCACCTATCCCAGCCTCAACAGCTGATTTTAGGGCAGCATATTCTCCCTCTCTGTTTATCCCCAGTTCATAAGCATTTTTACGTCCCAACCGAACGGCATACCTGTTATTGTCTATCGTGATTATATAATTCTGATTTGTTAATCCGTCTTCCTGAAAGTCAGACTTTATCTCACAAACTGTATCTGGAAAAACTTCCTTTAAAAAACCTTCCAATTCATTATTCATCCGTACCTCTTTCTCTGCTATACCCCATCTAACAACTGTTCTAAGAAAAAACTTAAATACCTCCTCTGCATAAACAGATGATACTGGAATAATAACTGAAAGAAAAAATTTCGTACATGCAGTTACTTATACCTGCTTTGTATTATTTTATAATTTATAAGGGATCTTACATAGTCAACTTAAGACGCAATGACCCCCTTTGCCTGGGTTTTTATCCCGGCAAAGGGGGTCTCATTATTAATTATTGATTTTCTTTTCAACCGGTATTTGGATTTCCGTTATATATTCATCTTCACTTTCGGAATTCCATTCACCCTTTAAATAAAGCTCACGTTGAGGTCCGTTTATAGAATAACCGTTTTCCTCAATCCAACTGGAAACTGCTTTATATGCCTGCCCTATGGTCTTATAAGAGCCTTTGTGAACAACACAGGCTGCTGAAACTGACTCAAGGTTTCTTACATTAACTCGGTCACTGCCTTTTAACTCTCCCGCTATGCCTTCCAGAACTTCTGCATCAACTGCATTCTCAAGTTCTTTGTTATCATAATATATTACCAGACAGGGAGGTATGATCTTGCACTGATTGCTTTCTATATAACTCACCAGCTCCTCCCATAAATGTCCTTGGTCGGGATAATCCGGGATAATATCCCTTAAGCCTGCCACCTTGATTTCTTCTGTCTTCTTAAAGATTACATCATATTCCATTGTAGTACCCTCCTGATCCAGGTATACCATATAACCTTTTAACAGATTAAGACGTTCTTGTTCTCTGTCAATATTGCTTTGTATTTGCGACTGCTTTAAAGCCAGAAGCTCCTTTAAGGCCTCTTTCCCCTTGTTTTCCTTTACAATGAGCAGAATCTCCTCCAGGGAAAATCCCATGCCCTTTAGCGTCAAAATACGATTAAGTACAGTCATCTGTTCCGCCGAGTAGTAGCGGTAACCGGTCAGTTCATCGGTCTTTACCGGTTTTAACAGATTCAGAACATCATAATGTCTTAAGGCTGCTATGGTCACTCTGTTTAATTTTGCGAATTCTCCGATTTTAAACATTCGTCATCCTTTCTGGGTATTCTAATAAGATGAATTTGGTTCTTTATGTCTGTCCAAGCATATAATCACCATACCAACAAGTGTTTTTATACTTAGGCAGGAAGCAAGATTCACATTATAGATGCAGCTATTAATATATGCATTATTAATACTCAGATTTTTGATTGGGGCCCCAATGAAATAAGTATAAACCCTGCTGTTACAATAGAGTCAATAGCATTATTATAAAAATATAAAAATTTTCCTACTTTATTTTTATGGTGATGTAAAGCCTGTTTCTCCATCCGAAGTACCGCTTCCATCATCTCCCTCTGCACCACCATTATTCTGGCCGTCATCACTGCCGCTTCCATCCTCACCACCTTCTGTAGTACCCGGATTGGTGGGTTCCTCTGTCACTCCCGGTTCTTCCCAGCCATCTTCCCAGTCATCAGGATCTTCCGGTGTTGGGGTCGGGGTATCTGTTGGCGTTGGGGTTGGAGTATCTGTTGGTGTGGGCGTTGGAGTATCTGTTGGTGTGGGGGTTATACCCTGATCTTCTGCTTTCTCTGCATCCGTTCTGGTATCGATATAGGTAGGGAAGGATATATTATCCAGTCCCTTATGGATGACATTCATGTATGTCTTCCAGATATTTCCCGGATAGCTTGCTCCTGATAAACCGCTGGTGGATTTGGGGATATCATAACCTACCCAGACTCCGGTGGTATAATAGGGTGTATATCCTACAAACCAGCCGTCCTTCTTATCATTTGTGGTACCAGTCTTACCGGCACTTATCATATTATCAAGACCAAGACCTCTACCGGTTCCATTCTTAATAACTCCTGTCATTACATCTGTCATCATTCTTGCAGCATTCTCAGTGTATATCTGCTTTTTAGCGGTTTTATTCTCTACTATTACATTGCCTTCCGAATCCTTAATGGTAAGAATACAGGTAGGTGCTCTATATACACCGTCATTTTCCAAAGCTGCATAAGCAGAGGTAATTTCAAGAGGGCTGACTCCGTGAGTAAAACCTCCGAGAGAGGCCGCTGGGTAATAGTCATTCTTATCAATCTTAGCAAAGTTCATATTAAGAAGATAAGATAATCCAACCTTTGGTGTAAGCTCTTCAAAAAGCTGCCAGGCGATGGTATTCTTAGATTTTTCTACTGCAGTTCGAACAGGTATCTTTCCAAGGTACTTACCGTCCGCATTGGAAGGTCCACCTTTAAATTTATGGTCATCCACTACATTGTCAGGATAATAACCATTCTCAAAGGAAGGGGTGTATACAATAAGAGGCTTGATGGAACTACCCGGCTGACGGAAACTCTGATAAGCCCTGTTAAGGGTATATCCCTGAGACTCCTGATATCTGCCGCCTACAATGGCAACTACCTTACCCGTTTCATTATCAATAGATACCGCAGCGCCCTGGAACTCATAAGTACCGTCTTTGTTCTTCTCTGTAAAGTCTACCAGGGTATTATCTACCGCTTGCTGAAGTGCCTCCTGCTTTTCCATATCAATGGAAGTGTAAATACGGTAGCCCCCATAATAAAGGGATTTCTGATATTTGGTATATGTCTCGTTATATTCCTTATTGTATTCTTCTTTGTCCGCATCACTATCGAATTCCGTACGGAATTCAAAACCTTCTGCTTCCATTAATGCTCGTGTGGCAGTATAGAAGACATAAGTTTCAACATAGTTGTTCTTATCCACCTTCTTGGTTTTAATCTTCATTTTTTCTGCTACTGCTTCATCATATTCTGCCTTGCTGATCTGATTATCCTTATACATCTGCAGAAGGATTCTATCTCTCCTCTTTGTGGTATTTTCCGGATAATCCAGAGGATCATAGATAGTTGGGTTATTAGGTATAGCACAAAGGTAAGCGATCTGAGATAAACTCAGCTTATCTACATTCTTATTAAAATACCCTTTACTGGCGGCTTGAATGCCATAATAACCGTTAGCAAAATAAATATTATTCAAATAAAACTCCATAATCTGCTTCTTACTGTATTTCTTCTCAAGATCAACCGCAATAAATATCTCTTTTAGCTTTCTCTCATAACTTACTTCATTACTTAAGAAGATACCTCTGGCTAACTGCTGAGTGATGGTACTGGCTCCCTGGGTAATCTTGCCCTTATGTTTGATCAGCGCCAGCGCTGCACGGATATTGGCATTTAAATCAACGCCTCCATGCTCTAAGAATTTCTTATCCTCAATGGAAATCATAGCCTGGACTACAATCTGGGGTATTTCGTTATACTCCAGGTAATAAACATCCTTTTCCCCCTTTAATACAGATAGAAGCTTGTTGTTGCTGTCATAGACAAGGCTGGTCTCCATCTGTCTGAAGGTATCAGGAGTTGAATTGCTTACCAGTTCGTTGGCCTGCTTTTGATATTCCACAAAATCATCTCCGTAGCGGTAGTCAAAATACAGGCAGCCTGCAAGGAAAAGAAGGGAAAACACTAAAAATATAGAAAGCAATGTCAGCCTGATCTTCTGTCTTAATCGTTTATTCTTTTTTTTCTTCTGCTTTTTACTTGTTGCCATATCAATAACCATGCCTTTCCAGGGACCTGCATATGGACAGCAGGTACAAAATTTGCGTGTAAAGAACCTATGATTCACACTAGTTCTAGTTCAGCAATGCCCGCTGCACCGATTGTTGATGATGCAGCGCAATTAGTCCGGGTGTGAAGTATCTTTTATCACACTACATAAACGGATTGTCTCAATGATTACTACTTAGCAGTGACTTCCCAAGTCAATATAATGGAACGGTGTCCCTATACTTTCCAGTATCTCTCGCTCCCTGTTATGACAAGTGAAGAGAAGTATCTGTCTGCCGCTCTCTGCTAGATATTCAAGTGCATTACGTGTTCTCTTATCGTCATAATAGGCAAAACAGTCATCCAATAAAAGGGGAAGACCCTGTTGATACATGACATCTGAGATACTTAACCTTAGAGCAAATAAAAACTGCTCCATGGTACCGGCACTTAATTTGTCCCAGGACCTGTATTCCTCACTTATTTCTGCTTTCATTTCCAGATTTTCATCAATTACTATCCGGTTGTATTTCTCCTCAGTAAAACCTGCTAATAGTTCAGATATCTTACGATTTAATGTACTTCCAAAAGAATCATGGATTTGCTGTGACAGAATCTTAATCGTACTTATTGCAGCAACTACTGCTTTTAATTCTGTTTGGATTTCTTCATCCTTCTCTTTTAAATTATTTTCCCGCTCCTGGTAAAGGAACAGTTCTTCCTCCTTACCGGCAAAGGCATTAAGCTCCCATTTAATCTGCTCACTGTTAAGCTTTAGCCGGTCCCTCTCACCGTAAAGCTCTTCTCTTGTTCTTTGTACTTCTTGTTGTTTCTCCTCTAAATAATTAATGACTCTATCCAAATCCTTGCTGTTAGGGATATACTCCTGTTTTAAAACGTCTTCCCCGAAAAAAGGAAACTGATTGAAGAATTGGATTATCTCTTCTTTTCTGATCGCCTGCTTTTCTCCCAGGCGGTTTCTCTGTCTTATGTAATCCTTTTTCTGTTCTTCCTTAAAGTTTCCTTCTATTTCCCGCTTTAGTGCCTTTTCATATAGAACTGATAAATCATTTTCTTCCTTTATTCCATATCTATTCAGAAGTTCTTCTCTTTTTTTCCTGTTTTTTATTAATTCATTTTCTATTTGTACAAGGAGATTACCTGTGTGATGCTTTTGTTTTCTTAAACCATTCGTATATAAAATACCTATTACTGCTCCTGAAAGAAATAGTAATACTCCAGCTGCGAATAACAAATTATTTAATACCGGCAGTCTGCTTAAGTTTACTGCTCCTAAGAAAGACCCACACAAACCAGCCATTCCTAACACTGCCGCCAACATTCCTTTTGTACCCTTGCCCTCTTTTCTGCTGGATGTCTCATTTAAAAGGCTGCTTTTCTCATTCTCCAGACTTTCCTTTTTCTTCTGGTAAACTTTTAAGGAATCCAGTCCTTCTTTTAATTCATTGCTTCCAGTCTGAAGTCTTATAGCAAGTTCATAATCTAAGGCTTTCAGTGCCTCCTCTAATTCTTTCATCTGTATCTTATTGCTTTCATAGTCCGCAATCTTATCTCTTATCAGAGGTACTTTAAGCAGGAGGCTTTCATAATTCGAGGCTCTCTCACCAGCCAATTCCTTATTTTCAAGGCTTAGGCATCTTGCTTCTGCTTGTGCCAGGGCCCCTGTTATTGTATTCAACTGGTTCGTCAGGCTATCCGCCTTTTGTTCCAGTGCTATTGCCTTTTCAATCAGTATTTTTACGTCCTTTAGCTCCTGCAGGGGTCTCTTCCCCTCCAGTTCCCTCTTTTTGTTCTGTAAGAATACCAGCGCTTTGTTGACATCCACTTCGTTATTCTTAGTTAGTGAAAGGTTCGTGATATAATTTCTGACCTCTCCCGCCAGTTCTGCTCCGGTTCTGATCTTTTGCTGTTCCATGCTAATGGTATTCACATAGCCGGATTCCGTAAGGCCTCCAAGTAGTTCCTGTATATTCAAGGTTTCTAATTCTCTTCCGGTTTCCAAATCCAGAAAAGTGGTGCTTTTATTATTTTTATCAAAATTCCGGATGATACGATAATTCTTCCCCTCTACAGAAAAATCCAGACTTCCTCTGTAAAGAGACGGATTCTCCCAAGGCTGGAATCTGGTATAGATATCTTCTTTGGAGGCTCTTCCTCTGGGTTTGTCTATACCGAAAAGCATTCCTCTTAGGAATCCGTGAAGGGTAGACTTACCTGCTTCATTTTCTCCGTAAATCAGATTAACGCCTTCCTTTAAGGATATATTCTTCTGATGGAATTTTCCGAAATCCGTTATTTTAAGCTCTCTAAATTCCAAGTGTTTCTCTCCTTATTTATAATTCTTGGCCTCTAAAAGGGCTTCCATACCATAATAAAGGGCTTTTTCTCCCAGCTCGCCGGCAAAACCGCCTTCTTCAATTGCCTTAATGTAGAGTCCTATAATGTTATCTTCATTTTCAGCTTTTAGTGCTGTAAAATCATAATCCGGAAGAGTACTATCCACTACCTCTAAAATATTGCCAAGGGAAGACAACCCTTCTATGTCAAAGACCGTATCTCTGTCCCTTTTTCCTGCAAGGTGGAACTGGTAAATATTATTTTCACCTTTGGACTTTATAGCTTCCTTCATTTTGTCACGTATTTCACCGTTTGTGAAACCTGTCTGTACGGGTATTGTTATTTTATGATAACTGCAAGTTGCATGCGGTATAAACTCTGAGCTAAGATTTCCTGCTTCTTCTTCCTTTGTTATCTCTCCCCTGATATAACCTCTTGTACCGGTTTCATTCTTATCCATGGGCTCCAGGGAACCGGAATACGCCAGGTTATCCGCAAGATACTGAGGTTTATGAATATGCCCCAGCGCAATATAATCAAAACCTGATTCCATCAGAATATTTTTATCAAAAGGAATATTATCCGGGGTCCCTCCATGGGCCAGAAGTATATTGATCCGTTCCGGGCATCCAGGGCTTATCCGGTCATACATTGGCTCCCTGATCTCCCTTGCATGATAACTTAAGCCGTAAACTTCTGTATTAATATCCTCCAAAAAGATGCTATCCATCTCCTTATCCTTTAACATATGCACATTAGCAGGCCAAACATAGTCCGAATAAGGAGAGCGTTCACTGATATAATCATGATTGCCTGCTATCAGCACCACCTGTGTGTGGGATAATCTCCCCAAATTATAAGCTGCTTCCTTTAACTCTCTTAACAGTGGCTGTTTATGAAAAAAGTCTCCTGCTATCAACAGAAGGTCCATCTCTTCTTTTTCACATAGCTCTGTTATACGATGAAAGCTTTCCCAGATGTCTTTCTCTCTTTGCTCGCTCCAGGGGTATCCCCTGTCTGGTGCTGCCCCCAGATGTACATCTGCTATATGGATGAATTTCATAGTGACACCTCATTCCAGTAGTGAATCTACTTCCAATTCTTCTTTCTCTTATAGAATGCCGTTTTTCCCGGCACTATAATCAATTCTTTAATAAGTGTAATGTGCACCCTCTGTGTACATTATAGAGTTTTCTGTGTGAAGATGTTATTCCTTCACAATTCCCTCTCATATACACCAATCTCTAACTGCAGCTTTACATAGCTTTTGGTTATCTCCTGCTTTCTGTTATTATCTGCTTTTGGTTATTATCCTGCTTCGTACATTATAGCACAGTAATATATACAAAACTATGAAATAAAAGGAAGGAAAGTTTAAGATTCTATTTCATTAACTTTAAATTTTTCAAAACTATTCTGTATAAAATGATTTTTTAACCAGTATTATTATAATTTCTAGTACTGATTGAATAATATTATAGCATAAAACAGTTTTTAAGTCGAGTTCATTCGAATATACGTTCGTCTTTTATGGCTATTATCTTGCTACGTAATATTTTGCTATGCTTGCTGCTGCCAGCTACTATATCAAATCTTCATAAAGGCAAAAAATGCTCTACCCTGCAGCAAACAGTAACTGGAATCTATAAAGGTGCTTTTAATTACCCACTTTATAGTGATTCTTTTAAGCTGTTTGTTACAGGGAGAGCATTTATTTATATATACTCAATTTTCTTATCTATTTAGAATCTCTGCTCAAAAATCTTAAGATTATTGGCATTTACTTCATAGGTGCCGGTATCCGTGACTTTCTTTACATCTTTGCCTGCAAATATATCTACGAATAGTTCCAAGGGAACGCTGCCCCATACAAAAGGTCTCTGGGCAACTGCTGCCTTAATGCTTCCTTTCTTCATATGTGCAGCTACTTCCTTTGTAAAGTCAATGGTTACCACTTTGATATCCAGTCCATGACTCTCTACATACCTTGCATATGCCAGTCCCCAACCTACATTGGTAGAGAAGAATAACCTGGTATCCGGATAATCCTTTAACATCTTGGTAATTACTCTTTCTGCCTCTTCTTTGGAGGGTTCTCCAACGACTCCAACCTGATGTACAGATATTGCGGAATTCTCTGTGACTTCTTTAATAAAACCTTCAGCTCTTTCTTCAATTGCTGCCAGCTTATAATCCGTCCACATTCCAATTACAACATCACCTCTGCCGCCTAAGAGCTGCTTTACAATCATACCCGCACTGTGCCCGCATTGCAGTGTATTGGTACCAATAATGGCCTCATGATTAATCCCCTTAACCGGAGACTGAATAAAAATGATCTTGATCCCTTTACCCGACAGATTTCGAAGTTCTCTGGCAACCGCTTCATCATCTATAGGTGAAATTGCGATTCCATCAAAGTTGTTAATGGAAATATTCTTAAGTATATCAACCATTTCTTTTGTTCCCTGTTCACCTCTGGACTTAGGCGCATAGATCTCCACCTCCATATTAAGTACTTTAGCGGTCTTTTGTGCTTCCTTTGCTGCCGGCTCCCAGAAGGGATCATCCAGATCCCAGATAAGGGCTATCTTTTTCTTCTTCTTTACTACCAGAGAGGTCTTGATAGAATTAGAATTCTTCTCTATGTAAGATACCTTACCGCATAACTCTCTTGTCATCTTAACAAGGATATCAGCCATACTGTTCTGGCTAATGGTTAAGGAAGCTACTTCCTCCGTTGTGGCAGAGGACTCTTCAACAACTGCAGCAATGCTTCCCAGAGCTTCAATGAGGGTAGTCTTTTCCCTGGTTAGCAGGCTGACTTCTTCATTGAAATCCTTCTGTCTCTTTATGAATATATCCGCAGTATCATTCACCTGCTCCACGGATTTAATTACTTTACTCACAGCATGGTTCTGCTCTGTGAAGATTACAGTGGAGGAGTCCATCACTCCTCTAAGGTTGTCCAACTGACCTGTAATATCTGAAAGAGATCTGCTGATATTCTCACTGGCCTGTCTGCTCTCTTCGGACAGCTTCCGTACTTCCTCCGCAACCACCGCAAAACCCTTGCCTGCTTCTCCTGCTCTGGCCGCTTCAATGGAAGCATTTAAAGCAAGCAGGTTGGTCTGGGAGGCAATACTATATAATACCTTCGTTATCTCGGTAATATTCTTGGTTTTATTCAAAAGGGTATAGATAGCATCCATAATTTCCGTCATGACCTTCTCATTCTTTTCCTGGTTAACGGATAGATTATGAATGGCTTCTTTTCCTTCTGCATTTACTTCACTCATATCATAGGCAAGGCCTATCAATTCCTTGGATTTCATATCCATCTCATTGATCTTGTCTGCCAGATGATCTGCAACGCCCATACATCTCCCCACATCATCTGCCTGGGACTGTGCTCCTTGAGCTATGTATTCTGAGGAATGCCTAACACTTAATGAGGTGTCTACGATTTCTTCCACTACGCCTTCCAGCTGCCCGGAAATGGATTTTACATTGTCAAAATCATTACGGAACTGAGTAAAGTATTTTCTATAGCTATGGTATATATCATTTTGGTCTGTGTCATCACTGCCAATAAACTCGTTCTCAAAATCCCAGTCCAGCATTCTCTGCATCAAGATTGGTCTCTGTAATTTCCTGCTGCTCTTAAACATAGTTAACCCCCTCAAAGTTATAATATTTATTCTATCATTAATTTGTGCATATTTCAATTTATTTCTTTGTATTATGTCATATAGTATGTGTTTTTGTATTTATTTTGATATTTATTTATTGATTATATGACCGTTTTGCATAATCATTTTTGAAAATATTGTATTATTCAACATATTGTGTTGTATATTTTACATAAATCGACTCTTTTCATCTTTTGTTTTATGCTTATCCTTACAGAAAAGCTTATGCGACAAGGAATTAGCGCTACAAAAAAAGGGACTGCTGTATACTTATTATAGCCTTTAGAAGTTTTATTTACTTACTTCTATTGCCTTTTATATATACAACAACCCTTTTATTCTATTTCTTTCTGCCTTTTGACAGAGCCGTTATGGTATTACTGCCAGCGGCCCAGCCGGTATCTTTACCGGTCTGATTCCACCCGAGTTTTTCCCAGTAAATAAGCACCGCTATCCTTGTCTTGTTACCATATTTTCCATCCACAGCTATTGGTATAAAACTTTCACCGGTAAGCACTGCGTTCAGCTTCACCTGAAGCCACTTGATATCCTTTTCTGAGGAGGATTTCTTAATGGTCTTAGTTGGTGTATATACTTCTGAAACATACTTAACACCAGTATATTCACAAACGCCTTTACAGATTTCCTGCGCAGATTCTTTCCAGTAAGCGCTGCTTCCCATCATCTGTAAGGCTTCCCTTTCATTGGTCATAAAACACAGCTCTGTAAGAATTGCTCCTTTGGTTCCAAGGGTATTGCAGTTACACATGGCAAGTGCTGACTTCTTTATACCTCTATTTACCTGCGAGGTTCCTTGTGCCAAATATTTTAACACTGCCTTCGCGAGTTTCTCTGATTTTTGGCTATAACTGTTGTGAATATAAACTTCCACTCCTTCTGCGGCATTAAAGGTCTTTCCATCACCATATGCATTATAATGTATACTTACAGAGTAATCACACTTTGCGTTCCTGATGGCAGTCTGCCTTTCAGTGAGAGGGGTATCGGCATCATTTTTCGGATTATTGTCATTAAACCCTGTCATAATCGTATCAAATCCACAGCGTTTGAGCTCCTGAACCAGAAGATAGGCAACGCCTACAGCAGCTACATGTTCCCTGATGCTTTCGCCTTTTTTTACGTCGGCTTTTCCATCTTTGTCAAAATCCACATCTGTTGGCACGGGAGGTGTGCGTTTACCGGCAGTTTCATAGCCATGACCTGCATCAACTGCTATTTTCATATTTTATACCCATTGCATATCGCAGGCTAACCTGCGATACTGCCACAAATAATAAGGAGTGAAAGAATCTCAACGTGGCATCCTTTCAATATATAATTTTCTTTCACTCTTGCCTCCTTACTATATTGAATTGAGTTAGACTTTTTATTATAATGATTATATTCTTTGGTAAGTTTACTTTATCTTATTTCACTTATATTTATGAAGTAAATCAATTATTACTTTTGCTTGCTGTAATATATTCCTACATAATAGTATATTTAAGTAAGTGTAGATAAGTGCGGGTTTTGTGTAGACAATACGGAGTTTATATCACTTGTAAAAATTACAGTATAAATTTTTCACTCTAACTTGGGTTTTTAATGCTTAGAATAAAATATAGGAAGATAGTATAAAGATTAAAAGAGAATTTTCACACACAAGTTTATGACTGAAATCCTTGGCATAAACTTTGGCGCGTTAAGAAAGGCAAGGTGATTAGTGTAATGACGAAACGGGAATTAAAATTTCTACTAACTGATCTGGAACTATACAGTTCTAAGAAAATAACAGAAGAGGAAGCTGTACAAAAAGATCCTCAAACAATCTACCACGAAAACGGTAGTGTTTATGAATGGGAGGATACAGACCTTGACCGTGAAGATATGCTTCTGGCATTACAGGCTAAGCAAACCGCAGATATCCATGCCATTAAGAGTATCTGTAGTTTCTTCGCCTTTGTATTATGTATTTTTCTCATCTGGCTGGTATTTAATTTGCTTGCAATAGTATTCTAGGCTTTATCTATCTTCTCTTAACATAGCATAATATGCAATGTCACAAATACCGGTATTATTCTTAGCACCCTGGCGTTTGATTCCTTCAAAGCGCAGACCGCATTTTTCCATAACTTTACCGGAGGCTGGATTTTTAGTGTCATGTCTTGCTTCAAGGCGGTTTAATCCCACCTCCTCAAAGAGATAATCCCTTACTGCTGCCAGCGCTTCTGACATAATGTTTTTTCCCCAGAAAGCTCTTCCACAGCAGTAACCGATTTCGGCCGCAGAAATCTGTTCCTCCATATGTACTACTCCTATACTTCCGATTGGTTCCTGTATTTCTTTCAGTACAATACACCACTGATAATTATCTGATTCCTTCGCTTTTTCTTCCCAAATACCAAGAAGCGCTTTTGTCCCTTCTACATTTGGGTGTACCGGCCAGGTGAGATATCTGGTTACCTCTTCATCACTGGCCCAGTTTCGATACATACCTTCTGCATCATCTGTACGAAAAGCCCGTAGTATTAAGCGCTCTGTTTCTAATGTTTTTGTTCCCAAATGATTCATAATAAGCTCTCCCTTTTAAATTGTTCATACTATAATAGTTTTAAGCTAATCTGATGGAAGATAATAAACAGCCGCTCCAGGTATTATCACTCTCTAATTCCAGCTCAGTTAAGACATAACCGATACAATCCACATGGACACCTGTAGGACCCATAAGGTATTGCTTTATAATCAATTTTACCTTTTCATCTTTCATTTGTATAGCAAAATCACATATTCCATCAGCTGCCACAGGCTCAGTTGCTTTTCCCTGTAATTTTTCCCATTCCTCGGTTTGGCCGGTCCTGGTATAATGAGCTTCTAATATATCATTACCCACCTGTATGAATGCCCTTTTATTGCTGTCCAGTATTTCTGCTGATTTTCCATCCCAATTCAGATAGTAAGGAAATCCGCCATAAATCTCATATTCCGTCGGCAACGCAACTGGCTGATATCCCTGGTCCTGTTTTGTGTACACCCGTAATCCATAGATTCCGTCTCCTCCATTTGTACCCATATCACTTATAATAATAATTTCATTCTTTCCGTCATTGTTTAGGTCTGCTCCAGCTATTTTAAATTCTTC